>AJXE01000020.1 GCA_000263395.1 Stutzerimonas stutzeri TS44
TTCACAAGCACCCACACGAATTGCTTGATTCAGTTGTTAAAGAGCGTTTCGATCAAGTCTTTCGTCTCAACCGAGGCCGCGCATTCTACAGCAGCCTTTCTTTCTGTCAAGCTGTTTTTCGAAAATTTCTTTTCTACTCAATCGCTTGCCGCCTCGATCAATCTGCATCTCTCGTCAGCGGAAGGCGAATCATACAGCGTTCAAAACCGCTGTCAACCACCTCTTTCAACCGCTTCCGATCACTCGATCGAAGCCACCAACAGGACTCAACCACCACCCTGCCAGCCCGGCGTATTCTACTCGAATCCGCCACCAGCGCAACTCTCAATCTCAAAGCAACTTGTTGATTTACAAGAACTTTTAGCCGAGGACTGCGCCAGAAGTGGTGCGCATTATAGGGGGCTCAAAGTGTGCGTCAAGCCCCCTATTGCAATTTCAGCGAAATTCGCGCGAAAGCCTTCTTACCTGCCTGGCAGACATGGATCGCACCAGTACGGAACAGGAAGCTTCGATCAACAACCTGCCCGTCCACCCGAACTCCACCCGCACCTAAAAGGTCGCGCGCGACAGCAGCATTCTTCACCAACCCCGCCTTATTAAGCACGGATGCAATGGGCATATCCTGATCGGCGACCAATTCGATCTCCGGAAGATCCTCCGGCAACTCGCCCTCTTTCATACGATTACCAGCCGAGCGATGGGCTGTTGCCGCGGCCTCCTCGCCATGGAAGCGCGCCACGATTTCCTCCGCGAGTTTGATCTTGATATCCCGCGGATTCGCACCACGCTCGACATCCGCGCGAAACGCACCGATCTCTTCGACGGTGCGAAAGCTGAGCAATTCAAAATACCGCCACATCAATGCATCGGGGATCGACACCAGCTTGCCGTACATCACTCCCGGCGACTCTTGGATCCCGACGTAGTTGCCGAGCGACTTGGACATCTTCTTGACGCCATCCAGCCCCTCGAGCAAAGGCATCGTGACCACACATTGAGATTCCTGACCATAGGCCCGCTGCAGTTCGCGCCCCATGAGCAGATTGAATTTCTGATCGGTCCCACCCAGCTCGATATCAGCCCTCAAGGCTACGGAGTCGTAACCCTGGACGAGTGGATAGAGGAACTCATGGATGGCTATGGACTGATTTGCAGCATAGCGCTTGCTGAAGTCGTCCCGCTCCAGCATGCGCGCCACGGTATATTGCGAGGCGAGGCGAATCATGTCCGACGGCTTGAGCTGATCCATCCAGGACGAGTTGAAGGCAACCTCAGTCTTTGCCGGATCCAGGATCTTGAACACTTGCGCCTTGTATGTCTCGGCGTTCTCCAATACCTGATCACGAGTCAGCGGCGGTCTTGTCGCACTCTTGCCACTCGGATCACCAATCATTCCCGTGAAGTCGCCAATGAGGAAGATCACCTGATGCCCCAGATCCTGCAGCTGGCGCATCTTGTTGATGAGCACGGTATGCCCCAGGTGCAGATCAGGGGCCGTCGGATCAAATCCCGCCTTGACGCGCAGAGGCTCGCCGCGCTGCAGCTTGGCAATCAGCTCTGATTCGACGAGCACCTCGTCAGCGCCCCGCTTGATGACCGACAACTGCTCCTCAACCGACCTCATGACAGGCTCCGCATCCAGAAATAAAGGGGCGCAAGCCTTACAAGATCATGTGAAAAATACAAGCATGACCCACAGCGCCGCTCGACGAGCGGGACGCACTCAAGGGTTGCCTCAGGCCGCCTTTGCTTATATTTTAGACAGTTATTTCCTGTGCAAAAACATGCCAGATACCTGATGACTAATCATAAAGCCCCCCTCTACCCGAAGAGCCACCTGTTGGCGGCCAGCGGTGTAGCCGCGCTGCTCAGCCTGGCACTGCTTGTATTTCCTTCTCGCGAAGTAGAAGCCAAGAAAAGCCTTATTGATCTGCAACTGGATTACGCCACCGAGCAGGCAGTGATTCCCGAAGCTTCCGAAGGCGTGAGCGCTCCCGAATCCGAGTCGCCTTTTGCCGCCATCGACCACAGCGCCAGCGACGTAGCTGAACAGCCTGAGCAACCCGAAGAAGAGCCGCGCACCAAGAAGCTCACAGCAGCCAACGGCGACACCCTCTCCACTCTATTCGCCAAAGCAGGCCTCCCTTCCAGCACCGTGCACAGCGTGCTGGCCAGCAGCAAGGAAGCCAAACAACTGAGCCGATTGAAGGTTGGCCAGGTATTCGAATTCCACCTGACCGAGCAGGGTGAGCTTGCCAGCCTGCAGAGCAGGATCAACGCGCTCGAAAGTCTGCACCTCGAAAAAACCGACAGCGGCTACACCTTCAAGAAGGAAGAGATCAAGCCGGAGGTCAAGACCGTATACGCTCGCGGCGAAATCAGCAGCAGCCTGTTCGTTGCCGCGCGGCAGGCCGGGCTCAGCCATAACCTGACGATGGATCTGGCAAGCGTATTCGGTTACGACATCGACTTTGCGCTAGACATCCAGAAGGGTGATTCCTTCGAGCTGATCTACGAAGAGAAGGTCATCGATAGCAAGCGCGTCGGCACGGGCAACATCCTGGCTGCACGCTTCATCAACCGAGGCAAGGCCTACACCGCCGTGCGCTACACCAGCAAGAGCGGCACGACCAGCTACTACAACGCCGACGGCAACAGCATGCGCAAGGCATTCATCCGCACACCGGTTGACTTCGCGCGCATCAGCTCCCGCTTCTCCAATGGTCGCAAACATCCGATCCTGAACAAGATCCGCGCGCACAAGGGCGTCGATTACGCCGCTCCGCATGGCACGCCGATCAAGAGCGCCGGCGATGGCAAGGTACTGTTGGCCGGACGCAAGGGCGGCTATGGCAATACCGTGATCATCCAGCATGGCCAACGTTATCGGACGCTTTATGCGCACATGCGGGGCTTCGCCAAGGGCGTGAGAAACGGCTCCACGGTCAAGCAGGGTCAGATCATCGGCTATATCGGAACGACCGGACTGTCCACCGGACCACATCTACACTACGAATTCCAGATAGACGGCGCGCATGTCGACCCACTCGGGCTGAAGCTGCCGATGGCCGACCCGATTGCCAAGAACGAAAAGCAGCGCTTCATGGCGCTCAGCCAGCCGCTCATGGCACGCATGGACGACGAGCGCGCGACCATGCTGGCACTCAACAAGCAATAAGCATGACGCTGTATCTCGGCGTCATGTCCGGTACCAGCCTGGATGGGCTGGATGTCGTTCTCGTCGAGCACACTACCCGGACCAGGCTTCTGGCCAGCCGCTTTCATCCGCTACCGGATGACCTTCGTCGCGAAATCCTCGCGCTCTGCGCTTCCGGGCCCGACGAATTGGCCCGGGCGGCGCTGGTCGAGCAGCAGTGGGTGACGCTGGCCGCATCGGTCATCCACGAACTGCTCGAGCAAACCCAACTCGAACCCACAGCGATTCGCGCGATCGGCAGCCACGGACAAACCGTGCGCCACGAACCGCAGCGAGGCTTCAGCATTCAGATCGGCAATCCCGCCCTGCTCGCCGAGCTCAGCGGCATCACCGTCGTCGGCGATTTCCGTCGTCGCGATGTCGCCGCCGGCGGGCAAGGCGCTCCGCTGGTCCCGGCATTTCACGAAGCGGCATTCCATAGCGACGACAAGGTACGGGCGGTTCTCAACGTCGGCGGCTTCAGCAACCTCAGCCTCCTGACACCCGGCCAGCCCGTTCGCGGCTTCGACTGCGGGCCGGGTAACGTTCTGCTGGACACCTGGATCCAGCAGCAACTTGGCCAGCCGTTCGACCGGGACGGCGCCTGGGCGGCAAGCGGCAACGTCGATGCCGAGCTGTTGCGCGTCATGCTGGACGACGAGTTTTTTGCCCGGCAGGGTCCGAAAAGCACCGGGCGCGAGCTGTTCAATCTGCCGTGGCTGGAGCATCACCTGTCCGGCAGGACGGCGCTGTTGGCCGAGGACGTTCAGGCGACGCTGCTGGAGCTGACCGCACGCAGCATCAGCGAAGCGCTGGAGCGGGCGCAGCCCGATACTCAGGAATTGCTCGTCTGTGGTGGCGGCGCTCACAATGCGACGTTGATGCGTCGATTGCAGGCGCTGCAACCCAAGCACCACGTCTGCAGTACCGAAGCGTTCGGTATTGCCCCCGACTGGGTGGAAGCCGCGGCCTTCGCGTGGCTGGCGCACTGCTGCCTGGAGAACATTCCGGCCAATCGCCCCAGCGTGACCGGCGCAAGAGGCCCGCGGGTTCTCGGCGCGATCTATCCGGCCTGAACAGTTGCCCCCAGCAACGAAAACGCCGCGCGAGGCGCGGCGTTTCTCGCAAGCAAGATTGCGTCAGATCGAAAACGATTGGCCGCAACCGCAGGTCGTCGTGGCATTCGGATTCGTGATCACGAAGCGGGACCCCTCGAGCCCCTCCTGGTAATCGACTTCCGCTCCGGCCAGATACTGATAGCTCATCGGGTCCACGACCAGGCTGACTCCTTCGCGCTCGATGATCGTGTCGTCGTCCGCCACGTCTTCATCGAACGTGAAGCCATACTGAAAGCCCGAGCAACCACCACCCGTGACGAATACGCGCAGCTTCAGGCGCGGGTTGCCCTCTTCTTCGACCAGGGTCTTCACCTTGCTCGCGGCACCCTGGCTGAACTGGATGGCGGTGGGTGTGAAGGATTCGACACTCATTGAGTTCTCCCGGCGCTAGAACGCCTACTGCTATGGCGAAGCATTATCCGCTTGCCCTACCAAATTGGTCAACTATTAGCCGATCGGCAAAAGCCGCTCCGACTCCAGCGTTAGGGCAGCAAGGCGACGTTGTTCAGCCCCAGCCGCTCATCCAGGCCGAAAACGATGTTCATGTTCTGGATCGCCTGGCCGGATGCGCCCTTCACCAGGTTGTCGATGACCGAAAGTATCACCACCAGATCACCCCCCTGCGGGCGATGCACCGCGATGCGGCACATGTTCGCACCACGCACGCTACGCGTCTCCGGGTGGCTGCCTGCGGGCATCACATCGACGAAAGGTTCGTCGGCATAGCGCTTTTCGTACAAGGCCTGCACGTCCACCGACGTATCGACCAGCGTCGCATAGAGCGTGGCGTGGATGCCACGAATCATCGGGGCCAGATGGGGTACGAAGGTCAGCCCTACCTCGCCGCCCGCCGCGCGACGCAGCCCCTGGCTGATTTCCGGCAGATGGCGATGGCCCTTGACCGCATAGGCCATCATGCTCTCGCCGGCCTCGGTGAACAGCGAGCCGATCTTCGCCGCGCGCCCCGCACCGCTGACCCCGGACTTGCAATCGGCGATCAGCCGGCCGTTGTCCGCCACACCGTTTTCCAAGAGCGGCAGAAAGCCGAGCTGGGTGGCGGTGGGATAGCAACCCGCCACGGCGATCAAGCGCGCGCCGCGGATCCGCTCGCGATTGACCTCGGGCAGGCCGTAGACCGCCTCGCCCAGCAGATGCGGCGCGCCATGCGGCTGGCCGTACCATTTGGACCACTCCTCGGCATCCTGCAGACGGAAATCCGCCGACAGGTCGATCACCCGCGTTCCGGCTTCGAGCAGCTCCCCGGCCAGGGCATGTGCCACGCCGTGCGGTGTGGCGAAGAAAACCACATCACAGGCACCCAGCCTGGCCACATCCGGCACGCTGAACGCGAGGCCGTCATAGTGACCACGCAGGTTGGGATACAGGTCGGTAACCTTGACACCGTCTTCCGAGCGCGAGGTGATTACCACCACCTCGGCTTGCGGGTGCTGGGCCAGCAGGCGCAGCAATTCCACCCCGGTGTAGCCCGTGCCGCCGACGATACCGACCTTGATCATGTCTGCCTCGCAATGAACGTCGTAAAAGTGAACGATGATAAAGCTGCTTTGGTTGCCGGCCAACCATCAGGGTGACGGATCGTCCGACAATCAATACTATCGGCTGCCATCGGATCTCGGAGACGCCTGCGAATGCTCTATCTCTGGCTCAAGGCCTTCCATCTCATCTCCATCGTGTGCTGGTTCGCCGGCCTGTTCTACCTCCCGCGCCTGTTCGTCTACCACGCCATGAGCGACGACGCGCCCAGCCGCGAGCGCTTCAAGATCATGGAACGCAAGCTCTACCGCGGCATCATGCTGCCCTCGATGGTGGCGACCCTGGTGTTCGGCATCGCAATGGCCGTGCTCAATCCGGCGCTGTTCACCGGCGGCGGCTGGCTGCACGTCAAACTCGCGCTGGTTCTCCTGCTGATCGGCTACCACCACATGTGTGGCGCCCAGCTCAAGCGTTTCGCCCGCGATGAGAATGTCCGCGGGCACGTGTTCTATCGCTGGTTCAACGAAGTGCCGGTGCTGTTCCTGCTGGCGATCGTCATCCTGGCGGTGACTAAGCCCTTCTGACGCGCCCTGCGCGGATGGCGATGCGGATGCGCCACCGCAGGGAAACCCGTTTTTTTCACAGTGACAGGGATGCCACATGAACGAAGCCCACTACACGATCCTCTTCAGCGGCGAGCTGATACCCGGCGCCAGCGTCGAATCCGTGAAAGACAATCTGGCGCGACTGTTCAAGACCGATCGCGCGCGGGTCGAGCGACTGTTCGGCGCCAGTGAAGTCGCGCTCAAGCGCCATCTGCGCAGCGACGAGGCCGACCGTTATCTGGCCGCACTCCAGCGCGCCGGCGCCCAGGCGCGCAAGGAACCCGAGTCGCATCCACTGCAACTGCCGGAAGCGCGCGGCGAAGCCGTCGCGGACCAGCCGCGGATGAGCTGCCCCAAGTGCGGACACACCCAGGCGCAACACACCGAATGCTCGGCGTGCGGAATCGTCATCGCGAAATTTCTTGCCCGACAGGCGCAGCAGGCGCACGAAGCACCACCGTTCGCAAGCGTTGCCAGGCAATCACCGTACGCCCCGCCGCAGGCAATGCTCGAGACGCCGCTACCGAGCCACGGCGAGCTGCGCGTGTTTTCCGTGCAGGGTCGCATCGGCCGCCTGCGCTATCTGGCCTGGTCGCTGGTGGTGGTGATGGCCGCTGCCGGCCTGTTCGGCATAGCCAGTATCGTGATGGCGATCTCGAGTACTGCCGGGATACTGCTCATGGCGCTGCTGGCGGTCGCCGCTCTGGTCGTCAACGTGCAGATCGGCGCCCAGCGCCTGCATGACATCGGCGTATCCAGCTGGCTCCTGCTGCTCAATCTGGTGCCGCTGATCGGCGCCTTCGTACCGCTGCTGATGATGCTGATCCCCGGCAAGGGCGGGCCGAATCGCTACGGCCCGCCGCAACCGCCCAACAGCCTGGCGGTGAAGGTACTGGCGGCGCTGTGGCTGCTGCTGGTTATAGGTGGGGTATTGGTCGCAATCACCGTGCCCGCCGCCACGCAGTATCTGCACGGCGCCGGCTGACGGCTCAACCGGCCTGTACGGCGCGGCCGTCCGCCCAGGCGCGCAGCGCCGCCAGGTCCTCGGCCATCACCACCGACAGCGGTGAAGTCGCCTGGATGCTTTCCAGCAGCAGCGGCAGGTCGACCGTCCGCTGCCGCGCCTGCGCGGCATATACGGCGCTGACCACCACCTGTTCGATCTCGGCACCGGAGAAGCCGGCGCAGGCATCGGCCAGCACGCTCAGATCGAAATCCGCCTCACCCAGCTCGCGGCGCGCCAGATGGATACGGAAGATGTCCGCGCGCGTCTCGCGATCCGGCAGATCGACGAAGAACAGCTCGTCGAAGCGCCCCTTGCGCAGCAGTTCCGGCGGCAGCCGATCGATGGCATTGGCGGTGGCGACCATGAATACCGGTGCCGTGCGCTCGGCCATCCAGGTCAGCAGCGTACCCAGCACCCGCTGGCTGACGCCACCGTCCATCTCGCCGGTCGCCAGGCCCTTCTCGATTTCATCCATCCACAGCACGCAGGGCGCCATCTGCTCGGCCAGACGCAGCGCCTCGCGCAGGTTGCGCTCGGTCTCGCCAAAGTACTTGTTGTACAGGCAGGCGAAGTCCAGGCGCAGCAACGGCAGCCCCCAGAGTCCGGCCACCGCTTTCGCCGCCAGGCTCTTGCCGCCACCCTGCACGCCCACCAGCATCACCCCTCGCGGCATGTCCACCGCCGCGCCGGCGAGGAAGGCACCCTGGCGCTCGCCCAGCCAGCGGCGGAAATGCCGCAAGCCGCCTACCTCGGCGAAACGTGCCGTCTCCCGTTCGAAGCTCAACACACCGTCCAGGTCGAGCAGCTGGAACTTGCCGCGATTGAGTTCCGGCAGGTCTTCCTGGGTGATGGCGCCGTCGTCACAGATCAGATTGCGCGCCAGACTGCGCGCCTCGGCATGGCTCATGCCACGCAGGTTCTTCACCACCTGCTGCAGGGTCCGGTTGTCGGTACGTACCCGTGCGCCGCGATTTCGCTCACTCCAGCGCGCAGCCTCCTCACGGACGATCGTCAGCAATTCTTCCTCGCTCGGCAATGCGAGGCTGAAGCGCGCGGCCAGACGCTGCAGCTCCGCCGGCAGCTTCAGCGCATGCGACACCAGCACCAGCGTCGGCGTCGCGCCCATCGCGATCTCCTTGAGCAGGCGCACCACGCGGGGCTCGTCGAGAAACGGATGCAGATCGCAGAACACGTACAGATTCGGCTGGGGATCATGCTTGACCAGCCGGAGCGCGGCTTCCGGCGCGCTGCTGTCCTCGCCCTGCGGCTCACCGCCAAAGCCGAGGCGGCGTACCCCCTCGGTTATCGACCAGACGTAAAGACTCAAGCTACGTTGCACGGCCAGGCTGGTCAGGGTTTCCAGCACGCGCAGCTCGTCCCATGACTCGATCACGATCAGCCGAACACGCGAGTCGAGCACCATTCCCAGATCATGAATATCGTTCTTCACCCCATCTCCTTATGGCGGGATTCATCAGCGCCGAAGCGGCCTGCTACACTGTCGGACCGCCCAACGCCCGGAGAAATGCCGTGGATTGCCTGTTTTGCAAGATCGTGGCCGGGGACATCCCGGCACGCAAGCTCTACGAGGACGACCAGGTCATAGCGTTCGAAGATATTGCCCCGCAGGCGCCGGTACATTTCCTGGTCATCCCGAAGAAACACATTGCAACCCTGCATGACCTCAGCGAGAAGGACGACAAGGCGCTGGCCGGACACATCCTGTTCACCGCCCAGCGCCTGGCCGAGCAACGCGGTTGCGCCGAGGGCTTTCGCGTGGTGATGAAGTGCAACGACCTGGGCGGACAGACGGTCTATCACATTCACATGCACGTGCTGGGACAGCGCCAGATGCACTGGCCGCCGGGCTGATCGCCGCCCTGCGCTCACGAGTCGGAATCCGCGCGTCGTTTCAATCCGGAGGCATCATGTCAACCCAACGCCATTACTCCCCCGCCGATCGCCTGCTGATGCAGGCCGACGCCGCGCTGCGCACATTGCTGCCCTTCAGCGGCCAGCCCGGACGGCCCTCGCCCGCCGTGGTGAAAGCGGACGCCGAGCTCGACGAGCGCGACTCGCGTCACGTCGCCGGGCTGATGCGCATCAACCATACCGGTGAAGTCTGTGCGCAGGCGCTGTACCAGGGACAGGCGCTCACCGCGCGGCTGCCGCAGGTGCGCACGGCGATGGAGCGCGCGGCCGACGAGGAAATCGACCACCTGGCCTGGTGCGAACAGCGCATCCGCCAACTGGGCAGTCACACCAGCGTGCTCAACCCGTTGTTCTATGGCCTTTCCTTCGGTATCGGCGCCTCGGCCGGGCTGATCAGCGACCGGGTCAGCCTCGGTTTCGTCGCAGCCACCGAAGATCAGGTCTGCAAGCATCTGGACGATCATCTCGGGCAGCTTCCGGCCGAAGACGAGAAATCCCGCGCCATCCTCGAGCAGATGCGCGTCGACGAAGCCGAGCATTCCACCAACGCGATCGCCGCCGGCGGCCTGCGCTTTCCGGCACCGATCAAGTTCGGCATGAGCATGATGGCCAAGGTGATGACGAAGACCACCTACCGCATCTAGTGGCTGCGACAAAACGAAAGAAGGACGCCCAGGGCGTCCTTCTTCATCTATTAACCCGCCCACTCAGCCCGGCCATTGCGGGGCGAGAACGAACGCTTCAGCCCAGCTCGACGATCTCGTAGTCGTGGCTGATCTCGACGCCCGCCCGACCCAGCATGATCGACGCCGAGCAGTACTTCTCGGCGGACAGTTCGACGGCGCGCTTGACTTGCGCCTCTTTCAGCCCGCGACCCTTGACCACGAAATGCAGATGGATCTTGGTGAACACCTTGGGATCTTCCGCGGCGCGCTCGGCTTCGAGGAAGGCTTCGCAGCTCTCCACCGCCTGCCGCGACTTGCGGAGAATGGCGACGACATCGAAATTGCTGCAGCCACCCAGCCCCAGCAGCACCATCTCCATCGGGCGCACCCCGAGATTGCGTCCGCCGCTCTCGGGCGGGCCGTCCATCACGACCACATGGCCGCTGCCGGATTCACCGAGAAACATGGCCTCGCCCGCCCATTGAATGCGCGCTTTCATTCACTAACTCCCAGAAAAAATTGCCAGATAGCTTAACATGCACGGTTCGAGTGCTGAGGAGCGCACACCCGACCAAGGGTGCGTTGACCGACTGCGTAACGCTGTCGCAACTTCGATAGGTTAAATATCGTCTGTTAAGCAGGACCTCAGCTTATCGATAACTGTTCGTCGCACATAACAAGAACCAGCCTCACTCCAAGTATTTTCCGGGACCTAGAGCATGGTAGCTATCACACTTACGCCAAAGATCAAGAATATCGACAAACTGCTGGCTCATTGCCATCGGCGTCGATATACCGCCAAGAGCACCATCATCTACGCTGGTGATCGTTGCGAATCGCTTTTCTTCATCGTCAAGGGGTCGGTCACCATCCTGATCGAGGACGATGACGGTCGCGAGATGATCATCGCCTACCTCAACGCCGGCGACTTCTTCGGCGAGATGGGCCTGTTCGAAAAGGAAGGCAGCGAGAAGGAGCGCAGCGCCTGGGTCCGCGCCAAGACCGAGTGTGAAGTCGCCGAACTCAGCTACGCCAAGTTCCGCGAGCTGACGCAGCAGGACCCGGAAATCCTCTACGCGCTGGGCAGCCAGATGGCCGACCGCCTGCGCAACACCACGCGCAAGGTCGGCGACCTGGCATTTCTCGACGTTACCGGTCGCGTTGCCCGCACGCTGCTCGACCTGTGCAAGCAGCCCGACGCGATGACCCACCCCGACGGCATGCAGATCAAGATCACCCGCCAGGAAATCGGCCGCATCGTCGGCTGTTCGCGCGAGATGGTCGGCCGCGTGCTGAAAAGCCTCGAAGCGCAGGGGCTGGTCTACGTCAAAGGCAAGACGATGGTGGTATTCGGAACACGCTGAACCTGCAGCGGCACCGGAAGAACGAAGGCCGAGGCAGCAGCGATGCTCCCGGCCTGTTTTTTTCAGCGGCGCATCACTCCGGCGTGCCACTCGCGATCCGGCCACGGCGGCCGGGGAAGAACAACCGCTGCAGCTCGGCGCCCGGCTGCTCGGCACGCATGAACGCCTCGCCCACCAGAAACGCGTAGACCTGATTGATCTCCATCAGCTCGACGTCGGCGCGGTTGAGAATGCCGCTCTCGGTCACCACCAGGCGGTCCTGCGGCACGCGCGGCAGCAGGTCCAGCGTCGTCTCCAGGTTGACCTCGAAGGTGTGCAGGTTGCGATTGTTGATTCCCAGCAGCGGGGTCTCCAGCTGCAGCGCACGCTCGAGTTCATCGCCGTCGTGCACCTCCACCAGCACATCCAGCCCCTGCTGCGCGGCCACGGCGGCCAGTTCGGCCATGCGCGCATCCTCCAGCGCGGCGACGATCAGCAGGATGCAGTCGGCGCCCAGTGCGCGGGCCTCGACCACCTGGTAGGGATCGACCATGAAGTCCTTGCGGATCACCGGCAGCGAGCAGGCTGCGCGCGCCTGCTGCAGGTAGGCATCGGCGCCCTGGAAGAAATCGACGTCGGTCAGCACCGACAGGCAGGCCGCGCCGCCGGCCTCGTAGCTGGCGGCGATCTCGGCCGGCAGGAACGGATCGCGAATCACGCCCTTGCTCGGCGAAGCCTTCTTCACCTCCGCAATCACCGCCGCTTCCCTGGCCTTGACCCGGCGCTGCAGCGCCGCGGCGAAGCCACGCACCGGGTCCGCCGCCGCAGCCAGGCGCTCGAGTTCGTCCAGGCCAACGCGCGAACGGCGCTCGGCGACTTCCTCGTACTTGCGCGCGATGATCTTCTCCAGCACGGTCGGCACGCTCATTTCCGGTTCTCCTGCTTGAATACCGCGGTGAAGGACACCAGCTCCTCGAACTTGTCCCGGGCGATGCCGGTACTCAGCGCGTCGTGGGCCAGCTCGACACCCTGCTTCAGGGTCCAGGCCTGATCGGCGGCGTACAGCGCCGCGCCGGCGTTGAGCACGATCATGTCGGCGGCCTTCTGCCCGTTCTCGGTCTGGCGTCGCCCCAGCGCATCGCGGATCAGCGCCAGCGAGCCCTGCGCATCCTCGACATTCAGGCCGATCAGGCTCTGGCTCTTGATGCCGAAATCCTCCGGCTGCACGACGTACTCGCGGATTTCGCCATCCTTCAGCTCGGCGACGTGGGTCGGCGCGGCCAGGCTGATCTCGTCCAGCCCGTCCTGCGCATGCACCACCAGCACATGTTTGCTGCCCAGGCGCTGCAGCACCTCGGCCATCGGCCGGCACAGCGCCTTGCTGAACACACCGAGCACCTGATGACGGACGCCGGCCGGATTGGCCATCGGCCCGAGGATATTGAACAGCGTGCGCAGCCCCAGTTCACGCCGCGGTCCGGCGGCGAACTTCATCGCGCCATGATGGGCCGGCGCGAACATGAAGCCGACGCCCACGGTATCGACACTGCGCGCCACCTGCTCGGGGCTGAGGTCGAGGTAGACGCCGGCCGCCTCCAACAGATCGGCGCTGCCGCTCTTGCCCGACACGGCGCGATTGCCATGCTTGGCCACCTTGCCGCCGGCAGCGGCGACGACAAAGGCGGCGGCCGTGGAGACGTTGAAGATATTCATGCCGTCGCCGCCGGTGCCGCAGGTATCGACCAGCCGGTCGACCTCGAACCGCACCGGCTCGGCCAGCTCGCGCATGACCTGCACGGCGCCGACGATCTCGTCGATGGTCTCGCTCTTCATGCGCATGCCCATGAGGAAGGCGCCGATCTGCGCGTCGGTGCACTGGCCGGTCATGATCTGGCGCATCACCGCCTTCATTTCCTCGGTGGAGAGGTCGAGTTGCCCGGCGATGCGGTTGAGAGCTTCCTTGATATCCATCAGCGCACACCTCCGGTCTGCTTTAGAAAGTTGGCGAACAGTTCATGGCCCTGTTCGGTCAGGATCGACTCGGGGTGGAACTGCACCCCCTCTATATTCAGCGTCTTGTGCCGCAGGCCCATGATCTCGTCGACCGAGCCGTCCGGCAGTTGGGTCCAGGCGCTGATTTCCAGGCACTCGGGCAGCGTCTCGCGCTTGACCACCAGCGAGTGGTAGCGAGTAACGGTGAGCGGATTGTTCAGCCCGGCGAACACGCCCTGGTCGCGGTGGAACACCGGGCTGGTCTTGCCGTGCATGGCCTGGCGCGCGCGCACCACGTCGCCACCGAACGCCTGGCCGATGCTCTGGTGGCCGAGGCAGACGCCAAGGATCGGCAGCTTGCCGGCGAAATGGCGGATCAGCTCCAGCGACACGCCCGCCTCGTTCGGCGTGCACGGCCCGGGCGAGACGACGATACGCTCGGGCTGCAGCGCCTCGATCTCCGCCACGCTCAGCTCGTCGTTGCGCACCACCTTGACGTCCGCGCCCAGCTCGCCGAGGTACTGCACGACGTTGTAGGTAAAGGAATCGTAGTTATCGATCATCAGAATCCTAGCCATCATAACCCCTTGATTTCAAAAGAAGTTTTCATTACACACATTCTCCATTACACACTCTATTACACACATTGGCATTGGATTGCCCTGGAGTCAGCGCATCCATGATCCAGTGGTGCCACGATCCCGGGTGGAGTGATGCGTGTAGATGACGATAGTCGTCATGGGCGCGCTGGCCAGCAATGGCCCGTGCAGCGATCTGCGTGACCGCGCAGATCGCTGCGTTCCGCGATGTCGAGATGACGCGCAGGTAGAGGTTCAACAGATAAGAAAGTTGGGGCATGAAAGCAGTCTCCTTGAAATTGGGAGCCGCCTTGCCGGGAGCGCGATGACACTGAGCCTTGCCGGTTCGGCGGCAAGGTGCGGCTCGATGCCGCAGCGACGTGCCGCTTCTATGAGAAGCGCCACCACCAACGGAGGTTGGACGTCGCGGAAAAATTCATCTGAAAGAAGATCCTATCGTTCTTTTCGTCAACTGGCCTGACGCAATTTGTCAGGCGCATGTGTAGCGCGCTCCATTATAGCATCTGTCCAGAGCTGGGCGATAGGCTAAGAAAAATTTCTACCTGCACCACCGAACAATACCGAAGCTTGTTCGAGTTCCGCAGCCGAAGCTTGCAATGGTTCAACACCATTGACCTCGGAACGCTGGGGACTCAAGCCCTTGGCAGATTGTCATTATTTTTATTTCATCTAACAGCATTCTTTTCAGCCCCAGTCACTCTCCGTATCCCACCTGAAAGCTGCACTTTTACTCTGGAAACCACATCCCAAAGAGCAAGGCTCACTCTCTTAGACTTGTGTAGCCAAGCGGTTATGAAAATTCAGACTTGTTGAATATTGGTCTATCCATAACTCTCACGTAGGTGCGCAGAGTAAATGTCGAGCTGGTTGAACATTCCGCCATGACCTGGATTGGCGCTCGTCGATCGAACATAAATTAGCTCATATTTTCGACGAAACGATGACATTTTAAATACGTGTGCACAGCGCCAGCTAATTCTTAAGGCTCTCGAAAAATCAAAATCCGAAAGTCGGAAATTAATCTGACTTACA
Source organism: Stutzerimonas stutzeri TS44 (assembly GCA_000263395.1). Taxonomy (GTDB): domain Bacteria; phylum Pseudomonadota; class Gammaproteobacteria; order Pseudomonadales; family Pseudomonadaceae; genus Stutzerimonas; species Stutzerimonas stutzeri_C. Next base: position 14,983 of record AJXE01000020.1, read on the forward strand.
GGGAATGATTTAGAGAACGCGATAGGAGATGGATGCATGCACGATAGTCTGCCTATTTCAAAAGTCTACTATCTTCCCATCGAAGCAGCTATACGCTGGGCCGGTTTATTGAGATATACGAATAAAATTCTGCCGTCGATATCTTCGTATCGACACTTACCGAAGACGATCGACTGCCCGAGATGGAATGAGCTGCGTTTGTTCTTAGGGCGAATCTATGACGCAATTCAGAACGGGGAACTCGCATATGGGCGCGATGGCATTACATCGAATGACAAATCGCTTTGGGATTCCCCAAACCTGACCGTGCGGCACGTGGACCTTAAGCGATGGATGCGTGAACACTATCCAGAGCACCGACCAGGGTTCCTCTTTACTCGCAGCGAGCGTATAGCTCATCCCATCATCACACTAGAAACTGGGCAAGCCATGCTTGTCGAACGGCTGGCCCTGAAATCCGCCTTGGACCAGTACAAACGTCAACTGAACGAATTACAGGAAAAGTACGACGCTCTGCTCAAACAGTCCACCATGATTCCCGCCTGCGCCCAATGCCCAATCAGTGATCGAGCCGAGGCTACCTATCTAAACATAATCGGCGGGATGCTGGATCTGATGCTCGGCCAGTCTCCATCGGGCACCCCGTACTCCAGCTTCAAAACCCAGGAGGCCGTGGTGAGCGCATTGGTGGCTCATCACAGCGGAGCCATGGGCATCGCGGAGCGGACGTTGAACGGCAAGTTCGCAACGGCAAGGCGTCGGCTGCGTAGCGCAAACGTTTGAGGTTTGCCCGCTTGTATGTGCAGTCGCGGAGATTGCATTTGCAATGTCTTTCCGCAGCCATGTCTATTGAATAGAGGTCACGCCAACAAACGCCACTGAGCGTTCAGGAGTGACCGCCATGTCGCAAACACCTGCACTGCAACCGAACGAGCGCCGCATCCTGCGGCTGGATGAAGTCGAAGCCAAGTCCGGCTTCAAACGCGCCCACATCTACAACCTGATGAAGAAACGCCAATTTCCCCAGGCGCTGCGTCTAGGCGTGCGCGCGGTGGGTTGGGACTCGATCGAGATCGACCAGTGGATCGCCGAACGCCTCAACAACCGCACGTGACTCGCTCTCCCTCGGAATTCCCTATCCCCTGACGGAGAGCGCCATGCAGGTTGTATCCATTATCTCGACCAAGGGCGGTGTCGGCAAAACGACCACCGCCGCTAACCTCGGCGGATTTGCCGCTGACGCGGGTCTGCGCGTGCTGCTGCTCGACCTCGACGTGCAGCCCACCTTGTCCTCCTACTATGAGCTGGCACACCGTGCGCCGGGTGGCATTTATGAGCTGTTGGCGTTCAACGAGCACGCCGTCGACCAGCTCGTATCCCGCACAGTCATCGGAGGCCTGGACTTGGTGGTCTCGAACGACCATCGGGGCGAGCTGAACACGTTGCTTCTGCATGCGCCTGACGGACGCCTGCGGCTGCGACACCTGCTGCCGGTCCTGGCTCCCCTCTACGACTTGGTGCTGATCGACACCCAGGGCGCGCGCTCGGTCTTGCTGGAAATGGCAGTACTTGCCTCCGACCTGGCACTATCGCCTGTGACGCCGGAAATTCTGGCAGCCCGCGAGTTGCGGCGGGGCACCATACAGTTGTTGGAGGACATTGCGCCGTACCGACATCTCGGGATCGAGCCCCCGCCACTGCACCTACTCATCAACCGCGTCCACCCTGTGTCCGCCAATGCACGGCTGATCCAGCAGGCTCTGCGCGACCTGTTCCAAGACCACGTCGGTATCCGCGTACTGGACACCGACGTGCCGGCCATCGAAGCCTACCCACGCGCGGCAACGCGTGGCCTGCCCGTGCATCGGGTCGAATACCGCCAACCTCCGGGCAGAGTCGCACCCTCGGCGCTCGACACAATGCGGTGCCTTGCCAGCGAACTGTTCCCGCTGTGTCAGGACAGATTCGCTCGGGTGGCCGGTCGCTTGCCGCGTCCTCTTGATACAGGGAGGTCTCATGGCGAACGCACATGAGCTGGCTCGAGGCCACAAACGGCTACGCGCCATTATCGAGTTCGCGGTCGGTGAAGGGTGGCACGTCAAACGCACACCTGGCGGGCATCTCAAGTTCACCAAGTCGGGCTGCGCCTCGATCTACACCAGTTCGACCGCGAGTGACCACAGGGCTGTCCTCAACGCTCGTGCGCAGATCCGACGGGCCGAGCGCGAGGCCAGCACGACTCGGGCTGCAAACGCCAAGGATTGCGGCCATGGCTGAGATGACCTCCCAGGACATGGCCGGCAAGTTACTTGCCGCCGGGTTCGAGCGCATCGGCCCGTCGGCCACGGCCTTGAGCGATCCGATCGCCGACACGCCGATGGTCGTGACGCTGGACCAGTTGCGACCCTACGACCACGACCCCCGCAAAAAACGCAACTCGGCCTACGATGAAATCAAGGCCTCCATCCGAGAGCGCGGCCTGGATGCGGCGCCAGCCATCACACGCCGTCCTGGCGAGGCGCACTACATCATTCGAAACGGGGGCAACACTAGACTGGCGATTCTGCGTGAACTCTGGGCAGAAACGAAGGACGAGCGCTTTTTCCGTATATCGTGCCTGTTCCGGCCTTGGCCTGCGCGCGGAGAAATCGTCGCGCTGACCGGGCACCTGGCCGAGAACGAACTGCGCGGCGGCCTCACGTTCATCGAGCGCGCCCTCGGAGTCGAGAAGGCACGCGAGTTCTATGAAGAAGAAACCCATACCAACCTGAGCCAGTCCGAGCTGGCCCGCCGCCTGGCCGCCGACGGCTTCCCTGTCCAGCAGTCGCACATCAGCCGCATGGCCGATGCGGTGCGCTACCTGTTGCCCGCGATCCCGACGGTTCTCTATGGTGGCCTCGGCCGCCACCAGGTCGAGCGGCTGTCGGTCATGCGCAAGGCCAGTGAACGCACGTGGGAGCACTATGCCAAGGGCCGCTCCCTGCCGCTGGACTTCGACAGCTTCTTTCAGGAGGCGCTGTCGCAGTTCGACGCCCAGGCGGACGAGTTCTCGCCGCAGCGCGTACAGGACGAGTTGATCGGTCAGATGTCCGAACTGCTGGGCATCGACTACGACGTGCTCGCGCTGGATCTGACCGAATCCGAGAGCCGTCACCGCGCCCTGGTCAGCGACCCAACTCCGCCCTCGGCACCGCCGGCATTGCCTGAGCCTTGGGCCATCGCACGGCCGCCGATCGAACCGGCACCGTCCCCTGCTACCCCGGCACCTCCTGCAGGCCCCTCCACAGCCGCAACTACAAGGCGTGAGGACGATGCGGCCCCGAGCGAGGCATCCGCGGTCGGCCCTGCGGCAGCGGCTAGCGATCTGCTTGAGGAGCACATCATCTCTCCGGCACCAACGACGGAACGGCTCCAGTCCATCCAGCGCATGGTCGCCGACCAGTTAGGCGATGCGCTACCGCCCGACTTCTCGGCCAACGTATTGCAGGCGATTCCCGTGCAGGCCGGTGGCCTCTATCCCATCTCGGACATCTGGTACATCGACCCTGGCCTCGACACGCCCGACCGGCTGCGCATCCACATCGCGCAGTTCGCGCGCGAGATCGCAGGCGAGGCTGACCTCGACGAGTGTGTCGAGGATCGTTCTGATGGCATCGGGTTCACGTGTCGTGCCCCGGCCCAGCCCTTGACGCCATTGGGCAGCGCCGTGTTCGCGCTGTTGGTCTCCCTGGCCGGTCAGCAGCCGGCCGACGTCGGCTTGGATAGCAGCCAACTCGCCACCGACCTGCCTGCACTGTTGCATGGCCAGGGCCAACGTCGTAACGACGGACCCGGGCGATTGAGCGACACCGGGCTAGTCAAGCTGTTTCGGCTGTTGCGGCTGGCCCGGCGCCTGCTGGATCTGGAGGCCGGCGCTGTCGGTCCCGGAACCTGAGCGAGGGAGACCAGTATGTCCGCACCGAACCCACTCAACCAGGCCGTCATCGCGCAGGCGCTCTACGACCTGCGCAACGGGCAGCTGCGTCGCTGCAAGGCGATGGGGTTCGGTGAAGAAGAGTTGGATGCGCTCAAGCATCCGGCGCTGATCAGCGTGCTGGCCAATTCCAACGTCTCTTGGTGTTCAGTCTCCGTAAACCGGGAAGTGCTCCAGCGATTGCTCAAACAGGCGCAGGACGTGGAGAAGGAGATCGCCACCGTCGATCGCATGCTGCGACTGGGCGCCAGTACGGAAATGGTGAGCCGCTTCTACGGACTGACGCATCAGGAAGTCGCGCTACGGCGAGAAGTTCTCGGCCTGCCCAAACGCAAGGGGCGCCATCCGGTTTTAGACGAGGAGCAGGACACCGAGCTGTGGCGGCGCTGGAAGGCTGTGACCAGCAGCAGGAATGTCGAGCTGGAGGATGAGACCTCGGTTCTTGATGCGGCAATGGACCTCGCCGAAGGCATGGTACTGCCGCTGTCGGTGGTCTGGGCCGCGATCAAGAACTGGATCGATCAGGGGCTGGGTTGAATCATGGCCGTGGAAGACGCTGCACCGCGAGCACCACGCCAAGGCCCCGTCGCCCTCGCTGATCTGTTCGACAGCGCGCTGAAAGACCTTGCGCCGAAACCTCGCCAGCCCGCGCCCGAGCCGGCTCCCGCATCCGCATCGGCGCCTTCGCCTTCGCCTGTGTCCACAACCGGCGACGGTTTTCTGTTCAGTGGCAATCGGCACGAGAGCGTGCCGCGACGGCTGTTCCTCGATCGACGCCTGACGCCGCTGGAACGCAACGCCTGGCAAGTCTTCCGGATGATGCTCAACGAGGATGGCGTCACTGCATTTCCGACGTATGAGCAACTTCGGCCGTGGCTCGCGTCAACGCCCTGCGCCGGACAAGCCTCCCACGAGACCGTGGCACGGGCGCTGACGCTGTTGCGCCTGACGCGCTGGTTGAGTCTCGTGCGCCGCAGGCGCGACCCCAAGACCGGGCGCATCCTCGGCAACCTCTACGTCCTGCACGATGAGCCCCTGACCCCGTTTGAGGCGATGCAGCTCGACCCGGACTACCTGCAGCTCGTCAGCCAAGCCCTGGGCCATTCGGCCAGGGCCGTTCAGGTCGTGGGCTTGCACACGCTCAATGAGATCGCCGAAGACCCCCTGCTGTCTGGCCGCATGCTGCCCTCGCGGCTGCAGGTCCTTGCCGAACGCCTCGCAAGCCAAGGCATTGGGTCGCAGGAGAGTTATCCACAGGAGGACACGGTTCACGATTCCGAAGAAGGGGCGCCGAGCCTTCTTCGGAATTCTGATCGGCCCTCTTCGGATTCCGAAGCAGGGCCGAAACACGCAGCAGACGGCGCTCTTCGGAATCCGAAGCAGGACCGTACTGTACGTAGTAGTCGTATTAATGAAGTACGTACTACCGCGCGTGAGCGTGGGCAGGTGCGCGCGATGCCGGGAGTTCGTCTGCCTGATCGCTTTCTCGGCTTGAAAGATGAACAGCAGGCCGGCGCCATGGTGGCATTGCAGCAGGTCGATGCCCCGCTACGCCAGGCCGTGCTGGACGAATGGGCGGATCGCTGTCGTGGCAGCATCATCCGCAACCCGGCAGGCTACCTGTTCGGCATCATCCAACGCGCCATCCGTGGCGAGTTCAACGCATGGGCCAAGCAGGCCGGGTCAACACCGCCACCTGCCCCTGCACGAGATACATCGCCTGAGCCACCACGCAATGTGGTTCCTCCCGAGGTGGCCCGGCAGCACATCGACCGGCTGCGCGATCTTCTGCGCAAAAGCTGAGCGCTACGGGCGACAAGGCCGTGAAACAGACGCCCGTGGCCGTCAATAGAGCTATCCCCAGGGGATAGATGTACTACAAGCTGTAACGCCGACAGGCGCGGCATGGCACTTCCGTCCACGGGGCCGTAATGGCGTCGGTTTCATGAGCGACCCGCGCCCTCTGCGCGAGCAGCGCTCCATGGCGGTTGATGGAGCTATCCCCTGGGGATAGCTCGCGATACGGGCCGCCACTGCCACGACAACCGGGGACCGGTTCATTTCGGTTTGTTGACTGACTGCCTTCCGCTGCGTGCCGATCCTGACCGCTCCTTTTCCCAAGCGAGCGGACACCATGGCAACCAACGAACCCCTGCAACTCAATCTCGGCTCTTTGCGCAGCGCGATGTCGCTGACGCTTCACACCCACCACGCCTCGCGCATCTGGCATGGCCGCGCCGCCGCCGAGGGGCGACCCGGCATCGTCGGCCTGAACGGCTACATCGCCGTGATGAACAAGATGAAGCGCGGCTCGGAACAGGACGACCCGTACAGCGACTGGTGGATGTTGCGCATCGAGGAAAAGCTCGACCAGACCAAGACCACGCTGCAATCGCTGCGCGAGCAGGTTGACCAAGCTCTGGCGGGCGTGCCTGCGGCGTTGAGCCTGGGCGAGAACCTCAACGTGCAACCGGTGAAGCTCCCCTTGTTCGTGAACGCGCAGCTTGGCTTTGCCGCGGTCTATCTCCTGGCCGACTATGACGACATCGCCCGCAAGCTGATCCTCGCCCATCACACCGCACTGATCGATCGCTCGACATTGGAGCGCTGGCTCAACGAAGGTGCCCACACGCTGCGCAGCCTGTTCAGCCTGGCGCAGCAGTACCGCTACTCGGGATGCACCCGCGACGACTTCGCGGCCAAGAACGCCGCAGCGCGGGCGGCGCTGGAGAAGTTCGGCAACCTGCCGCAGGACGTGCTCGAAGGCGCTCGCCGCTCGAAGTTTGCGCCACCCGTCGTGCGCCGCGGTCTGCAACAGCGCAGTGATAGCGCTGCCGCAGCCGCACCTCCCAGCGACGAAGGCACTACCGCCGATCCAGCCGAGGCCAGCACCGGCGAGGACAAACAGGCATGAGCGACCCGAACCGCGAACCTCGCTACTTCCGTGGTCTGGAACAGCCAGCCTTCATGCGGCTGGAACACGCGGCCTCTCTAAAAGGCCTTTTAAAGCCTTTTAAAGGTAAGGGGGACTTCGAGGCCTGGGCCAGCCAGTGCTTCGCCATGCGCGACGAGTTGATTGCCCTGGCGCAGCGACAGGTGCTGCCACAGGCGTGCGGGCATCCCTTCCACCTGCTTCCCGTCGAGCTGGCCCAGCAGACCACTGGCGCAGGCACAGCCTTTCTTCGCTGGCGCAAGCACGATCGATCGGCCATGGGCGTGGCCCTGTGGCAGGAGCTGATGGTGAGCACCAGCACACCGGTCAACCTGCTGGCGGATCTGCACGCGATCGAGTTGCAGCGCATCACGTTGAACATGCAGATCAGCCTGCTGCACACCCTGGGCAGGCAAGCACAGGAATGCGCCAGCAAGGCCGCGCAGGCGGACAACACCTACCTGCGCCGGCTTGCATCCGTCCCTGCCGCAGTGCGCGATCGGTGATTGCGCCAGCCATCCGAGCACGCGCCCGAGCCCAACGAGGCACGGGTATTTCAACCACCACGGAGATTGCAACATGAGCACCCATTTCATCGGCGAGGGCAACATCGGATCGCCTCCTGAGTACCGCGAATTCCCCAATGGCAACGACGATCCTCGCCGCTTGCTCCGGCTGAACGTGTACTTCGACAACCCCATCCCCACCAAAGGCGGCGAGTTCGAGGACCGCGGCGGCTTCTGGGCGCCGGTGGAAATCTGGCACCACGACGCCGACCGCTGGCAGCAGCTCTACCAGAAGGGCATGCGGGTGCTGGTCGTCGGCCGCATGGAGCGCGACCCCTGGACGGACAACGAAGATCAGCCGCGCGAGACTTGGCAGGTCAACGCGCGCAGTGTCGGCATCCTGCCGTACCGCATCGAGTCCGTGGCCCTCAGTCCGAAGCCACAGGAGGCAGAGCCGAAGCCCCAGGCCACCCAGGAATCGACGGCGCCGAAAGAGACGAAGCGCCGGAAGTGACCCGGCATGGAGGGCGGCTGCCGCAGTGCTTCGCCGCCCTCCATGCGCCGCGAGCTATCCCCAGGGGATAGCTCCATCAACGTCCACCGACTTCCACGCGTTCCCGCGAATCGCCGCTCCCGAACCGCATACCTCCGGCCACTCGCCATTCCCGCACAAGCCCTTCCATCCCGTGAAAGCGGTCGCCGCCGCGTGCCGCTTGTTTGCTGCTGCCCCCGGTGGTGCTCGGCATCCTCGATCCCAGCAACTCCATGAACCATGGGAATCGGATGAACGGATATGCGGCTGTTCTTGTGCGAGAAGCCCTCCCAGGGCAAAGACATTGGCCGGATTCTCGGCGCCACCCAGCGCGGTGAAGGCTGTCTCAACGGTTCCGGCGTCACCGTCACCTGGTGCATCGGCCATCTCGTAGAAGCCGCTGCGCCCGAAGCCTACGACGAGCAGTTGAAGCGCTGGTCCATCGAACAGTTGCCCATCATTCCCCAGCATTGGCGGGTCGAGGTCAAACCGAAGACCGCCACGCAATTCAAGGTCGTCAAGGCGCTTCTGGCGAAGGCGACCCAGCTTGTCATCGCCACCGATGCCGACCGCGAAGGCGAGTTGATCGCCCGCGAGATCATCGAACTGTGCGGCTACCGTGGCCCCATCGAGCGGCTGTGGTTATCGGCACTCAACGATGCATCCATCCGCGCCGCGCTGGGCAAGCTCAGGCCATCGGTCGAGACGCTGCCGATGTACTACTCGGCGCTGGCGCGATCGAGGGCTGACTGGCTCGTTGGCATGAACCTCAGCCGCCTGTTCACCGTGCTCGGTCGACAAGCGGGCTACGACGGCGTGCTGTCGGTCGGCCGCGTGCAGACACCGACGCTCAAGCTCGTGGTGGACCGCGACCGCGAAATTGCGGCCTTCGTGTCCGTACCGTACTGGGCCATCGACGTGTCCCTGTCCGCAAGCGGCCAGTCTTTCACCGCGCAATGGGTTCCGCCCGATGCCTACACCGACGACACGGGCCGCTGCCTGCAGCAGCCGGTCGCACAGCAGGCCGCGCAGCAGATCCGCGGCGCGGGCAGCGCGCAGGTGGTGTCGGTCGGGACCGAGCGCGTGCGCGAAGGCCCGCCGCTGCTGTTCGACCTGGGCACCTTGCAGGAGGTTTGTTCCAAGCAGCTTGGGCTGGACGTGCAGGAAACCCTGGAGATCGCCCAGGCCCTGTACGAGACGCACAAAGCCACGACGTACCCGCGCTCGGATTCCGGCTATCTGCCCGAAAGCATGTTCGCCGAGGTGTCCACGGTTCTCGACAGTCTGCTCAAGACCGATCCCTCGCTGCGCCCGTTAATGGACCAGCTCGATCGCTCTCAGCGCTCGCGTGCATGGAACGACAGCAAGGTCACGGCTCACCACGGCATCATCCCGACGCTCGAACCGGCGAACCTCTCGGCCATGAGCGAGAAGGAGTTGGCCGTGTACCGGCTGATCCGGGCGCATTACCTTGCGCAGTTCCTCCCTCACCACGAGTTCGATCGCACTGTGGCGAACCTAGCCTGCGGCCAGCAGAAACTGGCGGCCACGGGCAAGCAGGTCGTGGTGAAGGGCTGGCGTCTGGTACTGACCGAGCCTCAGCCCGACGAGGACGGCGACGCTGCCGCGCGCAGCCAGGTGCTTCCCGCGCTGCGCGAGGGCCTGGCATGCCTAGTGGCCGACGTCGATCTGAAGGCGCTCAAAACGCTGCCACCCAGGCCGTACACGCAGGGCGAACTTGTCAAATCCATGAAGGGAGTCGCCAAGCTGGTGACGGACCCGCGCCTGAAGCAGAAGCTCAAGGATACGGTCGGCATCGGCACTGAGGCGACGCGAGCCAACATCATCAGCGGCCTGATCGCACGCGGCTATATCGTGAAGAAGGGGCGTGCCATCCGCGCATCCGATGCTGCTTTCACACTGATCGACGCCGTGCCCGCGGCGATCGCCGACCCTGGCACTACCGCTGTCTGGGAACAGGCGCTCGACATGATCGAAGCTGGACAGCTTACGCTGGACGTATTCATCGGAAAGCAGGCTGCATGGATTTCGCAGTTGATCGCGCAGTACAGCATCGCGTCCCTGTCCATCAAGGTTCCCCAAGGGCCGGCATGCCCGCAGTGCGGCGCACCCACGCGTCAGCGCAGCGGCAAGAGCGGCCCGTTTTGGTCGTGCAGTCGTTACCCCGACTGCAAAGGCACGCTGCCGGTCGAATCCGGCACGTCCAAGCGCGGTGCCTCGCGCCCGCGCCGCAGCGGCCGCCAAGGTTCCTGACCCGACCCCGTTCCCCGTGAGCCGTGCCCGCCATCGGCGGCGTGGCCCTTGTCCCGCACGCCCTGCGGGACGCCCAGCGCGCAACGCCTTCTTGATCCGTGCGCGCGTCCCGCCTGGCCGCTCCGGCCACGGGACCTGAAGGTAGCTTCTCCGCGAACCGCATCCCGCGCGTTCTGCTGATCTGCATTTCTTCCGCCCACTGCGAAGGGTCTCCCGATGGCTTGTCGAACTGCACGAGCCACCCGGAGACCCTTCGTGGTCAGCGGTATTCGGTGCCGGTGCCCGCCGGCGCAAAAACGGGCTCCCTTTGTGCGCGGATGTGCGCCAGACGATGCCGGCCCCAGCCACGACATGGGCCGGGTGTGATTGCTGACAGCAGACGGTTTTAGCGACGACCGGGCCTGCCAATCAGCCCACGGGTGGTTCCTCTTTCCTCCCGAGCCGAAGGCCGCAGGGCCTTCGGCGCCTTTCTCCTGCCCATCAACGTCCCGGCCCCCGCCCAACGGCCCTGGGCCACACGAACAGGAGACCCGACATGAACCCCCATCCTTGCCCCCCAACACGCGGCAGGCCGCGCAACGCGCCGCTGCTATACGGCAGCGTGTGCAGCGGCATCGAGGCCGTGAGCCTCGCCTGGCAACCCCTCGGCCTCGAAGCTGCGTGGTTTGCTGAGATCGAGCCGTTCCCGAGCGCCGTGCTCGCCCATCGTTACCCCCACGTGCCCAACCTGGGCGACATGACTGCGATCGCCCGCCAGGTGCGCGCCGGCACCGTGCCGGCGCCCGACATCCTGGTCGGCGGCACACCGTGCCAGTCGTTCAGCGTAGCCGGCGCGCGCCAGGGACTGAATGACCCGCGCGGCGCCTTGACCCTTGCATATGTGGAGCTTGCAAATGCCATCGACCAAACCCGCCACCAAGACCGCCGCCCGTCGGCAACCCTCGTCTGGGAAAACGTCCCCGGCGTCCTCAACGACCGCAGCAATGCCTTCGGGCATTTCCTGGGCGCACTGGCCGGAGAAGGCTGTGCGCTCCAACCGCCAGGGGAAAAATGGGCGCACGCAGGTTGTGTGTCTGGACCCCGGCGCCGCATCGCCTGGCGTGTGCTCGACGCTCAATATTTCGGTGTCGCCCAACGCCGCAAGCGTGTGTTTCTTGTGGCAAGTGGTGGAGATGGCCTCGATCCCGTCGAAGTACTTTTTGAGCGCACAGGCCTGCTCGGGGATTCTTCTGCGGGCAGCGCGCCGTGGCAAGAAGCTGCCCGTGCTGCTGGATCGGGTGCTGAAGCAGCAGGCGGATACGCAGGACTGAAGCAGCCCTACGGCACGGTCACGACGACCTTCGGATTCAGTGGCGGCACCGGTCCCGTCGATGTGGCGGCATGTCTCATGGCCGCAGGCCCCAAGCACGACATCCGCACGGAGACGTTCATGGTGCAGTCGATCGCCGGCAGCATCGCCCACACCCTCGACACTGCCAACGGCGGCAAGGGCAGCAGCGAAGACGGTACGGGTAAGGGTGTGCCGATCATCGCTTTCACCGCGCAGGGCAGCGGCGCGGATGCCACGATGGATCGGGCTCCGACGCTGCGTGCAGGTGGGCACCGCAACAGCCATGCGAACGCCGGTGTCGTGCCCGCCATCGCCTTCGCGCAGAACAACCGCGGCGAAGTGCGTTTCGAGTCGGGCCATGGGCAGGTAGCTTGCACCGTCCTTTCCAACGGCAAGCCGGGCTATGGCGTGCCGATGGTGGCCTGCGTTGCCCTGCGGGGACGGCAGCAGGGTCTTACCGCAGAACTGGGCGGCGGCGTATCGGACGCACTGCGCACCAGCGGCGGCGGCGCTGACAAGCCCCATGTGCTGGCACCCGACTTCGAGGCGCATTTCCGGTACGACTGGAATGACCCCGGCCCCGGAGATTGGGCGCACTGGCGGGTGCGGCGGCTAATGCCCGTGGAATGCGAGCGGCTGCAAGGCATGCCCGACGACTACACGTTGGTCCTCTATCGCGGCAAGCCCGCCGCAGACGCCCCGCGCTACAAGGCAATCGGCAATTCCATGGCGGTGCCGTGCGTTGCGTGGCTTGGCCAGCGGCTGGTGCAGTGCCTGCACAAGACGGGATCGACAGCTCCGGATTGATGCACGACGTCGCCAGCGGGCTACGCCATTCTTCCTCCTGCATTGCCGACGTGTCGGCAGCAGCCAGCAGCCGGGGTGTCCATGCTGCCGTGGGTTCTACCCGCGCCACCCACCAGTTCGCCTCGGCATCTCACCGGCGAACGCTGCCCACCGGGGCATCGATGCCTCTTTTTTTCCAACCCACGGGATGGCCGCCACGTCCCGTCGGGGGCATGTCGCCACCCGGTCGATTTCAGGACTTCCCATGGATAACATCACCAAGCAAGACCGCATCACGCTGAAGAACCTCAAGGTGGCCGACTTCGCCAGCGAGGAAACGATGTGCTTCAGCGCCACCGTCGTGTTCGACGGCACTCCCATCGCCGAGGCCCGCAACGACGGCCACGGCGGCTCGACGTTCCTCCACGCGCTCAATGGCAAGGCGGCGCTGCTGGCGCAGGCCGAAGCCTTCGCCAAGGGCCTGCCGCCTGCACCGCTCGACCTCGGCCACGAGGGTGAAGACCCTCACTACATCGACATGACGCTCGACTTCCTGATCGATGAACTGGCCGATGCCATGCACGCCGAGCGCAAGGTGCGAGCCGCGTTCAACCGCGACATCGGCAACAAGGTGCTGTTCATCAAGGACGGCAAACTGCTGTTCATCAAGGGCATCAAGCTCAAGGCCATCGCCGACCGCAAAGCGTACTTCGCTTCGCTGCGCGCCCGACAGGCCCAACCCATCGTCATTCTCGCCGAGCTTCCGCCCGAGCAGGCATTTGACCTGTGGAAGCAGCATGTCCTGGGCGACAAGCCCTCCTGACCCAGCGCCGACGCCCCCTCCTGACAGCCCCGCACTCGATGCGGGGCTTCTTTTTTCCGGTGCCCATCAATCGGGGCTGGGCCGGATGCCGTTTTCCAACTGACGCAGCGCGGCCCGCGCACGAAGCTGCCCGCATGTTCGCTGATTCGTCAGCACATGCCAGCAGCCAGGGTTTCAGGCTGCCGCGGGTCTCTCCTGCGTTGCCCACCAGTCCGCATCGCATCAAGTCTGCGGACGCGCGTCCCCGTGACGTCGATGCTTTTTATCAACCGCGTGCGGGAGCTGCCATCCCGTGAGGGACGAGGCCCCGCTTTTCCAAGGAGCCCGTCCATGTCCCAGCAAGCCTCTTTCGGCCAACTGGCCCTGACCTACTGCGGCAAGTTCCTGCCGCTCGAAGTCCTGCAAAGCGCCGCCGGTCACTACATCGGCACGCGCGATACCGAAGGCCCCGTTTCGCGGGAATCCCGCGAGTACTTCCGCAGCTATGCCGCGGCTCAACGTGCCCTCGAAAGAGGCGGCTGGTCCCAGCTCGCCATTCCCTGATCCAACTGGAGGAATCACGTCATGAATCAGCTACTGCCGCGGGAAGTCGTCGATCAGATCATGAGGGAAGAACAGCATTTCGCTGCCGCGCCCCAAGCCTTCTTCGAGGCCTGGAAGCGCGGTGTCGAGATCGCTGGCCCCGAATGGTTCGGTGACGGCACCCGTGAAGGTCTGAACCAGGCCAAGAGCAAGTGGGATCTGCGTCCCAACATGCTGCAGCTCAACGATGCCCTCGGCGTCCTGAGCAGCGGCGAACGCATGTTCCTGTCCGCCATGGTCAGCTTCTACAACGCGCGCGAGGGCGGTGCCATGCTCAAGCGCTGCCACTTCAACGGACTGTCGGACTTCGACGGTCTCGATCTGCAACGCCGCAAGGTCATCGCCGACCTCCTGGTGAACTACAACGGCTGGTGAGCCGGTTTCCGGCACATCTCCGCCTCTTCGTTCACTGCCCGTGAGGGACATGCGCCTACGCGGCCATGTCCCTCGATTTTCCTTCCGTACCCAGCGCTGATTGGCCCAAGGCCATCAATCAGTGCTGCCTGACGCTTTTCTCACTTTCAACCCACCGGGGTCCAACTCCCGGTGGCGGGGATTGGCTCCATTATTCAATCTGGAGAAATCCCATGTCCCAAAATCCCAATCCCTTTGTCCGCGGCTACTGGAATCTGAAAATCGTCCGCACGCTGTCCATCAGCTACGAGGACGGAAGCCCGCATGTCTGGCGAACCATCCACGTGAGCCAACAGCACCTCTCCGATGAGGAACTGGTTTCTTCCCCCTGCATCGTCACCAGCGAGTTCGCGGTGGTCAGGAATGGCACTGAACCTGTCAGCGCCGAACTGATGGCCGAATGCAATGCTGTTGAAGGCGTCAGCGAAGGCGTAGTTGGTGCCGTGGTCTATGCCATTCATGGCGACGACTTCGACGGCCGCCCGATCCACGTCGGTGACACCTATTCGGCCGAAGCCGCGCGAGACGTGGTGCAGCGGTTGAGTTTCGAGACCGGCTATTACAGCCGATGCTGGGAAATCAGCAGCGCGCACATCAGCCGGAAAACCGGCCAGTACCTCGCCAACCTGGCAGACCTCGCCACGCCGGAGGCCTTTCTGTTCATCGCCTTCCGGGTTCCGTACAGCCCGGCGATCGGCGTCAAGCTGATTTCCACGCCCTGGACGGACCAGAACCTGGAGCATGCCGAGGGCATCGGCGCGGAGCAGCTTCGACAAGAGCACCGGAACAAGGGCATGCCGGACGACCTGGCGAACATCCTTGAACTGGCTGGCCAGGCCGATGTGCGCATTCTCATCCTCGACGCTGATGCGCCCGCGCTACTGGGCTTGCCGCTGGCCGAGTCCTAGCAGTCGCGCCACGCACCATTCTTCCTCTTTGTTCTCCCCCATGTCAGCCCGTCTCCCACCCGGAGCTGGGCTGATCCATTTTCATAGGAGCAACCTCATGTTCCCCGACCTCATCTCGCATGCACCCGACTTCGAGCACCAGCTCGGAGCCTGCGTCAACGCCATGAGCCAGGACGACGCCATCGGCCAGATCCTGGTATTCGAGCGCACGAGAGGCATGCTACACATGCGCCATATCGCCAGCGCCGACCTGGTGGACAGCGACATTGACGACTACGAAATGGTCGTCTTCGACGGTGGCAACACCAGCGGCGACACGTGGAAGCACGTGTTCTTTCCACGTCAGCGCGAACACTATTTCGTGTACGAAGCCTGATCCATCCAGCCCCTTTCGAGGGGCTTTTTCTTGCCCGCAGCGCAGGAAACCGGGTGCGGCGCGGTGCCGTTTCATGCGGGTGAGCCGCCCATTCCGAGGCCATCCTTGCCCCATGTTCGTCGGCGTTGCCGACACATGCCCAGACAGCCGAGACCTTTAAGGCTGCAAGTGCGGGAAACCGTGCCGGTCTTTTTTCTTATCGGACGTTCCGCGTCCATCCACGCCACCCACAAGGGATCTCTCCCTTGCGGGCGGGAATCCCTTGTCCTTCCTCAAGGAGATTCCCATGGACCGTTCCCTCATCAAATCCATGATGCCTTCGCTTGTCGCAGGCCATGTGCCCCGCAACGTGCGGTCGTTCAAGTACCGCGTGTTCGATGATCAGCCGCAGTCCTCGACGCTGGGCTTCGCCATCGATCCCCAGCCCTTCGACGGCAAGGTGGTCGCGGCGACTGACGATGCCATCGTCGTCAAGCTCAAGCCATCCGAGTTCGCCGTGCTCGATCCCAACCTTGTGACCTCTGTTCCCAGCGAAGGCGCCAAGGTGCGTGTCCAACCCTACGCACGGCGCCGTTTCGACGGCCTGCGCGCGGACACCCCGGAAGAGCGCACGGAGATGACGTCCGACGGCATTCCCTACACCGTCAAGACGCACATCCTTGGCTCCGCGCCCGCCAAGCTGCCCATCCCCAAGCCGCAGTGCATGGAACTGGGCCAGCTCATCGAACAACTGGAGGAAATGCCGGCGCCCGATGGCTTCCGGCGGATCACCCACATGCTGGTCGATGCAGGTGCACGGGATTTCACCTGGGTCGATCCCAAGCCATCCAAGATCATCGAGACGCCTCCGGCGATCAGCTTCACGACCTCGACCGCGAAGTTCAAGGGTCGCGTCACGGTGCTGTACGACCGCGGCGGCGACGCCTACGTGGTGGAACTTCACCGCGATGGCGAATTGGTCGATCGGTACGACGAGGTGTATTTCGACATGCTTGGCGCAGTGTTGGAGCGGCTCATCGACGATGGTCGCTGGCGCCTGATCGACGTGAGCGTGATCGACACCAAGGCTCCCCGGCAGCGCCAAGCGGTGCCGGCATGACGCCTCGAAACGAAGCCAGGCAACTCCACGGCTGACCCAAGGTTCCCGCCACGGCGGTTCAGTCCATCCGGCCAAGTGCCGCACAGGCTCTCCATCCATTCGGTGGAGAGCCTTTTCTCTAATCCGTACAGGAGATTTCAACCATGTCACTGCGATTCAAGGGCGCCGACCTACGCCCTGTGTTGACCGAAGCGATCGCCAACCAGTGCCGAGCCGTCCTCGTCAAGGACCAAGGCGTGTACATCCTCGCCGAGCGCGGGGAACGCCGCCCGGACGGACGCCAGAAGTTGCTGGCCTATGCAGTCGGCTGCGACCCGGATACCGATCCGTTCGATGACTGGTGGTTCCTCGCCCAACGCGAGCTGGGCGGCGACGACTTCGCCGAGTACTTCGACCCGAAGGACGGCGTATTCACCCGCATCTTGCACACAGCGGACGATCTGATGCTGTCGGCCACCGCCACCCACTTGTCGTTGGAGGTCGTGCCTCCCGTGTAAAGCAGCAGCACGTCCTGCTCAGCCCCCGGTTCCCCGGGGGCATTCTTTCCTCCGCACCGCGGCTATGTCCCCGCGTGCGCGCTCGTCTCCGGCCGCCAAGGCCTGCCTCGCCGGTCAGCCCGCCGGCATGCCACTGGAGACGACGCATGCACGACCCGTTCAAGATCACCCAGCCCACCTGCATCAGCTTCAGCGGCGGGCGCACGAGCGCCTACATGCTCTGGCGCGTGCTGCAGACCAATGGCGGCCTGCCTGCCGATACCGTGGTCTGCTTCGCCAACACGGGCAAGGAAGTCGAAGCGACCTTGCGCTTTGTGCGCGATTGCGCCGAGCACTGGCAGGTGCCGATCCGCTGGCTCGAATACGTGCCCATGGAACCGGGCTTCGCTCTGATCGACTTCGATCGGGCCAGCCGCCAGGGCGAGCCGTTCGAGGCGCTGATCCGCAAACGCCAGTACCTGCCCAATCCCGTTGCGCGGGGCTGCACGACCAGCCTGAAGATTCGCCCGATGCACCGCTTCCTGCGGCATCTGGGATGGACGGACTGGGACCAGATGATCGGCATCCGCGCCGATGAGCATCGACGCGTCTCCAAGATTCGTGCGCGTGGCCACTCCACCGAATCGACCCACGAGACCATGTGCATGCCGCTGGCGGATGCCGGCGTCACAGTGCGCGACGTGAGCGCGTTCTGGCAGGCACAGCCGTTCGACCTCGACCTGCTGACGGTGAACGGACGCACGCTCGAAGGCAACTGCGACCTGTGTTTCCTCAAGCCGCGTGGGCAGCGCCTGGCCCTTATCAAGGCCCGGCCCGAGGCCGCCGTGTGGTGGATTCGCATGGAATCCCTGAACCTGGCGAGCAAGCCCAGCGGCGCCCGGTTCCGCGCCGATGGCCCCAGCTATGCCGATCTGGCGCGCTTCGCTGCCGACCAAGGCGATCTGTTCGATGGCGCCGAGGAAGCCATTGCCTGCTTCTGCGGCGACTGATGCGCATGGACAGGCCATTGATCGCGCCACGGCTGCAACTCCTGCCCGTGTCGCTACGGGTCGCTAATGGCTTTGTGCAGGGCCACCACCGCCACCACCGCCCAGTCCAAGGGGCGAAGTTCGCCCTGGCCGTTGTCCCGCGCGGCAGCGATTGCATCTGCGGCGTGGCCATCGTCGGTCGCCCGGTCGCGCGGCACTTGGACGACGGCTGGACCCTCGAAGTAACGAGGCTATGTACCGACGGTGCGCCGAACGCCTGCAGCAAGCTCTATGGCGCCGCTTGGAAGGCGGCCAAGGCCCTCGGCTACACGCGGCTGATCACCTATACCTTGCCCGAGGAAGGTGGTGCCAGCCTGCGCGCCGCCGGCTGGCAGTTGGTCGGCACGCGCGGCGACGGCGCTTGGAGCCGTCCCAGCCGTCCCCGCGCCGACACCCCCGACCACCTGCGCGGCCCCAAGTGCCTGTGGCAGGCATCGGGCGGCGTGGACAAAGGGAAACGTCCGGGTGCCGATTGATTGCTGTCGCGCGCGCGAAGCCCGGCCATGCTGACCCCATGCCTGCTGACGTTGTCAGCGACATGCCAGGCAACCATCGGTCATCGAGGTTGCGGCGCAGTTCCCACTGCGTGACCGAGCCAGCTCGCACCGCATCCGTCCGCGAGCGGCCACCAGTGATGGTGGCGGATGCTTTCGCCTTTTCAACCCACCGCGGGGTTACGCACCTTCCCCGCATGCGTGGGCCTGGTGTGTCTCCGCTTCTTCCAATGGAGATTCACCATGAACACCACTTCCAACGAGAAATCATATTTCGACCTTCACACCTCGGGCATCGGCTACATCCAACGTGCCCGTGAAGTGCCTGTCCGGGGCGGCCGCCGTGCGCAGCCCTTCTTGGCATGCACCATCGCCGCACTGGTCGGTTCCGCCAAGGACCCCAGTTACCGCTACTTCGACGTCAAGGTCTCGGGTGCCGAGGCCAAGAAACTGGTCCAGCGCTACATCGGCGTTGACGATCCCAAGCAGCGCCCGCTGGTGCGCTTTCGCCTCGGCGACCTGTGGGGCGATGCGTACATCCGCGACAAGGGTGAGCACAAGGGCCAGGCCGCCGCGTCCCTCAAGGCGCGACTGCTCAAGGCCGAGCCGCTCGACCGGGCCGAACTGGCTTCGATCAAGCAGCACGAGCTGATCACCCGCGGCATCGGCTACCTCAGCCGTCCGAAGGACGTCACCCGCAAGGATGGCGATCCGTTCCTGTCGTGCAGCGTCGCGGCGCTGGCCGGGCCTGTCGGTGAACCGGAATATCGGTACTTCGACACCATCGTCGCTACCCCTGAAGCCGAGCACCTGGTTCGCCGGTGCGTGCAGGCCATCGAAGGGGACCGCAAGGTGCTGATCGCCTTCCGTCTGAACGACATGAAGATCGATCCGTACATCCGCACCAAAGGCGAGCGCGCCGGGGAACCGGGAGCGAGCCTTGAATCGACGCTGGTCCACATCGGTCTCATCAAGATCGACGGCACCCAGGTCTATCCGACGAGCCAGGCGCAAGCCGAGGCGCCGCAGGCCGAGGACGCACCCGCGCCCGAAGCCGAGGTTGCCGCCGAAATCGCTGCCGACCAATCTGCCGAACCCGCCGAGCGCGAGCCGGAAGGTGAAGCCGAGGAGCAGGAGCCGGAACTGGCTGCTTCGTTCTGATCCGGCATGGCCCCTCACGGGGCCTTGCCTTTTTCCTATTTCCCAAGGAGAACCATCATGGCAGCCACATCGGCACCTACGAGATCAGTCCTGCCCATCGTCGTCCCGGGCCAGCTCACGTTGCGGACCATCCGCGGCAAGAACGGCCCGTTCACGGTCGGTCGTCTGACCACCCCCATCGGCGAGTTCGCCGTCAAGGACGCGGAGCTGGAGCAGTACCCCGAAGGCAAGTACGACGGGGAATTCGTCATTCGCTATATCTTCGCCAAGTCCTATCCGGTCGCGGGCGGCGCGCGGTTTGAAGTTCGCGCCAACCTCGACGGTATGACGCTCAACGGCATCGACAAACTGAGCCGTGACGAGGCCCGCAGCTTCGCCACCCAGGAGGTCGATCCCCTTGACGAAGAGCAAGGGACGCAGCCTGCGGCAACGCCGGCCAAACCTGCCAAAACATCCAGGCCCGCCAAGCCCGCACCCGTGCTGGCGTCCGCGGACCCGCTGGTCGATACCACGCCCTTCGGTGTGGATGCGCCGACACCCGCTGCGGCTGCTGCCCCCGGCAGCACCGAAGATGGCGACGCTGCACTGTTCGGCCTGCTGTGGCCGCTGGGAGAATCCGTAAAGCTGGATTCGACCATCGACCGCCGCACCCTGCGCGCGCAGATCGTTCGCCTGGGCGAACTTGGCTACGCGCTGGACTTCAAGACCCAGGAGTGGAGCCGCCAGGCCGAACTGCAACCTGCGTGATCGCAGACGCCGCATCCGCGGTGTTCTTCATCCACCCGCCGGGGTTCTTTCCCCATGCGGGGGAGACCCCGGCCTTTTCTTTGGAGGTCTCCATCATGTCCAACATCGCTTCAGATACCCACCGTTCCGCACTGGATGAAACCGCGTGGCGGGCTGTCTGCGAGACGGCTGCCAAGCAAGCCATCCATGGCTGCGGACAGTCTCACGACTGGTACGTGGAACGGTTCAGTTCAGAAGTTGACGCGCAAGTACATCGGTTACCCGAGCATCAGCAGGCATATGCCCTGCAGATAGCAGAGGAATACGGGGACTACGCAACACCCGCCGAAAGGCAGGAGACTCAGGACTGGAATGCCGAAAACGGCATTTGCATGCACGGCATCGATCGGGATTGCTGCCCGGCCGGTTGCGGTGATCTTGAGTACTGACACGCGACTTCATCGCTGCTAACGCGGCATTCCATCACCCGCTGGGGGTTCTCCCCCGCGGGGAGGCCTCCGGCTCCACTTTTCAGGAGGCCTTTCATGGGCTGGTATTTCTCCCCCCAATCGCGATCTGAACTGATCGCGGAACTGATCGCACCGCAAGAGACCGAGCGCGCCAGCGTCAAGGTCATCGCCCACGTGCTGCGTGGCAACGTCCTCTGGTCCGTCGCGGAAGTGACGGCCAAGGTCGAAGGCGTGCATCGTGATCTCGCACCGGGTCAATCCCTGCGCTACATCCGCTGCGATCTGCTTGAACGCGGCGGAAGCCAGTGGGGTTACAAGCCACTGGAAGAGTCCATGCACCCGTACTACTACTCGTGCCCGCTGTCCTATCTGGATCTCGCACCGGAGCAGTCCGCCGAATGGCGTGCAGGCGTTCGCGCCCACCACGCGCGGCGGCGCACACCGACGGCTTCCACGGCACCCGCCGCAGCGCTGTTGGTCTGAGCCAGGAGGAACCGACATGGACCCGATCCTGGCTGCGCTCCCGCCCGCGTTGTTGAAGCTCGTCGAAGGGAGTCTGTCCAACGACGAAGTTTCTTCCGACGAGGAAATGCTGGCGTACTTCATCAGCGACGGCCTCACCGAGGATCAGGCGCGGCGGGCACTGACCTACCGCGACCAGTACCTCAACAACATCTACCTGGACGGCTTCACGCCGATTACCGCGGTGGACGAGGCACTTCACTTCAACCCGCACACCCGGCAGTTCGAGCCGGACTGAGCGGTTTTCTTCCACCCCTTGGGGCAGTACTTGCCCCAGCGGGCGGTGCTGTTCCCGTTCATCCGAGGACACCACCATGCCCGCAGACACTTCTTCCACCACGCTTTACCGCATCGACGAATGCCCCGACGTGATGGCCGACGCTTGCGTCGGCGATGACCAAGGCAACCTCGTCTTCCTCTCGATCTGGGCGCGGGACACCGCCGTCCAGCAGTTCCTCGCTCGCCTGACCCTCGGGCGCGACGAGCAGGGACTGGACCAGTTCCACGTCATCACCGACCAGGGCGGCAGCGTCCCGGTGTTCATCGGCAACGTCGATCGTCTGGAAAAGCGCATGACTCGCGCCTACCGACGAACGCTGTTCGGATCGCTCTCCAACGTGTGGCTGTTCGATCGTCGCTGCGTGAAGCCCGACAAGGCCGACGCCAGCGCGCTCGCACTGCTGCCACGCGGCAACGCCCACCGGCTTGACCGCATGTGGACGCTGGTGCGGGACACCTGCCCGTTGCCGCTGCTCGATCACTGGCGCGAGACCGTGCTGGAACTGCTGCAAACCCGCGAGATGCTGGCCCGCCTTCCGTTCGCCCTCGGGCCACTGGAAGGTCATCGGCTCGCCATCGACGTGCCGGCGCTGACCCTGGCGCTGGGCTCCTTGATCCGCAGTGACGTACTCACCGCCTATCCCTATCCGGCCAAGATTTGGACGCCGGAAGCGGTAGCGGCTTGACCCACCCGCGGAAGCACGCCTCGGCGTGCTTCCGCCTTTCATCCCCGCCAACCAGGAGACTTCCATGGCCCTCATGTTCCCGCGGCTCGCCCGCAATTTCGTGAAAAACGGATACTTCCCCACGGATGAACCCACGCTCGAAAGAGCCCTCAACGCACTGATGCCCAGCGACGGGTCGATGTGCATCCTCGATCCCTGCGCAGGCGAAGGCGTGGCGATCGCCGAAGCTGCTCATGCCCTCGGGCGCGAGCAGGTAAAGGCGTTCGCGGTCGAGTTCGACGCCGAGCGGGCACGCCATGCCCGCGGCCTGGTCGATCATTGCCTGCATGCGGACCTCATGGACGCGATGATCTCCAAACAGTCGTTCGGGCTGCTCTGGCTCAACCCACCGTATGGCAACCTGTCCAAGGACGTCAACGGCAATATCGGTTATCAGGGACAGGGCCGTGCCCGCCTCGAAAAACTGTTCTATCAGCGCAGCCTGTCGCTGTTGCAGTACGGCGGCGTGCTGGTCTTCATCGTCCCCGGCTACGTGCTCGACGCGGAGCTGGTCGGCTGGCTGACGCGCCACTACACCGACCTGCGGATCTACCGAGCGGCGGAAACGCAGTTCAAGCAGGTGGTGATCTTCGGTCGCAGGGTGCGTCAGCGCGAGCAGGCACCCGATGGCGTCAAGGCCGTGCGCAATCTGCTGCTGCAGGTTGGGCTTGGCGAAGTCGAAGCCGAGGAACTGCCGAGCGATTGGCCGTTCCTGCCGTACATCGTCCCCGCCAGTCCGGCCGAGCCGGAGCATTTCTTCCGCGTGACGATGGAGCCGGAGCAGTTCGCCGATGAGGTTGGTCGGCTGCAAGGCCTCTGGCCGTCGCTGGACACGCACCTGGGGGCCGCGCAGCAATCGCTGCGTCCACCGGCGCGTGCCTTGTCCCACTGGCATCTCGCCCTGGCTCTGGCCGCGGGCGCGATCTCGGGGGTTGTGCGCTCCAAGACCGGGCGCGTGCTCGTCGTCAAAGGTGACACCCACAAGGACAAGACACTCCAGCGGGAATTCACCGAACGCGAAGACGGCTCCATCGCCGAGACCCGCATCCTCACCGACAAGTTCGTGCCTGTCATCCGCGCGTGGGACATGACGCCTAGCTCCGCTACGCGGGGCGAGGTGTTGACCATCCGCTGATCGCTTTTCACCGACGGTTCGCCGTCTTTTTTCCCACCACGGGGCATGCCATCGCCCCGTCGGGGGTGATGCATGCCCCATTTTCTTTGGAGCATCACCATGTCCCTCGATCTCGAAACCACCACCGCCGAAGCCACGTCCGTACAGGGCGAACTGCTCGACGCGGAATCTTCCCCACTGACGCTGAGCCTTCAGGATTTCGTCGGTGAGTTCGGCGACGAACTGCTCGACGCCCTCAACAGCGCCAACCCGCCGGTCTATTCCGGCGAGCCGCAGGCGCACCGGCAACTCATCGTCGCCAGCCTCAAGCGCAAGCTGTTCCAGGCCCAGGCCGAAGTCGTCCATGCCGCCGCCGAGCTGCTGATCGACCGTGGCGAGCGCGCCGCGATCGTCAATGGCGAAATGGGCTGCGGCAAGACGACCGTCGGCATCGCCACGGCCGCCGTCCTCAACGCCGAAGGCTACCGCCGAACCTTAGTTCTTTCGCCACCTCATTTGGTTTACAAGTGGCGGCGCGAGATCCAAGAGACGGTGGCAGGCGCCAAGGTCTGGGTGCTCAACGGCCCGGACACGCTGGTCAAGCTCATCAAGCTGCGCGAGCAGATGGGTGTGCAGCCCACGGGCCAGGAGTTCTTTGTCCTGGGGCGCGTCAGGATGCGGATGGGATTCCACTGGAAGCCTGTCTTCACCACGCGGCGCACTCGCCATGGCGACGTGGCAGCGTGCCCTGACTGCGGTACGGTCATCACCGACCTCGACGGCGAGCCGGTCAACCCGGTCGCGCTCCAAGCCGAGGAATACCGCAGGAAGTGCAGCCATTGCGCCGCGCCCCTGTGGACGCTGATCCGCCCGCGCAGCCTGTCCGGCAGCGACCAGTCCTCGGCAGTGCTGAAAGCCCTCAAGCGCATCCCGACCATCGGGGAAGTCACCGCGCAGAAGCTGATGCAGAAGTTCGGCGACGGGTTCCTGGCGTCGATGCTGGGCGACAACATCCACGAGTTCATCAACCTCATGGATGGCAACGGCGAGCTGGTTTTTTCCGATCGTCAGGCCACGCGCATGGAACGTGCGATGGCCAACATGGAGTTTGGATTCGGTGAGGGTGGCTACCAGCCGTCCGAGTTCATCAAGCGCTACCTGCCACAAGGCACGTTCGACCTGCTCATCGCCGACGAGGCGCACGAGTACAAGAACGGCGGTAGCGCCCAAGGCCAGGCCATGGGCGTGCTGGCGGCGAAGGCTCGCAAGACCTTGCTGCTGACCGGCACGCTGATGGGCGGATACGGGGACGATCTTTTCTATCTGCTGTTCCGCGCCTTGCCTGGGCGGATGATCGAAGACGGCTACCGCCCGACCACGAGCGGGAGCATGACCTCGGCCGCGATGGCGTTCATGAGGGACCACGGGGTCCTCAAGGACATTTACTCCGAAAGCGCCGGCACGGCGCACAAGACGGCCAGGGGCACCAAGGTATCGGTGCGCACGGTCAAGGCTCCCGGCTTCGGGCCGAAAGGGGTCTTGCGGTGCATCCTGCCGTTCACGATTTTCCTCAAGCTCAAGGACATCGGTGGCAACGTCCTGCCGCCGTATGACGAGGAGTTTCGTGAAGTCCAGATGGACGTGGCGCAAGCCGCGGCCTACCGTGACCTGGCGGGTCGGCTGACCGCGGAGCTGAAACAGGCTCTGGCGCGACGCGACACGACGCTGCTGGGTGTGGTGCTCAACGTGCTGCTGGCCTGGCCGGATTGCTGCTTCAGGTCGGAGACCGTGGTGCATCCGCGCACGCGCAACACCTTGGCGTTCGTCCCGGCTCAGTTCAACGAGTTCGAGGTGACGCCGAAAGAGCGCGAGCTGATCGACATCTGCAAGGAAGAGAAGGCGCAGGGCCGGAAGGTCCTGGCCTACACGGTCTATACCGGCACACGCGACACCACGTCGCGTCTGAAGATGCTGCTGGAGCAGGAAGGCTTCAAGGTCGCGGTGCTACGCGCGAGCGTGGACGCCAGCCGCCGCGAGGACTGGATCGCCGAGCAGTTGGACCGTGGCATCGACGTGCTCATCACCAACCCCGAGCTTGTGAAAACGGGACTGGACCTGTTGGAGTTTCCGACGATCGTGTTCATGCAGTCGGGCTACAACGTGTATTCGCTCCAGCAGGCGGCACGCCGCTCATGGCGCATCGGGCAGAAACTGCACGTGCGCGTGATCTACCTCGGCTACGCCGGTTCCTCGCAGATGACCTGCCTTGAACTGATGGCCAAGAAGATCATGGTCTCGCAGTCCACCTCGGGCGACGTGCCCGAATCCGGGCTGGATGTGCTCAACCAAGACGGTGATTCCGTCGAGGTCGCACTGGCCCGGCAACTAGTCGCCGCCTGATCCCCACGCCAACGCCGGCCTAGCGCCGCCGGTTTCTTGTTATTCCCAACTTGCAGCCACGCCCACGGTCTCCGTGGACGTGGCTGCGCTTTTCCTATCCCAAGGAGAGTTTCATGAACACCCATATCCAAGCCAGGCCCGAAACCGTCAATGCTCGCCTGACGCTAGACGTGACCTATCTGCTCAACGGCGAGGCCGCGCTGGAAATGCTGGCACGGCTACAACGCATGTGCGAACACGCCATCGGCGAGGGTCTGCTGACTGGCGAGACCGCCGCGGAAGTAGATACCTGGTCGCTCGATGTGTCTAGGGTGTCCTCGGCGGCTGACCGCGAAGCCCTGGAAGCCGAGATCGCCACCTTCATGCAACAGCGCATCGAGGACGGCAACCTTGGCGCAGAGGACATTCCTGTGCGCCTGGCGCGCTATGGCCTGATGGCCCCCCAGGCATTCGCCGATGAAATGCGCGAGCGCATGGGGATGGCTGACAAAGCCCCCTCGGGCCAAGCCCTCATTCTCTCGACCGAAACTGCCGACGGCAGCGAGATTGAGATGCAAGTCGCGGTCGCCTGCACCAATGCCTCCGGTAGCCCCGACGTGCCGGTCTTCAAAGTCAGGATCACTCAGGAGGAATACGACCTGGGTATCCACTACGCCAAAGCCAAAGATTTGGCCGAAGAAGCCCGTTATGAAGGGCCGTTTGTCTGCTTCGACGCTGCCGAATATGGCCTCATCCTGTCAGCGGCTCGTGAACTGGGCCTTGTCCCGCAGGTCGTCGTGGTCGATATGACCGACGGCCAGATCCACTCCATCCGCTGCGACAGCGGCGAGATCAAGGTCATCTGCTACGACACGAGCGACGCCGAAGAGTATTCGGTGGCGGTTGCGAACCGGCCGCTCGGCGAGAACGGCCAGTTCGTGCGCTGCTGGTCGCACACCCAACTGGCACAGGTCGATCCCGGTCTGAAGCTGGCTCGGGATTGATTCAGCGCGCTCGATGTGCGTTTTCACTGGCCCCTTCGGGGGCCTTTTTCTTTGGAGGGAGGCTGTCGGTAAATCGGGCGCTGCCTGGTTCGCATTGTTTGCTGCCGCTCGTGGCCCGAGCGGCGATGGTGAGGGCTCGATGTTTCAGGACGCCGAGCTTATGTGCCCCTCTCCACCTTGGTTTCACCATCCCGAACGCCGCCTGCTGGCGGGAGTCCTCGGCCTGCTCTGGTCGGTGCTGGCTGGTGGCTGCGCGACGACGACTGCGCCGCCCGCGCCCGATGCCTTCGAGGAAGTCTTGGCCGCGCCGGAATCCGAGGCGCCCGAGTACATCCCCGTCGTGCGCTACGGTCGCTACACGCTGGTCGAGCTGGCACCCACGGCGGCGCAGCGGGACCTGCTGTTGCAGACCATCGACGTGTCCATGCCCGAAGATGCCCGTGCCACCGTCGGCGATGGGCTGCGGCATGTGCTCAAGCGCAGCGGTTACAGCCTATGCCAGACGGCGCACGCGGTGATCGAGCTGTACGCGCTGCCGCTGCCGGCGGCGCACTTGCACCTCGGCCCCATGACCTTGCGCGATGCGCTGCTCACACTGGCTGGCCCCGCCTGGGAACTGCACGTGGATGATCGCGCACGGCAGATTTGCTTCGAACGGCCTGCCGACAGCGCGGCCATCGAACCCGCATCCGAGTCACCCGCCGCCGAGGCGGTGCAGACGTTCCCGCTGGAGCCTTCTGTTTCGGGAGGCCAGCCATGACCGCCCCGCAGTCTGCCCGGCGCCCGGCCGCTGCGGTGGTTGTGCAGAGCCTTATGTGGCTCTGGCTGATCGGCCTCAGCGTCTTCGTAGCCTTGGGCTACCAGACCATGAACGACCAGGCCGACCAGGAACAGCTCGCTTCCCGCCTGCAACGCCTGGAAGCGCAGGCGGCGGGCCTGGCCGAGACCATCGAGGCCATCCAGCAGCGTCCGGCCGTCGCAACGGCGGCAGACCTCAAAGACACCCGACAAATCCTGGAAGCACGCGCTGCCCAGGTTGAGAAAACGCTCAGCAGCTATGCCGCTGCCGACGACCTTCAGGCGCTGCGCGTGGAAGTTGAGCAGATCAAGGCGCGCCAGACCGCTGCGCCCGCTCCGCGCGCCGCAGCACCCGCACGACCGCGCGCATCGGGCAAGGCCGCCGCCAAGCCCGAACCGCCGCCGATGCCGTTCCGCGTCGTCGGCGCCGAATTGCGCGCTGGCCAGCGCAGCGTATCCGTCGCGCCGAGCAGCGCGGACTTCACGCCCGACCAGCTTCAGGTGCTGCTGCCAGGTGATGCGCTCGGCCCGTGGCGCTTGCAGGCGGTCGAGGGAAACACCGCCGTGTTCCAGGCCGGCGACCAGACCCGTCGCGTGGCGATTCCCTGACCGGAGCACACCGCATGAAGCCGTCGATCGTCCTTTCCGCGTTCCTGTTGGCATCCACCCAGTTGCCCGCCTGGGCGCAGCAGCCGTCCGCCGCCCCGGCCCGCAATGCGCAGAGCCAGGAGCGTCCGCTGGTCGCCCGAACCCCGAACGACCAGGTAGCAAGTGAGTGGGGCCTGCAACCGCAGGAATGGGCGCGCTATCGTGAGCTGATGGACGGGCCATTGGGCATCTACTCGCCCAACCTGGACCCGCTGTCCGCGCTGGGCATCGAGGCCCGCACCGATGAAGAACGGCGGCGCTACGCAGAACTGCAGGTGCAGGTCGAAGCACGCCGCGTCGAGAAATTGCTCGCCTACCAGCGCGCCTACGACGATGCCTGGCAGCGCCTGAACCCCGGCATGCAACGGGTGAACCTGCCTGACGACAAGCCCGGCGCAGTGCGCAGCAGCGGCCGTATGGCGGTGTTCGTCAAGGACGGCTGCGTGGCCTGCGGGCAACTCGTGCAGCGCCTGCAATCCTCGGGTACTGAGTTCGACCTGTACATGGTCGGCAGCCGCCAGGACGACGCGCGCATCCGCGACTGGGCCAAGCGCGCGCAGATCGACCCGGCACGGGTGCGCAGCGGCAGCATCACGCTCAACCATGACGGCGGCCGCTGGCTGTCGCTGGGCCTGCCCGGCGATCTCCCAGCGGTCGTGCGCGAGGTGAACGGCCAATGGCAGCGCCAACCCTGACGGCGCCGTTGCGCGCACTGGTGCTCGCTGCTGGCCTCTGCGTCTGCGCCGCCCAGGCCCAGGAAATTCCACCACCGGCCTACCAGCTTGCCGCCCAGCGCGCGGGCATTCCCTCGGCGGTGCTCTACGCCGTGGCCTTGCAGGAGAGCGGCATCCGGCGTAACGGACGCATCGTCCCGTGGCCTTGGTCCCTCAACGTCGCCGGCCAGTCGCGCCGCTACGCGACCCGCGCCGACGCCTGCGCCGGTTTGCAGCAGGCGATGCGCTCCACGCCGCACACGCGCATCGACGTGGGCCTGGGCCAGATCAACCTCGGCTACCAACAGCAGCGTTACGCCAGCGCGTGCGACTTGCTCGACCCGTACCGCAACCTCGCCATCGCTGCCGAGATTCTGAAGGAGCAGCACACCGCCGGTGAGGACTGGTTGCTGGCGATCGGCCGCTACCACCGTCCGGCGGGCGGTGAGCCCGCTGCCCGCTATCGCCGGAGCGTGTCCCGCCACCTCGCCCGCGTGCAGGGCACGCGCCCAACCGCCGCGGTCCTCGCCGCGCGCCAGGAGACCTCCCCATGACGAAATCCCATCTGGCCCATCTCGCGGCGAAAGGCCTGCTCGTGCTGCTGGCTGGTCTGCCGCTGGCCTCGCGTGCCGGCGAGCCGCTGATCGTGGTCGAAGACCGTGGCGGCACGTCGGCGCTGCCGTACTACGAAGCCCTGAACCTTCAGCCGCGCGCCAACGCTCCGACCCGGTCGCCCGTCCCGGCGCCTCAGATCCCTGCCACACCGGCGGACGAGGCCGCGATGCTGCCGGTGCGTAGCGCCAAGCTCACGTCCGGCACCGTCGCGCGGCGGGTGATCGAGGCGCCGGGCCTGCGTCCCTTTGTGGTCGTGGGCGACGACGAGGCTTCCCAGGCCTGGTTGCGCCGCCATGCAGCCTCATTGCGCGAGCGCGGCGCGGTCGGTCTGGTGGTCAACGTCGAGACCGTCCAGGGCCTGGAGCGGCTGCGCGCACTGGCACCCGGCGTCCCCCTCGCGCCCGTGTCCGGTGACGACTTGGCCGAGCGCTTGGGCCTGCGGCACTACCCGGCGCTGATCACGGCCACCGGCATCGAGCAATGAAGCCATGTCGGGGAAACAGCCGGTCGAGGTGCTGCTTCGCCCAGCGGTGGAGCTATATACCGTCGCGGCGTGTGCGGGCGCCGCGTTTCTGTCCCTGGTGGCCCCGTGGTCGCTCGCGCTGAGCCCCGCCATGGGTGTCGGCAGCGCGTTGGCGTTCGGGGCCTATGGCGCGATCCGCTACCGCGATGCCCGCGTCATCCTGCGCTACCGGCGCAACATCCGCCGCCTGCCGCGCTACGTGATGACCAGCAAGGACGTGCCGGTCAGCCAGCAACGTCTGTTTGTGGGGCGCGGCTTTTTGTGGGAGCAGAAACACACCCATAGGCTCATGCAGACATACCGGCCGGAGTTTCGGCGCTACGTCGAGCCGACGCCGGCCTACCGACTGACGCGGCGCCTGGAGGAACGGCTGGAGTTCGCGCGGTTCCCGCTTTCCCGGCTGCCGAAACTCACCGGCTGGGACGTGCCTTTCAACCCAGTGCGCCCGCTGCCGCCCGTGGGCGGACTGCCTCGGCTGCACGGCATCGAACCCGAGGAGGTGGACGTCAGCCTGCCGCTCGGCGAGCGCGTCGGGCACTCATTGGTCTTGGGGACAACCCGCGTGGGCAAGACGCGGCTGGCCGAACTGTTCGTGACCCAGGACATCCGGCGAAAGAACGCGGCGGGAGAGCACGAGGTCGTGATCGTCATCGACCCCAAAGGGGATGCCGATCTGCTGAAGCGGATGTACGTCGAGGCGCAACGCGCGGGCCGCGAGGGCGAGTTCTATGTCTTCCATTTGGGCTGGCCGGACATTTCCGCCCGCTACAACGCCGTGGGGCGCTTTGGACGTATCAGCGAGGTGGCGACCCGCATTGCAGGGCAACTCTCCGGAGAAGGCAACTCGGCGGCTTTCAGGGAATTTGCCTGGCGCTTCGTCAACATCATCGCCCGCGCCTTGGTGGAACTGGGGCAGCGTCCGGACTACATGCTGATCCAGCGGCATGTCATCAACATCGACGCGCTGTTCATCGAGTACGCCCAGCACTACTTCGCCAAGACGGAGCCGAAAGCCTGGGAGGTGATCGTCCAGATCGAGGCCAAGCTCAACGAGAAGAACATCCCGCGCAACATGATCGGGCGCGAGAAGCGCGTGGTGGCGCTGGAGCAGTACCTGTCCCAAGCCCGCAACTACGACCCTGTGCTGGACGGTTTGCGCTCTGCCGTGCGGTACGACAAGACGTATTTCGACAAGATCGTCGCCAGCCTCTTGCCTCTGCTGGAAAAACTCACGAGCGGCAAGATCGCGCAGCTCCTGGCCCCGAACTATTCCGACCTGGCCGACCCGCGCCCGATCTTCGATTGGATGCAGGTCATTAGGAAGCGGGCCATCGTCTATGTGGGCCTGGACGCGCTGTCCGATGCCGAGGTCGCCGCAGCGGTCGGCAACTCGATGTTCAGCGATCTCGTCTCGGTCGCAGGCCATATCTACAAGCACGGGATCGACGATGGCCTGCCGGGCGCTTCGGCCGGCGCGCGCGTGCCGATCAACGTCCATGCCGATGAGTTCAACGAGTTGATGGGCGACGAGTTCATTCCGCTGATCAACAAAGGTGGTGGCGCCGGGCTGCAAGTCACCGCGTACACGCAGACCCTCTCGGACATTGAGGCCCGCATTGGCAACCGCGCCAAGGCCGGTCAGGTCATCGGCAACTTCAACAACCTGTTCATGCTGCGCGTGCGCGAGACCGCGACCGCTGAACTGCTGACCCGGCAACTACCGAAGGTCGAGGTCTATACGACCACCATCGTCAGCGGCGCGACCGACAGCTCGGACATTCGCGGGGCGACGGATTTCACGTCCAACACTCAGGACCGCATCAGCATGTCCAGCGTGCCGATGATCGAGCCGTCGCACATCGTCGGCTTGCCCAAGGGCCAGTGTTTTGCATTGTTGCAGGGTGGCCAACTTTGGAAGGTTCGCATGCCGCTGCCGGCACCGGACCCCGATGAGGTCATGCCACAGGATCTGCAACAACTCGCGGGCTACATGCGCCAGAGCTACAGCGAGGCCACGCAGTGGTGGGAGTTCACCAGCTCCCCGGCGCTGCAGGACGGGGCCTTGCCCGACGACCTTCTGGATGATGCTGCTGCGGTCGAACCTGGCCTTGTGGCCACCGACGACAGCGCCGGCAACGAGGCCTCGCCATGAAGGATGCCGCCTCGACCGCGCAGCGGGAGCAGAACCAGCGCCAAGGCCTGATCGTCGGCACCATCACCTTGCCGTTCCGGCTGCTCGGGGTGCTGATCGGCTCGCTGCTGTTCTCCATCGTCGTGGAATGCGTCGGCATGCACCTGTTCTGGAAGGACCAGGGCTGGCGTCACTCCCAGCAGATGTTGCAGTACGAGCTGGGGCACCTGTCCAACCACTTCACGCGCAGCGTCGTCGTGCGGGAGCCAGGGCGCACGGCGCATGAGCTGGTGGACACCGGCTACGAATGGGTATTCGTGCGCTCGGGACTGCTGGAACGCATGAGCCAGACCGCCGAGCGTGCCCGTGCGCCCAGCCACGGGCAGACGCGCAACTTCCGCTATTACATCAGTCAGGTCTATGTCTGGACCGAGAGCTACCTGATCGCCGCGGCCTTCACGACGCTGACCTTCCTTGTGCGCCTGCTGGTCCTGGTGCTCACGTTGCCGCTGATCTCCACTGCGGCGTTCGTCGGCCTGATCGACGGCTTGGTGCGCAGGGACGTGCGCCGGTTCGGCGCGGGCCGCGAATCGGGTTTCATCTACCACCGTGCGAAAGCCAGCCTGATGCCCATAGCCGTTCTGCCCTGGGTCACGTACCTGGCCTTGCCGATCTCGGTACACCCATTACTGATCCTCTTGCCGAGCGCCGCCTTGCTGGGACTGGCGGTGTCTCTGACTGCGGGGAGCTTCAAGAAGTACCTGTGAGTGCTCGCCACCGGCAGCGCAGGAAGTAGTCGATGCTCAGACCTTCAACCGTGCGTACACCTGTTCCCAGGCCTTTGCAGCACGAACCTGTGCCGCCTCCATTTCGGCCCTGATCAGTTCGGTCATCTCGGCGTGGCCGGCCTCGGCTTCCTCCCAGATGAAGTACCTGCGCATCTCGTGCGTCTCGCCGTCCACGAAGACCATCGTCTCGAACAAGAGGGGATCGCCGCCTAGCGCGTGGTTGTGGTCCAGGCCGAGAAAAACCGTGGAGATACGGACGTCATCTATCCATGTTTCCGCCACACGCCTGTCGCCTTCCGCCATCCACATAGACCACTCAACGAGACTGTCTCACGGCACGGAGCGACGGCCATCGAGCTTGTAGTGCATGAGGCGTGGAGGACGGGGAATAGCCATGCTGAAAGAGTACCCCAACTCCATTTCTCTCCCCAATCTTCGCCATCGGTCTGCCCGGAGTTCAGCACGGCGCCGATAGGCACTTTCCGGGCCTCGAATCCGTGTCGAAAGCCCATGAATCCGGTCATCTGCGGATTCCTATTGTTTGCAGCCTAAAGCAGCGCTGATCTCCACGATCAAGCCATTGCTGATCACACAGGAATGGCGCGATGGTGGCTTTAACCTGGCTGCGCGCCGCGCATCGCGGCGTGCCCACTTTTCTCGTGATGGCCCTCCTGCTGGGCCAGTCCCCGATGGCGTTGGCCGAGTCCCCGGCGCAGCGCCAGGAGTTGGTCGCCGCGCTGCGCCAGCTCGACGCGCTGGAGCGCACCGTCGCCGACAGCGCCGCGCATGCCTCCATCCAGCCGGGCGAACGCTATCACTTCGATTACCCGCGGCTGATGGCTGATCTAGCGCGTATGCGCGCTGGCATCCAGGCCCACCTTACCCCGTCGCGTGCCCAGCCGCGCGACACCTCCGAACTGGCCGGCGGCTACCGCACCGAGCGGGCCGTCGAGGGATCGCTGCCGACGACTGTGGAGAACAAGCCATGAACGGCGCCCAGGTCTCGGCATTTCAGGCCAACAGCGGCATCGCGCCTTCAGCGGTGGCGACCGTCCTGGTCGGCGTCGTGTTCGCGGTCCTGCTCGTCTGGGGCGTCTGGGCCATCCGAACGGCCTACGTGGGGTGGTCCGAGAGCCGCCTCAACCAGCGCCAGTTCCTCGGCGTCTGCATCCGCTTCGTCGCGATGTACCTCGTCCTGAGTTTCTTCCTCCTCTCTTGACCTGAAAGGCATGACCATGCAAAACCGCATCCTCAATTCCCGTCTCGCCCAGCGCGCCGCCGTGGCCCTGGGCATCGCCGCGCTGCCCGCGCTGTCGTTCGCGCAGGGTTTGCCGCAGTTGGAGAACCCGACCCGTGGCACCGGCAACGGCATCATGGAGACGATCCGCAACTACGGCTACGACATCATCATGCTCGTGGCATTGCTGGTTGTGGCGTCGATGTTTATTGGCGTCTGCTACCACGCCTACGGGACCTACGCGGAAATCCACACTGGCCGCAAAACCTGGGGCCAATTCGGCCTCACGGTCGCCATCGGCGCAGTGCTGCTCGTGATCGGCATCTGGCTGCTCACCGAAGCCACCGGCATCCTGTAAGGCGAGGCTGGTATGTCCGAGCAGCAGCACGTCCGTGCTGACGGGACGGTCACGTTCCTTCCGCACCGGCTCAACCGCCATCCCGTTGTTGTGCGCGGCCTCACCGCCGACGAGCTGTGGATCTGCTGCGGCCTGTCCGGCGCCGCCGGCCTGCTGGTCGGTGCGCCGCTGTCCTGGGTGTTCCGCACGATCGCGCTTGCACCCACGTTCGTCGTGCTGGGCGTGGCCTTCGGCGTGTTCATCGGGGGCGGCATCCTGCGTCGCCTCAAGCGTGGGCGTCCCGACACCTGGCTGTATCGGCAACTCCAGTGGCGCATCGCCACGCGCCACCCGCTGGTGGCAGGCTGGGTGGGCGGCCATGTACTGATCTCACGCTCCGGCTTCTGGACCACCCGAAGGTCTGCAGCAAGGGGGTCACGATGAGCCGTTTCAAGAACGAGATCACCCATCTGCAGGCGCACATCAAGACGCTCCGCCTGGGTGCTGGCGCGCTGGTCATCGTCGCCCTGGTCATGGGCAGCGGCTGGTGGAGCGCTCCGCGCGACTTGACCATCCACGTCCCTCCTGATCTGCGCTCCGGCAGTACCCGCAAGTGGTGGGAAGTGCCGCCCGAATCGGTCTATGCGTTCACGTTCTACGTGTTTCAGACCCTCAACCGCTGGCCGACGAATGGTGAAGAGGACTACGCACGCAATCTCCACACGCTCTCGCCGTACCTCACGCCGTCGTGCCAGGCCTACCTGCGGGCGGACTACGACTACCGCCGCTCCACGGGCGAGCTGCGCCAGCGCGTGCGCGGCATCTACGAAATCCCCGGTCGCGGCTATGGCGACGACCCCACGGCGCGCGTGCGCGTGGTGTCCGACCGCGACTGGGTGGTGACGCTGGACATCACCGCCGACGAGTACTACGGCGCCGAGCAGGTCAAGCGGGCCCTCGTGCGCTACCCCGTGAAGGTCACGCGGGTGGACGTCGATCCGACGCGCAACCCGTTCGGCCTGGCGCTCGACTGCTACGACGGGACGCCCCAGCGCATCAGTACGCCGGAGCCAACGCGCCCGGCGCCAAGCGGCCTGTCTCCACAAGCGCCCCAAGGAGGAAGCACCCCATGAAGCACCCTGTATTCAAGCTGCCGGGGCTGTTGGCCGTGGCCGCCGCAGTGGTCATGTCCTCCGCTGCCCAGGCGGTGGAAATCCTGCGCTGGGAACGCATGCCGCTGGCGGTGCCCTTGAAGGTCGGCCAGGAGCGCGTCGTGTTCATCGACAAGAACGTCCGCGTCGGCGTGCCCGCTGGCGTCAGCGAACGCCTACGGGTGCAGAGCGCGGGCGGCGCGGTGTACCTGCGCGCCAGCGAGCCGATCGAGCCCACACGGCTGCAATTGCAGGACGCCGACACGGGCGCGCTGATCCTGCTGGACATTGCGGCCGAGCCGCCCAAGGACGGGGAAGCCGAGCTGGAGCCGGTGCGCATCGTCGAGGGCAACAGCACCCCGGCACGCTATGGCGATCAGCCCGGCGATGCCGACGATGCCCCGGCACGCGCCCAGGACCCGACAGGCACGCGGGCAACGCGCCGCGAAACCCCGGTTCCGGTCGTGCTGACGCGCTATGCCGCGCAAAACCTCTACGCACCGCTGCGCACTGTGGAGCCGCTACCGGGCGTCATGCGGGTGAACCTGCGCCGCGACTTCGACCTCGGCACGCTGATGCCGACGCTGCCGGTGCGCGCGGTCGCGCTCGCGTCGTGGCGTCTGGAAGACCAGTGGGTCACGGCCGTGCGCCTGACCAATAGCAGCGGCGGCTGGATCACTCTCGACCCCCGCGTGCTGCAAGGCGACTTCCTCACCGCCACCTTCCAGCACGAAGCACTCGGCCCGCGCGGAACGCCCGAGGACACGACCGTGCTGTACCTGGTGACGCGCGGGCACGGCCTTGCCCAGTCGCTGCTGCCGGCGATCAACCGCTTCGACCCAGCCGCGCATTTGCCGCAACCCGAAGCCGAGGCCACCACCGCCAGCAAGGAGTCCCGCCATGCGCAGTAACGGACTCCTGAAGTGGTTGATGATCCCCGTGGCCCTGCTGGTGCTGTTCGTCGCCATCCGGATGTTTTCGGGTGGAAGCTCGTCCGCGCCTCCCGCCGCGGATGCCGGCGCCAAGCTCACGCCGGAGGAAATGAAGGCGCTGGGCATCGAGGGCGATACCCCCCGCGATACCGTAGCGACGCTCGTGGCGCAGGTGAAGCAGTTGCGCACCGAGCTTCAGACGGCCCTGTCCGACAACAAGTCCCAGCGCGAGGAGAACCAGCGCCTGCGCCAACGCGAGAACTCGATCGACCAGCGCATCAATTCGGCCCTCGAATCCGAGCGCTCCAACCTGCGCCGCGACCAGCAGCAGGCGGCCAGCGAGCGCCAGCAGACCGAGGGGCTGCTCGCCGACCTACAGCGGCGCTTGGAAAGCATCGGCGGGCGTGGCGGCGGCCACGCCGATCTACCCGTGGGCCTGGGACTGCGTGACGGCGACGAGGCAGGCATGGAAGGCGGCGTGCGCTGGGTCGAGCCGAACGACGCTAAGCCCGTTGATGGGCGTAACGGCAGTCGTGCCACGGGTGGCGGCACGAGCTTTCCGACGAGCTTCGGCCCTGCGCAGAGCACGCTGGAAACCACGGCGAAAACCGTGGCGAACGCGGGCGCCCGCGCCGCAGGCGTCAAGAGCGCCAAGCCGGTCTATACGGTGCCTACCAACTCGACGCTGATGGGGTCGGTGGCTATGACGGCGCTGATCGGCCGCGTGCCGATTGACGGCACGGTCAACGATCCGTATCCGTTCAAAGTCCTGGTCGGCCCCGACAACCTCACGGCAAACGGCATCGACATTCCCGATGTGGCCGGCGCCGTGTTTTCCGGCACTGCCTCGGGCGACTGGACACTCTCTTGTGTGCGCGGCCAGGTGCGCAGCATCACCTTTGTGTTCCATGACGGAACCATTCGGACGATTCCCGAAGACCGCGACGGCAACCAGCAGAACAATCAGCAGCGCGACGGATTGGGCTGGATCAGCGACCCGTATGGCATTCCTTGCGTCAGTGGAGAGCGGCGCAGCAACGCCCAGCAATACCTCGGTTCGCAGGCGCTCATCACCGCGGCTGGTGCGGGCGTGGCCTCGCTTATCGACAGCGACAGCGGCCAGATGTCCTACGTGGGCGCAGACGGTTCCATCGGCAGCGTCGGCATTTCCAGCAACGAAGCCGTAGGTCGCATCCTGGCCGGTGGCGTGCGGGACATGGCCGATTGGGTGAACAAGTTGTACGGCCAGGCCTTCGCCGCCGTCTATGTCCAACCCGGCGCGAAGGTCGCCGTCCATCTCGAAAAGCCGCTCGCCATCGATTTCGATCCCGAAGGCCGCAAGGTCGATCACCGCGCAGGAGAAAGCCATGCTCTCGAACTTGAATAAGGGCCTGGCGCTGGCTCTTGCCGTCGCGGTGCTCGGCGGCTGCGCCACCAGTAAGGAAAAGCTGCTGCCGCACGGCGACAGCACGATGATGGACATCTGGCAGACCAACGCCGGCGACGGCGGCGGTGGCGCCGGCCAAGTGGCGCGCAGGCAATTGCTCGATGCACGCCAGAGCCTGCGCCGGCCGCTGACCGACGCCGACGTGCAGGCCGCGCCCGCCGAGCAGATGCGCTACACGCGGACCGCGCGCAACGAGGTCTATCGCCAGTTCCAGCGTCTGCCCAATCCCGACCTGGTGATGTACGTGTATCCGCATCTGGCGGGCACGGACCCCGTGCCGGTTCCGGGCTACACGACGGTCTTCCCCCTCTACCAGCGCGTGCAGTACGCCATGCCGGGCGAGCGCGTGGAGGACTACTGATGCGCTGGAAACTCCCCTGGCCGAAGCTGGCCGCATCCGGCGCTGGCGAGGACGAGCAGCCGGACGGCTGGCAGCGCCACGTCGAGACCTTGCGACAGGCCGGCATCCCTGAACCCGGCGCGGCGGTCCAGGACCGCAGGCCGGCGACCGTAGCAGACGAGCAGGCGCTGTACGACGTCGCGCCGTCCTTCACGGAACTGCTGCCTTGGGTGGAGTTTCTGCCCCAATCGAAGTCCATGCTGCTGGAGGACGGGCAATCGGTGGCCGCCTTCTACGAGCTGGTGCCGCTGGGCACCGAAGGTCGGGAACCCGGCTGGCTCGCGCATGCCCGAGATGCGCTCGAAAACGCGCTGCAAGACTCGTTCGACGAACTGGACGAGAACCCCTGGGTGCTTCAGCTCTACGCGCAGGACGAGCCCAGCTTCGACCAGTACATGCAGACCCTGCGCGACTACGTGCAGCCGCGCGCCCGCGGCACGGCGTTCACGGAGTTCTATTTGCGCTTCTTCGGCCACCACCTGCGGGCGGTGGCCAAGCCGGGCGGGCTGTTCGAGGACACGGTGGTCACGCGGCTGCGCTGGCGGGGTCAGACGCGGCGCGTGCGCATGGTCGTCTATCGCCGGGCCACCGGACACGCGAGCCGCCGCGGCCAGACGCCAGAACAAATGCTCAATATCGTCTGCGACCGCCTGTGCGGCGGGCTGGCGAACGCTGGCATCCAGGCTCGGCGCATGGATGCGGCCGGGGTTCACGATTGGCTTTTGCGCTGGTTCAACCCGCGCCCAACTCTGCTGGGGCCGGGCGTGGAAGACCGCGAGCGGTTCTACGCGCTCGCGCGCTACCCTGACGAGACCGAGGAAGGCGAGATCGAGCTTGCGAGCGGGCGTGATTTCAGCCAGCGGCTGTTCTTCGGCCAGCCGCGATCCGACGTGGCGCACGGCACCTGGCACTTCGACGGCATGCCGCATCGCGTGCTGATCACCGACCGCCTGCGCATGCCGCCCGGCACGGGGCACTTGACCGGCGAAACCCGCAAGGGCGATGCGATCAACACCCTGTTCGACCAGATGCCGGAAGACACGCTGATGTGTCTCACGATGATTGCCACACCGCAGGATGTCCTGGAAGCGGACCTCAACCACCTGGCAAAGAAGGCCGTGG
The DNA here is from genome assembly GCA_000263395.1 of Stutzerimonas stutzeri TS44. GTDB lineage: Bacteria > Pseudomonadota > Gammaproteobacteria > Pseudomonadales > Pseudomonadaceae > Stutzerimonas > Stutzerimonas stutzeri_C. The sequence continues at coordinate 54,759 of AJXE01000020.1, forward strand.
GAGAGACGCTAGCGTCGGAGCAGACGCTCAAGGACGTGCAGGAGGCCCGCTCGCTGATCGGCAGCGCGCATAAGCTCTACCGGGGAACTCTGGCGTTCTACCTGCGCGGGCGCGACGAGGCGGAACTGGACCGGCGCGGGCTGGACTTGGCGAACGTCATGCTCAATGCCGGCTTGCAGCCGGTGCGCGAGGACGACGAGGTGGCGCCGCTCAACAGCTACTTGCGCTGGCTACCGTGCTGCTACAACCCCGGCCAGGATCGGCGCAAGTGGTACACCCAACTGATGTTCGCCCAGCACGCGGCGAACCTGTCGCCGGTGTGGGGCCGCGCCCAGGGTACGGGGCACCCCGGCATCACGATGTTCAACCGCGGTGGTGGGCCGATCACCTTCGACCCGCTCAACCGCCTGGACCGGCAGATGAACGCGCATCTGTTCCTGTTCGGTCCCACCGGCTCCGGTAAGAGCGCCACACTCAACAACCTCTTGAACCAGGTCACGGCCATCTACCGGCCGCGCCTCTTCATCGTGGAAGCCGGCAACAGCTTCGGCCTGTTTAGCGATTTCGCCAAGCGCCTGGGCCTCACCGTAAACCGGGTCAAGCTGTCACCTGGCTCGGGCATCAGCCTCGCGCCATTCGCCGATGCGCGCCGGCTGATCGAGACGCCAAGCGACGTGCAGACGCTCGATGCCGATGCGCTGGATGAAGACCTACCACCGGATGCCTCGGCCATGGAGGCGGACGAACAGCGTGACGTGCTGGGCGAACTGGAGATCACGGCGCGTTTGATGATCACGGGCGGCGAAGACAAGGAAGAAGCCCGGATGACGCGGGCCGATCGCTCGCTCATCCGCCAGTGCATCCTCGACGCCGCCGAGCACTGCGTGGCCGAGAAGCGCACGGTCCTCACGCGCGACGTGCGCAATGCGCTGCGCGCCCGGGGCCAGGACCCGACACTGCCCGAGATGCGCCGCGTGCGGCTGCTGGAGATGGCAGACGCGATGGACATGTTCTGCCAAGGCACGGACGGCGAAATGTTCGACCGCGACGGCACGCCGTGGCCCGAAGCCGACATCACGCTGGTGGATCTGGCGACCTACGCTCGTGAGGGCTACAACGCCCAGCTCTCCATCGCTTACATCAGCCTGATCAGCACGGTGAACAACATCGCCGAGCGCGACCAGTATCTGGGCCGCCCGATCATCAACGTGACCGACGAAGGGCACATCATCACGAAGAACCCGCTGCTCGCGCCCTACGTGGTCAAGATCACGAAGATGTGGCGCAAGTTGGGGGCCTGGTTCTGGCTCGCGACGCAGAACATCGACGACCTGCCGCGCGCCGCGGAACCCATGCTCAACATGATCGAGTGGTGGATCTGCCTGTCGATGCCGCCGGACGAGGTGGAGAAGATCGCCCGGTTCCGCGAACTCTCGCCCGCGCAGAAGGCGCTGATGCTTTCGGCGCGCAAAGAGGCGGGGAAATTCACCGAGGGCGTCATCCTCTCCAAGAGCATGGAAGTGCTTTTCCGCGCCGTGCCGCCGAGTCTCTACCTCGCGCTCGCGCAAACCGAACCCGAAGAGAAGGCCGAGCGCTACCAGCTCATGCAGCAATACGGCTGCACCGAACTGGAAGCAGCTTTCAAGGTGGCCGAGAAGATCGACCAGGCACGCGGCATCGAGTCGCCGGCCCTGGAACTGTCGTAAGCCGGAGAAAGCCATGGAACAGAAACGTCCTTCCATTCCGATACAGGTGCAGGCGTTCCGTCGTCGTCGCTGGCGGCCCCGCTGGCCCTGGGCCTTGGCGGTTGCGCTGATCGCGGTGCTGCTGATCTGGCTCGTGTCCCGGTCGCCCGGCGAATCCTCACCGCAATCGCTCACGCCGGTCAGCACGGCGCAGATGGCCGGCCGGCCCTGGCAGATGGGTAACCCCGAGGGCCGTTTCACGCTGACGCTCTATGCCGACCTGGAATGTCCGTTCTGCCGGGAGTACTTCCCGCAGATCAAGCGCTGGGTCGGCAGCAACGCCGACGTGGCCCTGCAATGGCATCACCAGCCGCTGGCCGCGCACGAGCCGGCCGCGTCGGCCGAGGCGCGTCTGGTCGAGTGCGTCGCCGAAGCCGGCGGCCATGCTGCCTTCTGGCAAGCCGTCGAGTGGGTCTATGCCCACACGCGCAGCGACGGCCAGGGGTTGCCCGATGGCCTGCGCTACCCCGAATCGACGCCGGCCGTCGAGCAGTGCATGGCAAGCGAGCGGGCCGATGCGGTCATCCGCACCCAAGCCACGGAAGCCACGAAAAGCGGTGTAACGGCCACGCCGTCGCTGCGCCTGCTCGATCGCCAGACGGGCCAGGCCATCCTGCTGCAGGGGCCGATCGAAGGCGATGCCTTGCTGTCGGCGATGGACATGCTGTCCGCTTCCGAAGCTGCCGCCACACCTATCACCGAAATGCCTGCCGACGCTGTCGGCGACATGCCCAGGTAGTCCTCGGTCATCAAGGCTACGGCGCGGTTGCCCGCGCTGACCGATACCCGTTCGCTCCGCATCCTGGCCGCGAACAACCACCGCTGCGCGGTGGTGGATGCACCTTGTTCCATTGTTCCTATCCCCAGGGGGGCTTGCCCTCCCAGGGCGTGCGCCCTCCGATTTCACCCTTCGGAGGTTCGCATGTCTTTCGTCGTCAATGACTCCTGCGTGGAGTCGCTTTCCGCCGTCGCAGCCCAGCATGAGGACTGGATCATCCAGCAGGCTATTGCGTTGCTGGAGAGACGGATCTTCAAAGTCGGACCGTGCCTCAGCCGACCGGCTGCCGTGCGGGACTACCTGCGTCTTAAACTGGTTGCTGAGCCCAACGAGGTATTCGCAGTCGTGTTCCTGGACAGCATGCACCAAGTGTTGGCCTACGAGCCGCTGTTCAGGGGCACGATCAATTCGACTGCGGTCTATCCGCGTGTCGTCGTGCAGCGTGTATTGGAGCTGAAAGCCGCCGCTGTGGTCTTCGCGCACCAGCACCCCTCGGGTGTCACTGAGCCGTCGAGCGCCGATCACGCGCTGACCCAGCGATTGCAGGCGGCGCTGGCGCTCATCGATGTTCGGGTACTGGACCACATCGTCGTCGGTCTGGGAAATCCGTACTCCTTCGCTGAGCACGGCCTGCTGTAACGCATCGCTTCATTGATCACTGCGGGGGCTTCGGCCTCCGCTTTTTTTCTTTGCGGCGAGACAAGCAGGTATGCGGGGTGCCCGCGATGCGCATTGTTTGTGGGCGCCGCATCGGGTTCGGCGTTTGACTATGGCCCTGATCAACTTCCAGGGGCACGCGGCATGCCAGCTTCTTTTTTCAGGTTCGCGCCGGGTTGGCGAACCCTCGGCCTGGCCGTTGCGCTGCCGGTGGCCTTGGCCGCTTTTTGCCCGGCCACCTTCGCCGCCGACGTGCTGGTCGTCACCGACAGCCGGCACCCGGTCAAGACCATGGGTGGCGAGCGGCTGATCGAACTGGACGAAGCGCATCGGATTGAAGCGGAGCTTTCTGCCGAACTCCCCGCCGACCCCGAACAGGCGGCCGCCATCGTCAAGCGCCGGCTCTCCGGCGGCGGCGCCGACCTCCAGCGCCGCATCGCTTCCGCATATCAGGGCGTTACCGACGCATGGAGCTTGGGCATCACCAGCATCCCGGCCGTCGTGGTGGACCAGCGCTACGTCGTCTATGGCGAGCCGGACGTGGCGCGTGCCGTGGCCCGAATCGAGCAGCACCGGGGGACACAGCCATGACCCGCCCATTCGACCTGGTGCGCCGCCTGCGTGCTGGCGTGGCATCCGTGCTGCTGCTCAGCGCCACGGGCAGCTATGCGCTCAACACCGCAACCATTGTCGGCTCGGTGGCATCGCCAGACTGCCTCGAATACCGCGTCGTCGGGATCTGCTACTGGCTCTACTGCACCTGGACGGGCTGCACGGTACGCACGTCCATCAAAGTCCGCCACTACATCCCCGATGCGGTCGTCTCCAGCTACAGCAACACCGGCGAAAACCCCTGGATCGAAGTCCGGCCGATGAGCACGCCCAACCCATCTGCCCAAGCCGGCGGGGACGGAACGACGAACGAGGACCACGAAAACAACCTCGCCAAGTTCAAGAATGCGGACGTTATCGGCCACCCGGGCGCCGAGGTGTTCAACCAGTTCGTGTCGTCCTCGGGCTACTTCTGCGAGGGTGCGGGCACGGCGTTCATGCCGTACTTGCTCAGCACCCTGGACACGCTGGCCTGGCGCTACAACGTGCCCGAGATGGCCTACCCGGAGGCGCTGATTCCTGGCATGCGCGAGGTCGGCGCACGCACCACGATGAACCTCTGGGGCAACGTGTATCCCCGCGGTGGTTTTCTGCACCAGACCGACGACCACAAGACCGGCGCAGTGATCGCCCAGCGCGCAGGCGATGTCGTCACGCGCCGCGGGCAACTCCACGTCTATCAGCCGTTGCTTGCCAACTCCCGCGATGGCTACTGGCCGGCTGGCGCGCTGATGGAGGGCGATGCCTCGACAGGCAAGTGGCAGGAACTCACACCCGTCCTGTCATCGTCCTGCTCGGTCTTCCCGCGCAGCGGCTCCCTGACCCAGGCCCAGCAGGGCGATTACGCCTGGGCGCTATGGCGGCCGTATGCGTGCTGCGAACGCCGGGGCCAAGTGTTTCTCGGCAGCGTCGATTTCCTCTGAGGTGGTGCCATGAAGTTTCGTCCTGCATTCAATCCGTTCTCCCCCCGTGTACTTCGCACGAAGATCGTTCTGGCGCTGGCTGGTGCGCTGGCCTTGGCCAGCGGCGTGGCCTGGGGCCAACTGGGCTACCAGACGGGCGGCAGCGTCATCGGCGATGACGTCATGTACTCCATCGGCGGCGGCAACGCAGTGTCCATGGGACGTGCCGCAGGAATGCAATCGATCGGCGTGGGCGTGGGCTGGAACTCAAATCTCGTCTGCGGCGACATGAGCCTCCAGACCACTCTGCGCAACCAGCTCAACGGCATCACGAACGGCTTTCAGCAGATCATGGGGAACGTGATCCAGAGCGCCACCAGCGCCGTGGCATCCCTGCCTGCGCTGATCATTCAGCGCGCCGACCCGGGCTTGTACAACCTGCTCACCAATGGCGTGCTGCAAGCGCGGCTGGATTTCGACCGTTCCAAGCTGACGTGCCGCGCAATGGCCGAGAAGATGGCCGACACAGCGGGCGGCCAGCTCGGCTGGAGCCAGATGGCAGAAGGTTTGGCGCTGCGCGATGCGGTGTCAAGCACGGATGCGGTCTCGGCCATCGAGCAGGCCGAAACGCGCCGCGGCAATGACGGTGTGCCGTGGGTCGGGGGTAGCAACGCGGGGGGCTCTGGTCAGCCCGCGATCAAGGTCGTCGGCGATGTCACCCGCGCCGGCTACAACCTAGTCAACGGCCGCGGCGTGACCGATACGTCGTCTATCGCACCGACCAGTTGTAGCAGCCTCTCGTGCCAGACCTGGACCTCGCCGCAGGCCGCCGTCGAGTGGGCCACGCGCGTACTCGGCGAGAAGGAACAGCGCACTTGCGATGCCTGCACCAAAACCGAGACGACGCCCGGCGTAGGACTGACGCCGCTGATCCAGGAAGAGTACGACGCCAAGCTGCAGGCGCTCCAGGATCTGGTGTCCAAGGCGAAGAACACGACGCCCGAGAACCTGCGCGAAGCTGGCAGTGCATCGCTGCCCATCACCCGCGGCGTCATCGAGGCGCTGCGCGACGAGCCGGACCAGCACCTGCTGTCACAGCGCCTGGCGTCCGAGGTCGCGCTGTCCTCAGTGCTGGAGAAGGCGCTGCTGCTACAGCGCACGCTGCTCACGGGCAAGAAAGAGCCCAACGTCGCGGCCAACGAGCTTGCGGTGGAGAGCGTTAACAAGGAGAGCGATACGCTCGACCGCGAAATCCGCAACCTCAAGACCGAACTGGAGCTACGGCGCGAACTGGCGAATAACTCGCCCATGGCCATCATCCAGCGGCATGGCACGCGTGCGGCAGGCTCGCGCGGCATCTACGAGGGCGATCCCATCCCCGACCGTCTCGACCGGCTCCAGAAGGGCAATCCGGGAGGCAACCCATGAGCCCGATGCACGCCAGTTGGCTGCGTCCGCGCTGGCTGTTCAGCCGGCGCGCTGTGAAAACCTTACTGTGGCTTGTGCTGGTCGTGGCCGCCGCGGTGGGGGCCAACGTCGCCGGCATCTACCTGGTCGGCAGTGTTGCGGCCTGGGAGCATTGGCTGGCGGCGTCCGCAGGGTATTTCTTCATCTGGCGGCTGTGCCTGTACGGCGCGACGGTCTATGGATGGGTCTGGATGCGCCGTCGGCTGCTGGCCCACGAAGACAACGTGCAGGCGCGACGTCGGCTGATTCGCGCCGAGGTCGCCGGCGTCGTCGCCATCGTGGCGCTCGAAGCCAGCCTGTTGATGCAGGCCGCTTGAGGGGAGATCGAGGCCATGACACTTTTCACGACCGACTACCTGGAGTACTACCTCACCCTCGTGTCCTGGATCGTCAACAACGGCATCTGGGCCGTGCTGGTGTCCAGCGGGGTGTTTGCGCTGCCCTTTGTGGCGATCGTCATCCAGGAATGGCTCAAGGCCAGGACGGAGGGCGCCGACGAAGGCAACAAGGGCGTGCTCTCGGCGGCGCGCATCGAGAACCGAGTATTTGTGGCCATCGTGGTCGTGATGTTCGCCGGCATTCCGTTCATCGACGTCGACCTCAGCACTATCCAGTACGACAGCTCGCGCTCGGCGCAGTGCCAGGTCAGCGTGCCGCTGCCCGCGCAAACTGGCTGGTCGCAGTCCTTCAGCACCATCAACAACCAGTCGGCGAAGGTTCCGGTCTGGTGGGCGTTCATGCACGCGCTTTCGCGCGCCGTCACGAGCGCTTCGGTGGCTGCGATCCCGTGCGGCACAGATCTGAGGCAGATGCGTATGGAGATCGATGCGACCCGTATCGACGACCCGGTGCTGGCTCAGGAGGTGGCGGATTTCTCTCGGGACTGCTATGGACCGGCGCGCGCCAAGCTGTTCATGCAGCGCCCGGATCTCGATGAGCAGCAGATGCACGACGTGACCTGGATCGGCTCGCACTTTTTCACGGACACAGGTGGCTACTACGACAGCTACCGCTCCAGTACGGCGCGAGAGGCATGGCCCTATGACGACACCCGCGATGCTGGGCTCGCGCAGGTTACCAATGGTGGCGGCTACCCGACCTGCAGGCAGTGGTGGTCCGACGGCAGTAACGGACTGCGCGCGCGGCTGCTGGGGCAAGTGGACCCGAGCCTGCTGAATCGCCTGGCGGGCTGGGCTGGATTCCTGAGTAGGGCCGAGGTGGACGACTCCGTGATCCGCGCCATCGCGTCACCGCGGCAGCAGAAATTGAACCAAGGCAGCGTCTATACGGACTACGGCGGTCAGATCGACAAGACATTGCCCAATGTCGTCAACCGTGCCACCAGCGATGTTGGCTTGGCGGTTGGGGCTCTCGCCGCCTTCCCGGCAATGGACGTAGTGCGCCAAGCACTGCCCATGGTGCTCGCACTGCTCAAGATGGCGCTCGTGATCTGCATTCCGCTAGTGCTGGTCGTGGGCACCTATGACCTGAAGATGGTCGTCACCGTCAGCACCGTCCAGTTCGCGCTGTTCTTCACGGACTTCTGGTTTCAGCTCGCACGCTGGATCGACAGCACCATCCTCGATGCGCTCTACGGGTGGGGCTTTGGCTGGAACCGGCCGCATACCAACTTCGACCCGCTGGTGGGGCTGAACAATGCCTTCGGCGACATGCTTTTGATGTTCGTCACCGGCACGATGTTCTTGGTCCTGCCGACTTTCTGGGTGGCAGCTCTTGGGTGGGTCGGAGTAAAAGCCGGGGTAATCGCTCAGAACCTGGCTGTCGGTTCCAAGGAAGCACGCGATAGCGCGGGATCAGGCGTGAACAAGGTTACCGGCAAGGTGCTTTGATCGGTCGCCCATTTCAATCGTTGAACGGATCGTTCGGGTCGTGCGGGTCGATCCGCTGACCGCTGGACGAATACAGGCCAAAGCCTGCCTCGCCGTTTCGCAGTTCGTCCGGTTGCCTCCAGCGATCATCATTGACCGTCGAATTGCTGGCCGTCCATGCTGCGGCAACCCCAACCAGAAGCACCAACGCCAGCCAGAACGCGGCGTAGAACAGCAATCCCAGCGCGACCAGCTTCACTACCCATACGAGCACGGTGGCCCCGGCAAGCGGCATCCCCTTGGAGGCGAGCCAACCCGACAACCTTCGCTCGCCGCGCGCATAGGCGCGCCATCCACGGCCAACGCTGCGGCCGAGGCGTTCTGCGGTGCTGATGCGGGTTGTCGTGTTCATGGTCGTCTCCTGCTACATGAGGAATGCCTATTCCAGTTTGCTCCAATCCTGCTTGCTTGCCTGCACCAATACGTTCCAATCTTCTGGCGGATTTCCACGTCCGAGCATTTTCTCGAACACGGCATAGGGATCTGACTTGCTCCCCGAAGACCGCAAGGTCTGCTCATCATTGACCCAGGCGTACACGATGACCTTGGCCTTCGAGTCGTACCGGAAGAACAACCGGAACCGCCTTCCGATCTTGGCCCGTCGCCAGTGCCGGTGGGCGGGCCCCAGGGTGTTGCCCTGGCGGTACTCGTCGCGTGCCGGATCACCGGGCACCACATCTAATATCAACTGATTCAAGGCCCTGAAGAGCTTGACGTTGGCGTTGGACTCGAAGCCCTCCGGGTCGTTCTCTTGCGCGCGCCGTGCGGCTCCGTGCAGTTTTTGCAACTGCTCGATCACACAGTCGTGGAACAGCAATGCCCAGCCATGCCGTTGCATCAGAGTTCCACTTCGCCGTCGATCTCCTCGCCCAGGTTCACGCTATGACCTGCATGCTCCAGCATGGCACGAGCCAAGTCCTCGGGCAGGCCCTGGACATTCCGACCAGCCTCGATGTCGCGGGCCAGCAGGCTCAGGAACGCGCCGATGGCGGGGTCCTCGTGCTCGGCGTCAACGCGGGTGACAACGACTTCGCTGCCCCGCAGGTCGAACGCGAGCTTGCCGCCGGCATCGACACCGAGCGCCTGCCGGATGGGCTTGGGCAGCGTGATCTGGCCTTTGGACGTCAGCGTGGCAACTTCATGAATGGCAGGCATGGTGGTTCTCCTGATAGCGACGCCACTATGGTAAGGAAATTTCCTTACCGTGTCAATGTTAGCCCTCATGATGCTCTCCAGAGTCCAAGAATCGGGCCATCGTATGGCGGGAACAGCGAGCCTTCACGCACCAATCCGGCCCGCTGCAACCCGCATTGGTGGTGGACGGCAAGCGCACGCCGCCCTATATCCAAATGGTTAAAGGCCAAAGGGCCGAAAGGGCAAGGGAAGGGGCTGCAAGGGGAAAGGCCCTACCTCGAAAAGGCAAAAGGCCTCCCTGTCGGCCCGCCACCAGGACACTCACATGCTCTCTCTGTTCCAGCGAAAACGGCCCTCCGTGGCTGCCGCTCCGTCGCCAGCACCCTCCATTGACCTCCCGAAAGGGCGGCTGCGGCCCGAGTCGGCCGCCTCGCTGCTGGCGACACCGCGCCGGCAGAAGCTGCTGGAACACATCTGGCAGCGCACGTCGCTGTCGCGCAGGCAGTTCGCCACCCTCTATCGCGCACCGCTGGAACGCTACGCCGAGCTGGTCCAGCGGTTTCCCGCCTCGGAGGCCCATCACCATGCGTACCCCGGCGGCATGCTCGACCACGGACTGGAGATCGTTGCCTACGCCCTCAAGCTGCGGCAATCGCACCTGTTACCGGCCGGCAGCACCCCGGAGGACCAGGCCGCGCAATCCGAAGCCTGGACCGCCGCCGTCGCCTACGCGGCCTTGCTACACGACGTCGGCAAGCTCGCCGTCGATCTCCACGTCGAGCTGGCCGACGGCAGCACTTGGCATCCGTGGCACGGTCCTGTGCATCAGCCATATCGCTTTCGCTACCGTGAGGACCGGGAGTACCGCCTGCACAGTGCCGCAACGGGCTTGCTCTACCGTCAGTTGCTGGACGCCCAGCTTCTGGACTGGCTCAGTGGCTACCCCGCACTGTGGGGGCCGCTACTCTACGTCCTGGCAGGTCAGTACGAGCATGCGGGTGTCCTGGGCGAGCTCGTCGTGCAGGCTGACCGCGCCTCCGTCGCCCAGGAGCTTGGCGGCGATCCGGCGCGCGTCATGGCCGCACCCAAGCATGCGCTGCAGCGCAAGCTGCTGGATGGGTTGCGTTACTTGGTCAAGGAAGAGTTGAAGCTGAGTCAGCCAGAGGCTTCCGATGGCTGGCTCACCGAGGATGCCTTGTGGCTGGTGAGCAAGACGGTCTCGGACAAGCTGCGCGCACATTTGCTGTCCCAGGGAATCGACGGCATTCCTGCGAACAACACCGCCGTATTCAACGTGTTGCAAGACCACGGCATGCTGCTGCCCACTACGGATGGAAAAGCGGTCTGGCGCGCGACCGTGACCAGCGCGACCGGCTGGTCCCACGCGTTCACTCTGCTACGTCTGGCTCCCGCGCTGATCTGGGAATCCGGCGAGCGACCAACATCCTTTGCAGGCACGGTGGCTATCGACGTAACACCCACTGAAAACGAGTCGGGCGCGCTGGCGACGTCGCCTGTGATCGAGGCGAAGCCGGTCTCAGAAAGCCAGGAGGTCCCGCCTTGGGGGGGCGATAGCGTCGCCGCCGTGGTTTTGCCGCCCGCAGCCCGACCCGTGCCCGACGTCATGGAGGACATGCTGTCAATGGTGGGGTTGAGCGGCGCGTCCGGTGCCGGGCAGGATTCAGAGGCCGTCTCGGGGCCGGACCATTCCGCGCAGCCCGATGCTCACATGGCAGCGCTTGCTGCTACAGCAATTCCTTCGTCATCCATATCGACTGGTGCACCTTCTTCGACGGCAGCGAAGCCGTCGGGCGAACATTTCATGGTGTGGCTGAAGCAAGGTATTGTCTCGCGACGACTCATCATCAACGACGCGAAGGCGCTCGTGCATACCGTGAGCGAGACAGCCTATCTGGTCAGCCCGGGGGTGTTCCAGCGCTATGCGCAGGAACACCTGCAGGTCGGAATGTTGGCCAAGCAAGAGAACCAGCAGGATTGGCAATGGGTGCAAAAACGCTTCGAGCGCCTGCAGCAACATCGCAAGCAATCCAGCGGTCTTAACATCTGGACATGCGAAGTGACAGGACCCAGGAAGTCAAGGCGTTTACACGGCTACCTTCTGTCAGATCCGCACCTCATCTTCGTTGAAGTCCCACCTGACAATCCGTACCTATCTCTCGGCGCCGCATCGTGACGAACACGACCACCGCCGAAGCAAGCGCAATGATCGCTGCCGTCAAAAAGGCGTGTGAGAATCCCGCGCTATAGCCATTCTGTGCAAGCGAAGTAATCGTGGCCGCGAGGTCGGGTGGATAAGCCTGGACGGCACGTTCAAGATCTCCCGCTGCGATGCTGTCGACGAATCCAGGTTCTATCGGCAAACGCTCCGCTGCCATTGCCTGTTCGAGCGCAGAGCGTGTGCCGCTGGCTAGCACCGCTCCCAGCCCGGCAAAGCCGAGCAGAATTCCCGAGAAACGTGACGTGGTGCTAATGCCGGATGCCATTCCTGCCCTATGCCTGGGCACCGTACCCATGATGGCCTTCTGCGTTTCGCCGTTGAGCAGCCCGCCACCTGTTCCCAGGATTGCCATCCCGACGATCAGCAACAACGCTCCCTGTTGTCGGGCGGCGAACATCATGGTCAAGTTACCAAGTGCAACGATTGCGAGACCCAGAGTCAAGATGCGTGAGCTGTCCAAATAGGGTGAAAGTCGCCGGCCGACTTGCGGAAAAATCAGCATCGCAAGAGCGAAGGGCAACATGCCGATTCCCGCCGCAAGTGCTCCATTGCCACGGCCGTTTTGCAGAAAGAGCGGTAGCAGCGATGCCATGACCTGGGCCGACGAGGCGTAGGCGAACATCGCCAACACGGCTCCCACGAAGGGCCAAGCCGTGAAAAGCTCAAGATCGAGCATCGGATGAGTGCGACGCCGTTCGACCCAGACAAAGACAGCGAACAACAACAGGCCGCCCGCAATTCGCAACAAGACTGGGCCGCTCATCCAACCGTGGCTGGGTCCGACGATCAGGGCCCAGGTGACACTAAACATTGCTAGTGCGAAGAGAACGATTCCCGGGATGTCCAAGGTCCGGGGTGTTGGGTCACGCGACTCCTCCACCAGCGTAAGTACCGCTATCGCCAGCAGTACACAGATCGGAAGGTTGATGTGGAAAGCCCAGCGCCAGCCGAACACGCTGCTGATCGCTCCACCAATCAGCGGCGAGACGACCATCGTGAGCCCCATGATGCCACCCCATACCGCCCACGCACGGCTACGTGCGTTCTCATCGTGGAATGTGTGTCCGATGATGGCCAAGGCAGGGGCGAGAAGGAACGCGGCTCCCACTCCCTGCACCGCCCTTGCCAGATACAGCCCCGGTGCCGAAGGCGCCAAACCACAAGCCAGCGATGCAATTGCAAAGAGTGCTATCCCGAAAAGAAAGACCCTTCGTCGGCCATAGCGGTCAGCGATGGATCCAGCCGGAAGGAGTAGGGCTGCGAAGCATAGAACATAGGTACTGATGACCCACTCTACTTCGGCAAACGAGGCCTGTAGATCCCTGGCGATGGTCGGCAGAACGATACCTACGACGTTTGTGTCGAGGACAGTCATGGCGCAGCCGGTTGACGCGACAAGGAGAATTGCAGTCTCTTTCCTCAGCGCTGGGCGGGTAACTGAATTATTCATTGTGGGATCGGCTATTTGAGTGCCGCTATGCCGGCTTGAGCGATTTCTTCATCATGCTGGGGTGTGTCCGCGGATACTCCGATCGCTCCAACAGTGTGTCCGTTGACGACGATAGGAAGTCCGCCACGCATCAGGACGAAACCTTGGGCGGTGATGGCGGCAGGTCGAGGACCGTTGATCGCATCCTCGAGCGCACCGCTGGGACGTCGAAAGAGCGCAGCGGTGCGCGCCTTACCTGGAGCGAGTTCTACACCTGCAGGCACAGCCGCGTTGTCCATGCGCAGCAGAAGGATGGGCGAACCGGAGCTGTCGACAACGGCAATCACGCACGGCCAACCGGACGCTTGTGCCTTGGATTGCGCAGCTGAGAGGACCTGTTGTGCGGCAGCAAGGGTGAGCACCGGCTGGCTCGGCAACTCGACTGCGGCCGCTGGCAACGAAGCCAGTGCAAGGGAGCCAGCAAGCGCAAGTGCCGCTGTCAGATGTGAAAAACGAGACATCACGAAACTCCAATGAAAGTAGATGTTGTCATTGAAGCAGGACAGACAATTCAGTTCAATAAAGCAGTTTGTTAAGATAATTCAGTAGAACTGAATAGAAAATTCGATAGCCATGGACATTCGTCATCTCCGCTCATTCGTCACGGTTGCAGAAAATCTGCACTTTTCGCGCTCTGCTGAGCAGCTTGGGCTATCTCCCCCGACACTGACTGCGCAGATTCAGGAAGTCGAGCGTTTGTTGCAGGCGCGTCTGTTCAATCGAACAAAGCGGTCAGTCAGCTTGACACCTGCTGGAGAAGCCTTCCTGACGGAAGCGCGCGCTACCCTAGAGCAACTTGATAGGGCGATCCACGTGGGCCGCCGTGCTGGCCGCGGCCAAGTCGGAAGAGTGGAGATCGGCTATGTGGGTTCAGCAGCATTCTTCGGCGTACTCCAGGACCAAGTTCAGCGATTTCGCAATCAATGGCCTGACGTCATGGTAAACACAAAGGAGTTCCCAACCGACCAACTCACGCCCCTCCTTGAGGAAGGCAGAATCGACGTGGCCCTTGTACGGACGCCTGTGCTGCTGCCACCTTCGATCTCAAGCCATATCCTGGCACGAGACCGATTCTGCTTGGCTCTGCCGGCAGACCACATATTGGCGCAGACGTCCAGTGACGTTCGCCCACAGGCACTAGCGAACGAGTCGTTCGTGGTTCCGGAACAAGGGCTGGGACTGCGCGAGGTGGGAAAGCGCGGGAGATTCAATCCACATATCGTCTCGGCCCCTGGAACTTTGGTTGCGGTGCTGACGCAGGTGGCGCTTGGTGTGGGTGTCGCGGTCATTCCCAGTATCTTGACCCAAATCATCCAACTGCCGAATGTGGTCTACAGGCAGATTGCTGGACCTGCCATTACCTCGGAGGTGGAGGCGTTATTTCGACGACATGAGCGATTGCCGACTGTGCGCAACCTCATCGGCCAAATACTCGAGACCGACGCAAGCCTGTGGAAAGCGGGGTTTCCGCAAAGTATGCAGATCAACTGCCCTAGACAGAACGCTTAGCGCCGCTGCAACGTAGGAAACAGTCACGACTGACGGAAGATAAGGGCGCGGCAATTTTTATTCTTCGAGAAACGTTGAGAGGTACTGATTGAACACGGCCGGTTGTTCGAGATACGGTAGATGACCGGTATTTCGCAACAACACCATCGAGGATCGACGGATCAGCTTGTGCATCTCTTGAACGCAGTACTCAGGCACGAAGCCATCGTGCATGCCACGCATTAAAAGCGTCGGTGCCATGATGCGCGGCAGCACCGCGCGCTGGTCGTATTCGATGAGCTCATTGAAAAGCCTCTGGATATGCGCTGCATTCAATTGCGACGCAGCGCGCCGGAAACCGTTCGATATGCTTGAATGATCCTGTACGCCCATCAGTTCGATCAGCCGGTCCGCCCATAGTTGCCGTCCGCCCGGTTGCCCGAGCAGAGCGTAGAGCTTCGCACGTTCGAGGCGATCAGATGGCTCCAGGTGTGCGAAAGCATTGACAACGACCAGCCGCCGTACGCGCCGTGGCATCTGTGCTGCCAGGTCCAGGCCGACTCTTGCGCCCTTGGAAAGCCCACACATGTCCGCCGTCTCGATGTCCAAATGATCCAGCAAGGCTGCGAGCACATCCCGGTACGCGGCGAACGATACATCCAGTCCCTCTGACTCGCCGTGGCCTGGCAACTCCAGGCAAATCACGCGTTGTCGGGGGGCAAAGTATTGCCGCTGGTACGTCCAGTTTGAGGCTCTTCCGCCCAAGCCATGAAGAAATACCAATGGCCTTCCTGTTCCTTCGTCGGTGTAGTGGATTCGGTGCGTTCGCCAAGACATATACATAGGTCGGATCGCTTCTTATAGATCGTCTTCATGTGGAAAGAACGAGGTCAATGTCGTTACGCCTCGTCCTTGGGCGGAACCAATCGACGGAGATCTTCAACGCTTCTGCGGCGGTACAGCCCCGGCCCGACGCCGTAACGACGCTTGAAGGCCCGGTTGAAGGCTGCTTCTGACTGATATCCGACGGCCTCACCGATATCTCCTATGCTGCGGTGCGTCCGATTCAGCCATTGAGTGGCCTGGGTCATACGGATGGACAGAAGCAACTCCGCTGGTGTCGTGCCTGCCACGGAGCGGAATGCGCGCACGAAGGTGGCGCGCGACATGCCGCACACCTGCGCCAACTGCTCGAGAGTCCATCCCTTGCCTGGCTCGGCCAGCATCTCGTGCAGCGCGCGACTCAGTCTCGGGTCGGCCAGCAGCGAGAACAGCCCAGGCACCGCATGCGCTTGTTCAAGCCAAGCACGAAGCAAAAGCAGCAGAAGTGCCGACGCGAGATGGGAAACAACCGCACTGGCACCAGGGCGTGGCTCATTGGTTTCATCTCTCAGGAGCTTGACCAGCGCCTGCAACCCGACAAACTCGCTTCTGTCAGCAGTGCGTACCAGCACAATATCGGGTAGCGCATCGATGAGCGTGCGTGATCCTGCGGCGTCGAAGTGGAATTGGCCGCACAGAATGTCTGTCGCTGGACCGGCAGCCTCGTTCGTCAGCCTGACGACCGGCGTCTCGCGGTACATCGTGTACATCGGCGTTTTGTCATCGGAGTCGGGGGTATAGAGCAGATGAGCGTGACCACGAGGAAAGACGAGCATGTCGCCGGTCTGCAAGGCGAGAGGGTCCTGACCCTCGATATCGACCATCGCCTCGCCCTCGACCACCAGGTGATACGGGGCAACATGCGCAGGCGCAACGGGGTGTGCCATCCTCCATGGAGCATGGAAACGACAACGTGTATCCAGCTCCGTACGTACCGGATGCAGCAGGAGGAGCTGGCTGAGAGCATCTTGAGGAAGCAATATGATTCCACCCCATCGGTTGTCGTTAATCGACCGTATTGCACCGTCGTGCAGACTCATGCACGGCGGTGCTGTAGCAGGTCTAGGCCTCTTGCTCGGGACTGGTGGCCGTATCTCCGACCACGTCAGCGTCCCGGCGCACTGTCTCCGAACTCGCGATAGAACGGATATGCGGCGTCGGCTTGCTGTGCACGGCGAGGCTGAACAGGTCGGGACGTGAGTAGTGTCCGACCGAATCCCTGGTGCGCTTGGCGTTCGTGATTTCGGAAAAATCCAGATCGGCGATCAAGATGCCTTCGCCATCGGTCAGCGGCGGAACGATATGCTGACCGTCCGGACCAATGATGGCAGTCATGCAGCCGCCAGTCAGCACCTTCTGCATGTCAGGATCGTCGACGATCCTGGCACGCTGTTCGTCGGTCAACCAGGCAGTAGCGTTCACCACGAAGCAGCCGCTTTCCAGCGCGTGGTTCATCAGCTGGGTCTCGGTCTGCTTGCTGAAGACAGGGCCGAAAATCGAGCCAATATACGTGGAGATGTGGATTTCCTCGTGTTGGGCAATGAGAGAGAAGCGCGCCAGGGGGTTGTAGTGCTCCCAGCACGTCAGCGCGCCCAGACGACCCACGGTGCTCTCGACGACCTTGATGCTCGTGCCGTCGCCTTCGTCCCAGATCAGGCGCTCGTGCGGCGCCGGAGAAATCTTGCGATGTTTCTGGATGAGCGAACCATCCACGTCGAAGATGAGTTGGGTGTTGTAGAGCGACCCATGATCGCGCTCGGTAACGCCAACCGCCAGGACGATCCGATGACGGCGCGCAGCTTCGCTGAGTGCATCGGTCACAGGGCCAGGAATGCGCACCGCATTCTCATAAAGCCGGTTCTGTTCGGCACCCATGGCTGCGGGTGCAAGAACGGCGGAGAAGTAGGGGTAATGAGGAATGAACGTCTCCGGGAAGACGACGAGCTGCGCGCCTTTGGCTGCCGCTTCGGCAACGGCGTCGAGTACCCGGCGCAGCGTTGCTTCAGTGGTTTCCAGGTCCGGGGCGTATTGGACGGCCGCAACGCGGACCGTCCTGGATTGTGATTTCTGTTGTGTCATGGTGAGCAAGCGCCTAATAGGTGGGTGGAAATCCTCTTCGATTCGTCCCATAGCCAAGCCGCATGCGGTCTGAAAAGGGTGAATGCTTGGAGGAGCCGAGATAGCAGGGATTGCTATGTCTCCCACCAGTCTAGGTACGCCGACTGATTCTCTCCATGCTTTAGCGAGTCATTTTATTGCTCGACAGGCTCAATTTACCATGTGGGTGGTACTTTCTTCGTGGATCGCAAGGTAGCCGGTCATGTTCCGACTTAGTTCAAGTGCCTTTAGATATGCCGCATCCACATCTCCGGTGATGAACTTTCCATCAAAACATGCAGCTTCAAAATGCAATAACGCCGGGTTTTGGTCTCGCACAGCTTGTTGCACGTCGTCTAGGTCTTGATAGATCACCGCGTCCGCGCCAATCGATAACGCGATATCTGTTTCGTTTTGTCCGTTCGCGATGAGCTCAGCCTGTGTAGGCATGTCGATACCATAGACATTTGGATATCGGACAGGGGGCGCCGCTGAGGCAAGGTACACCTTGTTCGCACCAGCTGCCCGGGCCATTTCGATAATCTCGCGACTTGTCGTGCCGCGGACGATGGAATCATCCACAAGGAGAACATTTTTTCCCTTGAACTCGATACCCATGGCGTTGAGTTTCTGCCGTACCGACTTTTGCCGGGCTTCCTGTCCAGGCATGATGAAGGTTCGTCCGACATAGCGATTCTTAATCAGCCCCTCTCGGTAGTTCAAGTTAAGGCGTGACGCCAATTGCATGGCGGCAGGACGCGACGAGTCGGGAACGGGCATGACCACATCAATGTCGCCCAGACGCATGGACCGGGCAACCTTGTTGGCAAGATACTCGCCCATTCGTAGCCGGGCACTATAGACCGACACACCATCCAGGATTGAATCAGGCCGTGCGAAGTACACGTACTCGAAGAGGCATGGCGTCAGCCGAGCCTCTTGCGCGCATTGGCAACAATAGAAGCGACCATCAAGGTCGATGAAGATCGCCTCCCCGGGCGCCACATCGCGCACGAAATCAAAGCCACCTCCATCGATGGCCACCGACTCTGAAGCGATCATCCATTCCGGGCCTTCTGGCGTTTCACGCCTGCCGATGCACAATGGTCGAATGCCATATGGATCGCGAAATGCAAGCAAGCCATACCCTGAAATCTGCGTCACTACGGCATAGGCACCGCGTACGCGCTTATGCAAAGCGGACACCGCACTGAACATGATGTTCTCATCCAGGGATAACGCGGTGGAGGCCGATTGGAGTTCATGTGCCAAGACATTCAACAACACCTCTGAATCGGAGTCTGTGCTGATGTGCCGACGATCCGCCCTTAGCAAAGAGTCTCGCAGCTCACGCCAATTTGTCAGGTTGCCGTTGTGCGCAAGCGTGATGCCAAATGGTGCGTTGACGTAAAACGGCTGCGCCTCTTCGCTATTGTCATTGGAGCCCGCCGTGGGATAACGTACATGCCCGATTCCGCTGTTGCCAATTAGTGAACGCATATTACGGGTACGAAATACATCACGTACCAAGCCTGAATTCTTATGAATGCAGAAGCGATGTCCGTGTGCAGTGGAGATGCCTGCCGCATCCTGTCCACGATGCTGTAGCAGCAGCAAACTATCATAGATCAATTGGGCTACCGGGCGACGCCCAATGACTCCGACTATGCCGCACATGGTAGTCCTTTGGATTTCAAGCAATGAACAACTGCAGCCGACAAAACACGAGCAGTGTTCTGCATTGAGAAAATAAAAAACAATAGCCCATGATGACACCTTCCTAAAATGTCCATTCGGCTCAAACTATTGCCAGTTCGGCTCATTCTTTCATGGCGACAGGCAGGCGGTGTCTATACGGTAAATAAAAGGCGATTTTGGCAGCATCCTAGGCTGTTGAGGAGCCTTCGAAGCGGGTGACCCAGCCATCTGAGCAGGCATTTAAGATCGTCCGTTCGCTGCGCCGAGTCTGTGATGTGTGGTGCCGCCCTGGTCGTGACAGGCGGAAGGGTGACGCTAAAATAGGAGAATGCATGCTCGTGCCCCAAAAAATCACAATCATCAGGATAATCGTAAGCACAATATTAAATATCTTGACGAGAAAGGCGCAGATGAACGGGTGATCGGTGGAATGGGAAGGTTCTTTCTGGAACACCTTGTATTTCGAGGTTGAAGCCGGGAATACTTTCTATTA
>AJXE01000021.1 GCA_000263395.1 Stutzerimonas stutzeri TS44
TGCCAGCGGCATCGGCAGCAGCGAACACTGGCAGCAGCGCTGGAGCGATGCGGGCCACAGTGCGCGCGCGCTGAGTGCGACCAGCATCGAAGTCGTCGCGGTCAACGGCCACAAGCTGGTGCTGCTGCGCGAACTGCTCGGCGAAGGCGAGCCCGAGGACATCGAGATCCACCAGCCCTCGCTGGAAGACCTGTACCGCTATTACATGGAACGCGCCGGCGACGTGCGCACCCAGGAGGGCCGAGCATGAAGCAGATCTGGAATATCGCCCGCAAGGAACTCAGCGACGGCCTGCGCAACCGCTGGCTGCTGGCCATCAGCCTGCTGTTCGCCGTGCTCGCGGTGGGCATCGCCTGGCTCGGCGCCGCAGCGTCCGGGCAGCTGGGCTTCACCTCGATCCCGGCGACCATCGCCAGCCTGGCCAGCCTCGCGACCTTCCTGATGCCGCTGATCGCGCTGCTGCTGGCCTATGACGCCATCGTCGGCGAGGACGAGGGCGGCACGCTGATGCTGCTGCTGACCTATCCGCTCGGCCGTGGGCAGATCCTGCTCGGCAAATTCGTCGGCCACGGGCTGATCCTCGCCCTGGCGGTGCTGATCGGCTTCGGCTGCGCGGCCTTGGCGATCGCCCTGCTGGTCGAGGACATCGAGCTGGGCCTGCTGCTCTGGGCGTTCGGTCGCTTCATGATCTCCTCGACGCTGCTGGGCTGGGTGTTCCTCGCCCTGGCCTACGTGCTCAGCGCCAAGGTCAGCGAGAAGTCGAGCGCGGCCGGGCTGGCGCTGGGCGTCTGGTTCCTCTT
Source organism: Stutzerimonas stutzeri TS44 (assembly GCA_000263395.1). Taxonomy (GTDB): domain Bacteria; phylum Pseudomonadota; class Gammaproteobacteria; order Pseudomonadales; family Pseudomonadaceae; genus Stutzerimonas; species Stutzerimonas stutzeri_C. The sequence goes on from AJXE01000021.1 coordinate 801, forward strand.
CGTGCTGGTGTTCGACCTGGTGCTGCTGGCGCTGCTGGTGCTCAGCGAGGGCAAGTTCAGTCCCGAGCTGCTGCCCTGGCTGCTGCTGCTCAACCCCACGGACATCTATCGGCTGATCAACCTGTCGGGTTTCGAGGGTGCCGGCAGCGCGATGGGCGTGCTGTCGCTGGGCAGCGACCTGCCGGTGCCCGGCGCGGTGCTCTGGCTGTGTCTGTTGGCCTGGGTCGGTACCTTGCTGCTGCTGGCCTACGGCATGTTCCGCCGGCGTCTGACCTGATCCGAACCGCGCGCCGTACTGCCGTACCGAGAGCGGTCTCTTGTGTGCGGCCGGATTGGCAGGACCCCGGGGCAATGCCGTATCGGGGTCTTGGGCGCCGAAACTGACTGGCCAAACCGCCCGCTGGCGATGACACCGCAAACCCGAGCGCAACAGTGCCAAGCGGCTGAACAATCAGCGCCTGGCGCAGCCGTGGATCGTTCTGCTGCGGCGTGAGTACCTGGCTCTGGAGCTGCAGACGCTGGGCGATGCGCGGATCGCCGGACACCACCTGCTCGGCCAGATGGCTGGAATCGAAGCGCTCGATGCCGGGCTGCTGCACGCGCAGCGGACTGCGAAAGCCCTGCCGTAGCGCCCTGACCGCTACCAGACGAAGCAGCCTCCAGCGCTGCCACCCGCAAAAAACCGGGCTGAGGTGTGTGGCATGAGGTTCGGCTGAGTAGCGGAACGGTCGCCGATCCGGCTCAATTCGCGGCCTCCTCCGGCACATAGATCATGCGTCCATCGTTCAGGCGATAGGTGATGCCGGCCTTGGCGCCCTGGCCCTCGCCAATCTCGCCGCTGGACTCGTACTGCTTCAGTTCCTGGCCGTCCTTGACCAGCATGCGCATGTTCGCTTCGCCGGGGTTCTCGACGATCACCACCTTGTCCTGCCTGAACGGATTGAGCGGGTTCTGCACGATGACGATGAGCAGGATGCCGATCACCACCAGGAACAGGTCGATCAGGTTGACCACCGTAAGCAGCGGATCGTCCTCGTCGTCATGGTCGAGAAAGCGCATCAGCTCTGTTCTCCCGCTCGTTCGATGACGCGCAGTTCCTGCAGCAACCAGCGGCGGCGCACGGTGAGCACGAAGAACGCGATGCTGGCGGCGACCAGCGCGAGGATCACGGCGGAGAAGGCGACCACCAGGTTCTCGCCGATGCCCTTGGCGTCGCTTTCGGTCAACGCCAGCAGGGCGGGGCCCATCGGAATCATGGTCGCGACCAGGCCCAGCATCGGGGCGCTGCGCGAGGTGACGCGCAGCCATTCCAGGCGCCGCATGATCCACAGCTCGAGATCGTCACTGGTGCCGCCGTGGGTGCGCTGATGGGCGGCAAGCGCCGAGCGATAGCGGCCATTGCGCCGCTGCCAGGCCTCCATCATGAAGCTGCCCAGCGCAACGAAGGCATAGGCCAGCGCGGCCAGAATCAGCAGCAGCACGGGTACGAGAAAGAGACGGGTCAGTTCGTAAAGACTGGTTTCAAGAATGGTCATCGGCTTCGTTTCGTTGGGTTAGCGGAGGATGGCGGTGCGGCGATTGGCCCGTTGCTGCTGCAGCGCGCCGAACAGTACGGGCAGCAACAGCGCGCCGAGGCCAAGCAGCAGGCGCCAGGGGGATGGCTCGTCGGCAGGCTGCTCGGGCACCTGCTGCAGCACCTGGCCGCGGACGGTTTCGCCAGCGGCGGCGGTGTCGGATGCGGTTGCGTCGGCGACCGCTGGCGAGGCCGACAGCGCCAGGCCGAAGCCGCCGGCCATGCGCTCGATGAACTCGCGGGTCGCCGGCTCGCCCGCGGCGGCGCCGTGCTCGGTGGTCAACGCCTGCCAGCGCTCGACCAGTTCGCGTCGGGTCTCGGCGGGGGCATCCCAGTAGCCCTTGCGGACGGCCTCGACCATGCGCTCGATCAACTGCACCTGGGCCGTGGGATTGTGTGCCTCGAACCACTGGTCGAGACCGAGTTCGCGCCGGTCGTTGATGAAGGTGTCATGCAGCGCCTGCCACTGGTCGGTACGCACCATGCTGCGCTCGGCCGCCTGCCAGCCCCACAGATTGTTGGCCACGTTCAGCACTTCCAGCGTGCCGGCGTAGCCTTCCTGCTGCATGGCCGCGATCCACTGCGGGTTCAGGTAGCGGCTGCGCAACTCGCCGGCGAGATAGCTGGCCGCCCCGCTGGTGCGCGGTTCGCGCTTGCGCAGGTCGGAGATGTAGAGCGACGGGCTCGCGCCGTCCAGATGACGGACGGCCAGGGCAAGCCCGCCCAGGTACTCGAAGGGATGGTCGGTGGCGAGCACTCCGTTCAGTTCGCTGGAGCGCGCCATGACCGCTGCCTGGACGTCTTTGAGCTGTTCGGCGAAGAGGTTCTGGCCGTCGATCTTCTCGCCCCAGCTGCGCGTGCCGTAGCCATATTGCAGGCGCGCCAGAAACTGCTCGGCCAGTTCCGAGTCGTCTTCCCAGCTCGTCGAGTCCAGGGTCAGCTGCGACACGCCGGTGCCGTAGTCGCCCGGCTCGTTGCCGAACAGGCGCAACTGCGACAGGCGCTCGGCGGTAGCGGCCGGCATGCCCTGGTCGCGCAGCCGATGCGCCAGGGCGCGGCTGTTGTCGGCTACGGCGTTGCCCGGTTTCTCCAGGCGTGCGAGCCGTTCGACCACATCGGCCAGCAGGCGCATGAAGCCATCGAACTGGTCACGGTAGACGCTGGTGACCTGCACCACGACATCGACGCGCGGCCGGCCAAGTTCGGCCGTCGGGATGATCTCGAGCGCCTGCACACGTCCGCCGGCATCCCACACGGGGCGCACGCCCAGCGCATGCAGCACCTGGCTTTCGAGGATGCCCAGGTGGCGCATGGCTTCGGACGACCACAGGCTGAAGGCGAGCTTGCGCGGCATCGCGCCTGCGTGTTCCTGGCGATAGGTTTCGAGCAGTTGCTCCAGTGCCTTGCCGCCGGCCTCGTAGGCTGCGCGGGTCGGCAGCTTGTCCGCCTCGAAGGCGTAGAGATTGCGGCCGCTGGGCACGCCCGGATTACGCACCGGATCGCCGCCAGCGCCGGGGGCGACGAAGCCGCCGGCGAGCCCGGCCAGCAGTGCTTCGATTTCCCCGGTCTCGGCCAGCTGGGCATCCAGCGCGACGGCCCGTTCGATGTGCGCGCGAACGCGCACGTCGCTGAGCGAATCGAGGCTTTCGCCGTCGCGAACGAAGCGCTGGAGGATGCGATAGGGCAGGCTCGCCTGCAGCCCGGTGAAGTCTTCGGCCAGCGGCTCGCCTTCGTTCTGGCCCAGGGCCTGGAGGTACGGTCGGCCCAACTGCTGCAGCACCGTGGCCAGGCGATGTTCGGCCGCGGCCGGTTCGCCGAAGGTATGCAGGCCCAGCGGCAGGTTGGCCTGCGCCATCTCGTGCAGGTGATCGTGCAACGCCTGCAGGAAGCCCTCGGGCTCGGCGCGCATGCGCGCTTCAGCCCAGCCCAGATCGGCCGGCATGCCGTGTTGCCGCGCGGCCTGGCGGATGCGCTCGCCGGTGGTCTCACGCACTACACCCTCGTCGAGCTGCTGGTATTGGTGAATCAGCTCATGCAGATCGCGCAACTCGTCGTAGAGCCCGGCGGGCGCGAAGGGGGGCGTCTGATGGCTGATAGTCACGGCGCGGCCCCGGCGGCGGGCCTGGATGGCTTCGCCGATGTTGTCCTGGATGTAGGGGTAGAACACCGGCAGGTCATCCACGGCGAGGAACGGATAGTCGCCCACGGCGAGCCCCCGATCCTTGCCCGGCAGCCATTCCTGCGTGCCGTGGGTGCCGAAGTGGATCAGCGCGTCGGCCTTGAAGTCCTCTCGCAGCGCCTGGTAGGCCGCGAGATAGAGGTGGTCGGGCGGGAGCTTGCTGTCGTGGTACGCCTCGCCCGGACGACCGGCGCGAGGCGGTTGCGGCAGCAGCAACAGCTTGCCGAGGCGCACGCCGGGGATGATGAAGTGGGGCTGGCCGTCCATCTCGCGCAGCGCCCAATGCCCGGCGGGATCGCCCCAGCGCTCGACCAGCGCCTGTCGGCTCGGTTCTGGCAGGCCCGCGAGCCAGCGTTGGTATTCAGCCAGCGGCAGTGCGATGGCGAGCCTGTCGGCGAGCAGGGCGTCGAGAGTTTCCGGACGGTGATAGCCGCCCAGCAGGCGCTGCGCGAGGTCGATCAGTTCGCTCTCGCTGCGCTCCGGCACCCTGTAGCCGGCCCGCTGCAGCGCGGCCAGCAGGTTGGCGAGACTGCGTGGCACGTTGAGGTTCGACGCCGCGACATTCTTCTCGCCCTCGGGATGGTTCCAGAACATCAGCGCCAGATGCTTCTCGGAGGCGGGCAGGTGACGCAGCCGGGCAAGGCGATCGGCCTTGGCCAGCAGGGCGTCGAGCTGTTCGGCAATGGGCGTCGGCTCGCCATTCTCGACGGCGGCGATCACCAGCGGATCGCTCATGCCCCAGGTTTCCGGAACGCTCAGCAGGGTGGCGGCGGGGCGGGGCGTGATACCGCTGGCCGAGGCCCGCCAGTGCGCACGGTCACCCTCGCGCCAGGTGAGCGTGGCCAGCACCGGGATGCCGAGCGCGAGGAACTCGGCCTGGCGCGCCGGCCCGTTCTGCATGTGCTGCAGGTTGACGAGCACGTCGCTGCGCGCCGGGCCGAGCACCTGCGTGAGTGCCTGGGGATTTTTGTCGTCCATCCAGAACGCCATCGGCGCCTGACCACGTGCCTCGCTGCGGGCGATCAGGGCATCAATCAGCCGCAGCTGATCGTCGACCAGTGCCCCGCGGTGAATGGCGAAGGCCACTCGTGGCGCGTCGGCTGCCCAGCGCTCGGCACCCCAGGCCAGGTAATCCTCCACGCGCGCGAAGGGTTCCGGTGCCGCGGGATGGTAGAAGCCGGCGTCGCCCAGCGGGCTGGGAGGCGGTATCGCGTCCACCGCCGCGCCGTCGTGCCAGGCGCGCAGGTAGGCGAACAGGTGCCGCAGGTTCTGCTGGCCGCCATTGGCGTAGTAACCGATCAGCCGCCTGGCCACCGGATCTGGCAGGTTGCCGAATGCGGGCGGGCCGCCGCCGACGCGAATCCACGCGGTGTCGCTGGTGCCAAGCCGGTCGCCGAAGGCCTGCTGCACCGCCGCCAGATCGGCGGGACGCGGGGTGTCGAGGATGAGCAGGTCGGGCTCGCCGGCCGCGTCCTGCCGCCCGCTCGATGAGACCGCCGGCGCGCGGTCCAGCACGATGCCCGACTCGGCGGCGAGCAGCGCGAGCCGGTCGATCTTGCCCTGCAGCACGAATTCGCTCGTCAGGACCTGCACGGCGAGACACTCGTCGCGTGGCGGGTCGGCCAGCGCCGGCGCCGGCGCGCTCCAGCCGGCCAGCGCGAGGATGGCCAGGCCCGTGTTGATCAGTGCGCGCATGTCAGAAGCTCAGGCTCACGCCGACGTGATAGGTGCGTCCGGGTTCGGCGAAGGTGAAGTTGTCCGCCGCGTCGCTGAAACCCTCGTCGGTGAGGTTCTCGATGCCGCCGCGCACGCTGAGGCTGTCGGTGAGGCGCTGGGTCAGCTCCAGGTGCCAGAGGCTGTAGGCGGGCATCGCGTGGGCGGTGTTGCTGGAGTAGGTGAGCTGGCTGCCGACGTACTCGCCCCGCAGTTGCCCGGTGAAGCGCGCGCTGGGCGTCCATTGCAGCCGGGTATTGGCCAGATGGCGCGCGCGGTCGCCGAGCCGGCGGTCGGCGCTGCGGTCGATGGCATCGAGGTAGGTGTAGTTCAGCTCCCAGCGCAGGTTGGCCGGCAGGTCCAGGCCACCACCCAGTTCGAGCCCGCGAATGCGCGCCTCGTCGACGTTGTCGTAATTGCGCACCTCCCGGCCGCGCACTCCGCAGCTGGCGACGCATACGGTCTGGATCAGCCCGCGCAGGTTGTTCTGGAACAGTCCGGCATTCAGCGACCAGTCGGCGGCCTGATAGTCCGCGCTGAGTTCGTAGGTGGTGTTGATCTCCGGTTCGAGATCGGGGTTGCCGTAGATGGTGAACATCCCGCCACCGCCGATGGCCGAGTAGCCCGGGGAAAGCTGCTTGAGCGTCGGTGCCTTGAAGCCACGCCCGCCGCCGCCCTTGATCGTCAGCGCATCGGTGACGTGATGCACGAGGTAGGCGCGCGGGCTGTTGTGCCAGCCGTACGTCTCATGCCGGTCGAAACGGTTTCCCAGCACGAGCGACCACGCCGGGGCGAGTTCGATTTCATCCTGCAGGAACAGCGCGCGATGGATGATCTGCGCATCGCCGCTGGCGAAACCGCGGTCCTCCAGTTGCTCCCGACGCCATTCGCCGCCCAGGCTGAACAGGTGTGCAGCGGCCGCCAGGCTGACGCTGCCGTCGATGACATCATCGGTGAGTTCCTGGCGCGGCGAGGTGGGCACGACGCCGTTGGTGTAACGGTTGGTGCGTTCGAGCGTGTTGCGATAGGCGCGCACGGAGCTGTTGCCCCATGACCAGTCACCACGGTGCGCGAGGGAAAACCGCTCGCGCTCGATGCGGTCGTGCGATTCGTATTCGACCGGCGCGCGGCCGCCGCTGCGGGTGTTGCGCCAGCGGTCTTCCTGGCCGCTGGCGAAGCCGAAGTCGATGCGTTGCGCGGCATCCGGCGTCCAGCTGAGCGTGGCGCTCGCGCTGTCGGCATCGCGGCCTTCGATCTCGGACAGGGCCGCGTCGCGGTGCAGCGGTGTTTCCTGCCGCTGGCGCGTCTCGCCGGTGAGCGACAGGCCGAGCACGCCGGGCACCAGCGGACCACCGGCGTAGACACCCAATTGGTGTGTCTGGCCGCCGCGGTCATCTTCCCGGACGCCACCGTTGAGCTGCGCCGCGCCCTGCCAGGCATCCGTGCTGCGTCGGGTGATGACGTTCACCACGCCGCCGAGCGCCTCGGACCCGTACAGCGAGGACATCGGTCCACGCACCACCTCGATGCGCTCGATGGCCTCGACCGGCACCCAGCCCAGATCGTAATCGGCATGCGCTACCGCGCCCGCGCCGTTGCCGATGCGCTGGCCATCGACCAGCACCAGCGTGTGTTCGCTGCCCATCCCGCGAATGCTCACGCCGCGGCGGGTCATGCCGATGCCGGTGAACTGCAGTCCCGGGGTGCCGCGCAACGCATCCTCGAGATCCTGCACGGGCCGCAGGGCCAGCTCCTCACGGGTGATGATCGTCATGCTGGCGGGAGCATCCTCGAGTGCCCGCACGGTGGAGGTCGCAGTCACGACGGTGGATTCGAGATGCAGCGTCGGTTCGGCGCCGAAGGCGGTCAGCGGCAGGAGGACGAGGGTGGGAATGAGGCGAGCGCGAGGGCACGCAACACGCGAACGGTTACGGCGGGACATCGATCGTGTTCCTTGAAAAGCATTGACAGAGGCGCACCGGGGCGTCGTCCGCGCGGCTTCGAGCGGACTGGCACCTTGCGACAAGTGAGGGGATTACTTCTTCGAGGCAAAGCCCGCGAAGCGTTTGTTGAAGCCGGCGACGCGACCTTCGGAGGTGGTTTTGCGCTGCTTGCCGGTATAGATCGGATGCGAGGCGCTGGACACGTCGAGGGCAATGTACGGATAGGTGTTGCCGTCGGTGTGCTGATGGGTGCGCGTGGTTTCAGCGGTCGAGCCGATCAGGAAATAGACGTCGGCCGCCGTGTCGTGGAACAGCACGGGGCGATAGTCGGGGTGGATACCTGGCTTCATGAAGCACCTCCGAGTGAGTGTGAAAGTAGATGTTATACCATAACAAAACAATTGCCCCTGATGGTAGCGCTGCATTGTGAAAGGGCAGGAGTGCTGCGTCTGGGCCGGACGGGACCGGGCACGGCTGGTGCGATGCAGGCGGGAAAGTCGCTGCGGCAGACAGCGTGTCGCTCAAGAGAACGCGACAGGCGACGCCAAGGCTGGCGGCGGCAAGGGCTGAAACCGGGAGGAAGGGGAGGCGGACCGACTGCCGGGCGGGCCAGCCGACTCAGGCTCGCGGCGGGTTCGCCACGAATGCCCGGCGAGACGGCATGACCCTCTCGCCGGGCAGATCGAAGGGCTGCACGTTTTCGTTGCCAGCCCGCTGACCGGGCAGCTCCGAGTTCATCCCGACATGCCCCCGGCGCGGCCAAGGGGAAACGAAACGGCAGCCATCACCGGAGCAACCGGTCAGAACCGGTAGTTGACTCCCAGCGTCAGGGTCCGGCCCGGCGCCGGCTGGCGGCCCTCGGGGCTGGTATCGATGCCGCGGAAGTAGTACTCACGGTCGAACAGGTTGCTGATGCCGGCCGAAGCGGTCAGCACGCTCTGGTCCTGCAGCTTGAACTCGCGCTCGATGGCGGTGTTCCAGATCCAGTAGGCGGGCAGTTCGCCCACCGTGGCGCTGGCGTTCTCCTCGGTGCTGTTGGCGTCGTCGGTATAGGCGCTGCTGACATACAGCCCGTCGAGGCTGTAGGTCCAGTGCTCGGCGAAGCGATAGCGGCCATCGACGGTGAACTGGTGCTTGGAGCTGAATGGCACCTCGTTGCCCTTGAAGTCGCCGGTGCGCAGTTCGGCATCGAGATAGGCGTAGCCGGCGTGCAGGTCGAGGGTTGGCAGCGCGGCCGGGGTCCAGAACACCTCGGTCTCGATCCCCTGATGGCGGGTGCTGCCGAGATTCTGGAAGCGGCTGTTGGCGAACACGATCTGGTCGTCGAAGTCGATGCGGTACAGGCCGAAGTTGATGCGCAGGTTGTCCTGCGGGGTGAAGCGCACGCCGGTCTCGTAGTTGCGCGACAGTTCCGCCTGCACCACACCATCGCGGACGATCTGGAATACCTGTGGCACCCGCAGCGAACGCTGCGCGTTGGCGTAGACGAACCAGTCGTCGGTGGCCTGGTAGCCGACGCTCAGGCCGGGCAACCATTCTTCGGAAACCGTCTTGCGCTCAACGCCGCTGACGCCGTCGGCGTATTCCATCTTCGCGTGCTCATAGCGCACGCCGGGGGTGATGGTCAGGCGGTCGTCGAGCAGCTTGATTTCGTTGCTCACATAGGCGGCCTGGCCCTTGGTATCGAATACCCAGTCGCGCACCACGCTGGTGACGCCGGTATTGAGGTTCAGACGGTCGACGTCGAAATCGACGTTTTCCTTGACCAGGCGGGCGCCGAGCAGCCAGGTCTGGCTGACACTATCGCCGTCGATGCCGAGGCTCAGGCGCGGCTCGCTGCCCCAGACGCGGAAGTCGCGGGGCGCATCTTGCAGGGTGGCCGGCGTGGCATCCGGCGCGAAGGGCAGGCCGACAATAAAGTTGCGATAGCTGTTCTGGGCGAAGTTGGTCCAGCTGAATTCCACGTCGTCGAACGGGCCCATGGCGCCAAGGTATTGGGTATAGGTGCCCCAGACGCGGTCGCTGTCGCCTTCGAAACGATCGAGCTTGCGGGTCGACTGGCGCGGGTCGTTCTTGTAGTCGGCCACGCTGAGGGCACCGGCCAGGTCCATGTCGGCGATGTAGCGCTGCACGCCGAAGCTCAGGCTGCGGCTGTCGTCGATATCCCACTGGCCGCGCAGGCGGTAGTTCTGCACCTCGGTCTCGGAATGCTCGCGGCCGTATTCGCCGCTGATGGTGTTGACGTCCAGCTGCAGGCCGAAGTTGTCGGTCAACCGGCCGCCGGTGCCCAGGTAGCTGTCGTACAGCTGGCGCCCGCCAGCGGCGAAGGTGACGCGCTCTTGCAGGGTGGTTTCCCACTTTTCCGGGATCGGCCGGCTGATGAAGTTGATTACGCCGCCGACGTTGTTCGGCCCGTACTGGACGGAGGCACCGCCACGCACGATGTCGATGCGATCGACCGTTGCCAGGGTCTGCGGGAACAGCGACAGGCTGGTCTGACCATAGGGCGCCAGGGCCAGCGGGATGCCGTCGGAGAGCGCCTGCACGCGGCCGCTGCGACTCTCATAAAGACCGCGCACGGACAGCTGTGGCAGTACGCCGGTACCGGTTTCGTCGAGAATCTTCACCCCCGGGACGCGCGCCAGGGCGTCATCCAGACCGCGCACGCTGGCCTTCTTCAGCTCCCCGGCCTCGACCACGCTGCGGCTGCCCGCATAGGTGCGTACTTCTTCTTCGCTGGCGCTGCCCAGCACATCGCCCTGGATGACGAGCGGGGCAAGGGATACCGGGCTGTCCTGCTTCTGCTGGCGGCTGTCTTCGGTCTCGTTGGCCTGCGCGGCCTGGGCGATGGCGATGGCCAGCAGGCTGGCGGTGACGCCGATACGGCGGGACGTCCTGATCATTGGATGAAATTCTCCTGATGCGCGCGGCGAGGCTAACGACCACTGGCAACAGGTCGTTCGTGGCATCGAGCGAGCAAGGGTTGAGTGAGTGCAGAAAAGGCGTTCGGTAATGCAATTTATTACCTAATGAGAATTATTGCTTTGTGTAAATGGATTGTAAATAACTGTTTCTGGCGGGCGCGATGCTGCGGCTGGCGGCGGTGTGAGGAAAAATCCGCTGGCGGGTAAAGAAGGGCGGGAGAGGGTTCAGTTGGGAAGGAGCGCCGTCTGATGCATGTTCAAGCACCGGCGGTGTGCAAAACGGGCACCGCTGCGGTGGCTGCTATCGGACATACTTGATGGCATGCAGGAATCGGTTTGCATGATGCCCTTGAGCGCAACAGCGTGTCGTAGCGCTCAAGGGCCGTTGATCGTTCGTGTCAGAAAGACACCACCGTCCTCAGTCCGAACACCATGACGTCCTTTTCGTTGGAGTAGCCGCCGGGCTGGTGGAAATACTGGATGTTCGGGCTCAGCGAAACGGCCGGAGTCACTGCGATGCGGTAGTAGAGTTCGGCGGGGTACTCCTTGTCCGGTACGGCGGTGCCTTGTTCGCGCAACCGGCGGCGCGAATCGTCGTTCACTTCCAGCCGTGCGAGGGCAAGGCCGACTTCGTCGTCGGGGCGGCTGGTGAAAGGGGCGGAGAGGATGCCTCCGACCTGCCAGACGCGCTCGATGTAGGTCACGTCCGGGTCGGACTGGATGAAGTGGGCGAACAGCTTGAAGCGCCGGGCCGCCACCGCGGTGCTCTGCCAGAGCTGCTGCTCGGCCATCAGGTAGCCACCGCTGGCCTGGTCGTGCTCGGCGGCTGGCGCGCCGGAAAGCGCCATCGGCCGACCGGCAGCGTCGCGATAGACATCCTCGAAGTCGCCGGTATTGCGCCACAGGCCCAGCCGATAGGCGCCGGGCTGGCCGGCGAAGGTCGGCGCCCAGCCCAGTTCGGCGACCGCGTGGTAGCCCGTGGTGCCCGACGGACTGCCGAAGTTCAGGCCCTGCCCGCGCTCGGTGAAACGCGGGTTGACCTGATAGAGCGCGGTCTGCAATGACCATTCTTCGTTCAACTGGTAACGCGCGGTGGCGCCCCACTGGCTGATCGGCCAAGTGTACCAGTTCGGCGTGATGTAGCCGGGCACCGTGCCGCAGAAGCCGAGGTTCTGGAACGGGCAGGCGAACGGGAAGACCTCGCCGCTCATGGGCAGGCGGCCGAGCTTGAGCAGCAGGCGGTCGTCGAGCAGCGCCTGCTGGTAGTAGAACTGCACCAGCCGGGTGACGCTGCCGTAGCCGTGGATTTCCTGCGGTTGCAGCAGCACGCCGAGATCCGCCTCGGCGTTGAGGTTCTCGCCGTTGCGGTTGACCAGCGTGAAACGGAAGCCGGCGCCAGACCAGCCCAGCAGTTTGTCCAGGTCCAGCGCGGCATCGAACATCAGCTGGTCGGAGTAGGTGCCAGTGTGCTCATCGCCGCCCTGGGTGTTCCAGGCCAGCTCGTTGACGTAGGTGATCTGCAGGTCGACGCCGGCCTCGTGCAGGCGGGTGCGGGCGCCGTTCCAGTCGCCGAGCAGGAACTGGTCGGGTGAGTAGTCCGCCGCGTGGGCAGCAGTGAACAGGCAGGCGGCGAGAAGGCCGCTGCCGAAGCGCAGGCTTGTTGTCATTGTTTTAGTCCTTGGGTGTGACGCCTTGAATGCCGGCTCGGCCCCGGGCGGGGCGAGCCGGTGGTGCTGGTCAGCGTGCCGGGAAGCGCGGGTCCCATAGCAGCCGGTCGCGGCCGTTTTCGTAGGCCATGCCTTCGGGGAAGCTGACCAGTTCCAGCTGCAGGCCCCAGGGCGCGAGGAAATACACCCAGCTCAGGCCCTTGCCCGGCCCTTCGCTGAAGGTCGAGGGTTCGCCGAGCACGCGGATGCCGCGCTCGCGCAGGAAGGCCACCGCGGCGTCCATGTCGTCGACGTAGAACGCCAGGTGATGGCCGCCGATGTCGCTGTTCTTCGGCGGCGTGCCGGCCTGGTCCGGCGCGGCGTACTCGAACACTTCCAGGTTGGTGCCGTTGCCGCAGCGCAGCATCTGGAAGTTGCGGATCACCGCGCGCGGATGGACGTTGAGGTGCTCGTTCATCCAGTCGTCGTCGAAGGCGAAGGTGCCGAGCTCGAAGAACGGCTCGCAGCCGAGCACCTCGCAGAAGAAACTCACCGCTTGCTCGAGGTTGGGCACGGTCAGGCCGAAGTGCTGGATGCCGCGCTGGCCGGGCAGGCTGCCCTTGGGCGGGGTGGGTTGGCTCATGGGTGTTTCCTCCAGTGCAAAGGCAGGCGGGCTGCCGAGTTGTTGTTGTGTACGCAAAGGAAGTGCGGGGCTGCTCAGGGCAGGGCGCGGGACGGCGGTGCGGCGCGTGCGCCGACTGCCAGCCCGTGCCCGCCGAGCACGCGGCGATAGTGGCCGGGCAGTTGCCCGGCCGCCGACCAGACGGCATCGAGGCGTTCGGCCAGTGCCAAATGGCTGTCGGCCTGGCAGCGCAGGTCGCTGGCACAGGCGTGATAGAAGCGGTTGACCACGTCGGCCATGGACTCGCGCCGGTCCTCGATCAGCACGGCGGCGTGAGCCAATACCACCGGGCGCCCATCGCGGCTGCGCCGCCAGCGCTGGGCGGTGCCGGCGACCTTGCGGCCCTCCAGGGTGAGGTTGAAGCGGCCGTCGCAGAAGGCGCCCGGCACCGCGCCGACGCCGGCCTGCAGGCCATGCTCGGCGAGCCACACGGCCAGCGGCTCGAGCAGTCGCTCATAGGCGTTGTCGATCCGCCGGTGCTCGTCGTCGCCAGTCGTCAGGGCATAGACCAGGGCAATATTGAGCACCGCCGGCGATTGCGGCACCGGCTCGCCGCCGGTGTCACGCAGCAGGATCGGCCAGCCCTGCGCCGCGCAGCGTTGGCTGGCCAGGGCGAAGCCGGGCCGGCGCTCGAAGCTCTTCGGCATCACCAGTGCCTGATTGGTCGGCCGCCAGAACAGCAGCTGGCAGTCGAACAGGCCGTCACAGACGCGTTGCAGCAAGGCCCGCTCGGCATTCAGGCCGGCGCCCACGCTGAACCGGGCGATGCCGTTCATGCCGCGTACTCCTCGATGCGCTGGCACAGATCATCGAGAAACTCCGCCGCCGGCGAGCCGTTGACGGCGCGGTGATCGAAGGTCAGCGACAGGCCCATCCACTCGACCTCCACCAGCTCGCCGCTGGGCCCGAGTTCCAGCCGCCGCTGAATGCCGCCGACACCCAGGATCGCCACCTGCGGCGGATTGAGGATCGGCGTGAAGTGGTGCACCCGCGACAGCCCCAGGTTGGAGACGGTAAAGGTGGCGCCGGTCAGTTCCTTGACCGACAGCTTGCCGGCCAGGGCCTTGTCCACCAGCGCCTTGCGCGCCTGGCACAGGCCTTCGCCGTCCAGCTGCTCGGCGTCGAACAGCGCCGGGGCGACCAGCAGATCGCCCGGCAGCGGAATGGCGAGACCCAGGTGCACCGCCGCGTGCTGGTGGATCACCTCATCCTCCAGCGTGGCATTGAGCCCGGGATGGGCCTTGAGCGTCTCGATTACCTTGAGCAGCAACAGATCCTGCACGGACACCGCGCTGCCCGCAGCCTTCAGCTCGGCGCGGCGGGTTTTCAGCGCATCCAGCCGGCATTCGCTGTGGTGGGTCAGCTGCGCGGTGGTCTGCAGGCTTTCGTGCATCTTCGCCGCGATCATCTTGCGCATGCCCTTGAGCGGCACCCGTTCGGGCGCGCGCTCGGGCAGGAGTTCCAGTCGAGTCATGGCTAATCCACCTGGCCGATGACCGCACCCTTGGCGATCACCGCGTCTTCTTCCTCGATGATCTTCAGCACCCCGGCAACCGGCGCTTCGATCTCGAACTGGGCCTTTTCCGACATGACCTCGGCGACCAGGTCACCGGCGGCCACTTCGGCGCCGTCGCTGACCAGCCAGGAGGTGATCACCGCTTCGGCGTCGCCTTCCCAGAGGTCGTCTGCAATCACGATGGGGGTACTCATAAACGTCATTCCTTATGCATGGCGTGGTAGGCGGCCACGATCTTGTCCGCGTTGGGCAGGGCCCATTGCTCCATGACCGGGGTGAAGGGGATGGGGATGTCGGGGAAGGCAACCCGCTGCGGGCGGGCCTTGAGCATGCCGATGTCGTGCTCGACCACGCTGGCGATGATTTCGCCGCTGACGCCGAAGCTGTGGTAGTCCTCGTCGATCACGATCAGTCGGCCGGTTTTCTTCACCGAAGCGATGACGTGCTCGCGGTCCAGCGGCACCAGGCTGCGCAGGTCGATGACCTCGGCGCTGACGCCGTCCTTTTCCAGCTGCGCGGCGGCGCGCAGGGCGTGGTGCACGCCGGCGCCGAGGCTGACCAGGCTGACGTCGCGACCCTCGCGCACGGTCTTGGCCTTGCCGATCTCGACGATGTAGGGCTCCTCCGGCACCGGCACCGTGGCGCCTTTCTCGGTGCCCAGCCAGCCCATGCCCTGCAGCGACTTGTGGAAGAGGTAGACCACCGGGTTGTCATCGCGGATCGCCGCGGTCATCAGGCCCTTGGCGTCGTAGGCGTTGCTCGGCACCACCACCTTCATGCCCGGCAGGTGGGCGAAGGTGCCGTACAGGCATTGCGAGTGCTGGGCGGCGTCCGAGTAGCCGGCGCCGGTCGAGGCCATCAGCACCATCGGCACCGGCACCTTGCCGCCGGAGAAGTAGGTGTTTTTGGCCATCAGGTTGTAGATGGCGTCCATGCAGACGCCGAAGAAGTCGACGAACATCAGCTCGACGATCGGCCGCATGCCGTCCGAGGCGGCGCCCACGGCGGCTCCGATGAAGGCGGTTTCGGAGATCGGCGTGTCGCGGATGCGCGTCTTGCCGAACTCGTCATACAGCCCGCGGGTGTTGCCGAACACGCCGCCGAGCTGGCCGATGTCCTCGCCCATCACGAACACCTTCGGGTCCAGGCGCATTTCCTGGGCCACGGCTTCAGCCATGGCGCGGGCGACGGTGAGCTTTCTTTCCTTTACTGCTGTGGTCATGGGGTTCTCCTGCTCAGCCGGCCAGTGCGGCGGGGCTGACGATGATCTTGACGTTGCGGTCCTTGTGGTTGGCCAGCTCCTCGAAGCCCTGCTCGAGGATGTTGTCCAGACCGATGCGGCCGGTGATCAGCGGCGTGACGTCCATGCGGCCGTCAGTGATCAAGGCGATGACGTCGGCGAATTCACCGGCGTAGGCGAGCGAGCCGATCACCTGTTTCTCGGTGGCGACGATCTCGAAGAAGTTGAATTCCGAGGGCTCCTCGAAGATGCCGACCATCACGCAGCGACCCGCCTTGCGGATCACGTCGATGGCGAGCTTGGCGGTGGCCTTGTGGCCGATGCACTCGAAGGACACGCCGGCACCGTAGCTGCCGGTGAGCGCCTTGATTTCGGCGATGGCGTCGCACTCGCTGGGGTCGATGACCCGATTGGCACCGACTTCCAGCGCCTTGGCCTTGCGCGCGGCGGACATCTCCAGCGCGATCACCTGGCCGGCGCCAGCGGCCTTGGCGCACATGATGGTGCACAGGCCGATGGTGCCGGCGCCGACCACCACCACGGTTTCGCCGAGCAGGCTGCCGGCCTTTTTCACCGCGTGCATGCCGACCGCCAGCGGCTCGATCAGCGCGCCGGCTTCCATTGGGAATCCCTCCGGCAGGCGGTAGAGCAGCTCGGCCGGCACGTTGACCAGTTCGGCAAAGGCGCCGTTGTTCATCAGCCCGGTGAACGCCAGCTGTTCGCAGAGGTTGTACTGGCCAGTCTTGCAGAAACGGCACTGGCCGCAGTGCTGGCAGGCGTCGGCGGCGACCTTGTCGCCCGGCGCGTAGCCTTCGACGCCTTCACCGGTGGCGACGATCTCGCCGCAGAACTCGTGGCCGAGGATGCACTGGCCCTTGATGCCGGTGAGCGGGTGCGGCGCGTTCACCGGGATGAACACCGGGCCGGCGAGGTATTCGTGCAGGTCGGAGCCGCAGATGCCGCACCAGTGCACGCGAATCTGCACCCAGCCCGGTTGCGGCGCGCCGGGCAGCGGCACTCGTTCCAGGCGGATGTCCTTGCGGCCGTGCCAGACGGCGGCGGTCATGGTGGCTTGGCTGTTCATGGTGGTGTTCCTCTTGTTGTTCTGCTGTGTCCGCGTTTCGCGAGCAGGCTCGCTTCTGCGGTCTTCGGGACTGACCTGCGCTACACGAAGACCTTCTCCAGCGCCTCTTCGGGACGCGGATAAGGGCTCTCGCGGGCGAACTGCACGGCTTCGTCGATGCGCCCGCGGGCACGAGCGGCGATGTCTTCGGCCTGCGCCTCGCTCAGCACGCCCTCGTCGATCAGGCGCTGGCGGTAGCCGGGGATCGGGTCCTTTTTCATCAGGCCGTCCTTCTCGCCTTCGGGGCGGTAGGTTTCGCCGTCGCCCATGAAGTGGCCGGCCAGGCGGTAGGTTTCGATCTCGATCAGGGTCGGGCCGCCACCGGCACGGGCGCGCTCGATGGCTTCACCCGCGGCGCGGAACACTCCGTCCGGGTCGTTGTTCTCGACGAACACACCGGGCATGCCGTAGGCCGCGGCGCGCACGTGGTGCTGCGCGATGCAGGTGGCGCTGGCCTTGGCCACCGAGATGCCCCAGGCGTTGTCCTCGATGACGAACACCACCGGCAGCTTCCACAGCGCCGCGAGGTTCAGCGTTTCGTGGAAGGCGCCCTGGTTGGCCGCGCCCTCGCCGATGAAGGCGACCGCCACACCGGGCTTGCCCTGCAGCTGCCGCGACAGCGCCGCACCGACCGCTGGGCCCATGCCCTCGGCGATGATCCCCGAGCAGGAGAAATTCACCCGGCCGTCGAACAGGTGCATGTGCCCGCCGCGCCCACCGGAGAGGCCGGTGGCCTTGCCGAAGATCTCGGCCATCATCTCGTTGAGGTCGACGCCCTTGGCCACGGCGATGTGGTGCGGGCGGTGGGTGGCGGTGACGATGTCCGTGGCCTCGAGGTGCGCACAGACGCCCACCGCGCAGGGCTCCTGGCCGTTGGAAAGGTGCATCTCGCCGGGGATCGGCCCCTTGGCCATGTTGAATACCGGCGTCTTGCCTTCCATGTAGATGCGCTCGATGGATTCCTCCATGTAGCGGCTGGTCAGCATCTGCTCGTACATCCACAGGCGCTGCGATTGGGTTGGCTGGGTCATGGTTAGACTCCCTTGAAGTGGCGGGTCAGATCGCGCGTTCGTTGAGCAGACGGCCGATCTGCTCGGCCTGGCGCAGGGCCAGCGCGACGATGGTGAGGGTGGGGTTCTGGCCGCCGCTGGTGGTGAACTGGCTGCCATCGGAGACGAACAGGTTGGGGATGTCATGGCTCTGACCCCACTTGTTCACTACGCCGTCTCGCGCCTTGGCGCTCATGCGGTTGGTGCCCATATTGTGGCTGGCCGGGTAGGGCGGCAGCTCGATGATGTCGGTGGCGCCGGCGGCCTCGTAGCACTTGGCGGTGGCGGCGACGCCGTGCTTGCGCATGGCCGCATCCATCGGGTGGTCGCTCTTGGTCACTACCGGGATCGGCAGGCCGTACTGGTCCTTTTCGCTGGCGTGCAGGGTGATGCGGTTGCTTTCCAGTGGCAGGTCTTCGCCACACAGCCAGACGCCGGACATGTGGTCGTACTTCTCCATCCGCGACGTGAACTGCTTGCCCCAGCCCTGGGGTGTCGGGTCAAGGAAGGCAGAGAGGAAGGGCAGACCGAGGGCGAGGATTTCCAGCCGGTAACCGCCGACGAAGCCGCGCGATGGGTCGTTGTAGGACTCGTCGGAGATGACCCCGGCGCAGGTGGTGCCGCGGTGCATGTTCACCGGCTTGGGCATCACCGCGAAGATGCCGGCGGTGGTGTGGGTCATGTAGTTGCGCCCGACCTGGCCGGAGGAGTTGGCCAGCCCGTCGGGGAACATGGAGGAGGCGGAGTTGAGCAACAGCCGCGGCGACTCGATGGAGTTGCCCGCCACGCAGACCACCCGGGCCTTCTGCCGCTGGATGTTGCCGTCGGCATCGGCATAGACCACACCACTGGCGCGGCCCTTGGCGTCGTGTTCGATGCGCAGCACCATCGATTGCGGGCGCACCTCGCAGTAGCCGCTGGCTTCGGCGCGCGGGATGTCGGTGTAGAGCGTCGACCACTTCGCGCCCATCTTGCAGCCCTGCATGCAGAAGCCGATCTGCTGGCAGGCGGCGCGGTCGTCGTAGGGCTCGGTGTTGATCGCCATCGGCCCGGAGAGGATCTCCTTGTAGCCGACCCGCTTGGCGCCGGTGGCCAGCACCTTGAAGGAGTTGTGCCACGGGTGGTACGCCATGCCGGTGCTCGGGCCGGTCACGCCCATGTGCTTCTCGGCCTTCTCGTACCAGGGCGCCATCTCTTCCAGCGTCACCGGCCAGTCGAGCAGGTTGGCGCCGGCGATGTCGCCGTTGATGCTCTGCATCTTGAATTCGAAGTCGCGAAAGCGCAGGGCGATGCCGGCCCAGTGCACGGTGCTGCCGCCGACGCCCTTGACGATCCAGGCGGGCAGGGTCGGATTGTTCTCTGCCAGGTGCCAGCCACCGGCGGCCTGGCGTTTGTCGAGCCAGGAGATCTTCTTGAACATCGCCCATTCGTCGTTTTCGATGTCGTCGAGGCTGAAGCGCTTGCCAGCTTCGAGCACCACGCTGCGAATCTTCTGTTTGGCCAGCGCGTTGGCGAGCGTGCCGCCGCCTGCGCCGGAGCCGATGATCACCACGACGCCATCGTCGTCCTGGGCAAAAGTTGTCATGGGGTATTCCTCGTCTTGTTCTTGTTGTTGTCCCGTGTACACGGGGAGCTCAGAGCCAGTTGAGATCGTCGAAGCCGCGCTTGACGTAGCCGCCGTATTCCCACGATGAGCCCTCGTAGCCGAACAGCGGGAACAGCGCCTCGTTGTCGTACAGGCCGAACATCAGGTTGCTGCGCACCGCCTTGAAGAACGGCGCGCGCTCGACGTCGGTCAGCAGGGCGACGCGCTGCGCTTCGTCGAGCGCCTCGAAGGGACGGTCATGGGCCTCGATGGCGCGTCGATTCAGGTCAGCGAGGCCGTCGGCGACCAGCTTCGGCTGCTCCTTGGCGAGCTCGGCCAGCGGGCGGGCGTAATGCGCGTCGTCGATGGCGTCATGGGGAAACACGTCGCGGCCCATGCGCAGCAGCCCGGCGGGCAGCTCCGGCAGGGCCTCGTCGGCCAGCAGGCGCACGGGGATCAGTTGCGCCAGGCTGAAGGCGAGGGCCGACTGGCCGGTGAGGGATAGAAAGCGTCGGCGACTGAGGGCGCCTTTATGGCAGGCTGGATCTTGCATGGCTCAGCTCCTGATTTATTGCCGGAGCCTGAGAAAGAAAGTGCAGGCACCTGGCGTTCTTGTTATGCGGGGGCTTGTTCCGCAAATATTTCAAGAGCAGATGGCGTGCCAACCTCTTTGTTTGTGCTTTTATTTATATAAGTTGTTGAAAATAAAGAACTAAAATTTGACGTGAAGTGAATTGTCAGTTGAGCTGTAAAGCTCTTCGGCTTTACACCTGTAACGTCGTTGTAAATGGCTTTACAACACGCGAGCAATTTATTGGGAGCGCATGTTCCAAAGTTGAACTTCCCCGCCGGAACATTTCATTTATTCTTGGCGCAGTCGCAGAACTGAAACGAAAACAACAAGAATTATCCGCCCGAGCGCCTGCACCTCGGGACGAGGAGGACGCATGACGCCGCTTGCCACCCCTGCCAGTCATATCGAGGCGGTGCTGTCGCTGGCCAACGCATCGCAGCTGCTCGGTGATCGCGATCCGATCATCGCCCGTTCCTGGCGGCGCTGCGTGCATGACTACGGACTGGACCCGGCGCGCCCGGCCGAGGCGCGCTTCGTGCCGCGCCAGGTGTTGCGCGAACACCAGGACCACGCCGATGAGCTGATTAACGTCGCCCGCGCCGGCGTCGAGCAGCTTTACCGGCATGTCGCGGAACTCGGCTACATCATCCTGCTGACCGATAGCCGTGGCATCGCCGTGCAGTTTCTCGGCGATCCGGCAGACGAGAAGGCGCACCGCAAGACTGGTCTCTACCTTGGCTCCGACTGGGGCGAGGACCACGCCGGGACCTGCGCGGTCGGTACCTGCATCAAGGAACAGCAGGCGCTGACCTGTCACCAGCACGACCATTTCAGCGCCTGGCACACCAACCTCACCTGCACCGCGGTGCCGATGTTCAACCCGCAGGGCCAGCTGCTGGCGGTGCTCGATATCTCGGCGCTGTATTCGCCGCCGTCCAAGGACTCGCAGACCTTCGCCCTGCAACTGGTCAAGCAGTACGCGCGGATGATCGAGGATGCCTACTTCCTGCGCCTGTACCGCGACCGGCCGATTCTCTGCTTCGACGCTTCGCGCGAGTTCGTGCTGATCAACCGCCACTATCTGCTCGCCTTGGGCGACGACGGCGAGCTGCTGGCCGGCAACACCGCCGCTCGCGGCCTGCTGGCCGAGCACGGGCTGATGACGCCGGGGCCGTTCGGCAGCCTGACGCGGGCGCGCATCGACGAATTCTTCGATTGCGAGCTGGCGGACATCCTCAGCATTCCCTACGCGAGCCACGACCAGGTGCGCGCATTCCGCACCCAGCGGCACAACCGCTTGTTCTTCGCCGCACTGATGGAGCCGCGCCGTGCCGTGTCGCTGCCGGCCGAGCGCACTCAGGGCGCGCCGCGCTGTGCGCTCGATGCCCTGGCCGATGACGACCCGGCGATGCGCAAGATGCTCGCCCGCGCCCGCCGACTGTGCAGCGAGCCGCTCAACGTGCTGCTCAACGGCGAGACCGGCACCGGCAAGGAACGCCTGGCCCGCGCCCTGCACGAGAGCGGCAGCCGAAACCAGGCACCGTTTGTGGCGATCAACTGCGGCGCGGTGCCCGAGTCATTGATCGAAAGCGAGCTGTTCGGCTACGCGCCGGGCACCTTCACCGGTGCGCGCAGCAAGGGCATGCGCGGGCTGATCCAGCAGGCCGACGGCGGCACGCTGTTCCTCGATGAGATCGGCGACATGCCGTTGCATCTGCAGACCCGCCTGCTGCGTGTTCTGGCCGAGCGCGAGGTAACGCCGCTGGGGGCCGAGCGGCCGGTCAAGGTGGGTATCCGGGTGATCGCCGCCAGCCACCGCGACCTGCGGCAGATGGTCGAGGCTGGCGAATTTCGCGAAGACCTGTTCTACCGCCTCAACGGCGCCCTGCTGAAACTGCCGCCACTGCGCGAGCGAGCCGACAAGGGCTACCTGATCGAACGGGTCTACGCCGAACTGGCGCAGGGGCGCAGCAACGCCCCGCATCTGCGCGGCGATGCCATGAGTGCGCTGCTGGCCTACCCCTGGCCGGGCAACATTCGCGAGCTGCGCAACGTCCTGCAGTGCGCGCTGGCCACCTGCGAGGGTAACGAAATCACGGTGCACGACCTGCCCGAGGAGTGCCTGCCGCACGCGGTGACGCGCGCCGTCGCGCCGGCCGCGGTACAGGACGTGGGCGATGATCTGCGCAGTTTGCTGCGGCGCCAGCGCTGGAACGTCAGCGCGGTCGCCCGGGAGCTGGGGGTTTCACGACCGACGGTGTATCGCCGCATGCGTTTGCTGGGCATCGAACCGCCGGTGTGAGCGGGGCGATGCGCAGGGTGCGAGGGCTTGGGTTCGGAAGACGACGCCGCCGGCGCGAGCTGCCGGCGCTGTTTCGCAGGGGCTGCTTGGCGTCGCGTCGCCATACAGGCTTCGTTCGTTGCGAAGCCACATGGTTGCGCGCCGGCTCGTGGCTGGCGCCGCGCGATGCGGTGCCGTTCAGCGCCGCAGGTAAGCGGTGAAATCGATATCGCCGGCCGAGAGGATCGCCTGCACGCGGTTGTGCACGTTGAGCTTGCGCAGGATCGCCGAGACGTGCGCCTTGACGGTGGTTTCGGCGATGTCGAGGTTGTAGGCGATCTGCTTGTTCGATTCGCCCTTGGTCATGCGTTCCAGCACCAGCAGCTGCTTGCGCGTCAGCGCCTGCAGCAGCTCCGGCGGGATCGACGGCTCGCTGTGATGGGTATGGCGGCTGGTGGCCTTCTGGCTGCGAATGATGTCCGAGGGCAGGTAGACGTTGCCGTTGAGGATCTGCTCGATGGCCTCGGTCATCTGCGCGCGCGGCGAGGATTTGGTGATGAAGCCGACCGCGCCGTAGGTGATGGCCTGCAGCACGATCTGCTTGTCCTGCTCGGCGGAGACGATCACCACCGGGATGGTCGGCGCCTCGTTGCGCAGGTTGATCAGGCCGTTCAGCCCGTGCATGCCGGGCATGTTCAGGTCGAGCAACACCAGATCGAGGTCGTCGTGTTCCAGGGTCAGCGCCAGGGCGCTGTCGAGGTCGGCGGTTTCCAGGATTTCGCTGTCCGGAAAACCGTCGCGGATGACGTTGTGGATGGCCTCGCGAAACAGCGGATGGTCGTCGGCAATCAGAATCTTGTACAAGGCCGGTCACCTCTTTGTTTTGATTATGGTGAGCTTAGTCAGCGTGCTGGCTGCTCTGCACGGGCTCGGGGGCCGCGGGGTGCAGCGGCAGACCTGCCTGCTCCCAGCCATCGATGCCGTCACGGTACCAGTACAGGTCGGTGTAGCCCAGCGCGCGGGCGCGCCGGGTGGCATTCCAGCCCAGCCAGCAGTCGGAGCGGCAGTAGAACACCAGCGGCCGTTGCAGGTCGCCTGCGGTGATGCGCGCCAGGTTCTTGCTGAAGTAGTCCGCCCATTGCGGGGTGAGCGAGCCGTCGCCGGTGTTGGCCAGCCAGACGCTGCCCGGCAGGTTGGCGTGGGCCTCGTTGTCGATGAACTGGCCGGCCAGCCATTGGCGGCGGTAGACGTCCACCAGCAGCATGTCGGAGCGCTCGGCCAGCAGGCGTTGGAGCGTCGCGGTGTCCACCGTCTGCGCGCCCTCGGCGGTCGCCGGCGTGGGGCTGCGGTATTGCGTCTGGCGGTAGCCATCGGCGGAGAACAGTGCCGGGTCTTCGGTCGCGCTGGCGAGCGGACTGAGGCCGATCCCGGTGAGGGCGACGAACAGCAGGGGCAGCAACGACCTGGGCATTTATCTTTGTTCTCCGTACGTCGGTGGGGTCGATTACAGAGCAAAGGAGGTGTCTTTGAAATCCTACGATGGAGGCGAAAACCAGTACCAAAGTACCGGTTGTCTTATGCCGAGCGCCGCAGTGCCGCGTGCTGCGGATTGAAACTGAGCACCGCCAACAGGCTGAATAGCACCGTCAGGCCCACGCACACGGCCAGCGCCGTCGGTTCGAGGCGCTGGTACAGCCCGTAGCGCACCAGTTCCACCGCATGGGTGAATGGGTTGAACGCGCAGACCCAGTACAGCCACTCGCTGGCCTCGCGCATCTTCCACAGCGGATACAGCGCCGAGGAAAGGAAGAACATCGGGAAGATGACGAAATTCATCACGCCGGCGAAGTTCTCCAGCTGGCGGATGCCGTTGGATAGCAGCAAGCCCAGCGCGCTGAGCAGCAGCGCCACCAGCAGCAGTGCGGGCAGGGCGGTCAGCAGCCCGAGCGGCGGCGGCTGTACGCCATACACCCAGGCGATCGCGAGAAAGGCGTAGACCTGCAGCAGCGAAATCAATGCCGTGGCCAGCAGCTTGCTCGCCAGCAGGAACCCGCGTGGCAGCGGGCTGGTGAGCAGCACGCGCATGCTGCCCATCTCGCGGTCGTAGACCATCGACAGCGAACCCTGCATGCCGTTGAACAGCAGGATCATGCAGGCCAGGCCGGGGACGATGTAGGTCTCGTAGGTGATGTAGGTGTCGTACGGCTCGATGATGGCGATGCCCAGCGCGGCGCGAAAACCGGCGGCGAACACCACCAGCCACAGCAGTGGTCGCACCAGCGCGCTGAAGAAGCGCGAACGCTGCTGGACGAAACGCAGCCACTCGCGCAGCACGATGCCGCGCAGGCATTCCCAGTACAGGCTCATGGCGAAGGCTCCGCTGCGGGATTACGGGTCAGGCGGTCGAAGGTCTGTTCCAGGCTGGCGTCGCCCTCGGCCAGCGTATCGGCCCGGCCCTGCGCGACCAGCCGGCCGCGGTTGAGTACCAGCAGGTCGTCGTCGGCCTGAACTTCGTCGAGCAGGTGAGTGGTCCACAGCACGCTCATGCCCTCGTCGCGACAGAGCTCGCGGACGTGTCGGTTGAGCGCCTGGCGGCTGGCCGGATCGAGCCCGGCGCTGGCTTCGTCGAGCAGCAGCAGGCTGGGCTTGTGCAGCAGCGCGCGGGCGATCTCGACGCGCCGGCGATGGCCACCGTTGAGCTCGCGCACCTTGCTTTTGCGACGCTCGCCGAGCTGCTGACGCTCCAGTTCGCGCTCGATGCGCTCGCTGGCCAGCACGCGCGGCATGCCGTGCAGCGCGGCGTGGTAGCGCAGGTTCTGCTCCACGGTCAGATCGAGGTCCAGCGTGCTCTGCTGGAACACCACGCCGAGCCGGCGCAGCGCCTCGCGCGGTTGCTGGCGCAGGCTGGCGCCGGCGATGCGGATGGCGCCGTGCTGCAGGTCATACAGCCGCGTCAGCAGCGCGATCAGCGTCGACTTGCCGGCGCCGTTGGGGCCGAGCAGGGCGGTGAAGCGTCCGGCGCTGGTGGCGAAGGAAATATCGTCGAGCGCCTGCCGCGAGCCGTAGGCGAAGCGCAGGCCCTCGACTTCCAGCGCGTTCATGGCGCGACCACCACGCCCCACGGGTAGCGGCCGACCTTGATCGACTTGGTCACCTTGAGCTTGGCGACATCGATGACCGACACGTCGCTGCTCACGCCGTTGGTGCTCAGCAGCAGGCTTTCATCGGGGTTGAACGCCATGTGCCAGACACGTCGGCCAACCAGCAGGTAATCCAGCACCTCGTAGGTTTTCGCATCGACCACGGCGATGTGGTTGGCCGGGCCGAGCGCGACGAAGGCGTATTTGCCGTCGGAGGTGAGCTTGATGCCCACCGGCTGGACCTTGTCCGGGTGGATGCCCTTGATCTTGAAGGTCAGGGTCTTGAGGATTTCGCGCTTATCCACGTCGACCACGCTGACCGTGCCACCGATTTCGGCCGAGGCCCAGAGGATCTTGCTGTCCTTGGTGAACTCGACGTGCCGCGGGCGCTGGTCGACCAGGGTGTTGTCCACCAGCTGGTTGGTGGCGGTGTCGATCCAGTGCAGCATGTTGGTGGTTTCGCTGGTGTTGACCGCCCACTTGCCGTCCGTGCTGACCGCCATGCCCTCGGGTTCGACGCCGACGTCGATCTGCGCCAGCACCTCTTCCTTGTCGACGTCGACTACCGTCACCAGCGCATCGTCCTCGTTGGAGATGTACAGCCACTTGTTGTTGGGATGCAGGGCGAACTGCTCCGGGTCGGCACCGGACGGCAGCTGCTTGATGATCTGCCGCGTGGCCAGGTCCATCACCTGCACGGTGTCCGAATCGCTGGCACAGATGTAGAGCCGCTTGTTGTCGTGCGAGAGCGTCAGTCCGCGGGGACGCATGCCGACTTCGAGGGTCTCGACCGTTTCCATCTTGTCCAGGTCGATGACGCTGATGCTGTCGTCCTTCTCGTTGGAAACATACGCGGTAGCGGCCAGGGCGGAGCCGGCCAGGCAACTCAGGGCGCAGGCGATGGCGGAGGCAAGCAGGGTTCTGGGCATGAGGAAGTCCTTTGTTGTTATAGGAGTGGGCGTGTCAGCGGGCCGGCGCGTTGGCCGCATCCAGACGCAGCAGGTATTCGTCGGCTTCGCTCTGTCCGCCGGCAGCGGCGCGTTGCAGCCAGTCGCGCGCAGCGACGCGATCGGCCTCCACACCGCGGCCTTCGGCCAGCGCGACGCCCCAGTGATAGCGCGCCAGGCTCACGTAACTGACGTCATCGGGTTGTTCGGCGCCCTGCTTGAGCAGCGCGGCGGATTTGCTCAGGTCCTGCTCCACGCCGTTGCCGCTCTCGTACATCTGCGCCAGGGAGATCAGCGAGTAGACGTCGTTCCAGCGCGCGACGCAGTCCTCGAAGATGGCCTTGGCGGCCTCGAAATTGCCGGTCTTGGCGGTGACGTAGCCGTACAGGCATTTGATGCGCTTGGGGCTGTCGACATAGGCCTCGTAGCCCAGTTCGTCGGCGCTGGCCGAGGTGCCGGGCAGTGCGGCCAATGCCAGCAGGGCGGCAACGGGAAGGCGCTTCATGGTTGGGCCTCGCTCAGCCGGCAGCGGCTCTCGGGGGCGTCGAAGCCCAGGGTGTCCAGCTCGCTGGTGGGATGCAGAAAACCGTCCTGCGGCGAGGTGGAGACCAGTGCGCGCGGGTGGACCAGCGGGATCGGTTGGCGCAGCTGGCCGTTCCACGGGCGGAAGCTCAGCTTGCGGCCCTTGAAGCCATCGAGCGGCAGCTTGTCGCTCAGCGACAGCTGACGGATCGCCGGCACCTCGGCGGTACGCAGTTTGGTCACCGCTGCCGCGAGGCTGCGCACGGCCATCCAGGCGGCGAAATCGCGGTCGTTCATCCAGCGCCCGGCGTGCGCCTCGAAACGCTTCTGCAGCTGAGCGGCGCCGTAGGTTTCCACGGTCTTGTGCCAGCCGGTTGGGGTCAGTCCCTGGGTTCCGGCGACCGGGCGCGGATACCAGGTGTGATAGGGCACGTATTCGCCGAAATCGCCGCGCTCGTCGGCCACCAGCACCACGTCGTACTCGGTGGTCTGGGTGAACAGCGGCATATCGGCCTGGGCGGTGCGGCGCTGGTCGTTCTCGAAGCTCCAGGGTTTTTCCGCGACGATCTTGTGGCCGAAGCGCTTGGCTGCACGGCGCAGCGCATCGGCGTAGGCCTGATCGTCCGCGGTAGGCCCGCTGATCAGCAGCCAGCGGTTCCAGCGCCGCGCGGCGAGAAACTGGCCGAGGGCATCGGCCAGCATGCTGCGGCTGGGCAGGGTGTGCAGCACGTTGTTCAGGCAGCTCTGGCTGCGCAGCGCATCGTCGGCACTGCCGGCGTTGTACAGCAGGCTGTCGGGCAGCGCCGCGGACAGCTGGCGCAGCGTGTCGACCGGGGCGTTGACCACGAACAGGCGCAGACCGTCGGCGTGCAGGCGCGCGGCCTGCTCGAGCAGCGCTTCGGGCGTTTCGCTGGTGGCGGAATCGAGGCGGTAGTGATGCTTGAGAAAGCGCCCGGTGCTGTTGCTGTCGACGATGGCCAGCTCGGCGCCGCGCAGGCCGGCGTCTTCCGGCTCGGGTATGACGTTGGACAGCAGCGGCCCCGGATCGGGCCGATAGCCCAGATAGCCGATGCGTACCTCCAGCGGCTCGGGCGTGGCCGGCGCGGCGAACGCGTCGGCACAGGCGAGGGCGATCAGACAGACCGCGGCATGGAACGCGAATGGATGCATGGGGCGACTCCTGAGGCTTGCGGCCAGCATAGGAAGCGCTCCACCGGGGGGGAATATGCAGAAAGTACCGCTGTGGCGGTACCAAGGTAGTAGGTTGACGGCCCGCGCCAGCCCCTAGCATGGCGTCGTCCATAACAATAAAGAGGCCATCACCATGCCCACATGCAAAGCCATGCTGCTCAATCTGCTGTTCATCGGCAGCCTGCTCGGCTTCGACCAGAGCCACGCCGCCGGCGATCTCACCCGCCGCACCCAGGCGCTGCCGGACCTCAAGTTCGGCTCCGAAGAAAGCGATTACGCCGTCTCGCAGAAGGAGTACCAGCTGGAAACCGGCGTCGCCTATCAGCTCAAGGTGATTGCCGACGGGCAGAAGGAGTGCGCCTTCCAGGCGCCGGAGTTCGCCCAGTCGATCTTCCTGCGCAAGGTCGAGGCCGGTGGCGTGGAGATCAAGGCGGTCACGCTGGTCGAGCTGGAGTTCGAGGATGCCGGCGAGGCGGAGATCTTCTTTCTGCCGGTCAAGCCCGGCACCTACCCGTTCTACTGCAAGGGCCTGCAGAACAAGGGCATGGAAGGGCGCTTCGTGATCAAGTGAGGGCGCGGCCATGAGTGCGCTCAGGCGTACCTACCTGCTGGTGGCGCTGTTCTTCGTCGCGGTGGCGCTGGTCTGCACGGCCGTGCTGCTGCGCCAGGCCGCGCATGACGTGCAGCGCGAGCTCGATGCCGCGCAGCAGGTCGTCGACTACCTGGCACTCAGCCTGCGCGATGAGCCGCAGGCACTGGCGGCCGGCCTGGAGCAAAGCCTTCGACATATCCGCATCGAGCGGGTATCGGCCGGCAATGAACAGCCTGCCGAGCCATTCGATCGGCCCTGGCTGAGCCGCTGGCTGTACCCGCAGGTGATGCCGGCGCGTGTGATCGAGCGGGCGAACGGCGAGCAGATTCGCCTGGCGGTCAATCCCGACGACGAGGTGGAAGAAGTCTGGGATTCGCTGTTGCAGCTGCTCGCGCTGTTCGGCCTGGCGCTGGCGCTCAGCCTGCTGACCATACGCTGGGCGGTCGGCCACGCGCTCGGCGTGCTGGAAGACCTGCTCGGCGGTCTGCGGCAGATTTCCCGTGGGCAGCTGGCCACACGGCTGGTCGCGCGGCGGCTGCCGGAGGCACGCCGGCTGGCCGGACATTTCAACCAGATGGCCGGCGCACTGGAGGAAGCCGAGGCGGCGAACGCGCGGCTTACCGGCACGCTGCTGGAACTGCAGGAGCGCGAACGCACCCGTCTGGCGCAGGTGATGCACGACGATCTCGGTCAGTACGTTGCAGGCATTCGAGCCCGCGCCTGCCTGCTGCGCATCCAGGCCGAGCAACCGGATGCGGTGCGCGAAACGGCGGCGCATCTGGAACGGCACAGCCTCGATCTGCAGAACGGATTTCGCACACTGGTGCGCGATCTCTATCCGGTGATGCTCGAACACCTGCCGCTGGAAGAAGCCGTCGGCCAGTTGGTCGAGCAATGGCAGGGCGCGCAGGGCATCGAATGCCGCCTGCAGCTGAGTGGAGCAATTCCCGCGTTCACCACCGAAGACAAGCTGCACCTGTACCGGCTGCTGCAGGAGGCGCTGACCAATGTCGCGCGTCATGCGCAGGCCCGTTGCGTACGTCTGCGCCTGCGCGGCGGCGCGCATGGGCTGCGTGTGCTGTTGCGTGACGACGGCCACGGCGAGCCGCCGCAGCGTGCCGGAGTCGGTCTGCGTTCAATGCGCGAGCGCGCTCGCTGCCTCGGCGCCAACCTGCGTTTGCGGCACTGCCCGGGACAGGGCTGGACGCTTTATCTCAACCTGCCGTGCAAAGGAGCGACAGCATGAAAATCCTGCTGGTGGACGATCACGCGGTGGTGCGCCAGGGCTACGCCAGCCTGCTGACCGCGTTGCTGCCCGAGGTGGTGGTGACCGAGGCCGAGAGCGGCGAACTGGCGCTGCAACGGGTGCAGGAGGAAATTCCCAGCCTCGTCGTGCTGGACCTCGGGCTGCCTGGCATCAGCGGGCTGGAGACCTGCCGGCGCCTGCGTCAGCGTTTGCCGCTGCTGCCGGTGCTGATTTTCAGCATGCATGACGAACTGGCGCTGGTACGCCAGGCGCTGGATGCCGGGGCGTCTGGCTACCTGACCAAACGCTGCGCGCCGGACGTGCTGGTCGAGGCAGTGCGCAAGGTGCTTGCCGGCCAGCCCTTTATCGAGCAGCCGCTGGCCACCGCACTGGCTCGCCAGCGTCCCAGCACCTCACCGATGCAGGGTCGGCTGGCCGAGATGACCCCGCGCGAGATGGAGATCTTCATCATGCTCGCCCGTGGCATCGGCACCCGCGAGATCGCCGAGCGGCTGTGTATCAGCAGCAAAACCGTCTCCAATCACATGGCTCTGCTCAAGAGCAAGCTGGACGTCAGCTCCCAGGCGGAGCTGGTGCACCTGGCCATCGACCAGGGCCTGCTGCGC
The DNA here is from genome assembly GCA_000263395.1 of Stutzerimonas stutzeri TS44. Taxonomy (GTDB): domain Bacteria; phylum Pseudomonadota; class Gammaproteobacteria; order Pseudomonadales; family Pseudomonadaceae; genus Stutzerimonas; species Stutzerimonas stutzeri_C. The sequence continues at coordinate 31,093 of AJXE01000021.1, forward strand.
GTCGGCGAACGCATGCTCTGCGAGGCCTGAGCCCCGCCACTCCCCCCGACTGTTTCCTGTTCGCGAACCCGCCTGCCGCCGTAGGCGGGCGGCCTGCGCGTGCCCGGCCGCCACGCAGGTCTTGGTCCGTACCGCGCCATCGGTCGTACGACCAAGTGCCGGCGGTTCGGGAAATTTTCCCGAATGAACCGGGAATTCTTCCCTGTCGGCGCGACGCGGCGGCTTTCGATAATCGGTCTGGCAGGTTGCCAGCATGCAGCCGTGATCCGTTCGATTCGCCGCACAACAACAAGGAATATCCATGTCGTATCAGGTCTGCCGCCGCGCGCTGCCCCGGCGCACGCTGCTTTCGCTCGCCATCGCCAGCCTGCTGCCAGGTATGGCGCATGCCGCCGAACCGCTCGAACTGGCCAGCGAAGAAATCGTCGCCACCACACCGTTGCCAGGTATCGGTCTGTCCAAGGATCGCCTGCCGGCCAACGTCCAGACGCTGGACGAGGCGCAACTGCGCAAGCTCGGCGGCCAGTCGCTCGCCGAGGCGCTGCAGCGCGGGCTGCCGAGCGTCAATCTGAACGAGACCCAGGGCAATCCGTACCAGGCCGACCTCAACTACCGCGGCTTCACCGCATCGCCGCTGCTGGGCACCGCCCAGGGCCTGTCGGTATTCCTCGATGGCGTGCGGGTCAACGAGGCCTTCGGCGACGTGGTGCATTGGGACCTGATTCCCCGCAGCGCCATCGCCGACATGGCGCTGGTGCCCGGCTCCAATCCGCTGTATGGCCTGAACACCCTGGGCGGCGCACTGGCGCTGCAGACCAAGCGCGGCGACACCCATCCCGGCGGTTCCGCCGAGGCTTACGCCGGCTCGTTCGGGCGCAAGGGTGGCGCGGTGCAGCACGGCGGCCAGCATGAAGAATTTTCCTGGTATCTGGCGGCCGAGGGCATGGAGGAGGATGGCTGGCGCGATCACTCGCCATCGGATGTCGGCCAGCTATTCGGCAAGTTCGCCTGGACCACGGCGGCCACCGACATCGCGCTGACCCTCGCGCACGCCGACAACGACCTGATCGGCAACGGCCTGCTGCCCGAGAGCATGCATGAGCGCGATCACGACGCGATCTTCACCCATCCCGACCAGACCGAGAACCGCAGCCACCTGATGGCGCTGTCGGCCAGCCACTGGCTGAGCAACGCCGACCGGCTGTCCGGCACCGTCTATCTGCGCCGCACCCGCACCGCGACGCTGAACGGCGATGGCAACGACGAGTACGAGGACGAATACGAGGAATGGGAAGACGCCGGCTTTATCGGCGACGGGCCGCAAAGCGGCGTGCTCAACCGCACCCGCACCGCGCAGCGCGCCTATGGCCTGGCGTTGCAGTGGACGCGTTATGCCGGCGATCACCAGTTCGCCTTCGGCCTGTCGCATGACAACACCCGTGCCAGCTTTCACCAGAGCGAGCAGGGCGGCGAGCTGACCGACGAACGCGGCATCCTGCCGACCGAGGACGAGGAGCAGGCCAACAGCCTGCTGGGCCGTACGCGTACCTCCAGCCTTTACGCAACCGACACCTGGGCGCTGAGCGAGGCGCTGCAGCTGACCGGCTCGCTGCGCTACAACCGCACCCGCGTGGTCAACAGCGATCGCATGGGCGACGACCTCGACGGCGATTTCACTTACCGCAAGCTCAACCCGGCGCTGGGTTTCGCCTGGCAGCTGCAACCGGCGCTGACCGTCTATGGCGGCTTCTCGCAAGGCAATCGCGCGCCAACGCCCATCGAGCTGGGCTGCGCCGATCTGCAGAACCCCTGCAGTCTGCCCAACGCGATGGCCGCCGACCCATTCCTCGAACAGGTGGTCACCCGTACCCTCGAACTCGGCGTGCGCGGACAACTGGCGGGCGGCACCGAATGGAACCTCACTGCGTTTCGCAGCATGAACCACGACGATCTGCTGTTCGTCGGCACCGGTGGCAGCCAGGGTTACTTCACCAATTTCGGCCGCACCCGGCGCCAGGGCATCGAGCTGGGGCTGAACGGCAGCTACGGCGCATTCGACTGGCGCGCGGATTACACCTACCTGCAGGCGACGTTCCGTTCCTCGGCATGCATCCTCGCCGAGAACAACAGCACCGAAGGCGAGGGCGGCTGCCCGGATGACGAAATCCGCATCGCCAGCGGCGACCACCTGCCGGGCTTGCCCAAGCACAATCTCAAGCTCGGGCTGGACTGGAACCTGAACGAGCGCCTGCGCCTGGGCACCACGTTGCTGGCCTATTCCGGGCAATATGTGCGCGGCAACGAGAACAACCGCCACCAGGCGAGCGGCGAGTTCGAGGGCAGTGGCAAGCTGCCGGGCTACGCGGTACTCAACCTCACCGCCGACTACCGTTTCGCCCGCGACTGGACGCTGTTCGGACGCGTCGACAACCTGTTCGACAAGCGTTACGCCACCAGCGGCGCGCTGGCGGAGAACCCCTTCGTCGGCACCGGCAACGCCTTCGCCGACGACCCGGACGGCTGGCGCCACGAGCAGTTCATCGCTCCCGGTGCGCCACGCGCCGGCTGGCTGGGCGTGCGCTATCAGTGGGACGCGCTGTAGTTCGAAGGACAAAGGCCCGTACGGACGGTGCGGGCCTTTTGCCTCGGGCTTGCCGGTTTTGCGGGGCGATGTGTCAGGCGTGACGCAAAATGGTCACGGCGGACTGCGTATGCTGGTGTGCTAGGCCGCCATTCCGTGCGGCGACTGGCGGAGCCCGAATGAATCACGCTTGTGCAGTCATCTGCTGTTCCCGGCCGTCACCCCTGACCGCGGCAGGCCAGGCGTGTTGAGCAAGTCGTCGCGCCTGCGCGTCGTGCTCGCACTCGGCAGCGCGCAGACGCTGGCCTGGGGCTCGACCTACTACCTGCCGGCGATTCTCGCCGAGCCGATGGCGCGCGAGTTGGGCATTACCAGCGGCAACGTGTTCGCGGCATTTTCGCTGGCGCTGGTGGTGACGGCCGTTCTCGGGCCCCTATGCGGCAAGCGCATCGACCATCACGGCGGGCGCGATGTGCTGGCGCTTTCCAGTCTGGTCTTCGCGGCAGGGCTGGCGACCCTCGGTCTTGCGAACGGGCCGCTGATGCTCTGGCTCGGCTGGCTGGTGATCGGCATCGGCATGGCGCTGGGGCTTTACGAGTCGGCGTTCTCCACACTCACCGGCATCTACGGCCGCGATGCGCGCGGCGCGATCACCGGCATCACCTTGCTTGCCGGATTCGCCAGCACCGTGTGCTGGCCGATCAGCGGCTGGCTGGAGGCTGCGCTCGGCTGGCGTGGCACCTGCCTGGTCTGGGCCGGCGCGCATATCGTCCTCGGTCTGCCGCTGAACCGCCTGATGATTCCGCTGGGCATCCAGCCCGCGTCGCCGCCGGGCGACAGACCCGTGCAGGAACCGGCTGGCGCCGGCCTGACCATGGGGCTGCTGGCGTTCGTTTTCGCCGCCACCTGGTTCGTCAGCACGGCGATGGCGGCGCACCTGCCGCGCCTGCTGCAGGAGACCGGGCTGTCGGCGGCTGCGGCCATCGCCATCGCGGCTCTGGTCGGGCCGGCGCAGGTCGGTGCGCGCTGTCTGGAGTTTGTTTTGCTACAGCGCTTCCATCCGCTGCTTTCGGCACGCCTGGCGGCCATCGCGCATCCCATCGGTGCGGCCGGCGTGATGCTGTTCGGCGCGCCGGCGACCACCGGGTTTGCGCTGTTGCACGGCGGTGGAAACGGCATCCTGACCATCGCCAAAGGCACCTTGCCGCTGGTGCTCTTCGGTCCGCACGGCTACGGCCTGCGCCAGGGGTTGCTGATGGTGCCGGCGCGTTTCGCCCAGGCCTTCGCGCCATTCGTCTTCGCGCTGCTGATCGATGACTACGGCAGCGGCGCGCTGTGGCTGTCGGCCGCGCTGGGTGTGCTGGCCTACGCTGCGCTGTCGCTGCTGCAGCGGACCGCGCATGGTCTGAGCTGAGCGGCCTCTCAGCTGCAGCAGCCGTCATCCCCATGCTTGTCTACCGGTGCGCAACAGCGCGCGGGTATCGCGTCGGGCAGGCGGGCGGCGGCCAGCAAGCCGGCCTTGATGATCAGTTCGGCCGGGATGGCTTCGTAAGTCGTGTCCGCGACGCTCAGCGTGCGGCAGCTGGCGTCGCCGCAGGCCGAACAGCAGCGGCTCTCGCCGGTGCTCGCACCGAGCCACTGTTCCAGCGGTACGTCGTCGATCCACAGGCGATTGGACTCCAGCGGTGCCTGGGCGAAGCGGGCAGGGCTCAGCGTGCTGGTTTCCAGGCGCACCTCGATGCCGAGGATGTGCAAGGCCTGGCGCAGATCGGCGGCGGCACGCGTCACGGCTGTTTCGGTGGCGCCGCAGCGGTCGCAGGTCTGGCCGTGTTCGTCGACCAGTCGCTGCCAGCGGATCGTCAGGGTTTTCATCGCGAAGCGTCCTCTGGAAGCGGGTGTCTGGGCCTGGCGCGACGCGCCTGCGGCGGCGTGCTGGCGAGCTGCAGCAGCAGATGTTGCTGCTCGACGGGCAGCCCGAGGAATACCTGTAGCGCAGCATAGGCGTCATTCGCCGCATAGGCCTGCTGGACCTCGCTCAGCTTGGCGCTGGCCCAGTTCGAGGTCGCCACGCGGCGCGACTTGTGAATGCGCGCGCCAAGCACGCCGGCCACCGCGCCGCGCAGGCCGACCTGACCCTTGCGGTCCTGGTAGCGCAGCACGGTGCCAAGGTCGAGACAGTTCGCCAGCTCGATGCCGAGCCTGCCGCGCAGCCGGCTGCGGTCCGCTTTCAGACCGAAGCCGATCTTCAGCACGTCGGGCGCCTGCAATATCGTGCGTGCCGCCTCAACGCAGCCCGGCACGGCGACCTGGAACAGGTACGCCTGCGTCGGCGTGGCGAGCTGGATGAGGTGCGGGCCGGTGGAGACTTCGCCGACGCGGAAGGTCGGCCGGGATTCGGTATCGAAACCGACGCAGGGACAGGCGCGCAGCTCGCCGATGGCGCTGGCCAGCGCGGTGGCATCGGCGGGCATGACGATGTGTGCGGCGGTCAGCCCGGCGAAGACCGGCAGGGTGTCGTCGTCGGCAAGGTGGGGAATGCGGATGGGCTGCTGCATCTCGGTGCTCCGGGGCTCGCCAGCGGGAGCGATCAGGCAACGCTAGCCGAGCGCGGCGGGCAAGTCGATATCGAATCGCGCTGGCGCCGGCTACTTTTCCCAGTCGTGCGGGCAGTCCTTGCAGCCTTCCATGTTGGTTCCCTGGAACGTGGCGTAATGGCGCCGCGCGCCGCTGAGCACGGCGTCGGCCAGGTTGGCATCGTTGAGCTTGGCTTCCTGCAGGTTGGCGTCGGTCAGGTCGGCGCCGGCGAGGTCGACCTTGCTCAGCCAGGTCATTTCCAGGTCGGCGGCACGCAGGGTGCTGCGCTGCATCTTCGCGCCGCTCAGGCGGGCGAATTCGAGATAGGCACCGGTGAGGTCGGCACCCTTGAAGCGCGCGGCCTGGGCGAACAGGCCCCAGCCCTGGATGGCGACCAGCCGGGCGTCGGTGAAGTTGGCCAGGCGCAGATTGGCCTGCTGCAGGCTGGCGCGGTTGAGCGTGGCGCCGCTGAGATCGGCCTTTTCCAGGTTGGCCAGGTCCAGATTGGCGTGGCGCAGGTTGGCACCCGCCAGCCTGGCGCCGGCGAGATTGATCTTGCGCAGGTCCTGATTGCTCAGGTCCGCGCCGCGCAGATCGGCGTTCGTGCACTGGCTTTCCGGCTGGATCACGCAGCCGTTGATGACCGCGGGCTGGTCGCTGGCGGCGAGCGCGGCGTTACCGGCGAGCAGGGCCAGTGGCAAAAGCAGTAGCTGGAAGGTCTTCATGACGGTACTCCTGCGAAGCGGTAGGGGGCGGTTGCGCGGAGGCTCACGTGGCGCGCCGGCGAGAGTGCCAACTCGGGGCCGGACATGCCACAGGAACGTTCCGCGCACCGTCGTACAGGGGAACGCCGTGCCGGCCGAAGCGGGCACGGCGCGGTGCTCAGCGCTGCGCGGTGTTCTTCTCCCACTCCGGCAGCTTGAACACCCAGAAGGAGCCGCCCTGGGCGACCGGCTTGGTCAGCACGGCCATGTCGCCACCCCACAGCGGCACGGCACCGCCATAGCCGACGGTCACGCCGAGGTACTGCTCGCCGTCCTGTTCCCAGGTGATCGGCGGCGAGATGATTCCGCTGCCGGTCTGGAACTTCCACAGCTCGTCGCCAGTTTTTGCGTCGAAGGCCTTGAAGTAGCCGTCACTGGTGCCGGTGAACACGAGATTGCCCTTGGTGGCGAGCACGCCGGCCCACAGCGGCAGTTTTTCCTTGTGCTCCCAAGCGACCTTGCCGGTGGTGGGGTTCATGGCGCGCAGGATGCCGACGTGGTCGTCGTACATGCGCTTGATGCGGAAGCCCTGGCCGAGATAGGCCGAGCCCTTCTTGTAGCTGACCTCTTCGGTCCAGTAGTCCTCCTTCCAGTGGTTGGCCGGCACGTAGAACAGGCCGGTGTCCTGGCTGTAGGCCATCGGGTTCCAGTTCTTGCCGCCGAGGAAGGGCGGCGAGACCTCGACGGACTTGCCGTGCTGCTCGCCAGGTTCGGGTTTGGGCGGACGCTGGCCTTCGTTTTCCACCGGGCGGCCGGTTTTCAGGTCGATGTGGCTGGCCCAGGTGATGTTGTCGACGAAGGGGAAGGCGTTCTGCAGCTTGCCGTCCTTGCGGTCGACCACATAGAAGAAGCCGTTGCGGTCGGCATGGGCGGTGGCTTTCACCGTCTTGCCGTGCTTGTCCTGGTAGTCGAACAGCACCAGCTCGTTGTTGCCGGAGAAGTCCCAGGCGTCGTTCGGGGTGTGCTGGTAGAACCACTTCACTTCGCCGGTGGAAGGATCGACGCCGACCTGGCCGGAGGTGTAGAGGCTGTCGTAGTCCTGCGGCTTGCCGTCCTTGGACGTGCGCGCCCAGCCGTTCCACGGCGCGGGGTTGCCGGCGCCGACGATGATGGTATTGGTTTCGGCATCGAAGCTCGCGCTCTGCCACGGTGCGCCGCCGCCCTGGCTCCAGGCTTCGACCTTGCCGGTCGGCGAGTTGGCATCGTCCGGCCAGGAGGGCGCCTTGATGTCGCCGGTCGGTGTGCTGTCCTTGCCGTTCAGTCGGCCCACGTGGCCCTCGACGAAGGGGCGCATCCAGACTTCTTCACCGGTGTCCGGGTCGCGCGCGAAGAGCTTGCCGACCACGCCGAACTCGTCGCCCGAGCTGCCATGAACCAGCAGCACCTTGCCGGTCTTGCCGTCCTTCACCAGCGTCGGCGCGCCGGTCATGGTGTAACCGGCGCCGTGATCGCCGAATTTCTTGTTCCAGACGACCTTGCCGGTGTCCTTGTTCAGCGCCACGACGCGGGCGTCCAGTGTGCCGAAGTAGATCTTGTCGCCGTAGATCGCCGCGCCACGGTTGACCACATCGCAGCACGGACGGATGTCGTCGGGCAGGCGGTGGGCATAGCTCCACAGGCGTTTGCCGGTCTTGGCATCCAGGGCGAACACGCGCGAATAGGAGCCGGTCACGTAGATCACGCCGTCATGGACGATGGCCTGGGATTCCTGACCGCGCTGTTTCTCGTCACCGAAGGAGAACGACCACGCCGGCGTCAGCTTGAACACGTTCTTGTCGTTGACCTGGGCCAGCGGACTCCAGCGCTGGGCGTGGGTGCCCAGGCCGTACTGCAGGACGTTCTCGGTGGACAGGTGGTCGTTGGCGATGTCTTCCCAGCTGACCGGCTTGGCCTGGGCAACGCCGGCCAGCGCGAGGCTGCCGAACAGCACGGCGAGGGCGAGCGGGCGGGTTGTGCCGGGGTGCGATCTTGTTGTCATGGTTGCGATTCCCTTGGTCGATTCGGACGAGGCCGCCGTCTGCCGGTAGCCTGGCGATACGAATAGTGGGAGTGCGCTCGCGGGCGCCGACACGGAAAAACGCCCGCCGATGCCGGGAAAACTTCCCATCGGTGCGCTGTTTTCGCCTTGCTACCGCGGTGCCACCACGACCCGCTGCAAAAGACGGGGATAAAACCCAGTACCAAGGGAGGAGATGCAGACATCCAAAGCAGGATTCTGCCGGCCGGGTCGCGCCGCCAACATGGCCACCATGCGCTCCGATGGGGCTGCCTTGTACAGGTTCCGAACAGAGGTGGTAGTCATGAACAACAAGAACTTTCTGCGCTCGCTGCTGGCGGCGGGTGTCCTGGGTATGTCCGGCCTGGTCCTGGCGCATGGTGATGTGACGCCGCAGGCGGTGGACACCAAGGGCCTGCCAACCCTCGGTGAGGAGTGGGCGGAAGAAAACCCCTATCGCGCCCCGAGCGAACACCATGATCTGGCGGTGCAGATCGGTTCGTCCGCCTACAACCAGAACTGCGCCCGTTGCCACGGCCTGGAGGCAATCTCCGGGGGTATCGCACCCGACCTGCGCGATCTGGAAGCCAGCTACGACGGCGACGAGTGGTACAAGGAGCGTGTGATCAACGGCGCGGTGCGCGACGGTGCGGTGTATATGCCGCGCATGGCTGATACCCTCAGCCAGGAAGCGCTGTGGGCGATCCGTACCTATATCGAAAGCGAAGCGGCCAAGCGGTGATGCGCCTCGGCCGCTGGCTCGTCGCGCTGTGCCTGTCGGCCGTCTGCGCGCTGGCGCAGGCGGACGTGGTGCGGGTGCGCGCTTACGACGACATCATCGCCTCGGGTGTGCTCAAGGTGGCGATGTACCAGGACTTCCCGCCGTACAGTTTCGTCGTCGACGGCCAGCCACGCGGTGTGGACGTGGACATGGCGCGCGAGCTGGCGGACGGCCTCGGCCTCAAGCTGGAAGTGCTGTGGGTCGCGCCGGACGAAACGCTGGACGATGACCTGCGCAACTTCATCTGGAAGGGGCACTACCTGCGCCCCAACGTGCTGGCCGACGTGATGCTGCGCGTGCCGTACGACCGCGAGTTCTCCTACAAGCGCAACGAGCTGGGCGAGCTGATCAATGAGCTGGTGGTGATGTTCGGGCCTTATCAGCGCGAACGCTGGCAGTCCGCCTTCGATGATCGTCGTCTGAAGGAGGTGCCGACCGTGGCGGTGTTCCAGTACCACCCGGTGGGCGTCGAGGTCGAGAGCGTGCCGTCGTTCTACCTGTCGTCGGTGTTCGGCGGACGCATGAGCAAGATGCTGCACCATTATCCCAGCCCGCGGGCCGCGTTCGCCGCCATGCAGGCCGGCGAGGTGGACGCGACGATGGCCATGCGCGGGGAGATCGACTGGCTGCTCAAGCAGGCTAACGACAGTCATCTGCAGCTCGCCGAGAACGCCTACCCGGACATGGGCAAGCAGGTCTGGGATCTGGGTATGGCGGTGCACGAGTCCAACCGCCAGCTGGCCTACGCGCTGGAAGGCGTGCTGGAGCCGATGATCAGCGAAGGGCGGCTGGCGAAGATCTATGCTGGCTACGGGCTGCGCTACGAGCTGCCCGGGCTTTACCAGGATGTAGAGAACGAGATGGCGGCTGGCAACTGAGGCCATCCTTTCAGCGGGCCGCCGGGCCACGCCCGAGGAGTTCGAGATGAGCATGCGCGTTCTGCTGTTGCTTCTGACGTTCGCCCAGACCGGCAGCCTGCTGGCTGGCGAACCCGATCCGCTGCAATCGGTGATGTGGGAACACCACCACCGCAACCTGCTCAACGGCGAGCCCTACGTGTTCGACGAGCGGGTGCAGGTGCAGGTCCCGCCGTTCGCCGAAGATGCCCGGCAGGTGCCGGTGCATATCGATGCCCGCGCCCTCGGCGACGAGGTGGTGCGTATCGAGGCCTGGGCCGATCTCAATCCGATTCCGCGCATTTTCACCTTCACTCCCGGCGAACGGGTGGAGTCGCTGGTGGCCATCCGCATTCGCGTCGAGCAGGCCACGCCGGTCCGCGCGGCGGTACTCACACGCGACGGCGTCTGGCATGTCGGTAGCGCCAAGGTCGATGCGGCCGGCGGCGGCTGCACCGCGCCCAGTGTGGTGCGGGCCCAGCCGGGCTGGGAAGACCGTCTCGGCCAGGTGCACGGCGCACGCTTCGCCCGTGGGGAGTTCAGCCGACTGCGCATGCAGGTCTCGCACCCGATGGACAATGGCCTGGTGGGTGGCATTCCGGAATTCTTCGTCAACCAGGCCGAACTGCGCACCGTCGATGGCGAGGTGCTGGCGACGCTGGAGCTGTTTCCTGCGGTCGGCGAGAACCCCAGCCTGAGCCTGGAAGTCGAGGGTCAGGAGGAAACCCGCCTGTGGCTGCGCGACAACAACGGCAATGAGTTCGAGGCGGCGCTGTAGCGCCTGCGTCCGTTCACCCAGCCAAGGAGACGTCATGCGCCTTTTCACCCTGATCCTGGCCTGCTGCCTGGCGCTGCCGGCGCAGGCCGAGCTGCGCTACGACCTGCAGCCCCAGCAGATCGCCGAGAATGTCTGGCTGCTCGAAGGCTCGACCGACAACTTCGAGCAGCGCAACGGCGGCAACATCGTCAACACCGGTTTCATCGTCACCGAGGCGGGGGTGGTGGTGATCGACAGCGGGCCGTCGAAACGCTACGGCGAAGCCATGCGCGAAGCCATCGCGGGCGTCACCGACCGTCCGGTGATCAAGCTGCTGCTCACCCATCATCATCCTGACCATGTGCTCGGCAACCAGGCATTCGCCGACGTCCCCATCGCCGCGCTGGCCGGCACTACCGAGTTGCTGCGCGAGCAGGGCGATGCGATGGCGGAAAACATGTATCGGCTGGTCGGCGACTGGATGCGTGGCACCGAAGTGGTGTTGCCGAACGAGACGCTGCAGCCCGGCACGCTGGAAATCGGCGGCCACAGGCTGCGCCTGCTCGCCCTGCGCGGGCATACCGGCGCCGATCTAGCGGTACTCGATGAGAACAGCGGTGTGCTGTTCGCCAGCGACATCCTGTTCTACCAGCGCGCGCTGACCACGCCCAACAGCCCGGGGCTGGACATCTGGCTGGCCGATCTCGACGAGTTGCAGGCCCAGCCGTGGAAGCTGCTGGTGCCCGGTCATGGGCCGGTCGCCAGTGACGACGCGCCGTTCGTGCAGATGCGTGATTACCTCGGCTGGCTCGATGGTCTGCTGCGCGACGCTGCGGCCAGCGGTGCGGACATGAACGAGGTGATCGACAGCCCGATTCCCGAGCGCTTCGCCGGCATCAGCCTGACGCGCTTCGAGCTGATCCGCAGCGTTACCCACCTTTATCCGAAATACGAGGCGCAGCAGCTACAGCGCGTCGACCAGCAATAGCCGAAGCGCAGGTCAGGCGCGGCGCATCGACCAGTAGCTGCGGCGGAACAGGTCGCGCTCGCCCAGCAGCACCACGCCGAGGGCGAAGCCGGCCAGCACCAGGGCGATGTACAGGCACAGTTCGAGAAAGCCCTGCGGCTCGGGCAGCCAGTGCAACGCCACCGCCAGCGCCGCGCCAGTGGCCGCCCAGCGCAGCAGCAGGGCAATGCCCAGACCCTTGGGCGACGCGCGATAGACGTACAAACCCATGAACAGCGCCTGCAACGCCGCGCCACTGGAGAAGGCGATGGCCAGTCCTTCGGCGCCGTAGGGGCGATACAGCGCCGCATCGAGACCGATGGTCAGCGCCGAGCTGATCAGCGTCAGCACCAAGAACAGCCGGGCCTGGTGCTGGGCGAGCAGGGCGCGCCCCCAGAGCAGCGCGAGCCCCATCGCCGGCAGACCGAATGCATAGATGATCACCAGCGAGGCGGTGGCGCTGGTCTGCGCCGCGCCGAACTGGCCGCGCTCGAGCAGCACGGCGACCACGGTGTTCGGGAACGAGCAGAGCACTACCGCCGCCGGCACCAGGAACAGCAGCGTTGCCAGCAGGCCCTTGCGAATCACCGCAGCGTGGGCGCTGTGGTCGTTGTCGTTCCAGCTCGCGGAGAACTGCGGGAACAGCACCGAGAGCACCGACATCGCGTACAGCGTCAGCGGAATGGTGACGATGCGGAAGGCGAACGAGAGCATGGTGATGCTGCCTTCATCGAGGAACGAGGCGAACATCCGCTCGGCGAGGATGCACGCCTGCTGCGCGCCGGCGGCCAGCAGCACCGGCGCGAAGGCCAGGCCGAAGGCGCTGCCGTGGCCTTCGGCCATGGGGTGTCGTTCGCCACGCAGATAGGCCAGGCGCCGGTGCTGGGCGATGATCAGGCCGAACTGCGGCAGCAGCATGCCGATGAAGATCACCATGCCGGTTGGCTCGAACAGCAGGATGCCGATGATCGCCCCGGCGTTGAGCAGCACGGTGCGCGTCATCGGCATGATGAACACGCTATCCATGTTGAGCAGCGCGCCCTGGCAGTACAGCGTCGCCTGCACGGCGATCAGCAACGCGCCGACGCAGAACACCACTTGCCCGGTCGCCACCTGCTCGGCGCTCCAGCCCGGTGCCAGCAGGGTGAGAATCCAGTAGCTGGCGACGATGACCAGCGCGCTGGCCGCCACGCCCATCAGCATCACGCGCCAGTACAGCCAGCGGCTGACCGACTCGAACAGCGTTTCCGACTGGCTGCGCAGCTTTTGCAGGTAGGGAATCATGGTGTCGCGCAGGGCGAGACCGAGGAAGTTCTCGAAGAACAGCGGCAGGATCAGCGCGACGAAGATCAGGTCGGCTTGCCAGCTCAGGCCGAAGGCGCGGGCGATGAACAGATCGCGCAGGAAACCGAGCAGAAAACTGGCGACGGTCAACGCCAGGATGACCAGTGATGCATTCATTCCTTGATCCTGTAGCAGGCCAGCCTGCGGCACTCGGTGATACGGCGCGCCGCCGTTCGGTTGGGCGGCGTGCCTGGGACAGTTCCGTCTGCCAGGGTTGGCGGCTTGCTGGCCCCTGGTCGAACGCTACATAGACTGAGCCGGCGCGGCATGGTTCCGGCCGTGCGCGCGCGGGTGGACAAGCGTCGATACGTAAAAATGCCGTAAATCCCCTTTGCGAGGCGGGCGCGACTGCTTAAGGTTCACGCTCCTTTCCGAGCGAACCCAGTTCATGTCCGTCGCGCATTCGTCTCCCGCTGCTTCCCGTCGTCGCTGGCTGATCATCGGTCTTGCCGTGCTGGCCATCGCCTTGCTGGCCTGGTGGTTATGGCCGAGCCCTTCGGCGAAGTCGCCGCAGCCGGGCGGGCGACCGGGCTTCGGCGCGTTCAGCGGGCCTGTGCCGGTGCGCGTGACGACGGTGCAGCAGGGTGAGTTCGAGGTGTTCTACAAGGCGCTCGGCACGGTGACGCCGCTGAACACGGTGAACGTGCGCAGCCGCGTCGGCGGCGAACTGGTCGAGGTGCGCTTCGAGGAGGGCCAGCGGGTCAAGGCCGGCGAGCTGCTGGCGGTGATCGATCCGCGGCCCTACAAGGTCGCCCTGCAGCAGGCCGAGGGCACGCTGCAGCAGAATCGCGCGTTGCTGCAGAACGCCCAGGTCGATCTGCAGCGCTACCGCGGGCTGTACGCCGACGACAGCATCGCCAAGCAGACGCTCGACACCCAGCAGGCGCTGGTCAACCAGTATCAGGGCACGCTGGCGGCCAATCAGGCGGCGGTCAACGAAGCCAAGCTCAACCTGGAGTTCACCCAGATCCGCGCACCGATCGACGGCCGCCTCGGCCTGCGTCAGCTGGACATCGGCAACCTGGTCTCGGCCAGCGACACCACACCGCTGGTGGTGATCACCCAGAGCCAGCCGATGGCGGTCACCTTCACCCTGCCGGAGGGCGATCTGCCGCCGGTGCTGACGCGTTTTCGTCAGGGCGCCGAGCTGAAGGTGCAGGCATGGGACCGTGGGGAGCGGCTGCTGTTGGGCGAGGGCGTGCTGGAGAGCGTCGACAACCAGATCGACGTGACCACCGGCACGCTGAAGCTCAAGGCGCGCTTCGACAACGAAACCGAAATGCTCATCCCCAACCAGTTCGTCAACGTGCGCCTGCGCGTTGAAACCCTCAAAGACGCCACCCTGATTCCCTCGGCGGCGCTGCAGTTCGGCTCGCGCGGTAACTTCGCCTATGTCGTCGGCGAGGACAGCAAGGTCCAGCTGCGCAGCGTCGAGGTCGGCCCGAGCAACGGCGAGACCACGGTGATCGCCAAGGGCCTGGCGACCGGTGAGCGTATCGTCATGGAAGGCACCGACCGCCTGCGCGACGGCAGCGAGGTGGAAGTCGTCGACCGCGCGACGATGGCCGAAGAGGCCGCGCAGCAACCCAAGGTGGGTGGTGAGAATGCCGGGGAGCGCCCGGCGCAATGAACATCTCGCGGCTGTTCATCCTGCGGCCGGTAGCGACCACCCTGACGATGGTCGCCATCCTGCTGGCCGGCCTGATCGCCTACAAGCTGTTGCCGGTCGCGGCGCTGCCGCAGGTCGACTATCCGACCATCCGCGTGCTGACGCTGTATCCGGGCGCCAGCCCGGAAGTGATGACCAGCGCGGTGACTGCACCGCTTGAGCGCCAGTTCGGACAGATGCCGGGGCTGACGCAGCTGTCCTCGAGCAGTTCCGGCGGCGCCTCGGTGATTACCCTGCGCTTCTCGCTTGACGTGGAGCTGGATGTCGCCGAGCAGGAGGTGCAGGCGGCGATCAATGCGGCAGACAACCTGCTGCCCAGCGACCTGCCGGCGCCGCCGGTATACAACAAGGTCAACCCGGCCGACACGCCGGTGATCACTCTTGCAGTGACCTCGGCAACCCTGCCGCTGCCGCAACTGCACGATCTGGTCGACACGCGCATGGCGCAGAAACTGGCGCAGATCAGCGGCGTCGGCATGGTCAGCATCGCCGGCGGCCAGCGCCCGGCGGTGCGCATCCGCACCAATCCCGAGGCGCTGGCGGCGTACGGCCTGTCGCTGGCCGATGTGCGCGAGCTGATTGGCAACGCCAACGTCAACCAGCCCAAGGGCAACTTCGACGGTCCAACACGGGTGTCCATGCTCGACGCCAACGACCAGCTGAAGACGCCGGAGGAATATGCCGAACTGATCCTCACCTATCAGGACGGCGCCGCGCTGCGACTCAAGGATGTCGCCGACATCATCGCCGGCGCCGAGAACGAGCGGCTGGCGGCCTGGGCCAACGAAAGCCGGGCGGTGCTGCTGAACATCCAGCGCCAGCCGGGGGCCAACGTCATCGACGTGGTCGAGCGCATCCAGGCGCTACTGCCGGAAGTCACTGCCAGCATGCCGGCCGGTCTCGACGTGACCGTGCTCACCGACCGCACCCAGACCATCCGCGCCGCTGTCACCGACGTGCAGCACGAGCTGATCCTCGCCACCATCCTGGTGGTGATGGTGACTTTCATTTTCCTCAAGAAACTCTCGGCCACCGTCATCCCGTCGATCGCCGTGCCGCTTTCGCTGATCGGCACCTTCGCGGTGATGTATCTGTGCGGCTTCTCGCTGAACAACCTGACGCTGATGGCGCTGACCATCGCCACCGGCTTCGTGGTGGATGACGCCATCGTCATGCTGGAGAACATCGCGCGGCACCTGGAGGAGGGCGAGACGCCGCTGAATGCCGCGCTCAAGGGCGCCAAGCAGATCGGTTTCACCCTGATCTCGCTGACCCTCTCGCTGATCGCCGTGCTGATTCCACTGCTGTTCATGCAGGACGTGGTCGGCCGGCTGTTCCGCGAGTTCGCCATCACCCTGGCGGTGGCGATTCTGATCTCGCTGGTGGTCTCGCTGACCCTGACGCCGATGATGTGCGCGCGCCTGCTCAAGCCGGTGAGCCATGATCCGGAGCGCCCGGACTGGGTCGAGCGGCTGATTGGCGGCTATTCGCGCTGGCTGACCTGGGTGCTCGGTCACCAGACGCTGACGCTGCTGGTGGCGGTGGCCACCCTCGGCCTGACTGTGGTGCTCTATCTCGCCGTGCCCAAGGGCTTCTTCCCGGTGCAGGACACCGGCGTGATCCAGGGCATCAGCGAGGCGCCGCAGTCGATCTCCTTCCGCGCCATGAGCGAGCGTCAGCAATCGCTGAGCCGGGTGATCCTCGCCGATCCGGCGGTTGCCAGCCTGTCGTCCTACATCGGTGTGGACGGCGACAACGTCACGCTCAACAGCGGCCGCCTGCTGATCAACCTCAAGCCGCACGCCGAGCGCGACGTCACCGCCAGCGAAGTGATCGAACGCCTGCGCCCGGAACTGGCCAAGCTGCCGGGCATCGCGCTGTACCTGCAGCCGGTGCAGGACCTCTCCATCGAGGACCGGGTCAGCCGCACGCAGTTCCAGTTCAGCCTGGAGTCGCCGGATGGCGCGCTGCTGCAGGAGTGGACGCCCAAGCTGGTCGAGGCACTGCGCGAGCGGGCGGAACTCACCGATGTGGCCAGCGACCTGCAGCACGACGGCCTGCAGATCTATCTGGAGATCGACCGCGACGCCGCCGCACGCTTGGGCATTGAGGTTTCGGCGATCACCAATGCGCTGTACGACGCCTTCGGTCAGCGGCAGATTTCCACCATCTTCACCCAGGCCAGCCAGTACCGCGTGGTGCTCGAGGCCGAGGCCGGCAATCGCCTGGGGCCGCAGGCGCTGGAGCAGCTGTTCGTGCAGAGCGAGGGCGGCACGCCGGTACGGCTGTCGAGCCTGGCGCGGCTGGAGCAGCATACCGCGCCGCTGCTGATCAACCACATCGGCCAGTTCCCGGCGGTGACGCTGTCGTTCAACCTCGCGCCGGGCGTGTCGCTGGGCGAGGCGGTGGAGGTGATCGAGGCGGTGAAGCAGGAGATCGGTCTGCCGGCCGGCATCCAGAGCCATTTCCAGGGCGCCGCCGAGGCGTTTCGCGCGTCGCTGTCGAGCACGCTGCTGCTGATCCTGGCGGCGGTGGTGACCATGTACATCGTGCTCGGCGTGCTCTACGAGAGCTACATCCACCCGATCACCATCCTTTCCACGCTGCCGTCGGCGGCGGTGGGCGCGCTGCTGGCGCTGCTGCTGACCGGTAACGATCTGGGGCTGATCGCGATCATCGGCATCATTCTGCTGATCGGCATCGTCAAGAAGAACGCGATCATGATGATCGACTTCGCCCTGGAGGCCGAACGTCACCAGGGCATGACGCCGGAGCAGGCGATCTACCGCGCCGCGCTGCTGCGTTTCCGGCCGATCCTGATGACCACGCTGGCCGCGCTGTTTGGTGCCATTCCGCTGATGCTGGCCACCGGCTCGGGTGCTGAACTGCGCCAGCCGCTGGGGCTGGTGCTGGTCGGCGGTCTGCTGCTCAGCCAGCTGCTGACGCTGTTCACCACGCCGGTGATCTATCTGTTCTTCGATCGGCTGGGTCAGCGCTTTGCGCGGAAGGACGAAGTGGGGCAGGAGGTCGAGGCATGAGCTGCAAGCTGCAAGCCTCAAGCTGCAAGACAAAAGCATGGCACCCGGTAT
The DNA here is from genome assembly GCA_000263395.1 of Stutzerimonas stutzeri TS44. Classification (GTDB taxonomy): domain Bacteria; phylum Pseudomonadota; class Gammaproteobacteria; order Pseudomonadales; family Pseudomonadaceae; genus Stutzerimonas; species Stutzerimonas stutzeri_C. The sequence goes on from AJXE01000021.1 coordinate 48,550, forward strand.
TGTGCGTTTCTTCCAGTCAACTGCGAACCGCCTCTAGCTTGCAGCTTGTAGCTTGCTGCTTGCGGCTGCCCTTATGAACCTATCCGCCCCCTTCATCGCCCGCCCGGTGGCGACCATGCTGCTCAGCCTGGCGATCCTGCTGCTGGGCGGAGTGAGTTTCGGCCTGCTGCCGGTTTCGCCATTGCCGAACATGGATTTCCCGGTGATCACCGTGCAGGCCAGCCTGCCCGGCGCCAGCCCGGAGATCATGGCCTCCAGCGTGGCGACGCCGCTGGAGCGCTCGCTGGGCAGCATCGCCGGGGTCAGCCAGATGAGCAGCCGCAGCAGCCAGGGCTCGACGCGGATCATCATCCAGTTCGATCTGGAGCGCGACATCAACGGCGCCGCGCGCGACGTGCAGGCGGCGATCAATGCCGCGCGCAACCTGCTGCCCAGCGGCATGCGCAGCATGCCGACCTACCGCAAGATCAACCCCTCGCAGGCGCCGATCATGGTGCTGTCGCTGACCTCCGAAGTCCTCGACAAGGGCCAGCTGTACGACATCGGCTCGACCATCCTCGCGCAGAAGCTCTCACAGGTGCCCGGCGTCGGCGAGGTGCAGGTCGGCGGCAGCTCGCTGCCGGCCGTGCGCGTCGAACTGCAGCCGCAGCAGCTGGAGCAGTACGGCGTCTCGCTGGACGACGTGCGCAGCACCATCGCCAATGCCAACGTGCGCCGGCCCAAGGGCATGGTCGAGGACGCCGAGCGGCACTGGCAGGTGCGCGCCAACGACCAGTTGCACGCCGCCGCCGACTACATGCCGCTGATCCTGCGCTATCAGGATGGCGCGACGCTGCGCCTAAGCGATGTGGCCAAGGTCGAGGATGCGGTGGAAGATCGCTACAACAGTGGTTTCTTCAACCGCGAGCCGGCGGTGCTGCTGATCGTCAACCGCCAGGCCGGCGCCAACATCATCGAGACCATCGAGGGCATCCGCGCCGAGCTGCCGGCGTTGCAGGCGATCCTGCCGGGCAGCGTCGAGCTGAATGTGGCGATGGACCGCTCGCCGGTGATCCGCGCCACCCTGCACGAGGCCGAACGCACGCTGCTGATCGCCGTGGTGCTGGTGATCGTGCTGGTGTTCGTGTTTCTCGGCCATGTGCGCAGTGCGCTGATCCCGGCGCTGGCCGTGCCGGTGTCGCTGGTCGGCACGTTCGCGGTGATGTACCTGTTCGGCTTCTCGCTCAACACGCTGTCGCTGATGGCGCTGATCCTCGCCGCGGGGCTGGTGGTGGACGACGCCATCGTGGTGCTGGAGAACATCGCCCGGCATATCGACGATGGCGTGCCGCCGCTGCGCGCAGCCTACATCGGCACCCGCGAGGTGGGCTTCACGCTGTTGTCGATGAACGTCTCGCTGGTGGTGGTGTTCGTCTCCATCCTGTTCATGGGCGGCATCGTCGAGCGGCTGTTCCGCGAGTTCTCACTGACGCTGGCGGCGGCGATTCTGGTTTCACTGCTGGTGTCGCTGACGCTGACGCCGATGCTCTGCGCGCGCTGGCTCAAGCCCTACCAGGCCGAGCGTGACAGCCGCCTGCACCGCTGGAGCCACGACGCGCACCAGTGGCTGCTCGGCTGGTACGACCGCTCGCTGAGCTGGGCGCTGCGGCATCGGCGCATCACGCTGTTGAGCCTGCTGGCGACCATCGCGCTCAACGTGGTGCTCTACGTGCAGGTGCCCAAGACCTTCCTGCCGCAGCAGGATACCGGCCAGCTGACCGGCTTCATCCGTGGCGACGACGGCCTGTCGTTCCAGGTCATGCAGCCGAAGATCGAGGCGTTCCGCAAGGCGCTGCTGGCCGACCCGGCGGTGGAAAGCGTGGCCGGGTTCATCGGCGGGCAGGGCGGCATCAACAACGCCTTCATGGTCGTGCGCCTCAAGCCGGTGGAAGAACGCGGGCTTTCCGCGCAGCAGGTGATCGAGCGCATCCGCAAGAATCAGCCGCCGGTGCCGGGTGGGCGGCTGTTCCTCATGGCCGACCAGGACCTGCAGTTCGGCGGCGGCCGGCAGAGCAGCTCGGCCTACGCCTACACGCTGCTGGCGGCTGATCTGGCCGACCTGCGTACCTGGCTGCCGAAGGTCAACCAGGCGCTGAAGGCGCTGCCCGAGCTGACCAGCATCGACACCAACGACGGCGAGGGCGCCCAGCAGATCAGCCTGCAGGTCGACCGCGACGCCGCCAAGCGCCTGGGCGTCGACATGAGCACCGTGACCACGCTGCTCAACAACGCCTTCAGCCAGCGGCAGATTTCCACCATCTACGAGACGCTCAACCAGTACCGCGTGGTGATGGAGATCGATCCGCGCTACGCGCAGCATCCCGAGGTGCTGGAGCAGGTGCATGTGGTCACCGAGGACGGCCGGCGGGTGCCGCTGTCCGCGTTCGCCCGCTACAAGCGCAGCCTTGAGGAAGATCGCGTCACGCACGAAGGGCAGTTCGCCGCGGAGAACATCGACTTCGATCTGGCGCCGGGCGTCAGCCTGGATCAGGCGACCCGCGCTATCGAGCGCGCGGTGGCCGCCATCGGCCTGCCGAGCTCGGTGCAGGGCCGGCTGGGCGGTACCGGCGACGTGTTCAAGGCGGCTCAGGAAAGCCAGCCGTTCATGATTCTCGGTGCGCTGCTGCTGGTGTACATCGTGCTCGGCGTGCTCTACGAGAGTTACATCCACCCGCTGACGATTCTCTCGACGCTGCCGTCGGCCGGGGTCGGTGCGCTGCTGGCGATCATCGTGACCGGCGACGAATTCAGCTTGATCTCGCTGCTCGGGCTGTTCCTGCTGATCGGCGTGGTGAAGAAGAACGCCATCCTGATGATCGACCTGGCGCTGCAGTTCGAGCGCAACGATCGCCTGCCACCGGCCGAGTCCATTCACAAGGCCTGCCTGCTGCGCTTCCGGCCGATCCTGATGACCACCCTGGCGGCGATCCTCGGCGCGCTGCCGTTGCTGATCGGCGGCGCGGAGGGCGCGGAGATGCGCCAGCCGCTGGGCCTGACCATCATCGGCGGGCTGGTCCTCAGCCAGATCCTGACCCTCTACACCACGCCGGTGGTCTACCTGTACCTGGACCGCCTGCGTCATCGCTTCAACAACTGGCGCGGCGTGCGTACCGATGCCGCCATGGAAAATCCGCTATGAGCCCGAGCTGCACCCTACGTCCGCTGGCCGTGATCGTCATGACCCTGGCGCTTGGCGCCTGCACCCTCGGGCCGGATTATCAGCGCCCGCAGTTGCCCGAAGCTGCCGCGTTCAAGCAGGCCGAGGGCTGGAAGCTGGCGGCGCCGGCCGACCAGACGCTCGGCCAGGCCTGGTGGCGGCTGTACGGCGATGCCGATCTGGATGCGCTGGTGGCGCGGCTGAACGTGTCCAACCAGAACATCGCGGGCGCCGAGGCGCAGTACCGCCAGGCCCGCGCGCTGGTGCGCGGGGCGCGGGCCGGTTTCTTCCCGACGCTGTCCGGCAACGTCGGCAAGACCCGCTCCGGGCAGGGCACCGGCGGTAGCACCACGACGCTACCAGACGGCTCCACGGTGCGCAGTTCGGGCGGCGGCGGGATTTCCCAGAGCTACGACCTGAACGTCGCCGCGAGCTGGGAACTGGATATCTGGGGCCGCTTGCGGCGCGGCCTGGAGTCCAGCCGGGCGGGCATGCAGGCCAGCGCCGCGGATCTCGCGGCGGTGCGCCTGAGCCTGCAGGCGGAACTGGTGCAGAACTACCTGCAGCTGCGCGTGCTCGATGCGCAGAAGCGCCTGCTCGACAGCACCGTGCAGGCCTACGCACGCTCGCTGCGGATCACCGAGAACCAGTACCGCGCGGGCATCGTCGGCCGCGCCGACACCGCCCAGGCGCGCACGCAGCTCAAGAGTACCGAGGCTCAGGCCATCGACCTGCAGTACCAGCGTGCCCAGCTCGAACACGCCATCGCCGTGCTGATCGGCGTACCGCCGGCCGAACTGGCGATCGCCGAGCACGAAGCCATCCCGAACCTGCCGGCGGTGCCGCTGGTGCTGCCATCGCAGCTGCTCGAGCGGCGCCCGGATGTCGCCGCCGCCGAGCGCGAAGTCATCGCCGCCAATGCCGAGATCGGCGTGGCCAAGACCGCCTGGTTCCCCAGCCTGAGCCTGAGCGCCGCGGGCGGCTACCGCAGCGGCACACTGGACAACTGGATCCAGACGCCCAACCGCTTCTGGTCCATCGGCCCGGAATTCGCCATGACGCTGTTCGACGGTGGGCTGATCCGCTCGCAGATCGAGCAGGCCGAGGCCGGCTATGACCAGACCGTGGCGACCTACCGGCAGACCGTGCTCGACAGCTTCCGCGAGGTCGAGGATTACCTGGTGCAGTTGCGCGTGCTCGGCGAGGAGGCCGTGGTACAGCGCGAGGCGCTGGAGGCGGCGCAGGAATCGCAGCGGCTGGTGGAGAATCAGTACCGCGCGGGCACCGTCGATTACCTGAGCGTGGTCACCGTGCAGACCACCGCACTGACCAACCAGCGCACCAACCTGACGCTGCTCGGCGACCGCCTGGCAACCAGCGTGCAACTGATCGCCGCGCTGGGCGGCGGCTGGCAGGTCGAGCAGCTGCAGCAGGAGCCGGTGCTGTCCGGCGAGCGTGGTCAGGACGATTGATCGAACCGGCGCGCCGGCTGCCGCCGCCAGATGCGCGTCAGCCAGCGCCAGGCGATCCAGCCGCCACCGAGCAGGTAGACCAGCCCACCCGGCACCCACATGAGCAGCCCCGCCAGCTGCTGATCCTCCACCGAACGGCCTGCGCCATAGAGCGAGGTGCTGCCGAAGGTGAGCAGCGCGCCGAGCAGGCCGGTGTGCATCAGCGTCAGCACCAGCGCCATCAGCGCCTGCGGCACCTGTTTCGGGTTGGCGCGCAGCACCGACCACCAGAACAGCCAGCCGCTGAACAGGAAGCAGGCGTGCTCGAAGGCGTGCCACCAGAGGTTGTCCAGCGCCAGCACATAGAGCTTCGGCGTGTGCCAGATCCAGATCACCGCGCCATGCAGCAACGCCAGCAAGGTCGGATAGCGGCCGGTGCGCAGGATGGCCGTCCACAGCGGTTGCGCGAAGCGGCCAGTGACGCCGCGCCACTGCGGCAGCGGCCGCGCCAGTGCCCACAGCGGCGCAATCACCACGATGAACAGCATGTGCTGGGTCATGTGCCAGCTGGTGCTGCTTTGTGCCCAGTCGTCGATGGGGCCGAAGACGGCGAACAGCATCAGCAGCATGGCGCTATGGAAACAGACAGCTTCGCCGCGCCTGGGCGGCACGCGCCGCGCGCCGAGCGCGTAAAGCAACCAGGCGCCGCCGGTGAGCAGCGCGCTCAGCAGCAGCGGGGCACGTTCACTCAGCTGCGCATCGAACAAGCCGTGGGCCAGCGCCGGTGTCGGCAGGCCCAGCAGCAGCGCCACGGCCCAGGCGTTCACAGACACGGCGGCAGTCGCAGCAGCGGGGCACCGACGAACGCGGTTGCCAGGGCGGCGACCAGATGCACGCTCGCGGCCAGTTTCGTCACGAACAACTCGCGCTCATTCAATGACGGACGCTGGCGAGACAGCCGCCAGAAATAGCGCATCAGGCCAAGCAGCAGGGCGAGGGTTAGCAGCGTCAGCAGGCCGAGGCTGCCGTTCAGCCAGTTCCACACCCCCTGTGCGGGATCGGGCGGGCTGATCCGGCAGGCGATTGCCTGGCCGCCGTAGATCGCCACGAACCACAGGCTCCAGACGACCAGCCCGACGACGATCTGCAGCGGGTGGAACGGCGAGCCGAGCGCAGGCTTCATCACACGCCTCCCCAGGTCGATGGGAACAGCACGATCGCCGCATAGCTGACCCAGAGCACGCCGAGGTTGTAGTACCAGAGCTGCTCGACCACCACCGGCTCGTACGGCGCGGCTTCGCCGACGTAGCCGTAGCTCACCCGCCATGCCTGCAGGCCGGTGGCGACTGCCGCCAGCGCGCAATGGAACAGGCTGTAGGCGAGCAACAAGAAGATCACCGCATCGTGGGCCGTTTCGGTTGGCGCCAGCCCTGCCGAGAGCAGCAGCCACAGCAGCATGGCCGACTGCACCAGCGCCAGCAGCGCGAGCAGCGCCAGTTGCCCTAGCAGCCCACGATGAATGCCGGCCCGCAGCCGTTTGATCAGGCGATGCAGCCAGAAGCTGCCGCCGCTGAGCAGCAGCGCGCTCGCCAGCATCAGCCAGCCGTTGAGCTGACTGTCCGGCACACGCCATTGCGGCGACACGGTCCACAGATAGAACCAGCCGAACAGTAGCGAGAGATACAGCGCACCATCGGCCAGCAGCGTGACGCCCATGCCCCACAGTCCCGGCCCGTCGAAGGTGCGCGAATGCAGCGGCGGTTCGCCGGGCTGGGTGCGGGCGTCCGGTGCGGCAGCCGGGTGCGCGCCGTTTTCCCACGACCAGCGCAGCAGCACCACGGCGGTCGCGAGGGTTGCCGCGAGGGCGAGCCCGTAAGCCTTGGTCAACAGGCTCAGGCACAGGACGGCAAGACACAGCGAGGCGATCAAGGGCAGCCAGCTGTTGCCCGGCAGATGGATGATTTCGCGAACTCTGCCGGTCAGCGGGTCGACGCCCCAGGTTTCGCGCCGGCCGTGGTCGATCACCGTCAGCGCGTGCTCGCCGCGGGCGATGCTGTCTGGCAGGTCCGGGTCTAGCCACAGCGGGTGGCGGTCGGTGACGTCAGGGAGGCTGACGAAGTTGTAGGTGCTGGGCGGCAGGCTGGTCGCCCACTCCAGGGTGTCGGCATTCCACGGGTTCTTCGGCGCCGGAAGGCCGAAGCGGAAGTGCAACAGGATGTCCAGCAGGATGGTGGCCACGCCGACGGCCATGATGAAGCTGCCGATCGACGACACCAGATTGGGCAGGTCCCAGCCCAGGCCCGTGTCGTAGGTGTAGACCCGGCGCGGCATGCCGATCAGGCCGGTCCAGTGCATGATCAGGAAGGTCGCGTTGAAGCCGATGAAGAACAGCCAGAAGCCCCAGCGGCCGAGCTTCTCCGACGGCATGCGCCCGGAGAAGTGCGGCAGCCAGTAGTACAGGCCGGCCATCAGCGGAAACAGCATGCCGCCGACCAGTACGTAATGCATGTGCGCGACGACGAAGTGGGTGTCGTGCACCTGCCAGTTGAACGGCACCAGCGCCAGCATCACCCCGGTCAGCCCGCCCGCGACGAAGACGAGCAGAAAACCCACCAGCCAGAGCATCGGCACCCGATACACCGGCCGCCCCAGCCAGAGCGTGGCGATCCAGGCGAAGATCTGCACGCCGGTCGGGATCGCCACCAGCATGCTCGCCGCCGAGAAAAACGCCTGTGCCAGTTGCGGGATGCCGACCGTGAACATGTGATGCACCCACAGCCCGAAGCTGATGAAGCCGGTGGTCAGCACGCCCAGCACGACCCAGCGGTAGCCCACCAGCGGGCGCTGGCAGAACACCGGGATCAGTGTCGAGACGATCCCGGCGCCGGGCAGGAAGATGATGTACACCTCGGGATGGCCGAACAGCCAGAACAGATGCTGCCAGAGCAGCGGATCGCCGCCGCGGGCGACGTCGAAGAACGGCATCCCAGCGGCGCGCTCCAGCTCCAGCAGGATCGAGCCGAGGATCAGTGGCGGGAAGCCGACGACGATCATCATCGCCATCACCAGGATGTACCACGCATAGAGCGGCATCTTGTGCAGCGCCATGCCGTTGGCGCGGGTACGCAGGATCGACACCACCAGCTCGACGCCCGCACTCACCGCGGAAATCTCGACGAAGGTGATGCCCAGCAGCCAGAAGTCCGAATTCACGCCCGGCGTGTGGGCGGAACTGGACAGCGGCGTGTACATGAACCAGCCGGCCTTGGGCGCGACGTCGAGAAAGAGGCTCGACAGCAGGATCAGCCCGCCGAACAGGTAGCAGAAGTAGCCCAGCGCGGAGAGCCGGGGAAAGATCAGATCGCGCGCACCGAGCATCTTCGGGATCAGATAGACCGCCAGCCCCTCCATCATCGGCACCGCGAAGAGGAACATCATCACCGTGCCGTGCATGGTGAAGACCTGGTTGTAGACGTCCGGCTCCATCAGCTGGCTGCCGGGCAGCGCGAGCTGCGTGCGGATCAGCATCGCCAGCAGTCCGCCGACCAGGAAAAACAGCCCGCCGGTGACCATGAAGCGCAGGCCGATGGTGGTGTGGTTGACGATGGTCAGAGCGCGCCAGCCGCGCGGGTTGCCCCAGACTTCATTGAACTGATCATGCAACTGGTCGGGATCGGTTGCGGGCGCGGCGCTGTTGGATCGCGTACTCATGGTGCAAGGGTCTCCAGCCAGTCGGCGAGCTGGCCGAGCGTCTCGGCGGGAATATCGCCGTGGCTCGGCATGGCGTTGCCGTGCTTGAGGCTCTGGTGCTCGCGCAGCCAGCGGCGCAGGCCTTCGGCATCGTTGGCGATGACGCCGGCGCCCAGCATGGGGCGGCTGGCGAGATCGCTCAGGTCTGGCGCGCGCGTACCCTCGCTGACGCCGGCGACGCGGTGGCATTGGCCGCAGCGCTCGCCGAACACCTGTCCGGCAGCGCCGGTCGCCGGGCTGTGTGCAAGCGAACCGCGCGCGGCCAGCCAGCGGTCGAAGGCGTCCGCATCCAATACCTCGACATGCAGGATCATGTGCGCGTGTTGGCTGCCGCAGAATTCCGCGCATTGCCCGCGCATCACGCCGGTTTCGCTGGCGGCGAGACGCAGGGTGTTGGTCCGGCCCGGAATCATGTCCAGCTTGCCGCCCAGGCGCGGCACCCAGAACGAATGGACCACGTCGGCACTGGTCACCACGACGTCCAGCGGTCGGTCGACCGGCAGGATGAACTGGTTGGCCGTCACCACACCGCTGTCCGGGTAGCGCACCTCCCACCACCACTGGTGGCCGGTGATCTCGACCCGCAGCGGCTGCTCGCCGGGCACCGCTAACGGCAGCATGCCGCGGCCGGCGGGCACGCCAAAGGCGAGCAGGGCGAGGATGCTGACGGTGGGCAAGATCAGGCCGCCACCGACCAGCCAGCGCCGGTTGATGCGCTCGGCCTGCTCGGCGTCGACTTCGCGCGGCTGGCGCAGCATGGCGTGTATCCACAGCGCGCTGACGACCACGAGCACCAGCACGGAGAAACCGAACATCGCCCACCAGACGTTCGCCACGTCGCGCGTCATCGGCCCGGCCGGCGCCAGCGCCGATTGCGCACCGCCGCAGCCGGCGAGCCAAGGAACTGCCAGCGCCAGCGTGGTCCATTGCAAGAGCATGCCGCCACGCTTCGCGACCTCGCGGGCGGCACCGACCTCTGCACCTGGGAGTGCCCGATGGCCATCGACCGCGAGTCCATCCGCAGCAACGCCGCGATTGCCGGCCATCCGTTGCATCCGATGATGATCCACTTTCCGGTAGCCGCCTTGCTCGGCCTGGTGCCGGCCGATCTTGCCTACCTGTGGACACTCGATCCGTTCTGGTGGCGCGCCGGCCTCTGGCTGGCCGGCGTCGGTGCCATCGGGGGTTGGCTGGCGAGCATCGCCGGGGTGGTCGATCTGCTCAGCGTGGCGCAGATTCGCCGCAAGATCACTGCCTGGTGCCACGCGATCCTCGCCGTGATGATGCTCTCGCTGGCGTCGCTGAACTGGCTGCTGCGCTACAAGGGCATCGATGGCGGCGACAGCGATGCGCTGTGGGGGCTGTTTCTCTCGCTGCTGACGGCCGTGCTCATTTCGCTGGCGGCGTTTCTCGGCGGCAGGCTGGTGTACGAGCATGCCGTGGGCGTCGATGTCGATCCCTAGGGTCGCTGGGCAGCGGCTTGGACGGCGTGGAACCGAGTGGTCGGTCATGCGGGACGATCACTCCTTGAGTCAGAAAGGTTTGGCCAGCACCAGCCAGAGCGTCAGAACGATAAGCAGCGGAACCAGCACGCCGATCGCCAGGCATTGCCACCTGACGCTGCGCGCCGGGTCACGCTCGACGCGCAGTACCAGCACGCCGCAGAGTGCGTGGCAGAGCGCCATTGCGGTGACCACCGTGAGCTTCATGATCAGCCAGTCGGCGAGCGTGCCGTCGCGCAGGAACAGTGCGGTGCCGGAGCCAATCGCCAGCAGCGCCGCCGGGGTGCTGATCAGGGTGAAGACTAGGCGGGTGAGGTGGGAGTGGTCGCGGTAGAACAGCCGGTCGCCCGACTGCGTTCCGGCGCTAATCAGTGCCGGCAGATACAGCAGCGACCCGCACCAGCAGAGCAGCGCTGCGAAGTGCAGCAGTTTCAGCAAAGGCATGCGCATCCTCCCGCTGATAGCGAATCTGAAGCTGTGACAGTCCGCCGCTGATGCCGTTCGGGAAGGCTGCCCGCGCTCCCGGCGCCGAACGGAGGGCTTAAGACTTTGCCTGAATCGCTCCGAGCGCATAGGCTGGGCACAAGGGGACAGCCAGGTAGTTGGAGAAGCTCATGTCCGAATCACAGTTGGTCGACCCGTTCGGCCGGCGCATTACTTACCTTCGCTTGTCGGTGACCGATCGCTGCGACTTCCGCTGCACCTACTGCATGAGCGAGGACATGGTCTTCGCGCCGCGCGAGGAAATCCTCAGCCTGGAAGAGCTGTACGCAGTCGCCGATGCCTTTATCAGCCTGGGCGTGAAGCGCATCCGCGTGACCGGCGGCGAGCCGCTGGTGCGCAAGGGCTTGGCGACGCTGCTGGCGCGGCTTGGTGCGCGCGAGGAGCTGGAAGACCTGGCCATCACCACCAACGGCTCGCAGCTGCATGCGCTGGCCACGACGCTGCGCGAGGCGGGCGTGAAGCGCCTGAACATCAGCCTGGACTCGCTCAAGCGCGAGCGCTTCGCCGAGCTGACCCGGCGCGATCGTCTGGAGCGCGTGCTGGCCGGTATCGAAGCGGCGCGGGCGGCGGGCTTCAAGCGCATCAAGCTCAACAGCGTGATCCTGAAGGGGCGCAACGACGACGAAGTCGTCGATCTGGTGACGTTCGCCATCGAGCGCGGGCTGGATATCAGCTTCATCGAGGAAATGCCGCTGGGCAGCGTGTCCGACCACGAGCGGCACGTCACCTTCTGCTCCAGCGACGAGGTGCGCGAGCGCATCGAAACGCGCTACCCGCTGGTGCGCAGCAGCCATGCCACCGGCGGGCCGTCGCGCTACTGGCAGGTGGCCGGCACGCAGACCCAGGTTGGTTTCATCTCCCCGCACAGCAACAACTTCTGCGGCAGCTGCAACCGCGTGCGGGTCACCGCCGAGGGCAAGCTGGTGCTTTGCCTGGGCCATGAGGGCGCACTGGACCTCAAGAGCCTCATGCGCGCCCATCCGGGCGACACCGAGCGCCTGCGCAATGCCCTGGTCGATGCGCTGCAGCTCAAGCCGGAGATGCATCATTTCAATACCGACGATCAGGTCCAGGTAGTGCGCTTCATGAGCATGACCGGCGGCTGAATCTGTTCCGGGCGCGGTGCGCGAGCCCTTGCCCGCACGCCGCGCCAGTGTTGCGAACGACTGCGCAGCGTCCGTGCCGTGGCCGCGAAACCGCGTGATAAACTTCGTCGCCTTGCACCCACCATTCGATGCTAGGACATCCGATGCTCGCGGCGACCCTGCTCGTTTCTTCCTACGCTGACCGCCACGGACAGGCCGCATGCGACTGAAAAGCATCAAACTCGCCGGCTTCAAATCCTTCGTCGACCCCACCACGGTGAGCTTCCCCAGCAACATGGCGGCGGTGGTCGGACCGAACGGCTGCGGCAAGTCCAACATCATCGACGCCGTGCGCTGGGTGATGGGCGAGAGTTCGGCGAAGAACCTGCGCGGCGAGTCGATGACCGACGTCATCTTCAACGGCTCCAACACCCGCAAGCCGGTGACGCAGGCCAGCATCGAGCTGATCTTCGACAACTCCGACGGCAGCCTGACCGGCGAGTACGCGGCCTTCGCCGAAATCTCCATTCGCCGCCGCGTCACCCGCGACGCGCAGAACACCTACTTCCTCAACGGCACCAAATGCCGGCGGCGCGACATCACCGATATCTTCCTCGGCACCGGCCTCGGCCCGCGCAGCTACTCGATCATCGAGCAGGGAATGATTTCCAGGCTGATCGAGGCCAAGCCGGAAGACCTGCGCAACTTTATCGAGGAAGCGGCCGGCATCTCCAAGTACAAGGAGCGCCGCCGCGAGACCGAGAACCGCATCCGTCGCACCCACGAGAACCTGGCGCGCCTGACCGACCTGCGCGAGGAGTTGGAGCGCCAGCTCGAACGCCTGCACCGTCAGGCGCAGTCGGCGGAAAAGTACCAGGAGTACAAGGCCGAGGAGCGTCAGCTCAAGGCGCAGCTGTCGGCCCTGCGCTGGCAGGCGCTGAACGAGCAGGTCGGCCAGCGCGAGCAGGTCATCGGCGATCAGGAGGTCGCCTTCGAGGCGCTGGTGGCCGAGCAACGCAATGCCGACGCCAGCATCGAGCGCCTGCGTGACGGTCATCACGAGCTGTCCGAACGTTTCAATCAGGTACAGGGTCGCTTCTATTCGGTCGGCGGCGACATCGCACGTGTCGAGCAGAGCATCCAGCACGGCCAGCAGCGCCTGCGCCAGCTGCAGGACGATCTGCGCGAGGCCGACCAGGCGCGGCTGGAAACCGAATCGCACCTGGGCCACGACCGCACCTTGCTGGCGACGCTTGACGAAGAGCTGGCCATGCTCGAACCGGAACAGGAACTGGCCAGCGCGGCGGCCGAGGAGTCCGCGGCGCAGCTGGAGGAAGCGGAAACCTCGATGCAGGCCTGGCAGGAGCAATGGGAGTGCTTCAATCAGCGCAGTGCCGAGCCGCGCCGGGCGGCTGAAGTACAGCAGGCCCGTATAGCCCAGCTCGAGCAGAGCCTGGAGCGCCTGGCCGAGCGCCAGCGCCGGCTGGATGATGAGCGCGCCTTGCTTGCGGCCGATCCCGAGGATGCGGCGATCCTCGAACTCGGCGAGCAGTTGGCGATCGGCGAGCTGAATCTGGAGGAACTGCTGGCGGCGGGCGAACGGCTCGATGAGCAGTTGGAGCAGCAGCGCGAGCAGGTGCGGCAACTGATTCAGGCGCAGCAGCAGGTGCATGGCGAACTGCAGCGGCTCAATGGCCGGATCGCCTCGCTGGAAACCCTGCAACAGGCCGCGCTGGACCCCGGCAAGGGTGTTGCCGACTGGCTGGACGCGCAGCGCCTGCAACAGCTGCCGCGGCTGGCCGAGGGCCTGCGCGTCGAGCCGGGCTGGGAGCGGGCGGTGGAGACCGTGCTCGGTGCCGACTTGCAGGCCATCGTGCTGGAGGATTTCGCCGGGCTGAGTTTCGACGATCTGGAGCAGGGCGAACTGCGCCTGGTCTGTTCCTCCGATCGCGCTGTCGCGCGCTCGGGCAGCCTGCTCGATAAGGTCGAGAGCCCGTGCGATCTGACGCCGTGGCTGGCCGGCGTGCGCGCGGTGGAGTCGCTGGAGCTGGCGCTGGCCGCTCGTGCCGGGCTGGGCGAGGGCGAAAGCCTGATCAGTCGTGAAGGCTATTGGGTCGGTCGGCATTTTCTGCGCGTGCGCCGCGGCGGTGAGGCGGAGTCCGGCCTGATCGCGCGCGGCCAGGAACTGGAGCGCCTGCAGGCCGAGCGCAACGAGCGTGAGGCGAGTCTCGAGGATCTGCAGCAGAGCCTGCGGCAGGCGCAGGCGGAGCAGCAGCAGCTCGAGCAGGAGCGCGAGACGCAACGTCGCCAGCAGCAGGACGAGGCGCGCCGGCACGGCGAGCTCAAGGCCCAGCTGTCGGCCCGGCAGGCCAAGCTCGAGCAACTGGTGTTGCGTCGTCGGCGCCTGGATGAGGAGCTGGCCGAGCAGCAGGAGCAGCGTGCGCTGGAGACCGAGCAACTGGGCGAAGCGCGGCTGCAATTGCAGGACGCGCTGGATGCCATGTCGCAGGACACCGAGCAGCGCGAAGCGCTGCTCGCCAGTCGCGACGGCCTGCGTGAACAGCTCGATCGCATCCGTCAGGACACGCGCCAGCACAAGGATCAAGCACACCAGCTGGCGCTGCGGGTCGGCTCGCTCCGGGCGCAGCATGACTCCACCCGCCAGGCGTTGGAGCGCCTGCAGCAGCAGTTCGAGCGCACCGTCGAGCGGCGCGAACAGCTGAGCCTGAATCTGGAGGAGGGCGAGGCGCCGCTGGAAGAGCTGCGGATGAAGCTCGAGGAACTGCTCGAGCGGCGCCTGGGCGTCGAGGACGAACTCAGGCACGCACGCCTGGCGCTGGAGGATGCCGATCGCGAACTGCGTGAGGCCGAGCGGCGCCGCACCCAGGCGGAGCAGCAGGCGCAGGTGTTGCGTGGCCAGCTGGAACAGCAGCGTTTGAGCTGGCAGGAATTGAGCGTCAGGCGCAAGGCGCTGCAGGATCAGTTGCACCAGGATGGCTACGATCTGCACGGCGTTCTCGCGACCTTGCCAGCCGAAGCCAGTGAGCAGGGCTGGGAAGGGGAGCTGGAACGCCTTGCCCAGCGCATCCAGCGTCTCGGTCCGATCAACCTGGCGGCGATCGACGAGTACCAGCAGCAGTCCGAACGCAAGCGTTATCTCGATGCGCAGAACGACGATCTCGTCGAGGCGCTGGATACGCTGGAAAACGTCATCCGCAAGATCGACCGGGAGACGCGCAATCGCTTCAAGGAAACCTTCGATCAGATCAATGGCGGCCTGCAGGCGTTGTTTCCGAAAGTCTTTGGCGGCGGCAACGCCTATCTGGAACTTACCGGGGAAGATTTACTCGATACCGGAGTGGCAATCATGGCGCGCCCGCCCGGCAAGAAGAACAGCACCATCCACCTGCTCTCCGGTGGCGAGAAGGCGCTGACCGCTCTGGCGCTGGTGTTCGCCATCTTCCAATTGAATCCGGCGCCGTTCTGCATGCTCGACGAGGTCGATGCGCCGCTGGATGACGCGAACGTCGGCCGTTATGCGCGGCTGGTCAAGGAGATGTCGGAAAAGGTGCAGTTCATCTATATCACTCACAACAAGATCGCCATGGAAATGGCGGATCAACTCATGGGCGTGACCATGCACGAGCCCGGCTGTTCGCGGCTGGTGACCGTGGACGTGAAGCAGGCGGTGGCACTCGTGGAGGCATGAGCGGATAAAACGCAATGCGCGGCGCTGGCGTCGGTATATCCATACGGCGATACAAAGAGAACGGGCGCACAGTGCAAACCTACCGTTCGTCGTGCTAGCTTAATGCACAATTTTTTATGATGCGGGCAAAGTTGACCTAAGTGGTTGAATTCCCGTCTTTATCATCGAGTTCAGAGGTAAACGGATTAATGGAAATCGGTCTGCGCGAGTGGCTGATCGTCATCGGCATCATTGTCATCGCCGGCATTCTGTTCGATGGCTGGCGCCGCATGCGGGGCGGCAAGGGAAAGCTGAAATTCAAGCTGGACCGCAATTTGACTGCAAACCTGCCCGAGCTCGATGAGGATTCGAAGGAACTGCTCGGACCGTCCCGGGTGGTCAATCGCGCCAGCGAGCCGTCGCTCGACGAGGCGAATCTGCCATCGATGAGTGCGCGTGAGTCCGGCAAGCGGCGTGCAGTAGCCGAGCCACGTCAGGGCGATCTGCATTTTTCCGCTGATGAACCGGTTCCGACCCTGCTCGATCCGGTGCTTGGCGAGGAAGACGAGCCGACCGAGGAGCCGCGCGACCCTGCGGCGGTGGAGGAGGTGCTGGTCATCAACGTGATCTGTCGCGATCCCCAGGGTTTCCGTGGTCCGGCGCTGCTGCAGAACATTCTCGAAAGCGGCCTGCGCTTCGGCGAGATGGATATCTTCCATCGTCACGAGAGCATGGCCGGCAACGGCGAGGTGCTGTTCTCGATGGCCAACGCGGTCAAGCCCGGCACCTTCGATCTGGACGATATCGATCATTTCACCACGCCGGCGGTGAGCTTCTTCCTGGGGCTGCCCGGCCCGCGTCATCCGAAGCAGGCGTTCGATGTGATGGTTGCGGCTGCCCGCAAACTTTCCGCGGAGCTGAACGGCGAACTGAAGGACGATCAGCGCAGCGTGCTGACTGCCCAGACCATCGAGCACTATCGCCAGCGTATCGTCGAATTCGAACGTCGGCAGATGACGCTCAAGCGCTGAGTCGCCCACTCCCTGTACTTCTATTGGCAGCGCGCGTGCTGCCGGGCCGGGCGCTCTCGCGCAATTCCACTGTGCTGCGGACGGCCGTTGGCCTGTGCGGCATGACGGGGTGACTTCTGTTTATCGAGCCACTAGAATGCTTGCCCATTCTGGGGCCGGAACGCCCGGCTTATGTCTGTGCAACGAGGAAAATCCATGCAAGTTTCTGTTGAAAGCACCTCCGCTCTTGAGCGTCGCATGACCATCGGCGTGCCGGTCGAGCGCATCGAGACCGAAGTCAACAAGCGTCTGCAACAGACCGCCAGTCGTGCCAAGATCCCCGGTTTCCGCCCCGGCAAGGTGCCGATGAGCGTTATCCGTCAGCGCTATGAAGAAGCCGCTCGTCAGGAAGCGCTGGGTGACCTGATCCAGTCGACCTTCTACGAAGCCATTGTCGCCGAGAAGCTGAACCCCGCCGGTGCTCCGTCCGTCGAGCCGAAAGTGTTCGAAAAGGGCAAGGATCTCGAGTACGTCGCCACCTTCGAAGTCTTCCCCGAGTTCGAAGTCGCTGGTTTCGAAGCCATCGAAGTCGAGCGCCTGCAGGCCGAAGTGGCCGGTAGCGACGTCGACAACATGCTGGAAATCCTGCGCAAGCAGAACACCCGCTTTGAGGATGTCGATCGCGCTGCCGAGAACGGCGACCAGCTGAACATCGACTTCGTGGGCAAGATCGACGGCGAAGCCTTTGCCGGCGGTTCGGCCAAGGGCACTCAACTGGTGCTGGGCTCGGGTCGCATGATCCCCGGTTTCGAAGACGCCCTGGTGGGTGCCAAGGCCGGTGAAGAGCGCGTGATCAACCCGACCTTCCCCGAGGACTACCAGAACCTCGACCTGGCCGGCAAGACTGCCGAATTCAGTGTCACCGTGAACAGCGTTGCGGCACCGCAGCTGCCGGAGCTGAACGATGAGTTCTTCGCCCAGTTCGGTGTACAGGAAGGTGGCGTCGAAGGCTTCCGCGCCGAAGTGAAGAAGAACATGGAGCGCGAGCTGCGCCAGGCTATCAAGTCCAAGGTGAAGAACCAGGTGATGGAAGGTCTGGTCGCCGGCAATCCGATCGAGGTGCCGAAGGCGCTGATCGACAACGAAGTCAATCGTCTGCGGGTGCAGGCCGTCCAGCAGTTCGGTGGCAACATCAAGCCCGACCAGCTGCCGGCAGAGCTGTTCCAGGAGCAGGCCAAGCGCCGCGTTGTCCTGGGGCTGATCGTCGCTGAAGTCGTCAAGCAGAAAGAGCTGAAGCCCGACGAAGCGCGCGTTCGCGAGCTGATCGAGGAAATGGCTTCGGCCTATCAGGAACCGGAGCAGGTCGTTGCCTGGTACTTCAAGAACCAGGAACAATTGAACGAAGTTCGTTCGGTTGTACTCGAAGAACAAGTTGTAGATACTGTCCTGCAGCAGGCCAAAGTGACCGACAAGTCGGTCTCCTATGAAGAAGCCATCAAGCCTGCGGAAGCCCCGCAAGCAGTCTGATCTTCAAAACGTTCGAGTGCACAGACATAAGCCAGCCCTCGTGCTGGCTTATGTCTTTTGAGGCATGACAAGGGAGTATCGTTGGAACATGTCCCGCAATTCTTTTATGCAAGTTCCGGACATTCAGGCCGCTGGTGGCCTGGTCCCGATGGTGATCGAGCAGTCCGCACGCGGCGAGCGCGCCTATGACATCTATTCCCGTCTCCTGAAGGAACGGGTGATCTTCATGGTTGGCCAGGTCGAGGACTACATGGCCAACCTGATCGTCGCCCAGTTGCTGTTCCTCGAGGCTGAAAATCCCGAAAAGGACATCCACCTCTACATCAACTCCCCGGGCGGTTCGGTCACGGCAGGCATGTCGATCTACGACACCATGCAGTTCATCAAGCCGGATGTGTCGACCATCTGCATCGGCCAGGCCTGTTCCATGGGCGCGTTGCTGCTGACGGGCGGTGCTGCCGGCAAGCGATACTGCCTGCCGCACTCGCGCATGATGATCCACCAGCCGTTGGGTGGCTTCCAGGGGCAGGCGTCCGACATCGAGATCCACGCCCGCGAGATCCTCACGATCCGCGAGCGGCTGAACAAGGTGCTCGCACAGCACACCGGCCAGCCACTGGATGTCATTGCCCGCGACACCGACCGCGACAACTTCATGAGCGGCGACGAGGCGGTCAAGTACGGGCTGATCGACCAGGTTCTGACTCAGCGCCAACTGGCTGTCTGATCTCCACAGCCCGCGATATGCGGCTGCTCCGTGGGCTTGAAAAAGCCCACGATTGCCTTCATCTTGTGTTTCAAGCCTTCCCGATTGGATCGTTCGAATGACTGATACCCGCAACGGCGAGGATTCCGGCAAACTGCTCTATTGCTCCTTCTGTGGCAAAAGCCAGCATGAAGTACGCAAGTTGATCGCTGGTCCCTCCGTTTTCATCTGCGACGAGTGCGTCGACCTGTGCAATGACATCATCCGCGAGGAGGTGCAGGAAGCCCAGGCGGAAAGCAGCGCGCACAAGCTGCCTGCGCCCAAGGAAATCAGCGGTATTCTCGACCAGTACGTCATTGGTCAGGAGCGCGCGAAGAAGATCCTGGCGGTAGCGGTTTACAATCATTACAAGCGTCTCAACCAGCGCGACAAGAAAGAAGAAGTCGAGCTGGGCAAGAGCAATATCCTGCTGATCGGTCCGACTGGATCGGGCAAGACGCTGCTGGCCGAGACTCTGGCCCGGTTGCTGAACGTCCCGTTCACCATCGCCGATGCCACGACCCTGACCGAAGCAGGGTATGTAGGCGAGGATGTCGAGAACATCATCCAGAAGCTGCTGCAGAAGTGCGATTACGACGTCGAAAAGGCCCAGATGGGTATCGTCTATATCGACGAAATCGACAAGATTTCCCGCAAATCCGACAATCCATCCATCACGCGCGATGTTTCGGGTGAGGGCGTGCAGCAGGCGCTGCTCAAGCTGATCGAAGGCACCGTTGCCTCCGTTCCGCCGCAGGGTGGACGCAAGCATCCGCAGCAGGAGTTCCTGCAGGTAGATACGCGCAACATCCTGTTCATCTGTGGCGGGGCGTTCGCCGGTCTGGAAAAAGTCATCCAGGCGCGTTCGACGCGAGGTGGTATCGGCTTCAGTGCAGAGGTGCGCAGCAAGGATCCGGGCAAGAAGATCGGCGAGGCGCTGCGTTCGGTTGAGCCGGACGACCTGGTCAGGTTCGGCCTGATTCCTGAATTCGTCGGTCGCCTGCCGGTGATCGCGACGCTCGACGAGCTGGATGAGCCGGCGCTGATCCAGATTCTCACTGAACCGAAGAATGCGCTGACCAAGCAGTACGCCAAGCTGTTCGAGCTCGAAGGGGTGGATCTGGAGTTTCGTCCAGATGCGCTCAAGGCGATCGCCAGCCGTGCGCTTGAGCGCAAGACCGGTGCACGTGGTCTTCGCTCGATTCTGGAAGGTGTATTGCTGGACACCATGTACGAGATTCCCTCGCAGAAGGAAGTCAGCAAGGTCGTCATTGACGAGAGCGTGATCGAGGGTGCGTCCAAGCCGTTGTTGATCTACGAAAACAACGAGCCGCCCGCCAAGGCTGCGCCTGACGCATGATGAACAAGGGGCCCGCGGGCCCCTTCGCATTTTGGGTAGCTTGTTTTTCAACGGGCATGCCCCCATCTTGTTGCCTAGGCAACCCGCCCGTTTTCGCCGTATGGCCGTCGTAGAGCAGAATTTATGAAGACAACCATCGAATTGCCCCTTTTGCCGCTGCGCGACGTCGTGGTTTACCCGCACATGGTGATCCCGCTCTTCGTTGGCCGTGAAAAATCTATCGAAGCGCTCGAATCGGCTATGGCTGGTGACAAGCAGATCCTGCTCGTTGCGCAGAAAAATCCTGCCGACGATGATCCGGCTGAAGAGGCGCTCTACCGTGTCGGTACGATCGCGACCGTACTGCAGCTGCTGAAGCTACCCGACGGAACGGTGAAGGTTCTGGTGGAAGGGGAGCAGCGTGGTGTCATCGAGCGTTTCTTCGAAGTCGACGAGCATTGCCGCGTCGAGGTGCAACTGATCGACGAGACGGAAGCGGATGCCCGCGAGGCGGAAGTATTCATCCGCAGCCTGCTTGGCCAGTTCGAGCAATATGTGCAGATGGGTAAGAAGGTGCCGGCAGAGGTACTCTCATCCCTGTCCGGTATCGATGATCCGGCGCGTCTGGTCGATACCATGGCTGCGCACATGGCGCTCAAGATCGAGCAGAAGCAGGCGATTCTGGAGATCACCGAGCTTGCGGCTCGCGTCGAGCATGTCCTGGCGCTGCTGGATGCGGAAATCGACCTGTTGCAGGTGGAGAAGCGTATCCGTGGCCGCGTGAAGAAGCAGATGGAGCGCAGCCAGCGCGAGTACTACCTGAACGAGCAGATGAAGGCCATTCAGAAAGAGCTCGGCGATATCGACGAAGGGCATAACGAGATCGATGACCTGAAAAAGCGCATCGAGAACGCCGGCCTGAGCAAGGATGCCTACGCCAAGGCGCAGGCGGAGCTGAACAAGCTCAAGCAGATGTCGCCGATGTCGGCCGAAGCCACGGTCGTGCGCACCTATATCGACTGGCTGGTGAACGTGCCCTGGAAGGCCGCCAGCAAGGTACGTCTGGATCTGGCCAAGGCCGAAGAAGTTCTGGATGCCGATCATTACGGTCTGGACGAGGTCAAGGATCGCATCCTCGAATATCTCGCCGTTCAGAAGCGGGTCAAGAAGCTCAAGGGCCCGGTCCTGTGTCTCGTCGGGCCGCCGGGCGTCGGCAAGACCTCACTGGCAGAGTCCATCGCCCGCTCGACCAACCGCAAGTTCGTGCGCATGGCGCTCGGCGGGGTTCGCGACGAGGCAGAAATTCGCGGTCATCGACGCACCTACATCGGCTCGATGCCGGGACGACTGATCCAGAAAATGACCAAGGTTGGTGTGCGCAACCCGCTGTTTTTGCTCGATGAAATCGACAAGATGGCCAGCGATATGCGTGGCGATCCAGCTTCGGCGCTGCTGGAGGTGCTCGATCCCGAGCAGAACCACAATTTCAACGATCACTACCTGGAAGTGGATTACGACCTCTCGGATGTGATGTTCATCTGTACCGCCAACTCGATGAACATCCCCGCGCCGCTGCTCGACCGCATGGAGGTGATCCGCCTGCCGGGCTATACCGAAGACGAGAAGATCAACATTGCGACCCGCTACCTGGCGCCCAAGCAGATCCAGGCCAACGGCTTGAAGAAGGGCGAGCTCAGCATTGATGAGTCGGCGATCCGCGATATCGTCCGCTACTACACCCGTGAAGCCGGCGTGCGCAGCCTGGAGCGGCAACTGGCCAAGGTGTGCCGCAAGGTAGTCAAGGAGTACTCGGCGCAGAAGAGTTTCCATGTCGACGTGACCGCCGATTCGCTTGAGCACTTCCTTGGCGTTCGCAAGTTCCGTTACGGACTTGCGGAGCTGCAGGATCAGGTTGGCCAGGTCACGGGGCTGGCCTGGACCCAGGTCGGTGGCGAGCTGCTGACCATCGAAGCGGCGGTGGTGCCGGGCAAGGGGCGGCTCACCAAGACCGGCTCGCTGGGCGAGGTGATGGGGGAGTCGATCACGGCCGCCTTGACCGTCGTGCGCAGCCGGGCGCGGGCGATGGGTATCGCTCCGGATTTCCACGAAAAGCAGGACATCCATATTCACGTACCCGAAGGTGCGACTCCGAAGGATGGCCCCAGCGCCGGTATCGGCATGTGCACGGCACTGGTTTCGGCGCTGACGCAGATTCCGGTGCGCGCCGATGTCGCGATGACCGGCGAGATCACCCTGCGGGGGCAAGTACTCGCTATTGGTGGTTTGAAGGAGAAGCTACTTGCCGCTCATCGTGGCGGGATCAAGACGGTAATCATCCCGGAAGAAAATCAGCGTGACCTGAAAGAGATTCCTGAAAATATTAAGCAGGACCTGCAGATTAAACCGGTCAAGTGGATTGACGAGGTCCTGCAAATTGCGCTGCAATACGCGCCGGAGCCCTTGCCCGATGCGGCTCCCGAGATTGTTGCAAAGGACGACACGCGCGAGTCTGATTCCAAGGAGCGAATCAGCACGCATTAGCCGGGGAGGCTTTCTTGACATATTTTCAGGGGCCTTGTTATAAAACGGCCCCTTATGTCAGTGCCGTTCCAGCACCGCTTTGCTTACACCCGAAAATTAAAGATACGACTCAACAGAAATAAGGGGACTTAGAGTGAACAAGTCGGAACTGATCGATGCCATCGCTGCATCTGCTGATATTCCTAAAGCTGTTGCTGGCCGCGCGCTGGATGCAGTGATCGAATCCGTCACCGGTGCCCTGAAGGCTGGTGATTCTGTTGTACTGGTTGGTTTCGGTACCTTTGCTGTCAAGGAGCGCGCTGCGCGCACCGGCCGCAACCCGCAGACCGGCAAGCCGATCAACATCGCTGCTGCAAAGATTCCGGGCTTCAAGGCCGGCAAGGCTCTGAAGGACGCCGTCAACTAAGCGTCTTTTCTATCCGGCTGGCGGCCGACACATGTCACGCTGGCGAGGCGGTTGCCGACAGCTACGATCTGTGGGTTAAGTGTTGGGAGTTCCCAACTGCCGCAAAACTCCGAGAAGGCGCATCCCTGGATGCGCCTTTCTTTTATCCGGTTCGACCCGCGTGCTGCGCAACCCATCGCGCCGCAGACTCCTTGGGGGACGCATGCTTCAGAACATCAGGGACAATTCACAAGGCTGGATTGCCAAGACCATCATCGGCGTCATTGTGGTGCTGCTGGCGCTGACAGGCTTCGAGGCGATATTCAACACCACGAGCAACGACAATAGTGCGGCCGAGGTCAATGGCGAGAAGATTGCTCGCTACGACCTCGATCAGGCAGTGAATATGCAGCGGCGTCAGCTGGCCCAACAACTGGGCGGTGATTTCGATGCCTCGATGCTGGACGACAAGCTGCTGCGCGATGCGGCCCTGAGTTCGTTGATTGAGCGCACGTTGCTGCTTCAGGGCGCACAGCAAAACAGCTTTGACTTTTCGACCCAGGCGTTGGATCAGCTGATCCTGCAGACACCGGAGTTTCAGGTTGATGGCGTCTTCAATGCCGCGCGCTTCGATCAGGTGATCCAGCAGATGGGCTATTCGCGCTTGCAGTTCCGCGATCTGCTCAAGCAGGAGATGCTGATCGGTCAGCTGCGTGCCGGCATCTCCGGTACGGGTTTCGTGACGGAGCAGCAGGTCGACAACTTCGCCCGCCTGGAAATGCAGACTCGCGATTTCTCCAGCCTGATCGTTGCTGCAGACGCGAGCGCAATGGCGCCCAGCGACGATGAGATTCGCAAGTTCTACGAGGAGAACGCCGAGCGCTTCCGTTCGCCCGAGCAGGTTGTCCTCGAATACGTCGAGCTGAACAAGGAAGCCTTTTTCGATCAGGTAGAGGTATCCGACGAGGCGCTGCAGGAGCTTTACCAGAAGCAGATCGCCAACCTGTCGGAGCAGCGCCGGGCAGCGCATATCCTGATCGAAGAAAACGATCCCAAGGCCAAGGCTACACTCGAAGACCTTTCCAAGCGTCTGCAAGCCGGAGAGGATTTCGCCGCGCTAGCCAAGGAGTATTCGCAGGATCCGGGGTCGGCCAGCGAGGGTGGCGACCTCGGTTTTGCCGGCCGCGACGTGTATGACCCGGCTTTTGAGGAGGCGCTGTATGCGCTGCAGGAGGGGCAGGTATCCGCTCCCGTGCAAACCGAGTTCGGTTGGCACCTGATCAAGCTGCTCGGCGTCCAGTCGCCGGAGATTCCGAGTTTCGACAGCATGAAGCCGGAACTGGTGCGCGAGCTCAAGGCGCAGCAGGTCGAGCAGCGCTACGTCGAGGTCAGCAAGCAGCTGGAAGATTCGGCATTCGAAGCCTCGGACCTGGCGCAGCCGGCGCAGGAGCTTGGCCTCACCGTACAGACTACGCCAGCGTTTCCTCGTGAAGGTGGA
This sequence comes from Stutzerimonas stutzeri TS44, assembly GCA_000263395.1. GTDB lineage: Bacteria > Pseudomonadota > Gammaproteobacteria > Pseudomonadales > Pseudomonadaceae > Stutzerimonas > Stutzerimonas stutzeri_C. The sequence continues at coordinate 72,771 of AJXE01000021.1, forward strand.
GAAGGTATCGCAGCCAATCGGCAGGTCATTCAGGCCGCGTTCAGCGATGAGGTGCTGGTCGATGGCGCGAACAGCTCGGTGATCGAGCTGGATCCGGACACCACGGTTGTCGTGCGAGTCAAGCAGCACCTCGAAGCAAAAGCACTCGAGCTGGAGCAGGTACGTGACACGATCGTGCAGCAGCTGCAACGCAGCAAGGCTGCCGAAAAGGCGCGTAGCGAAGGGGAAGAGCTGCTGGCGAAGCTGCGCGACGGCCAGGCTGTGCAGCAGCAGTGGCAGGTCGTCGAGGCAGCCACGCGCAGCCAGGAAGGCGTACAGCCAGCCGTGCTGCAAGCGGTGTTTCGCATGCCCAAACCTGTCGCCAAGGATCAGCCAACCTATACCGGCATGTCGTTGGCCAACGGTGACTTCGTGGTGCTGCGACTCAATGGCGTGAGTGAGCCGGAGCAAGCGCTTTCCGATGCGGAGCGGGATAACTATCGGCGCTTCCTGGCCTCGCGGGTTGGCCAGCAGGACTTTGCCGCCTATCGCCAGAAACTGCAGGAACAGGCAGAAATCGAACGCTTCTAATAGGCGATCTTCAGACACAAAAAAACC
>AJXE01000022.1 GCA_000263395.1 Stutzerimonas stutzeri TS44
CATCCAGCGCCACGTGCCGCGCCAGCTCAAGCACTTCGCCTTCCCGCCGCAGGTCACGATCCACAACGACACCCAGCGCCCGCAGACGATAATCGAGATCATCGCGCCGGATCGCCCCGGCCTGCTCGCCCGCGTCGGCCAGCTGTTCCTGGCCTTCGACCTGTCGGTGCAGAACGCCAAGATCGCCACGCTGGGCGAGCGGGTCGAAGACGTGTTCTTCGTCACCAATGCTGACAACCAGCCGCTATCGGACCCACAGCTCTGCACTCAGCTGCAGCAGGCGCTGATCGCGCAATTGCAGCAGGAAAACGAGCATCAGCCGTCGCCGAGCAGCTTCACCATCTGACGCTGCGCGACACCTTTACTGCCACCAGGGTTTGCCGCGCGTGCGCTCGATGAATGGCAGCTTCTGCTGCATCGCCGCCTTGGCCAGCATGTGTGCACTCGCCGGCGCAGTGAGGAACAGGAACAGGATGATCAGCAACTCATTCAGGCTCAGCCCCTCGGTCCGACTGCCGAAGAAGATCATCGATGCGACGACGATGCCGCCCACTCCCAGCGTGGTCGCCTTGGTCGGACCATGCAGACGGGTGTAGAAATCCGGCAGGCGATACAGGCCGATGGCGCCGATCAGCGCGAACAGGCTGCCGACGACCAGGCAAACGCTTACCAGCAACTCGATCCAGAAAGGCATGCGTACCTCCTCAGTCAATGATGTCGCCGTGCAGCAGGTGCTTGCCTACCGCGACCGTGCTGATGAACCCCATCACCGCGATCAGCAGCGCAGCCTCGAAGAACAGCTCCGACGCCAGCCAGATGCCGAACAGCACGATCAGCGCGAGGGCGTTGATGTAGAGCGTATCCAGCGCCAGCACACGATCCGGCATCTCCGGGCCGATGATCAGGCGCACCAGGTTGAGTACCGCTGCCAGCGACATGATCGCCAGACAGATGGGTATCACGTACGTGAGCATTCGAAAATCTCCAGCAGCGGCGCCTCGTAGCGCGACTTCACCTCGTGCACCAGCGCCTCGGCGTCCGGTGCGTCCAGCGCATGCAACAGCAGGGTCTTGTGATCCGGACTCAGGCCGGCCGAGACCGTGCCCGGGGTCAGCGAAATGATGCTGGTCAGTACCGCGAGCACGAAATCATCCTCGATCGCCATCGGCACCTCGACGAATGCCGGGGCGAGCCGGCTCTTCGGTCCGAGCACCAGTTTGGCGACATGCAGGTTCGCCACAACGATGTCGTAGAACACCATGACGATGAAGCGGCACAGCAGCAACGGTTTGCGTACCGTCGGAACCTCGATGAGAAAACGCCGCAGCAGCAGCGGCAGGCCCCAACCGAGCACAGCACCGAGCACCACATGACCGGCGCTCAGGGTGTTGTTCAACATCAGCCACAGAAGCGTGAGCAATACGCTGAGGGCAGGATGGGGCAGCCAGCGTGACTTCTTCATGCGCCACCTCCGGTAATCGTCTGCAGATAGGGCTGCAGATTCAGCAGCTGACTCGCCGTCGCCTGCAGATAACCCTGCACCGGCTGCGCGAACACGACCAGCAGCACGCTGCCCGAGAGCAGCCCGAAGGTGGCCAGCAGCCTGATCGGATCGGCGCCGGCAGTGGCCGCACTCTCGCCGCTGATGCGCCAGAAGACCAGACTGCCGGCGCGACTGAGAGCGATCAGCATACCCAGCCCGCCCACCAGCAGTACCGACCACAGCCAGACCGCCTGCCCGCCCGGCTCCACGGCGCGCATCAGCATCACCTTGCCGAGAAAGCCGGAAAAAGGCGGCAGCCCCGCCACCGAGATCGCGCCCATAAAGAACAACAACCCCAGCAGCAGCGGTTGGCGCAGCGGCCCGGCAGAAATCAGATCCGTGCCGAGCGCCCCGCGCTGCTGGCCAACCAGGTCGGCCAGCAGGAACAGTGCTCCGGCGATCAGCGTGCTATGCAGCAGGTAGTAGAGGGCCGCCGCGATACCGCTCACGTGGCCCAGCGCCATGCCCGCCAGCAAGGTGCCGACTGAAGCTACCACCAGATAGGCCAGCATAATCTGCAGGTTGCGCGCCGCCAGCGCACCAATGACACCGGCGCCCAGCGTGAGCAGCGACAGCGGCCAGAGCCAGGCCTGCGCCAGGTTGCTCAGCTCACCGGCCTCGCTGCCGTAGATCAGCGTGAACACCCGCAGGATCGCGTACAGCCCGACCTTCGTCATGATCGCGAAGAGCGCCGCCACCGGAGCCGTCGCCGCCGCATAGGCGCGTGGCAACCAGAAATACAGCGGCATGATCGCCGCCTTCAGGGCAAATACCACCAGCAGCAGAAAGCCCGCGGCGGCCACCAACGGTGCCTGCGCCGGGTCGAGCTGGGCGGTGCGCCCGGCCAGATCCGCCATGTTCAGCGTACCCAGCACGCCATAGAGCATGCTCACGCCCAACAGGAAGAACGACGAGCCCAGCAGATTCAACACCACGTAATGCATGCCCGAGCGAATGCGCGCAGGCCCGTGGCCATGCACCAGCAGCGCATAGGACGAAATCAGCAGGATCTCGAAGAACACGAACAGGTTGAACAGGTCGCCGGTGAGAAAGGCGCCGTTGATGCCGAGCAACTGGAACTGGAACAGCGCATGGAAGTTCGGCCCGCGCGCATCGTCGCCACGACAGGCGTACAGCAGCGCGAAACCGGCCAGCAGCGCGGTCACCAGCAGCATCAGCGCGCTCAGGCGATCGAGCAGCAGAACGATGCCGAACGGCGGCTGCCAGTTGCCCAGCGCATACACACGCAACTGATCGTCACCGGCGAGCAGCAGCAGCCACAGTGCCAGCGGCACCAGCGTCCAGGTCGCAAGCAGCGATAGCAGGCGCTTGCTGGAGTTGTCCAGACGATGGGCGAACAGCAGTGCAGCGCCCATGAACAGCGGCAGCAGGATGGGCAGGATCAACACATGCTTCATTCGCGCGGCTCCTGGCCATCCACGTGATCCGTGCGCAACTCGCCGAGCCCGCGCAACGCCAGCACCACCACGAAGGCGGTCATGGCGAAACCGATGACGATCGCGGTCAACACCAGCGCCTGTGGCAATGGATCGCCATATTCGGCGGTCTGCCCGATCACCGCCGGCACCCCGGTTGCCAGCCGCCCCATGGAAAAGATGAACAGGTTGACCGCATAGGAAATCAGCGTCAGCCCCACTACTACCGGGAAGACCCGAGCCCGCAGCAGCAGGTAGACGCCACTGGCGGTCATCACACCCAGAGTGATGGCAAACAAGGCTTCCATCAGAGCACCTCCTGGCTCGTTTCGTCCTGACCGACATGGCCGACGTTGGAGAGGATCAACAGCGTCGCACCCACGACCACCAGATAGACGCCAAGATCGAACAGCATCGCGGTTGCCAGCTCGAACTCGCCTACCAGCGGCAGATAAAAATGACCGAATGCCGAGGTCAGGAACGGATAGCCGAACAGCCAGCTGCCGAGCCCGGTCAGGCCGGCGATCAGCAAGCCGGCGCCACCGATCGCGTGATAGCTCAAGGGCTGGCGCTCCTGCGTCCAGGCGACCCCGTGGGAGAGGTACTGCAGGATCAGCGCCGCCGCGGTGATCAACCCGGCAATGAAACCGCCGCCTGGCAGGTTGTGTCCGCGCAGGAAGATGAATACCGAAACCAGTATGGCCAAAGGCAGCAGGACCCGCGCCAGCACATCGAGAATCATCGGGTGGCTGTCCTGCGACCAGGGCCTGCCAGCGTAGTCACGCAGCGGATGCGGCAGATGCAGGCCATGCAGCAAGCCGTAGATGGCCACTCCGGCGATCGCCAGCACGCTGATCTCGCCGAGCGTATCGAAGCCGCGGAAGTCCACCAGAATCACGTTGACCACGTTGGCCCCGCCGCCACCGGACAGGCTGTTCTCCAGGAAAAACCCGGCAATGCTCTCGTACGGGCGGGTCAGTACCGCGTAGGCCAGCAAAGCGACCATCGTGCCGCAGCCACCGGCAAGGAGCAGGTCACGCAGACTGCGCAGGCTGCTGGACTCGACCGGGGTGCGGTCGGGCATGAAGAACAGCGTCAGGATCAGCAGGATGATCGATACCACCTCGACCGACAGCTGGGTCAGCGCCAGGTCGGGCGCCGAGTAGCGGGCGAACGCCAGTGACACCATCAGCCCGACCACCCCGAGCACCATCAGCGAAATCAGCCGGCGCCGGTGAAACAGCACGGTCAGCAGCGACGCTAGCGCAAGGATTGCCATGCCCAGCACCGTCACGCCATCGAGCGGGGTCATCGCCACGCTGCCACGGAACGAATCCAGCGTGGACAGCGCGAACACCACCAGCGCCAGCGCACTGATCAGCATCAACGCCAGGTAACGCTGCAACGAGCCGTTATCCCAGGCATCGGTCAGCTTGCGTGCCGCCAGCGTCAGTGCACTCATGGCGCGCTCGAAGACCTCCAGCGAATCGACCACCGGCAGTCCCTCATACCAGCGGAATATCCAGCGCCGCAGCGAATAGATCAGCACGCCGCCAGCCAGCGCCACAAAGCTCATGACCAGCGGCAGGTTGAACCCGTGCCAGATCGCCAGGCTGTACTGCGGCGCATCGCCGTTCAGGCTTGCCGATACGGCCGAGGCCAGCAACGGCGCCACCGTATAGGCGGGGAACATGCCCACCAGCAGGCAGAGCAGCACCAGCACCTCCACCGGAATCTTCATGTAGCGTGCCGGCTCATGTGGCGGGTATTTCGGCAGGTCGATCGGCTCGCCGTTGAAAAACACGTCATGGATGAAGCGCAGCGAATAGGCCACCGAGAAGGCACTGGCAATCGTCGCCAGCGCCGGGATAGCCCAGTAGAAGCTGCCGAGCAGGTGCTGATTCAGCGTTTCGGCGAAGAACATCTCCTTGCTGAGAAAACCGTTGAGCAACGGCACACCGGCCATCGCCAGCGAGGCGACCATCGCCAGCATCGCGGTATGTGGCATGTACTTCCACATGCCGTTGATGCGCCGCATGTCACGTGTGCCGGTTTCATGGTCGATGATGCCGGCGGCCATGAACAGCGAAGCCTTGAAAGTCGCGTGGTTGATGATATGGAAGATCGCCGCCACCGCTGCCAGTCGCGAATCCAGTCCGAACAACAGGGTGATCAGGCCCAGGTGGCTGATGGTGGAATAGGCCAGCAGCCCCTTGAGGTCATGCTGGAACAGCGCCATCACCGCGCCCAGCAGCAAGGTCGCCAGGCCGGTCAGGCTCACCAGGTAAAACCACAGATCGGAATAGGCCAGCGCCGGGTACAGGCGCGCGAGCAGGAACACCCCGGCCTTGACCATCGTCGCCGAGTGCAGGAAGGCCGAGACCGGCGTCGGCGCCGCCATCGCCTGCGGCAACCAGAAGTGGAAGGGAAACTGTGCCGACTTGGTGAAGACACCCAGCAGCACGAGCACCAGAATCAGTGGATAGAGCGCACTGCCGCGGATCACCTCGCCTGCCGCGAGCACACTGCTGAGTTCGAAGCTGCCGACCACATGGCCGATCAGCAACACCCCGGCGAGCAGCGCCAGACCGCCGCCGCCCGTGACCGTCAGCGCCATGCGTGCCCCCTGACGAGCATCGGCGCGGTGGTTCCAGTAGCCGATCAGCAGGAACGACGACAGGCTCGTCAGCTCCCAGAACATCAGCATCAGCAGCAGGTTTTCCGACAGCACGATACCCAGCATCGAGCCCATGAACAGCAGGAAGTAGGCGAAGAAGCGTCCCATCGGATCGCGCTTGGCCAGGTAGTAGCGCGCGTAGAGGATGACCAGCAGTCCGATGCCGAGGATCAACAGCGCGAACAGGAAGCCCAATCCGTCCAGACGCAGGCTCAGATTCAGCCCCAGTTCCGGCAACCAGGGCACCTGCACAATCTGCACGTCCCCGGAGAACACGGCAGAACGCTCGGACAGCAGCAACACCAGCGCGGCCAACGGCGCGATGCCGGCACCGAAGGCACAGGCCGAACGGCCGACACGCTCGAGCAGCAACGGCAGACAGATACCCAGGAATGGCAAAGCGATGATCAGCGCAAGCGTCATGGATGAAAACTCCCTGGGCCGTCCGAGTCGGCGGCATTTCTTTTTCTAAGCGAATTGACTATCAACTCGCGCGCACACATAGATTCGCTCGATTATCCATATCACCGGGGTGAACGTCATGGGTCCATGTATTACGAAAAACAAAAAGGCGCCGCCTCGCTGTAGAGCGAAGCCGCGCCTTCTTTGCAGTGCCGCCGTCAGGGGGTGACGCGACTGGTTCCGCTGACGCTCAGGATGCGCACCCGCTGGCCGACCCTGAACACCTGGTTCGGCTCGACCTCCTGCACATAGGCGCGGATGTTGCCATCGTCTTCGCGCACGGTGATCTCGACGCCCTGCGTGCGGGTGAAGCCCTCCTCCGCCGCCGCGCCGAGCATGCCGCCGGCGACCGCACCGATCACCGCTGCGACCGCGCTGCCGCGTCCACCGCCCACACCGCTGCCGGCAACTCCGCCGACGATGGCGCCGGCACCGGTGCCGATCGGCGTCTTGGTTCCTTCGATCTTGACCGGTCGCAGCGACTCGATGGTTCCATAGCGCACGGTCTGCACGGCACGCGCTTCGTCACGCGAATAGGTGTCGCCCGTCAGGCTGGACGCGCAACCGCCAACCGCAAGGGCTATGGCAGTGAATGAAGCGATACAAATGGACTTGCGCATGGATTTTCTCCTGAAAAACGAACGAATCGCTTGGCAGCCAACCGACCCTGCCGCAGCATTCTCGCCGCTTGGCGGTGCATGAGCCGCCAGATCGTACTCAATCGAACGAGAATGTCCGTGGATTATTTCATCATAGCCGTCACAACCTTCGCCGGCCTGGCTTTCCACGCCTGGCTGTTCATCCGTTTTCGCCGCTGGATCGAACGCGATCTGGTTTTGTCGATCGCCGGCAGCGACCCAGACAGGCGCGCGTGGCTGCTAGCCCGACTGGGCGAGGCCAAAGCGCAGAAGATCAGGCGCCGGGACCTGCAGGCCTGGCTGGAGCGCGAAATTCGGCGCTATCCAGAGACTTGCGCCCGGCAATAAGCCCGGTCGAGCGCGCAACGCTGCCCGCTCGATGGCGCGTCCGCGAACGCCTCAGGGCGCCAGTCGCTGGCGCTCCCAGCCACCGGCCACGCTGCGGTAATCGAGTCGGTCATGCAGACGGCTCGGACGGCCCTGCCAGAACTCCATGCGCTCCGGCACCAACCGATAACCGCCCCAGTGCGGCGGGCAATGCGGCGCCTGATCAAGGAAGCGCTGCTCGGTTTCCGCCAGCAGGCGCTCCAGCTCCGCGCGATCGGCGATCACCTGGCTCTGCGGCGACGCCCAGGCACCCAGGCGGCTGCCCAGCGGACGCACATGGTAGTAGGCGTCCGACTCCTCGACGCTGACCTTTTCCACCCGCCCCTCGATACGCACCTGGCGTTCCAGGGTCGGCCAGAAAAACGTCATGGCGGCGAAGGGCTGCTGGCTCAGTTGCTGTCCCTTGTCGCTGTCGTAGTTGGTGAAGAAGGTGAAACCACGCTCATCCAGCGCCTTGAGCAGCAGGACCCGGCAGTGGGGCCGGCCAGCCTCGTCCACTGTCGCCAGCGACATGGCATTGGGTTCGACCGGAGCCTGTTCGGTCTTCATCGCTTCACCGAACCACTGGCGAAACAGGCTGAACGGTTCCTCAGGAGCATTCGCTTCGCTGAGTCCTTCACGGGTGTAGTCGCGGCGCATATCGGCCAGGGACTGGATCATTCACGAATTCCTTCTTGGTCAAACGGGCCGGATCGAAGGCGGCACGTGGCGCATTCGCCTCGCTGGTGGCGAGCGACAGCCATCGCGCAGCCTGCCTGGAAGCCTAGCTTATCCGCGCAGCCCGCCCGCGCGCTTGATTCAACGCAAAAGCAAACGGGCCTGAAAAGGCCCGTCGGTGTTTTGCCCTGGCGCGGAGCTACTTCCCATTCTTGACCGTTTTGGCGACCTTGGCGGTCTTGGCTGCGGCGACCTGCGTGACTGCAGCCGTTGCAGGCGTAGTCGCAGTCGCACTCACAGTCGGGTCGTTGTATTGGGCGACCGTCGCCAGCAGGCTGCTCTGCTGGGTCAGCAGCACCTCGACACGGCGGTTCAGGGCGCGTCCTTCCTTGCTGTCATTGGCGGCCCGCGGCTTGTCCGAACCCAGGCCGCGGATGCGCAGGCGATCGTGCTTTAAACCGCTGAGACGGAATATGGCGGCCACCGCGCCGGCCCGCTCGCGACTGATGGTGCGGTTGATATTGTCGGAGCCGGTGCTGTCGGCGTGGCCGAGAATGACCACGGCGGCCTTGCTGTCCTTTTCCATCAGCTTGGCTACGCGGGTGATGGGGCCCAGCGTGGCCGGCAACAGCATGCCGGGCCGATCGGGATTGAACGAGGAATCGACCGGCGCGGTGATCACCAGCAGATGGTCACGGCGCTCCAGCTCGAAGCGACTGTCCTTGATCGCCTCGCGCAGACGCGGTTCGTAATTATCCAGCCAGGCCGTGTCGATCTTCGCCACGGCAGGCGCCGCGGCAGCGGCCTCGGCGGGCTTTTCGCCCTTGGAGCTGCAGCCGACCACCAGCAGGCAGGCAATCAGAGCAGCGCTTTTCAGCATGTTCATGTACGAATTCCGTCAGGCGATTGAGTTCAGATGCCCGCCAGGCAACCCAGCCGGCAATGCATTGAAGAGATTGATCAAATTGTGGCCGCAAGTTCCTGCCCTGCAAAGTCTCCCATTGCAGAACTGACGAGCGGTTAACCCAAACACTGCGCCACGCTTCGCGCCAAGGCCTGCGCCCGCGGGTCCATCAGCACATAAGGCCCGAGGGTATTGGTGGCAAAACCGAACGCCAGGTCCCTCTCGGGGTCGGCGAAGCCAATGCTACCGCCGGCCCCCGGATGGCCGAAAGCCCTCGGCCCCATCGCGAAAGTCGCGTTGGCGACCTCCGGCTGATCCAGCCAGCAGCCGAGTCCGAAACGGGTGTGGGACAGCAGTGTACGGTCTTCACCGGCACTGTGCTCGCGACGCATTTCATCGAGCACGGCCGCGTCCAGCAAACGTCCCTGCAGCAGACCGGAATAGAAGCCGGCCAAAGACCGTGCATTGCCATGCCCGTTCGCCGCCGGCTGCGCCATGCGCCGCCACTCGGGCTTGTTGCCGCTGTTCATGATCGATGGTGGATTGTTGAAGGCCCGCGCGCTCAGCGAGGCCGGATCGCTCATCAGGACTTTGAACAGCCGCTGTGCCGCCGCATCGCCGAAGTCGTTCTTGGCGCGGGTCAGGTAGGCGACGCGGTGAAACTCCTCGTCGGCGAGGCCGACATGGAAATCCAGCCCCAGCGGGGTCGCCGTTCTGGCGACGATGGCGGCCCCCGGCTCCGCTCCGTCGACTCGTCGAATCACCTCGCCCACCAGCCAGCCGTAGGTCATCGCCGCATAACCCTGGGCCTCGCCAGGCCTCCACCAGGGTTGTTCCGCGGCCAGGGCGGTGGTCATCGCGGTCCAATCGTACAGTGCTTCCGGCGGCAGCGGCTGGCGCAGTGCCGGCAGCCCCGCGCGATGGCAAAGCAGCTGGCGCAGGGTGATGGCGGCCTTGCCATTGGCCGCGAATTCCGGCCAGACCTCAGCGATCGGTGCGTCGAGCTGCAGCTTGCCTTCGGCAACCAGTTGCAGCGCCGCAACCGCGGTAAAGGTCTTGGTACAGGAAAACAGATTGACCAGCGTATCGCCGTGCCACGGCTGCTCACCGGCATTGTCGGCCACGCCGGCCCACAGATCGACGACCGTCTCGCCAGCGATCTGCACGCAGACGGCCGCGCCGCGGGTCTGGGTGTGCTCGAAAAGCGCGGCGAACGCATCCCGCACCGCCTCGAAACGAAGATCGAAATAGCCTTGTATCTGCACGCTGCCACCTGTGTTCGCATGTTATCGGTGCATTGCTCCATCAGCCTGACCGGAAGGAACAATGCAGACGCGGAAGATAAATCAGTCGATCTCGCGACGAAACGGCGGCAACGCATTGAGAATGGCCTTGCCATAGCGCTGCGTCACCACTCGCCGGTCGAGCAAGGTGATGGTGCCGCGGTCTGCCTCGGTGCGCAGCAGACGACCACAGGCCTGCACCAGTCGCAGCGAAGCGTCCGGCACGGCAATCTCCATGAACGGATTGCCGCCCCGCGCCTCGATCCATTCGGCCAGCGCCGCTTCCACCGGATCGTCCGGCACCGCGAAGGGAATCTTGGCGATCACCACGTGTTCGCAATAGGCACCGGGCAGGTCGACCCCTTCGGCGAAACTCGCCAGGCCGAACAGCACGCTGGATTCGCCATCATCGACCCGCTTGCGGTGCTTGTTCAGCGTTTCCTGTTTGGACAGGTTGCCCTGAATCAGCACCCGGCGGCGCCAGTCACGCTCGAGGCCGTCAAAAACGTCCTGCATCTGCCGGCGCGAGGAGAACAGCACCAACGTACCGCGCGAATGCTCCACCAGACCCGGCAGTTCGCGGACGATGGCCGCCGTGTGCGCCGCCGCGTCGCGCGGATCAGCCTGCAGGTTCGGCACCCGCAGCACCCCGGCGTCCGCATGATGGAACGGGCTCGGCACCACGGCAGTGACGGCCGACCGAGGCAAGCCCGCGCGCATGCGGTAGCGGTCGAAGCTGTTGAGCGCCGTCAGCGTGGCGGAGGTCACCAGCGCCCCGTAGGCGACATTCCAGAGATTGCGCCGCAGCGTCTCGGCCGCCAGGATCGGGCTGGCATTGACCTCGATATCGAACAACGCGCCGCCATCGGCGAGCGTCAGCCAGCGCGCCATTGGCGGACTGTCCTGCGGGTCCTCGACGGTGAATGCGGTCCACAGCTCCCAGTTGCCCTGGGCGCGGGTCAGCAGGCTGCCGAACAGCGGGTACCACTCCTCCGCCTGGTGACTGGCGATGCCACCGCCCGTCTCGCCATCCATCGCCTCCTTGAGCAGCTCGGCGATGCGCGTGAACAGGTCGGTCAGGCGCGCGAAGCCCTTCTTCAACTCCACGCCCAGCTCGATCAGGTGCTCCGGCACCACTCCGCCGACAAAGCGATGACGCGGCCGTTCGCGCCCTTCCATATCCTCGCCGGCGCGAAAATCAGCCAGCTGTTCGCAGGCGCTGAACATGAACTGTTGCTGGCTGCGCAGCTCGCGCGCCAGCTCCGGTACGCCTTCGATCAGCCTGCCGAGTTCACCCGGCAGCGGATGCTGGGCGAGCAGCTTGGTCAGATTCTTCTCCACCTGCCCCAGCCACTCGCCGGTCGAGCGCAGACGGGTGAAATGCGCGAAATGGCCGATCGCCTTGTCCGGCAGGTGATGCCCCTCGTCGAATACGTACAACGTGTCACGCGGGTCGGGCAGCACCGCACCGCCGCCGAGCGCCAGGTCGGCCAGCACCATGTCGTGGTTGGTGACGATGACATCGACCTTGGTCATGCCCTCGCGGGCCTTGTAGAACGCGCATTGCTGGAAGTTGGGGCAATGCCTGCCGGTGCACTGGCTGTGATCGGTGGTCAGGCGCGCCCAATCGGCATCGTCCAGCTCTTCCGGCCAGCTGTCGCGATCGCCATCCCAGCGGTTGCCGGCGAGCTTTTCGATCATGCCGGTGAAGAGTTTCTGGCTGCGCTCGTCGACATCGATGCGAAAGCCCTCCTCCTCGAACAGCTGTGCGGTGGCGGTCTGCGCGTGGCCTTCCTGCAGCAGCAGATCCAGCTTCGACAGGCACAGGTAGCGCCCGCGTCCTTTGGCCAAGGCGAAGCTGAAATTCAGCCCGCTGTTGCGCATCAGATCAGGCAGGTCCTTGTTGACGATCTGCTCCTGCAGCGCCACGGTCGCGGTGGCGATGACCAGCCGTTTGCCGGCGGCCTTCGCCGTCGGGATCACCGAGATGCTGTAGGCCACGGTCTTGCCGGTACCCGTGCCGGCCTCCACCGCCACCACTGCCGGCTCGCCGTCACGGCGGCCTTCGTCGTCGGCCTTGATGGCACCCAGCACCTTGGTCACTTCGGCGATCATCAAGCGCTGGCCGTAGCGCGGCTTGAGGCTCTTGGCTTCGAGAAAGCGGGAATAGGCGCCCTGGATCTGGGACTTGAGTTCGGTGCTGAGCATGGGCGCTGATGCTGTATATATTTTCAGTGTTTCGATGGGGCGGCTATGATAACGCGCGTCGCCCCGATCGCCAGCGGAGATTTGCCATGACCCCATTCGCCTCGCTCTATACCTTGCACGTGCTGGCCGCCGTGCTCTGGGTAGGCGGCATGTTCTTCGCCTGGATGGTGCTGCGCCCGGCGGCGACTGCCGTGCTGCAGGCGCCCGACCGCCTGCGGCTGTGGGCCGAGGTATTTCGCCGGTTCGTGCAATGGGTCTGGGTCGCGGTGGCGGCGCTGCCGATCAGCGGGATCGGCATGTGGCATCTGCGCTTCGGCGCGTTGGCCGGCGCTCCGCGCTACGTACACGTCATGACCGGCCTGTATCTGGTCATGCTGGCGCTGTTCCTGCGGCTTGTACTGCTGCAGCTACCGGCACTCCGACGCGCCATCGACAGCCAGGACTGGCCAGCCGGCGGCGCGGTTCTGGGAAAGATTCGTACAGTGGTAGGACTGAATCTGCTGCTCGGCCTGGCCGTCATCGCGATCGCCAGTATGCGTCCTGCGTTCTGAGCGGCCAGGTGTCGCGTTTTCCGGCACGCCACACACGACCAAAAAAGCCGGGCAGTGCCCGGCTTGGTTGACGCATCCGGCATCAGGGCCGCGCTTCGACTTCCGCTTCCACCCGACGGTTGATTGCCCGACCGGCATCGGTCGCGTTATCCGCCACAGGACGCGACTCACCGTAACCGACCGCATCCACCCGGCCAGCTTCCACGCCGTACTGGTTGACCAGCACTTCGCGCACGGCATTGGCGCGACGCTCGGAGAGGCGCTGGTTATAGGCATCGGTGCCGACCGAGTCGGTGTGGCCTTCCAGCACGGTGGTGGTCTGCCCATATTCCTTCATGAAGTCCGCGAGATTCTGGATATCGCCGTAGCTGTCAGTCTTGACGACCGCGCGGTCGAAATCGAATTTCACGTCCAGCTCGACGCGTACCGGCTCGGCGGCAGGCTCCGGTTCCGGCGCCGGCTCGACGGTTTCGACCATCGCGACGGTCTGCTCCTCGGTACCGTTCGCCCAGCAATAGGCCGCTGCCACGCCAGCGCCGATCAAGGCGCCCCAACCGGCATAGGTGGAGCTTTCGATCGCACCAAGCCCGGCGCCCGTGACACCGCCAACCGCGGCACAGGTAGGCCAGTCCTGCTTCTGCACGCCTGCGCAACCGGCCAGGAACGTGGTCATTACAATCACGGGTACTGCTGTCCGTAGGGTACTCATCGATAAAACCTCCGCTGTGGGTTCGTCCAGAACCGCCACCTGCCTGACTACAGGCGGATCCGGTTGTCTTGAGACTAGGCCGCGATCCGTGACCACGCTAGTCTTGCGCCTCTCGCCGAGGATTTTTTGCGTGATCGCCAACCCCCGCACACCACAGCAAGCGCTCGCCGCATTGCTCGAGCAGTACCAGCCGGAGCGTATTCTGCAGGTCGGCCAAAGCCGTCCGCCGGCACTCGACGCCTATCTGGCCCATCATCCGCATAGCCGGGTGGATCACATCGACGGCCTCTTGCGGGACGACATCCTCGCGCAGCAACGTTACGACCTCGCACTGGTCGTAGACTGCCTGGAACACCTGCCCAAACGTCGCGGGCGGGAACTGCTCGGTGGCATTCGCAATCTCCATGCGAGCCGCCTGGCGGTGCTGATCGACCTGGCGGCGAGCGACTGGCAGGTCACCGAGTTCTTTTCGCTCGGCCTGCAGATTGCCGATCATTTTCAGCGAGAGGCACAGACCCTCACGCTCTTCACGTATGACCTGCTGGACTACAAGCAGATACCAGACTGGCTGAACGCCAGGTTCTGGGCCAATCCGCAGATGTTCGGCAAATACTGGTGGTAACCGATGAACACGCAGGCCGCGCAAACCGAACAATGCCCCTGTGGCAGCGCAAACACCCTGGCCCAGTGCTGTGGCCGCTACCATGCCGGCACGCCCGCGCCCAGCGCCGAACTACTGATGCGCTCGCGCTACAGCGCCTACGTGCTCGGTCTGATCGATTATCTGCAAAGCACCACGCTGCCAGCGCAGCAACCGGCCCTGAATCTGGAAGCGATACGCCAGTGGAGCCTGGAAAGCACTTGGCTGGGGCTGGAGATCGAGCAGAGCAGCGTGCTCGGTGGGCAACTGGAACACGCGCTGGTGACCTTCACCGCGCGCTGGCATGATCAGAGCGGTGAACATTGTCATCAGGAGCGTTCGGCATTCGTCCAGCGGGAAGGCCGCTGGTATTTCATCGATCCGACCGTTCCGCTCAAGGTCGGACGCAACGACAACTGCCCTTGCGGCAGCGGCCAGAAATTCAAGAAATGCTGCGCGGCCTATCTATAGTGCCGAATCGGCCGTTGCGGACGACTCATCGCCTGGCCAGCGCGCCACGCTGCGCGCGCCGGCCATAGCGCAACCCCGCCGGTTATTTCTCGACGAACGCGCGCTCGATCAGATAGTCGCCCGGATCACCCATACGCGGCGAAACCTTCAGACCGAAGCTGTCCAGAACCTGACTGGTGTCGTCGAGCATGCTCGGGCTACCACAGATCATCGCCCGATCATCCTGCGGATTGATCGGCGGCAGGCCGATGTCGCTGAACAGCTTGCCGCTGCGCATCAGATCGGTGAGTCGACCCTGATTCTCGAAAGGCTCGCGCGTCACGGTCGGGTAGTAGATCAGCTTCTCCTTCACCGCCTCGCCGAAGAACTCGTTCTGCGGCAGGTGCTCGGTGATGAATTCGCGGTACGCCACCTCATTCACGTAACGCACACCATGTACCAGGATGACCTTCTCGAAGCGCTCGTAGGTCTCCGGGTCCTGGATGACGCTCATGAACGGCGCCAGTCCGGTGCCGGTACTGAGGAGATAGAGGTGCTTGCCCGGCAGCAGATCGTCGAGCACCAGCGTCCCGGTCGGCTTGCGGCTGATCATCAGCTGGTCGCCTTCCTGCAGGTGCTGCAGGCGCGAGGTCAGCGGGCCGTCCTGCACCTTGATGCTGAAGAACTCCAGATGTTCTTCATAGTTCGGGCTGGCAATGCTGTAGGCGCGCATCAGCGGCCGCCCAGCGACTTCCAGCCCGATCATGACGAACTGCCCGTTTTCGAACCGCAGGCCAGGATTGCGGGTGGTTTTGAAGCTGAACAGCGTATCGTTCCAGTGATGCACACTGAGGATACGTTCCACGTTCAGGTTGCTCATGCTGCGAGTTCCTCACTTACAACGGATAGTGCGTCTTGCGCGGATGAGCGCCAGTTTATAGACGGATCGCTTATCCGTTAATTAAATATTAAAGATATAGGTTATCGGTTATATCGATATGCATTTTACCTTGAGACAAATGCAGGTTTTCTCTGCCATCGCCCGCCTGGAAAGCGTTTCCCGCGCTGCCGAAAGCCTTTCGCTGTCGCAGTCGGCGACCAGTACGTCGTTGGCGGAACTGGAGCGGCAGTCTGGCTGCCTGCTGTTCGATCGCGCCGGCAAGCGGCTGGCGCTCAATGCGCTGGGCCAGCAACTGCTGCCGCAGGCTGTCGCGCTGCTCGACCAGGCACGCGCCATCGAGGACCTGCTCAACGGCAAGAGTGGCTTCGGTTCGCTGGCCGTGGGCGCGACGCTGACCATCGGCAATTACCTCGCCACGCTGCTGATCGGCGGCTTCATGCAGCGCCATCCCGACTGCAGAGTGAAACTGCATGTCCATAACACTGCGCATATTGTGCAGCAGATCGCACAGCATGAACTTGATCTGGGTCTGATCGAAGGTAACTGTCAGAACCCCGACCTGATCGTCGAACCCTGGGTGGAAGACGAACTGGTGGTGTTCTGCGCCCCGCAACATCCGCTGGCCAGCCGCGATATCGTCGATCTGGAGGAGCTGGCGGGCGAGGCCTGGATTCTTCGCGAGCAGGGTTCGGGAACCCGTCTGGCTTTCGATCAGGCCATGCGCCATCGGCCGGGCTGCCTGAACGTGCGCCTGGAGCTGGAGCATACCGAGGCGATCAAACGCGCGGTCGAGTCGGGACTGGGAATCAGCTGTATTTCACGCCTGGCGCTGCGCGACGCATTCCGGCGAGGCAGCCTGGTGCCGGTGACCACGCCGCAGCTGGATCTGCGCCGGCAGTTCTCGTTCATCTGGCATTCGCACAAGTACCAGACCGCGGCGATGCGCGAGTTCCTTGAGCAGTGCCGGGCGCTGACTCATGGGGTGCGTCGCAGCGATGAAATCATCCTGCCGCCGATTGCCTGAATGCTCCGGCAGCAGAAGATGGGGTGTCAGGCGGTGGGGATGGAGCCCATCTGCTGCAGCAGCAGCGCGGCCTGGGTACGCGTGCGCACGCCCAGCTTGCGGAAGATGGCGGTGACATGCGCCTTGATGGTGGCTTCCGACACGTTCAGCTCGTAGGCGATCTGCTTGTTCAGCAAGCCGTCGCAGACCATCGTCAGCACACGGAACTGCTGCGGTGTCAGGCTGGCAAGCCCGGCACTGACGGCCTTGGCCTCGTCGCTGACATGGCCGACATCTTGGATGTTGCTCGGCCACCAGACATCACCGTCGAGCACGGCCCTGACCGCCTCCTGAATGGTTTCCAGCGAGCTGGATTTCGGAATGAAGCCACTGGCGCCGAACTCGCGGGAGCGCGAGACCACGGCGGCGTCTTCCTGAGCCGAAATCATCACCACGGGCAGATGCGGGTATTGCCCACGCAGCAGCACCAGGCCGGAGAAGCCGTAGGCGCCGGGCATGTTCAGATCCAGCAGAACCAGATCCCAGCTGGCGCCCTGGTTCAGCAACGCTTCGAGTTCGGCGATGCTCGCCGCCTCGACCAGACGAATATTGTCGCCCAGCCCCATCGTCAGCGCCTGTTGCAGGGCGCTACGAAACAACGGGTGATCATCGGCAATAATTATTTCGTAAGCAGCCATTGGCAGACCTGTATTTTTATTGGCGCTTTGACCGACTGTTCAGTCGATCCCGGGAGTTGCCGGAAAACCTCAAGCGGCGCAAGCATGCCGACCGCGGAATAAGTGGTCAAGCACGATGCTTTGCGGCAAAGTCTGCGGCTCCCTTCCAGCGAGCCCAAACATGCGTAGCCAAGCCCTCCGTGCCGATTTCCTGATGCTGATTACCGCGATGATCTGGGGCTCGGCGTTCGTGGCCCAGCGCGTAGGCATGGACAATATCGGCCCGTTTCTTTTCACCGGGCTGCGTTTCACACTCGGCGCGCTCGCCTTGCTGCCGCTGCTGTTGCATCAGGGCCGCCACGCGGCCCGCCATGAGCCGTTCATGCAGCGCGGTCTGCTGCTCGGCGGACTGGCGATGGGGCTGGCGCTGACGCTCGGCATCAACCTGCAGCAGGTCGGTCTGCTGTTCACCAGCGTGACCAACTCCGGTTTCATCACCGGACTTTACGTCATCATCGTGCCGCTGCTCGGGCTGATCATCGGCAACCGCACCGGGCTGGGCACCTGGCTCGGAGCACTGCTGGCGGTAGCCGGCATGGCACTGCTGAGCATTGGCGAGAACTTCCAGGTCGCGTCCGGTGACTGGATCCAGCTGGCCGGCGCATTCGTCTGGGGCCTGCATGTGCTGCTGGTGAGTTTCTTCGTCAGCCGCCACGATGCCATCCGCCTGGCGTTCCTGCAGTTCGCAACCTGTGCGGTGTTCAGTCTGATTCTCGCCGCGCTGTTCGAGGAAGCAAGTCTCGAGGCTGTCTGGCTGGCTACGCCGGCGCTGCTGTATGGCGGCCTGTTCGCGGTGGCGGTCGGCTATACCTTGCAGGTGGTCGCGCAGAAGCACGCCATCGCCTCGCACGCGGCGATCATCCTGTCGCTCGAAGCGGTGTTCGCCGCGATCGCCGGAGCGCTGTTTCTCGACGAGAGCCTGAGCCTGCGCGGTTATTTCGGCTGCGCGCTAATGCTCATCGGCATGCTCACCGCGCAACTGTGGCCGCAGGCGGGACAGCCGGCGAAAGCCTGAGCGGCGCCGCTCAGAAGCGGGTACAGGCGGCGAGCGCGCGATGTGCCGCGCTTTGCGGATCGGCCACGCGCTGATGCTTGGCATCCAGATAATGCTCGGTGAAGACGTCCAGCCAGGCATCGAGCGCCCGCGCCGCCTGCGCATCACCGGCCAGCTCGAGACACAGGGCAGCGACCTCGGCGGTACACAGATGCTCGCCGCGGGTCGAGCGGCGCAGCGCGTAGCGCGACAGCGCCTCCGGCTGCAGGCTCAGCACCGGCAGCGCATCGAGATACGGGCTCTTGCGGAACATCTTGCGTGCCTCGGTCCAGGTCGCATCGAGCAGGATGAACAGCGGACGCTTGCCCGCCGGCAGCGTGACCCGCTCGACGACCCGCGACGGCTCGGCGTACTCACCCGGAAAGATCACCCACGGCTGCCATTGCGGGTCGGCCAGCAGCTCCAGCAGGCGCGGATCGACGCCGGTGCGCTGCCAGCTGAACGCGTAGCAGTCGGCCACCACGTCGGCGATCAACCAGCCGGTGTTGCTGGGCTTTAGTGGTTCGATATCGTGCATCAGCAGGCACACCCCGCAGTGCGACGGCACCTGGGGTAGCCAACGGCACAGGCAGTGGCTGGCGGCAACCCGGCAGCGTGGGCAGCGCTGCGTGCGCGAGCCCCGCGCAACGAACGGCTTGAGGCTGCGCGCGAGGCGCTCGTCGCGCAGGCGGGATACGGCATGGGGCATGGTCGGCTCGCAGATAATTGAAGGCGGACGCCGCGGTACGACACCTCGAATCCGTTTCGATGTACCGTTTGCGGTCGCCGCGAAGCCGGCGCAACCTACCGGCCCTCAGGAAAAATGGCAATGAACCGTGTAGTCCGCTACCGGTCGAACGAGCGCAGTCACAAGGAGATCGCCATGTACCGTTTTACCCCCCTGCTGCTACTCAGCCTCGCGCTGCCCAACGCTCACGCCGCATCGCTGCAGGAGCAGCAGCTGGGCCAACTGCTCGAGCAGGTCGCGCAGCAGAGCAGCGTCGGCACACCGCGCGCCATCAATGAGGACATCCTCGACCAGGGCTACACGGTCGATGGTAACGAGCTGGTCAATCACCTCAGCGTCCAGCCGCGCCACGCCGCGCAGATGCGCGACAACCCCGAACAGGTACGCAGCCAACTGGCGGCCAGCGTCTGCGGCAACCAGGGCCTGCGTACGCTGCTGGGCAAAGGCGCGGTGCTGCGCTACGAATTCAGCGAATACAAGAGCAACCGGCCCGTCGTGACCGAGCGCTACCGCGCCACCGACTGCGCGCGCTGAAGCCGCGCGCGCAACCGGACGGTCAGCGCAGACTGTCGGGGGTGCCCTTGCCGGCCACCGCCGCCGCCTCTTCGCGCGTCAGCAGCGCCGTGCGCGGAACGCTGCGCAGGCGCGCGCAGGCGGCCAGCACGTTGGCCCAGCAGGCGCGATTGGCGAACTGCATGCCGTCCACGTCCAGCGTGCCGCCACGATTGCGATAGCCCAGCACCGAACTGCGCCGCGCATCCGGCAGGATCGGCCACAGGTGCCCGCGCGCCACTTCCGGGCGCATGTGCGTGAGCAGTACGCGCATGTCTATGCTGTCCGGGAATAGCCGTGTCACCAGCTCATCGGCGGCATGTACTTCGGCTTCCCAGTGATCGCGCGGTGCGCGGAAACGCCCGGGTTCCTGCAGATAGACCAGCCGATAGGCGCAATCCGCCTGTTTCAGCCGCTCGGCGGCACGCAGCATCTCGCCCAGCTGGTAGCTGCCATTGGCGATCAGCAGCAAGGACTCCGGTCCGGGGCTTTCATCGACAACGATCGCACCATCACGCGCCAACTGCTCGGCCTGGGCCTGGTCGAAATAGCGCGGCCGCTCGCGCTTGGGCATCACCAGGCAGGCCAGCTCGCCGCGCGCCTGATAGATCGACGGCAGCAGCGCCAGCGCACTGTTGTGATCGGCCGGAAACAGCACGCGCACCATGTCGCTCATCTCGCCCAGCAGCGCTTCGCAGAAGGTGGTGTCCTGGTGCGACTGCTGGTTCTTGCCGTTCTCCCAGGTGTGCGAGGTGGCGATCAGCGGCCAGCCGAGCCAGCCGGCAGGGCGGCCGACCTCCTTCTGCTGGCGCGCGAAGACCAGGCTCTGGCGCACGGCGCCGAGCATCTTCACGCAGAAGGCTTCATAACTGGCGACCAGGTTCAAGCCACCCTGGTTGGCCAGGCAGGCCGATACCACGGCCTCCTCGTTGAGCGCGGTGATGATGTCGCCGTCGATGGCCTCCAGGTCGCTCTCCGGGTCGATGACCCGATGCTTGAGCGCCTTGAGCACGCCTCCCAGGCGGTTGCTGGCCAACTCGTCGGGGTTGCCGACGCGCGGCCGCAAGCCGGCGTTGGCCTGGGTCAGCTCGACGAAGAAACGATCCACGGCGGTCATCGGCGAGCAGGCATCGTCTGTGTAGTGCAGCCGGGGGATGACCGGCGCGACCGGGCGACGCAACGCCAGCGCGTTGTCGCGCTCCAGCGGACGACCGCGGCGATGCTGGCCGAACAGCGTCAGGGCGGCGTGCAGTCGCTCCTGCGGCACGAACAGTTCCGCCGCATGCTGGTTGAACAGCTCACGCGATTCGATATCCAGTCGCGGATTGCCCGGCAACGGCAGGTTGTGCGCGGCGTTGCTGCCCGCGCCGTAGAAACCGAAGCCCTTGATGGTCTCGGCGATGCCGTACGGAATCGGCAGCGGGTAGCTGAGAATGCCCCGCTCCTTTTCCTCGACCCGACGCGCGAGACGCTGTTCCATCTCCCACAGCGTGGCCACGAATGCCGCCGGGTCGCGGCCATCGAACGGCATCGGATCGAAACCGCAGTGGCTCAGGTGCTGGCGGAAGCCGGCCAGCCCCTCATCGGTCGCCAGCGAGGTGCGCTGCTCGATACGCCGGCCGTTGGCGATCATCACCGGAAGCGCCGCACCGCAGTCTTCGGCGCGCCACCAGCGCGGCATCCAGTCGCTGCCGCGTTGCTCCTCCGCGGCGCCATCCGACAGGAAGGCCACCAGTGTTTCACCCGGCAACGGCATGTGTGCGTACTGCAATTCGGCGAAGCCCAGATAGCCGCCCTCGGCGATCCCGCCGGCGGTATGCGGGTTGACGTGGCTGCCCAGCGGCGCCAGGGGACCGCCGTCGCTGGCCTGCCGGTAGCCATAGAAATCCTGCAGCATGCGGTTGATGCCCGCCTCGCCACCGCCGTAGGCCTGGGCCTGCTCGGCATGCAGGTTGCCGGTCAGCAGATTCAGCGCGTCGATGGCGGCGACGCAGTGCCCCTGCCCCATCAGCCATCCACGCGTGTGCCCGGTAAGGGCGTTGAGTGCCAGGTAGCCGGCATACGCCGGCACCATGTTGAGCGCACCGCCGGTATGTCCCTCGGGGGTACGCTTGAAGTCCTCGGCCGCGAGCGGCGTGCCATCGAGGTGGACCTGCTGCGCGTAGGTCATGTGCACCACCAGCCACAATCCCGCCGAGGTGATGTGATCGAGCGCTTGCAGCAGGCGATACACGCTGGCGAGATCCGGCTGCAATCCAGCCTGCACCAGTTGGTGAGCCAGACGGAATACCGCCGCCTGAGTTTCCAGAGTATGTTCGAGCGGACCGCAGCCGGCGCGCCAGGTGGCGAACGCCGGCTGGGCTTCGGCGTGTTGCTCCAGCTCGACGAGGCTGGGCAGAAGCTGACTCATGGGATTACTCCATCACTGACCGGTTGCGATAGTCTAGGTAGCACTGGCTCCACCACCTCTGACATGTATCAAGGCGAGCCGGCGCACAAGCGAGCACCTTGGGCACATCCTACAGATAGGGAGGCATTATGGCTTTGCTCAGTTTTCTCGGTGCCATTCAAGAGGTCACCGGATCCTGCTACCTGGTCAAGACACACGCCGGCACACGGGTTCTGCTCGATTGCGGCATGCATCAGGGCCGCCGCAAGAACGAGGACGACAACCGCGCGCCCTTCCCCTTCGACCCGAGCAGCCTGGATGCCGTGGTGCTATCCCACGCGCACATCGACCACAGCGGCCTGCTGCCGCGGCTGGTCTCGGAAGGCTATCGCGGCCGCATTCACTGCACCGACGCCACTACCGAACTGCTCGGACTGATGCTGCTGGATTCGGCGCACATCCAGGAAAAGGACGCCGAATGGGAGAACAAGTGGCGCGCACGCATCGGCAAGCCGCTGACCCAGCCGCTGTACACGCACGTGGATGCCGAACGGACGCTGTCGCAATGCGAACCGCATACCTACGCCGAGACATTCGAAGTGGCGCCGGGCGTGCGCATCACCTTCCACGATGCCGGGCATATTCTCGGCTCGGCGATCGTCCAGGCGGATGTCACCGACTTCGGCCAGACCCGCAAGCTGGTCTTTTCCGGCGACCTGGGCAATACCTGCTCACCGCTGATGCACCCGCCCACCACGCTTACCGAAGCCGACGTGATCCTGATGGAATCGACCTACGGCGATCGCGACCATCGCAACCACCGCGCGACCATCGAGGAGCTGGCCGATATCCTGCAACAGGCCCACCGCGATGGCGGCAACGTGCTGATGCCGTCGTTCGCCGTCGGCCGTACCCAGGACCTGATCTATTACCTCGGGCGCTTCTATCGCGAAGGCCGCCTGCCGCAGCAGGCGGTGTTCCTCGACAGCCCGATGGCCATCGGCGCCAACGCCATCTATGCGCACTTCAAGGACCAGCTCGATCTCAACGGCATCACGCCGGCGCTGGATACCGGCAAGGGCAAGCTCTACGCCGAGCGCTGGCTGCCGATACTCAAGAGCACGCCGACACCCGAGGAGTCGATGGCGATCAACCGTTTCAAGAGCGGCGCGATCATCATTGCCGGCAGCGGCATGTGCACCGGCGGGCGCATCCTCCACCACTTCAAGCACAACCTCTGGCGCGAGGAATGCCATCTGGTGATCCCTGGCTTCCAGGCACAGGGCACCCTCGGTCGCGCGATCGTCGATGGCGCGTCGAGCGTCAAGTTGCTGCACCAGCGCATCGCGGTGAACGCGAAGATTCACACCCTGGGCGGCTTTTCGGCCCATGCCGGGCAATCGCAACTGATCGACTGGGTCAGCCACTTCGACAAGCGCCCGGAGCTGTATCTGGTGCACGGCGAACTGGACAGGATGCAGGCGCTGCAACAGGCACTGAAACAGCGCCTGAACTGGGACGCCCGCATTCCGGAACCCGGCGACCGTATCGCCCTCTGACACAGCGCAGCCCCCACCCAAGCCGCGCCCGCGTTTACCAGCGGTCGCGGCTTGGCGCTTGAAGCGCCCGGCATCGTAGCTATAGCCTGAACGCGCCAGCCCATACATGGAGAAGTTGCATGTCTTTCGAACCGGACGACTATCTTTCCCGACACTTCAAAACCTGCGGCGTGGATCTGTCCAGCAAGATCGACGAACTGGTATCACTCGTCGTCTCGGACACCAGCCCGAACCTGTCGCTGTATCGCGAGATGCTGGTCACCGTGATCCGCATGGCGCAGGCCGACCGCAGTCGCTGGGATGCCAAGATCCTGCTGCAGACCATGCGCGAAATGGAGCACGCGTTCAGTCGTCTCGACCAGTTCAAGCGCCGGCGCAAGGTCACCGTGTTCGGCTCGGCCCGTACGCCGATCGAGCATCCGCTCTATGCGCTGGCCCGCCAGCTCGGCGAAACCCTGGCACGCTACGACCTGATGGTCATTACCGGCGCCGGGGGCGGCATCATGGCCGCCGCTCACGAGGGGGCCGGCCTGGACAACAGCCTGGGGCTGAACATCACCCTGCCGTTCGAGCAGCATGCCAACGCCACCGTGGGCGGCACCAGCAACCTGCTGTCGTTCCACTTCTTCTTCGTGCGCAAGCTGTTCTTCATCAAGGAGGCCGATGCGCTGGTGCTGTGCCCCGGCGGCTTCGGCACCCTCGATGAAGCGCTCGAAGTGCTGACCCTGGTCCAGACCGGCAAGAGCCCGCTGGTTCCAGTGGTCTTGCTGGACGAGCCGGGCGGCTCGTTCTGGACGGATGCACTGCAGTTCATGCGTCGGCAACTGGTGGACAACCGCTATATCCTGCCCACCGACCTGGGCCTGGTGCGCCTGGTCTACAGCGCCGAAGAGGTCGCCCAAGAGATCACCACGTTCTACCGCAACTTCCACTCCAGTCGCTGGCTGAAGGATCGTTTCGTGATGCGGATGAACCACCCCTTGAGCGATGCTGCGCTGGAGCACATCAACACGACGTTCTCCGATCTCTGCCTGAGCGGTCGCTACGAGCAGCAACCCTGCTGCGTGCACGAACTGGACGAACCGGAACTGCAGCGCCTGCCGCGTCTGAGCTTCGCCTTCAACGGCCGGGACTATGGCCGCTTGCGCGAACTGACGGACTACCTCAACGAAACACAGAACTGGGCATCTCCGCTACAGCTCGGGGACTGAGCCAGCGTGGCGCCATGCTTGCAGATGGTGGCGTCGCCGTTGCCGGCGCTGGCCGAAACCAGGCTGGACACCTGCGTGTTCCGCCATGCCGCCCGGCTCCGGGCCGGAGCGCGTCAGTCGTCCGCTGCGCCGCGCAGCAGGCGCCCGATCATCTCCAGCGAATAACCGCGATAACTGAGAAAGCGCCCCTGCCGGGCGCGCTCGCGCGCATCGGCCGGCAGCTGACCGGCGAACTTGCGCTGCCAGACCTCACGCAACCGTGCGCTCCAGTCGAAGTCGCCGTCACGCAACGCCCGCTCGATCGCATCACGCGCCAGCCCGCGCTGCGCCAGCTCCTCGCGGATGCGCAACGGCCCGTAGCCGGCAAGCGCCCGGCTTCTGACGAAGCTTTCCAGATAGCGCGAATCCGACAGCAGCCCCTCGTCGCTCAGGCGATCCAGGGCGGCCTCGATCAGTTCGGCAGCGGCGCCGCGCTGGCGCAGCTTGCGAGTCAGCTCGACACGCCCGTGCTCGCGGCGTGCCAGCAGGTCCATCGCGGCCCGCCGCACGGCGGCCGGGCTGTCGAGCACGACGGGCATGTCGATCAGAAGTCGACGTCGGCCAGGTCTTCGCTGACCACGGCACCCGTACCGGCGCCGGCTGCCTTGTTGCCGGCAACCACCAGCAGCTTGTCACGGATCTGCTGCTCGATCTCGCGACCGATTTCCGGGTTGTCTTCCAGATACTTGGAGGCATTGGCCTTGCCCTGGCCGATCTTGTTGCCCTTGTAGGCGTACCAGGCACCAGATTTCTCGACCAGGCCCTGCTGTACACCGAGGTCGATGATCTCGCCGTTGCGATAGATGCCCTTGCCGTAGAGGATCTGGAATTCGGCCTGGCGGAACGGCGGCGCCACCTTGTTCTTCACCACCTTGACGCGCGTCTCGCTGCCGACCACCTCGTCGCCTTCCTTCACTGCGCCGGTACGGCGGATATCCAGACGCACCGAGGCGTAGAACTTCAGCGCGTTACCACCGGTGGTGGTTTCCGGGCTGCCGAACATCACGCCGATCTTCATGCGGATCTGGTTGATGAAGATCACCAGGCAGTTGGCATTCTTGATGTTGCCGGTGATCTTGCGCAGCGCCTGGCTCATCAGACGCGCCTGCAGACCGACGTGGGCGTCGCCCATTTCGCCTTCGATTTCCGCCTTGGGCACCAGCGCCGCCACGGAGTCGACGATGATCACGTCCACCGCGTTGGAACGCACCAGCATGTCGGTGATTTCCAGCGCCTGCTCGCCGGTATCCGGCTGCGAAACCAGCAGGTCATCGACGTTGACGCCCAGCTTGCCGGCGTAGTCCGGGTCCAGCGCGTGCTCGGCGTCGACGAAGGCACAGGTGGCACCCATCTTCTGCGCTTCGGCGATCACCGACAGGGTCAGTGTGGTCTTGCCCGAGGATTCCGGGCCGTAGATTTCGACGATGCGGCCCTTCGGCAGGCCACCGATGCCCAGCGCGATGTCCAGCCCCAGCGAGCCGGTGGAGATTGCCGGAATCGCCTGGCGATCATGGTCGCCCATGCGCATCACCGCGCCCTTGCCGAACTGCTTTTCGATCTGGCCCAGAGCTGCGGCCAAGGCGCGCTTCTTGTTCTCGTCCATTACCATCCTCACTTGATCAAGAGGGCCAAAGGCCACGACAACTGTATAAGTAGACAGTATTAGAGCATAGGGAAAATGCTCCGCCTAGCCCTGCGACGGATTTTCTCCGGCGACCAGACGAATCAATCCGAGCAGCGCCATCTCGACCGTCTGGCCGCGTACTGCCTGGCGATCGCCGTCGAACCGGCAGCGCCGGGCGAACAGCCGCTCGCCGTCCGCCCAGGCGATCCAGACCGTGCCCACCGGTTTGTCCGGCGTGCCGCCGCCAGGCCCGGCGATGCCGCTGACCGCCACGGCAAAGCGCGCGCCGCTGGCCTGCTGCGCGCCACTCGCCATACGCTCGACCACCTCGCGGCTGACCGCGCCGATCGTCTCGAATAGCCCGACAGGTACACCGAGCTGGCGGGTCTTCTGCGCGTTGGAATAGGTGACGTAGCCAGCCTCGAACCACGCCGAGCTGCCGGCGATACGGGTGATCGCCTCGGCGATGCCGCCACCGGTGCAGGATTCCGCCGTGGTGACCTGGGCGCCCTGCCGGCGCAGCGCGTCGCCCAGTTGCGAAGCGAGATCGGTGAGCGTCATCGGGACTCCGGCAAGTAGAAAATCAAGACGCCACCCTACACCAGCCGCCCCCGCACTTCAGCCCCGCCGCCACACTGCGCGACAGGCGCCGCGGGGCGCGCCGTGTTCCTCCGGCGCCGATTGCCGGCAAGCTGGTCGCCTTTTGACTGACTGCGGGGCGTGGCGTGGACATCAAGCCACTGAAATTTCTTGTCGCCCTCGAGCAGACCCACCCCTTCGGCCAGGCCGCCGCGCGCTGCCACGTGACCCAGCCGACGCTTACACCCTGCCCGACTCGGCCGAGCACAGGCCCGCTAGACTATGCCGCGCCCCGCATCGCCCTCCAACCAATCGCTGACCGACTGAAAAATATGGCCAATCAGGACCTCTCCGCGCACACGCCGATGATGAGTGGTGACTCTTGAGAAACCGGGCCCAAGCCCCGTAGATAGCGGGCTTCAGTGCATACTGTGCAACTAGCGTGCGGCCTGCATTTAGCATTGGATGGCATGAAATGGCGCTACGGTTGCCCCATTTTTGCCCCAAGCCCCTGCCAAAAATCACGTGCACAGACATCGCGCTGGGGCACGCAATACCACCCTCCCTGCAAACGAGCGGGTTCATTGCAAGCCCTTCGGATCTGGCTAAAGCTGGGCCCAACCTTTTGCTTACCAGATTGTTGTCACTTACCAGCCCAAATCGGCTCTCGGCTCGAGATGAGAGATACTTCCCTCACTTCTTCGAGGACCGGCAAAAGCGCTCAAGCAGAGCACAAGGAAGGAGTTATTCATAAAGAGATTCTTTGCCAGCGTGAAGCATTCTTTAATCGCGGAGCTATCGTTGCGTCACGTTCATAACCACCTCCGCCACCACGATTAGGGAAAGTCAACGCCGTGATACCAGAGCTTCTAAACCAAGACATATCCGTGCGGGCGATTGTCCATGCCGCCGCGCTGCCCTGGATTGCGAGCCCGCTCGCTGGGGTCGACAGGCGCCCGCTTTACCGCGTGGGCGGCGAACAGGCGCGGGCCACATCGCTTGTGCGTTATGCACCGGGTAGCCATTTCAGCGCCCATACGCACTCAGGTGGCGAGGAGTTTCTAGTGCTCGAAGGGACCTTCGAGGACGAGAACGGCCGCTACCCCACCGAAACCTACGTACGAAATCCGCCCGGCAGCCAACACGCTCCCGGAGCGAGCGAAGGCTGCATGATCTTCGTGCGGCTGCGGCAATTTCATCCCGCCGATGACAGACAGGTCGTCGTTCAACTCGCTCGCGCAAGCCAGCAGTTGTTCGAGAACGATCACGAGCGTGTCTGGATGGAGGCGCTTGAACCCAACACAGGGCTGCGGCTGGACAACCCTCGCGGGCTGGAGCTCTTGCTGCTGGAAGGGAGCATCGCCGGCGAGGACTTCGACCTTCAGCCCTTGAGCTGGATGCGCTTACCGGCGGGCGAGCCCCTGAACGCCGTAGCCGGCAAAGGAGGCGCGCGCCTCTGGATCAAGGATGCATCGCCGGCGCTAGGCGTCTGACCCGCCTTTGCCAACCTCATCCAGGAGCCAGTTGCGAAACGCCTGCACCTTCGGCAGATCACCGCACTCGAGCCTGTAAACCACGTAGTACGCCTGGGTCAGTGGGCAATCCAGGCCCTTGTCGGCAAACGGGCGGATCAGGCGCCCGCTACTCAAGTCGTCCCTGACCATCACGCTGCGCGCCAGAGCCAGTCCTTGTCCGTCGATGGCTGCCTGAAGCACCGCCGCCGAGTTGTTGATGCGCAGGCCGTGATCGCTTTTAACTCCAGCGTTGCCCGACGCGTCCAACCACATGCGCCACGTGGGAAAGTCGGGATCATTGGCCATCGACAGGTCGTGGATCAAGGTGCACTTATGTAGCGCCTCCGAGCTCAGCTGCCCGCCTTCAAGCAGCGGAAAGTCCGGCGCGCAAACCGGAAACATCACTTCATCCATCAGGTGCACGGCTGACAGCCCCTGCCACTTGCCGGAGCCGTAGCGCACACCGACGTCGATGCGCTCGGCCTGGAAGTCCACCGAGCGCGAATTGGTGTCCAGCAACACGTCCAGATCCGGATAGGCCTGCTGAAAACGTTCGATGCGTGGAAGCAGCCATTTCGCGGCGAAGGCTGGGCTGACGGTGACTGTCAGCCCGGCGTGGACGGTGGCGTCCTTCAAGCGCGCCAGGCCCCGACTGAGACGATCGAAGCCATCGCGGATGTCCGGCAGCGCTGCACGCGCAGCGTCGGTGAGCATGAGCCTGGTCGAGCCACTGCCTGCCCGAGTGAACAGCTCGATTCCAAGCCAGGACTCGAGATTGCGGACCTGCTGGCCAACGGCTGCCGGGGTTACGTTCAGCTCGGCCGCAGCGGCGGAAAAGCTCTGGTGCCTGGCGGCGGCTTCGAAAGCACGCAGCGCGTTCAGGTAAGCGGGCGTTGTCATGAAAGTTTTTCTATCTCGACCGGCAAAATCTTGTGCGTTGAGGGTATCACTCGGTGAATCGACAATGAGCACCAAAGCAGCGGTAATCAGCCATTTTTTGGGCCTAATCGATCGACCATCGTCTTGCTATCCCTCGCGCACAGCGTTCGTTCAGGAGAAACTCATGAATAGCTTTTCTAACAAGGTAGCCATTGTCACTGGCGGCGGCTCGGGCATCGGTAAAGAAGTGGCTCGGCGTCTGGTCGAAGCCGGTGCGTCGGTCGTGATCGGCGGGCGTGATGCGGCCAAGCTGACTCAGGCAGCAGCCGAAATCGACCGCACCGGCCAACGTGTTCGCACACTTGCTGGCGACATTGCCAGGCCGGCCACGGCCCAGGCACTGGTGGATCTGGCGGTCGCCGAGTTCGGCGGTCTGGATATCCTGGTCAACAACGCCGGCGTGTTCAATCCGAAGCCCTTCCTCGAGGTCAACCCGGACGAGTACGACTGGTTCCTCGATACCATCCTCAAGGGCAAGTTCTTCATGGCGCAGGCGGCAGCCAAGGCCATGATCCAGCGCGGCGGCGGCGCCATCGTGCAGACCGGCTCGCTGTGGGCCATCCAGGCCATCGGCGCGACACCGTCCGCTGCCTACTCCGCCGCCAATGCCGGTGTGCATGCGCTGACCCGCAACCTCGCCATCGAACTGGCCGGCTCCAACATCCGTATCAATACCGTGGCGCCGGCGGTGGTGGAAACGCCGGTCTACGGCACCTTCATGGATGCCAAGCAGGTCAAGGAAGTGCTACCGACGTTCAACGCGTTCCATCCGCTGGGGCGTAACGGACAGCCGGCTGACGTGGCGCAGGCAATCTTGTTCCTCGCCTCCACCGAAGCCTCCTGGATCACCGGCACCGTACTGCCTGTCGACGGCGGCGTGACAGCAGGGCGTAACTGACATGGCCAATCAGATGCATGACTGGAATGGCTACCTCGGCGGCTTGATGAAGAGCGTGGGTGAGTTCGGCAAGCTGGCTCCGGAAACCATGCGCGGTATGAACGCGCTGGGTGGCGTACCGGCCAAGCACCTCGAACCGAAGCTCCATGAGTTGATTGCCCTCGCGGTGGCCGTCACCACCCGTTGCGATGGCTGCATCTCGGTTCACGCACAGGAAGCGCTGAAGCACGGCGCGACTCGTGAGGAAATCGCCGAAGCGCTCGGCGTCGCCATCGCACTCAATGCCGGTGCGGCGCTAACCTACAGCGCACGAGTGATGGAAGCCGTCTCGACGTTCGAGAAGAACTGAAGCGACAAATTTGGGCGCTCCAGGGCGCCTATACTTTTGGAGCCATCATGAGCAAACCTGCGATTGCCATCATTGGCGGAGGGCTTGCCGGGGTGTATGCCGCCTACCGCCTCGACAAGCTCGGCATCGACTTCGACCTCCTCGAAGCCAGGCCCCGACTGGGCGGTCGCATCCATTCGAGCCTCGTCGGCCTACGTCATGGCGCGCCAGCTGGGTGGCGATGCGTCGCTCATGGCGGGCATTATCGTCGGGCAAACGCTGCTGGCGGGCATCGCTCGTTCTGAACGCCTGCATAGCGCATCGTCTCGCTAGAAACCTTCTCACCCGATCGCCTGCAGGACCTTTGACCAGATGCCAGTAAACACCCAGGTCGCGCGCCTCGCGACCGCCCAAGCACTGTCCGGCGCCAACTCGACAGTGGTGTATGCAACCGGCGCCATCATCGGCCACCACCTCGCCCCGACGCCTGCGCTGGCGACACTGCCCATCTCCGTGTTCGTGGTCGGCATGGCGCTTTCGACCTTGCCGGTCGGCGCGCTCACCCATCGCTGTGGCCGCCGCGCCGCGTTCCTGACCGGCAATGCGTGCGGTGTCGTGATGGGCCTG
Organism: Stutzerimonas stutzeri TS44; assembly: GCA_000263395.1. Classification (GTDB taxonomy): domain Bacteria; phylum Pseudomonadota; class Gammaproteobacteria; order Pseudomonadales; family Pseudomonadaceae; genus Stutzerimonas; species Stutzerimonas stutzeri_C. Next base: position 31,227 of record AJXE01000022.1, read on the forward strand.
CTGGCCGCGTTGGCGCTGGTGATGCAGTCGTTCCCGCTGTTCTGTGTGGCGATGCTATTCGGCGGTGCCTACGCAGCAGTGGTACTGACGTTTCGTTTCGCCGCGGCTGAGTGCGTGGGAACGCAGCAAAAGCCGCGAGCGCTTTCGGCCGTCCTGTTGGGCGGCGTCATCGCTGGCGTGCTCGGCCCGCAACTGGTGAACGCGACCATGGACGCCTGGCAGCCTCATGCCTACTCGATGACCTATGTCGCCGCTGCCGCCACTGCGGTACTGGCGGCCGTAGTGCTGGCAGGCATGCGCATCCCGAAACCGGCACGGAAACCCGGCGCCAAGGCAGTACCCATCCGCTCGGCTTTGCTACAGCCCACCTTCATCGTGGCGATGATCTGCGGCGTGGTCAGCTACATGATGATGAATTTCATGATGACGTCAGCGCCCCTGGCGATGGAACTGCACGGTCATTCAAGGGCGCATTCGAACTACGGTATCGAGATGCACGTGGTGGCGATGTATCTGCCGAGCTTCTTCACCGGTCGGCTGATCACCCGTTTCGGTACCAGCCGCGTGATTACCGTCGGCTTGGTGCTGATTGCAGCGGCCGCGATTGTCGGGATGCTGGGCATGAGCGTGTCGCATTTCTGGATTGCGCTGGTCCTGCTCGGCGCCGGCTGGAACCTGAGCTTTCTCGGCGCCTCCGCAATGGTGCTCACCTGCCATACCCCTGAACAGGGCCCGCGGGTGCAGTCGGTGAACGACTTCGTCGTGTTTGGCTCCATGGCCATCGGCTCGTTTGCCTCAGGCGCCCTGCTCGACAGCTTCGGCTGGGCGCTGGTGTGCGGCATGACCCTCGCGCCGGTGGCGCTGGCGATCCTCAGCCTGCTGTGGCTTAGGCTCCGGCATCGGATGGCAGCGCAACTCCTGGCCGCCAACCGGTAAATCAGGTCACGCCATTTTGCCCAGAACTCACTCCAACAACCTGCTGAACGAGCTCATGTACCGAGTGAAACGTAACGGACTCATTCCATAGTTCACTTTTCCCGATACGTTTAAGCGGGTTGGCCTTGAGGGCAAAGGGAATCTCGCAACTGCGCGCTTTGGGTTGGAGGAGCTTTTGAGAGGCTGATCTTGGCCGATTTCATCTGAACTGTTTACAGGCGGAAATCGGCCAAAAGCTGCCTGTCGAAACAGGCAGCAGATGAGGAAAATTGGCCCGCGCTCTCAAGCGCGCCCTACCCCCGCACCGATCTAGCGCAAGAGAAGCAACGGAGTGCTAGTAGTGCGCAGCATGTGGGTAGTGGTGCTCCCTACTAGGAACTGCCGGATTCGAGAATGCCCATAGGCGCCCATTACGAGCAGATCAATACCGTGCTCTTCTTGGTAGGCATGCAATGCAGGTTCGACTTCTCCCGTCCGGATGGCCGTATGAACCTTGTGACCCGCCGAAGTCAGGGTTGAGCAGGCCGCCTCCATATGCGCCGAGTTCTCCACTGTCTCGGTTCCGACCATCACCAGATGGATAGGTAGCCCCTTCAGCAAAGGACTGACTGCCAGCATCTCTACTCCCTTGCGCGTGGTGGCTCCACCATCGAAGGCCAGCATCGCGCTTTCCGGTTTCTTGAAGCTGGCCGGCGTTACCAGTACAGGGCGGTGAATGATGCGAATGACACTTTCCAACTGGCTGCCGACGTGCACTTCTGCCCCATCACTGGACTCGCCCTGGCGACCAATTACCAGTAGGCGGATATCGTTTTCGAGCTCTCGCAGGCTTTCCAGCAATTCGCCATGGCGCTGCTTGGCTTCTGGCGAACTCACGCCGTAGGCGATGGCCCGCTCCTTCGCGGCGTCGAGCATGACGAGCCCTTGTTCCAGGGCCAGCTTGTTGCGTTGCTTATCCAGAGCGGCTAGCTCGTCCAGCAGATGCTCTCGACTGCCCAAACCAATGTTGCCGCTCAAGTCGGCTGATACCGGATACTGGCGCTGATCCAATACATGCAGGAAGGTGAGAGGGATATCCAGGCGCTGGCTGGCCCAGGCCGCGTAGTCACAAACAGCAGGAGCGGAGGCGGAGCCGTCAATGCAAGCGGTTACGTGGGTCATCGTTGTTCTCCTTGTCAGTGGCCCATGAGTTGATCGATGGCATCAGGTTTGTCGTGCACACCAAAACGATCGACGATAGTGGCGCTGGCTTCATTGAGCCCCAGTACCTCGACCTCGGCGCCTTCGCGGCGAAGCTTGACCACTACCTTGTCCAGGGCAGCGACGGCCGTGATATCCCAGAAGTGAGCGCGACTTAGGTCGATGGTCACCTTGCTGATCGCCTCCTTGAAATCGAACGCCGCAACGAACTTGTCGGCTGAACTGAAGAACACCTGGCCAATCACCTTATAGGTGCGGTGATCGGCAGCTTCATTCAATTCGGAGCTGATCGCCATGTAATGGCCGACTTTGTTGGCGAAGAACATGGCTGCCAGCAGAACCCCAACCAGAACGCCATAGGCGAGGTTGTGGGTGAAGACCACCACGACTACGGTCGCCACCATCACGATGTTGGTAGAGAGCGGGAATTTGCGCAGATTGCGCAGCGAGTCCCAGCTGAAGGTGCCGATGGACACCATGATCATCACTGCCACCAGCGCGGCCATGGGAATCTGGCTGACCCAGTCACTGAGAAACACCACCATCAATAACAGCACGACGCCCGCGATCAATGTGGACAGGCGGGTTCGGCCTCCGGATTTCACATTGATCACCGACTGTCCGATCATGGCGCAACCGGCCATGCCGCCCATAAGGCCGGAGGCAATGTTGGCAACGCCTTGGCCCTTGCATTCGCGGTTCTTGTCGCTGGTGGTGTCGGTCAGGTCATCGACGATGGTCGCGGTCATCATTGATTCCAGCAGACCGACCACGGCCAGCGCAGCGGAGTAAGGGAAGATGATCGCCAGGGTCTCGAAGGTCAACGGCACATCCGGCCAAAGGAATATCGGCAATGTGTCCGGTAGTTGGCCCATGTCGCCTACGGTGCGGATATCCAGCCCGAGATAGATGGCAACTGCGGTCAAGACCAGGATGCACACCAGCGGTGAGGGAATCACCTTGCCGAGCTTGGGCAAATAGGGAAACAGGTAAATGATGCCGAGGCCGGCAGCCGTCATGGCGTAAACGTGCCAGGTGACATTGGTCAGCTCGGGTAGCTGTGCCATGAAAATCAGGATGGCCAGGGCGTTAACGAATCCGGTCACCACCGAGCGAGACACAAAGCGCATCAACGAACCGAGCTTCAGGTAACCGGCGACGATCTGCAGCACGCCACATAACAGCGTGGCGGCCAGCAGGTATTCGAGGCCATGGTTTTTCACCAACGTCACCATGAGCAGCGCCATTGCCCCGGTTGCCGCCGAGATCATGCCGGGGCGGCCACCTACGAAGGCGATCACAACGGCGATACAGAACGACGCATACAGGCCGATCTTGGGATCGACACCCGCGATGATAGAGAAAGCGATGGCCTCCGGAATCAGCGCAAGCGCAACGACGAGACCGGCGAGCACATCGCCTCTCAAGTTTGAAAACCAGTTCTGTTTGATTGTCTGCAACATCAGTAAATCCAAGGCGATGGACGCGACAGCACGATGCCGGGGCGGCGTGCAGAAAGCGTCAGGTTCAAGTCGTAGGTAACGCGTGGCGCCGTGTGGAACGACAGATTTGCGACAGGCGCAGCTATACGAATCAGCCGGCAGGCCGAGCTGACTAAGGGAGGGGCTATGCGCTATGGCGTCGTAGGCAGCCAGGCAGAGATTTTCGAGGCAATCATACTGTCAGGTATTGAACAGTCAGAGCAGGAAAGAGCGCAGACCATACCACGTTGAGCCTAACCTGACGACTTTAGAGCAAAAGTTAGGCCAACCAGTCAAGCGTCAACAATAGCCGCTGATCACCCGCAGGAGGTGTGGGCGAGCGGTGGATTAATCCAGCGCCCTCGTTACCCGGCCACTTCTCGCCCTTGGCCAGCGCCACCCAGCCAGCGTCCAGGCGCTGGATGCGCTCGCCGTCACGCGGCTCGGCCCGGACCTCGCCGAGACGACGCCTATCCATGCCACCCTCTTCAAGCCATTCGCTGGCCACCCCGGCGTAGGTGCTGATCAGCCGCAGCGGCACATGGTCGACATGAAAGCGCGGGCACATCGGCTTGGCCAGGCTACGCAGGCGCAGGCCGATACGTCGGGCCCCGAGCAGGCAAGCGAAGGCCTCGACCAGCCAGGTGAGATCGGCGACGAAGGCCTCATAGCCATGAAAATCGGCCTGCGCCCGCAGCAGCGCCGGCAGGCGCAGCTGCTCGTCGGCGCCTACCTCAATCTGCACGGACTCCGAGACCTCCAGAAGCTGGGCCAGCAGGATGCGCACGAAGTCCTCGATCTGCGGTGCCAGACGGCGCTGCCAGACCGCCAGGTTGACGCCCTCCCGCAACGCCTCGGCGAGTACCTCGGGGCGAGTACCCAGGCACGCGCGGGGCGCCGGTCGCAGCTGCGGCGCCAACATCAGGCCGCCTCCTCGGTCCAGGCGCCGAAGGGGTCCGGCAGGCGTTGCCAAGCCTCGGGGCCGGCGGCCACTTCGGCGTCGGTCAGCAGGCAGTCGTCCAGTTCGGCGCGCAGGCGAGCGAAATCGATATTCTGGCCAATGAACACCAGTTCCTGACGGCAGTCGCCGACCTCGGCGCTCCATTTGCTCATGACGGCATGCAGGCCGTCCTCGTCCTCGGGCCACTGGGTTTTGGGCACGAAGCGCCACCAGCGCCCGGCGTAGCCATGGCGCATCAGGCCGCCGGCCTGCGACCAGCTGCCGGCCTCCTGATACTGGCTGGCCAGCCAGAAGTAGCCCTTCGAGCGCAGCAGGCGGCCGTTGACCCACTCGCGGTTGAGGAAGGCGAAGAAGCGCTCGGGATGGAAGGGCCGGCGCGCCTGGTAGGTGGTCGAGGCGATGCCGTACTCCTCGGTCTCCGGCACGTGTTCGCCGCGCAGCTCCTTGAGCCAGCCAGGCGCCTGGGCGGCGCGCTCGAAGTCGAAGCGGCCGGTGTTGAGGATCTTCGCCAGCGATGCCTGGCCCATCACCATCGGCACGATCTCGGCTTCGGTGTTCAGTCCGCGCAGGATGGCCGTCAGCTCCTCGCGCTCGGCGCTGGAGATCAGGTCGGTCTTGCTGATCAGGATGACGTCGGCGAACTCCACCTGCTCGATCAGCAGGTCGGTGATCGAACGTTCGTCCTCCTCGCCCAGCGTCTCGCCCCGGCTGACCAGGCTCTCGGCAGCATGGAAGTCACGCAGGAAGTTCACCCCGTCGACCACAGTCACCAGGGTGTCCAGGCGCGCCAGGTCGGACAGGCTCTGGCCCTGCTCGTCGCGGAAGGTGAACGTCTCAGCCACCGGCAGCGGCTCGCTGATGCCGGTGGATTCGATCAGCAGGTAGTCGAAGCGGCCGTCGCGGGCCAGCCGCGCCACCTCCTCCAGCAGGTCTTCGCGCAGCGTGCAGCAGATGCAGCCATTGCTCATCTCCACCAGCTTCTCGTCAGCTCGGTTGAGGCTGACGTCGCGCTGCACCTCCGAGCCGTCGATGTTGATTTCACTCATGTCGTTGACGATCAGCGCCACGCGCAGGCCGTCGCGGTTCTTCAGCACATGGTTGAGCAAGGTGCTCTTGCCGGCGCCGAGAAAGCCCGACAGCACGGTGACGGGTAAGCGGTTATCCATTGGGGTTTCCTCGCACATCACGGATATGGCGTTCGCGTTGTTCCTGACGCTCCTTGGCCTCGATGCCCAGGCTGGCGGTGGGCCGCAGCAGCAGACGGCGCAGACCGATCGGCTCGCCGGTCTCGCTGCACCAGCCGTATTCGCCGCTGGCCAGGCGCTCCAGCGCTTCGTCGATCTTGTCGAGCAGCTTCTTCTCCCGCTCCAGCAGGCGCAGCTGCCACTGGCGCTGCTCCTCGGCGCTGCCCAGGTCGGCCGGATCGCTGGCCGGCTGCTGTTCGCGCAGCTGACCGAACTCCTCGTCGATGCGCTGCTGCAGCTCGGCACGCTGCTCCAGCAGGCGCTGGCGAAAGAACGCCTGCTGTACCTCGTTCATGTAGGTGTCGGCAGACATCGCAAGCAGGTCGGCTTCGCTGATCACGGGATGGACTCGTTAGGGGTGTCGCTTTATTTTGTTATAACATATCATTTTTAGCAACCACCCTCGCCTCCATAGGTTCCAGATGAACGCCCTGACTCTCCCCGATATCGCCGCGCAAACCAGCGCCCAGGCGCAGCAAGCGCTGGACTTCGTCGGCATGCAGCAGATCGCCCTGCCCGTAGCGCTTGACGGCAAGCCGATGAACTGTCGGGTGGATGTCGGGGTAAGTCTGGATGACCCCAGCGCACGGGGCATCCATATGTCGCGGCTGTATCTGGCGCTGGAGGCCCTAGAGCAGCAGGAGCTGACCCTGACCGCCGTGCAGAAGGTGTTGTTTCAGTTCCTGGATAGCCACGATGGGCTTTCACACCAGGCCTATCTCAATCTGCGCGGCGAGCTGCTGCTCAAGCGTCCGGCGCTGGTCAGCCCGCTGGCGGGCTGGAAGGGCTATCCGCTGGCGCTAAACACCCGTCTGGATGACAACGGGTTTCATGTGGAGCTGCAGCTGACCCTCGGTTATTCCTCCACCTGCCCATGCTCGGCGGCGCTTGCCCGACAGCTTATCCAACAGCAGTTTGTGCAGGATTTTGCGAATAGAAAACTTGATCATGCCGACATTCTCGTATGGATCGGCAGCACCAGCGGAATTCTCGCCACACCGCACAGTCAGCGCAGCGAGGCGCGCTTAAAGCTGCATCTGGATTCCAGCCTGCAGCGACTGCCGGTTCGCCAGTTACTGGAGCGCGCCGAAAGCGCCCTGGGTACGGCCCTGCAGACAGCGGTCAAGCGCGCCGATGAACAGGCCTTCGCCCTGGCCAACGGGCAGAACCTGATGTTCTGCGAGGATGCCGCGCGGCGCCTGCACCAGTGCCTGCGCGAGCAGGACGGCTTGCTCGGTTTCAGCCTGGAAGTGGTGCATGCCGAAAGCCTGCACGCCCACGATGCCGTGGCCCACAGCAGCTGGAGCCGCCCGTCATGATCCATTGCCAGGGCCTGCAGTGGGGGTCGCCCGGGCGGCCACTGGCGCCGCCGCTGGATCTGCACCTGGCGGCCGGCAGCCTGACCGCCGTGATCGGCAACAACGGTTGCGGCAAGAGCAGTCTGCTCAAGGTCATCGCCGGCTGGCAGGCACCGCTGGCGGGCCAGGTGCGGGTGGATGCGCCACGACAGGGAGGCATCGGCGTGCTGATTCAGCAACAGGCCTTTGACCGCCAGTTCCCCATTCGTCTGGAGGCCCTGGTGGCCGGCGGACTGTGGTCGCAGAAGCGCTCGCGCGCCGCGCAGCGGGCCCGGCTGGAGCAGACACTGGAGCGCTGGCAGCTGAGCGGGCTGCAAGCACTGCCGCTGGAAGCACTGTCCGGCGGCCAGTTGCAGCGCGCCCTGCTCGCCCGCCTCGACCTGACCGGCGCCCGCCTGCTGCTGCTCGACGAGCCGGAAGCCGCCCTCGACGCCGAGGGCCAGGCGCTGTTCTGGCAACGCGCCCGCCAGTGGCAAGCCGAAGGCCGTACGCTGCTGGTGGTCAGTCACGCCGTGGGCCACCTGAGCGACTGGCTGGACAACGCCCTGCTGGTGTCCGCGCAGGGCTGCATCCTGGCGCCGGTCAGCGAACTGCGCGGCGCGCGTCTGGAGCGCGTGGCCTGATGCTCGAGCCGCTGTGGCAGCCCTTTGCCGAATTCGCCTTCCTGCGCCGCGCCCTGTTCGGCGGCCTGGCGCTGGCCTGTAGCGCGGCACCGCTGGGGGTGTTCCTGATGCTGCGGCGGATGAGCCTGATTGGCGACGCCATCGCCCACGGCATCCTGCCCGGCGCCGCGCTGGGCTTCTGGCTGTTCGGCCTGAGCCTGCCGGCGCTGACTGCCGGCGGCCTGATCGCCGGCCTTGGCATGGCCATGCTGGCCGCCTGGGTCACCCGCCGCACCGGGCTGCGCGAGGACACCAGCCTGGCCGCTCTCTACCCCATCTCACTGGCCGGCGGCGTGCTGCTGCTCGGCCTGGCCGGTCGCAAGCTGGACCTGATGCACCTGCTGTTCGGCTCGGCGCTGGCGGTGGACCTGCCCACCCTGCACGGCATGCTCAGCGTGGCGGGAATCAGCCTGACCGTGCTGCTGCTGATCTACCGCCCGCTGGCGCTGGACAGCCTCGACCCGCTGTTTCTGCGCAGCGTCAGCCGCATCGGCCCGCTGGTACACGGCCTGTTCCTGGCCCTGGTAGTGCTGAACCTGGTGATGGGCTTCCAGGCCATCGGCGCGCTGATGGTGGTCGGCCTGATGATGCTGCCGGCCGCCGCCGCACGCTTCTGGAGCCGCCACCTGCCACACCTGCTGCCGCTCGCCGCGCTGATCGGCGCCGCCAGCGTCTGGCTCGGCCTGCTGCTGTCCTATCACGCCGGCCTGCCGAGCGGACCCTGCATCGTCCTGCTGGCCGGGCTGGCCTACCTGATCTCGGTGATCGCCGGGCCGGTCCACGGTCTCTGGCGCCCGGCCCCGCTACCCACATCACCCTGAGGAAACTCCATGCGCGCCCTGCTCGCCCTGATCGCCCTGCTCCTGCCACTGTCACTGCCCGCCGCCGACAAGCCGCAGGTGGTCACCAGTTTCAGCATCCTCGCCGACCTGACCCGCGCCGTCGGCGGCGAGCACATCGCGCTGACCAACCTGGTCGGGCCCGACGAAGACGCCCACGTCTTCGAGCCCAGCCCGGAGCATGTACGCACGCTGCTGCAGGCCGACCTGATCATCGCCAACGGCCTGGGCTTCGAACCTTGGCTGGAGCGCCTGCTGGCCAGCAGCGAAGCGCGTGGCCGGCGCATCGACGCCAGCCAAGACGTGCTGCCGCTGTGGCTGGAGGAGGACGGCGAGAAAGTCGCCGACCCGCACGTCTGGCAGAGCCTGAGCAACGCCGAGATCTACGTGCGCAACATCACCCAGGCGCTCAGCCAGCTCGACCCGGCACATGCCGACGCCTACGCCGCCAACCGCGACGCCTACCTGACCAAGCTGAATGCGCTGCTCAAGCAGGCCAACACGCGGCTGGCCAGCCTGCCGGTCAGTCAGCGCAAGGTGGTGACCAGCCACGATGCCTTCGGCTACCTGGGCCAGGCCTGGCAGCTGCAGTTCATCGCGCCGCAGGGCCTGTCCACCCACGACGAGCCTTCCGCCGCCGAAGTCGCCGCGCTGATTCGCCAGCTGCGTCACGAGGATGTGCGCGCTGTGTTCGTGGAAAACATCCGCGACCCGCGCCTGGTGCGGCAGATTGCAGACGAGGCCGGTGCCCGCGTCGGCGGCACTCTGTATTCCGATGCCCTGGCCAGCCAAGGGCCGGCCAGCACCTACCTGGGCATGTTCCAGCACAACCTCGACATCCTACTGGCCGCGCTCCACCAGCGCCGCCCATAACAGACCCGTCACACCTATGCCTGCTGGTGCCTGGTAGCGCGTGGTAACCTTGCGTTCATCGCCAAGCAGATGGGGCACAAGGACTTCACCATGCTAGTCCAGGTGTACGCAAAGTGGATGGACGACGAGTCCCCGAGCGAGCTGCAACACATCTGGGCCGGCATGCAGAAAACAGCGTGAAATGCCCCCAAATCTGCCCCACAAAACCCGCTTCACCGCTCTAAGTATCTGATGACTAAAGATAATTCCGATCTCTCCAAGCACACGCCGATGATGCAGCAATACTGGAAGCTCAAGCGCGAGCATCCGGACCAGCTGATGTTCTACCGCATGGGCGACTTCTACGAGCTGTTCTACGACGACGCCAAGAAGGCCGCGGCGCTGCTGGATATCACCCTCACCGCGCGCGGGCAGTCGGCGGGTACGGCGATCCCGATGGCGGGCATTCCCTTCCACTCCGCCGAAGGTTATCTGGCGCGGCTGGTCAAGCTTGGCGAATCGGTGGTGATCTGCGAGCAGATCGGCGATCCGGCCACCAGCAAGGGTCCGGTGGAACGCCAGGTGGTGCGCATCATCACGCCGGGCACGGTGAGCGACGAGGCGTTGCTCGACGAGCGTCGCGACAACTTGCTGGCGGCGGTGGTCGGCGACGAAAAGCTGTTCGGCCTGTCAGTGCTGGACATCGCCAGCGGCCGTTTCAGCGTGCAGGAACTCAAGGGCTGGGAAACCCTGCTCGCCGAACTGGAGCGCCTGAGCCCGGCCGAGCTGCTGATCCCCGATGACTGGCCCCAGGGCCTGCCACTGGAGAAGCGCCGCGGCGTGCGCCGCCGTGCACCCTGGGATTTCGATCGCGACTCGGCATTCAAGAGCCTCTGCCAGCAGTTCTCCACCCAAGACCTCAAGGGCTTCGGCTGCGAGAACCTGACGCTGGCCATCGGCGCCGCCGGTTGCCTGCTCGCCTACGCCAAGGAAACCCAGCGCACCGCCCTGCCCCACCTGCGCAGCCTGCGCCACGAGCGCCTCGACGACACGGTGATCCTCGATGGCGCCAGCCGGCGCAACCTGGAGCTGGACGTCAACCTGGCCGGCGGGCGCGAAAACACACTGCAGTCGGTGATGGACCGCTGCCAGACCGCCATGGGCTCGCGCCTGCTGACCCGCTGGCTGAACCGTCCGCTGCGCAACCGCGAGATTCTCGAAGCACGCCAGGACTCGATCACCTGCCTGCTCGAGCACTACCGCTTCGAACAGCTGCAGCCGCAGCTCAAGGACATCGGCGATCTGGAGCGCATCCTCGCCCGCATCGGCCTGCGCAACGCCCGCCCGCGCGATCTGGCGCGGCAGCGCGACGCCCTCGCCGCGCTGCCGCAACTGCAGGCCGGCATGCAGGCGCTGGTGGCGCCGCATCTGCTGGAGCTGTCAAAAAGCATCGGCACCTACCCGGAGCTGGCCGAGCTGCTGGCCCGCGCCATCATCGACAACCCGCCGGCGGTGATCCGTGACGGTGGCGTACTCAAGACCGGCTACGACGCCGAGCTGGACGAGCTGCAGTCGCTCTCGGAGAACGCCGGCCAGTACCTGATGGACCTGGAAACCCGCGAGAAAACCCGCACCGGGCTGGCCAACCTCAAGGTCGGCTACAACCGCGTGCACGGCTACTTCATCGAGCTGCCGAGCAAGCAGGCCGAATCGGCGCCGGCCGACTACATCCGCCGGCAGACGCTCAAGGGCGCCGAGCGCTTCATCACCCCTGAGCTCAAGGAGTTCGAGGACAAGGCGCTGTCGGCCAAGAGCCGCGCCCTCGCCCGCGAAAAACTGCTCTACGACGAGCTGCTGGAAATGCTCATCGGCCACCTGGCACCACTGCAGGAAAGCGCCGCTGCGCTGGCCGAGCTGGACGTGCTGAGCAACCTCGCCGAGCGCGCGCTCAATCTCGACCTGAATCGCCCGCGCTTCGTCGAGCAGCCATGCATGCGCATCGAGCAGGGTCGCCACCCGGTGGTCGAGCAGGTATTGGAGACGCCTTTCGTCGCCAACGACCTGGGCCTCGACGACGCCACGCGCATGCTGGTCATCACCGGGCCGAACATGGGCGGTAAATCGACCTACATGCGCCAGACCGCGCTGATCGTGCTGCTGGCACAGATCGGCAGCTTCGTCCCGGCCGCGGCTTGCGAGCTGTCGTTGGTGGACCGCATCTTCACCCGCATCGGCTCATCGGACGATCTCGCCGGCGGGCGCTCCACCTTCATGGTGGAAATGAGCGAAACCGCGAATATCCTGCACAACGCCAGCGATCGCAGTCTGGTACTGATGGACGAAGTCGGTCGCGGCACCAGCACCTTCGACGGCTTGTCGCTGGCCTGGGCAGCCGCCGAGCAGCTGGCGAAGCTGCGCGCCTTCACGCTGTTCGCCACCCACTATTTCGAGCTCACCGTGCTGCCGGAAAGCGAGCCGGTGGTGGCCAACGTGCACCTGTCGGCCACCGAGCACAACGAGCGCATCGTCTTCCTGCACCACGTGCTGCCCGGGCCGGCAAGCCAGAGTTACGGCCTGGCGGTGGCGCAGCTGGCCGGTGTACCGGGCGAGGTCATCCAGCGCGCCCGCGACCATCTGTCGCGGCTGGAAACCACCAGCCTGCCCCACGAAGCACCGAGAATGGCAGCTGGCCAGTCCGCGCCTCCGGTGCAGAGCGATCTTTTCGCCAGTTTGCCGCATCCTGTGATCGAGCAATTGCGTCGAATCAATCCCGATGATCTGTCTCCGCGACAGGCGCTGGACCTGCTATACAGCCTTAAATCACAAGCCTGATACGCCAATAAACTGGTAGAATCGCGCGCAATTTTTTTGGATACGGTGGCGTTTGCCTGGTGCCACCCTGTCTGCTGCCGCACAGGAGCGTCTGCCAACGCAGCCTGACCCGCCTGAGGAGATAGCTAGAAATGACCTTCGTCGTCACCGACAACTGCATCAAGTGCAAATACACCGATTGCGTGGAAGTCTGCCCGGTGGACTGCTTCTACGAAGGCCCGAACTTCCTGGTGATTCACCCGGACGAGTGTATCGATTGCGCCCTGTGCGAGCCGGAGTGCCCGGCCCAGGCCATCTTCTCCGAAGACGAAGTGCCGGACGATCAGCAGGAGTTCATCGCGCTGAACGCCGATCTGGCCGAAGTCTGGCCGAACATCACCGAGAAGAAGGATTCGCTGCCGGACGCCGAAGAGTGGGACGGGGTCAAGGACAAGCTGCAGTACCTCGAGCGCTGATCGCTCGGCGCGACGAAAAAATGCCCGCATTCGCGGGCATTTTCATGTATACAGCGCACCAATCAGGCCCGGTCGATGCCCTTCTTCAGCGTATCCTTGACGTCACCCTTGACCTGCTGGGCGTCACCCTTGATCTCCTGGCGCTGCCCCTCCTCCTTCAGCCGCGGATTGTCAGTGGCCTCGCCAATACCCTGTTTGATCTTGCCGACCGCTTCGTTGGTGTTGCCCTTGATCTTGTCTTCGGTGCTGCTCATGGCGGCTTCCCCTTTGCTGCTAGTCATTGATTACAAAGGGTGGACCGGGTGCGCACGCCGATAGTTTCCTCCCGGCCATCGGAACGGCGCGTCAGCTAGTCGCCCGCCGGCTGCGCATCAGTCGATTGAGCAGCGGTCGCCCGGCCAGTTGCAGGAATACCGGGGCACCCACGATCAGGTAGAAGTAATAGGTGACGAAGCGCCAGATCAGGATCGCCGCCGCCGTGCTGGATTTGCCCACCATGGGTGTGAGCAACGCGGCCGAGGCCAGCTCGGCGCTACCGGCGCCACCGGGCAGCAGGCTGAGCTGACCAGCCGTCAGCGCGAGGATCTGCACCACGAAGGTCCAGGCCCAGGCGATCTCGCTCTGCAGCCCGCGCAGCGTCAGATACAGCACGCTGAAGCGCAGCAGCCAGTGCAGCGTGGTCAGCACGAACACACCGAGCAGCACCCGCCGTGGCAGGCGGAAGCAATCGAGCAGCGCATTGCGAAACCCCAATACCTTGCGCGCCCAGCGTCGCCGGCGCTTGGCCCGCATTCCCAGGTGCCTGACCAGCCAGCCGTTGAAGCGGAACACCTGGCGATGGAAGCGCCCGAGCAGCCCCAGCAGTACCAGCACGCCAAGCAGCAGCGCCGCGCTGAAGCCCAGCAGGCTGCCGACATAGGCATTGAAGGCGTGGGTCATGGCATAGATCAGCACGCCGACCAGCGCGCAGGCGAAGAACAGCAGGTCGCTGAGCTGCTCGACCGCATAGGTCGCAGTGCCTCTTGCCGGTGTCACGCCCTGGCGCATCAGCAGCGCCATTGCAGTCAGCGGCCCGCCAGCACCGCCGGGCGTCGCGCAGATGGCGAACTCGGTAGCCACCACGATGCCCAGCGCACGCCGCTGGCCGAGCGTGCGCCGGCCGACCAACAAGCGCAGGCGCCAGGCATTCAGATACCAGCCGGCGAGCACCATGCCGAGCATGCCCAGCAGCAACCCGGGTGGAAAGCGCAACAGTCGCTCGAACAAGCCGGTACCACCCAGCAGCAGTGGCACCAGTGCCGCGGCGAGCAACGCACCGAGCAACAGCCAGGCGCTGCGGTTCATGCCGGTTGACTCACCAGCGACTGCTGGCGCAGCCATTCGATCTTGCTGACCGGGCGCCGCCCCTCCGCGAGCAGGCGTTGCAGCAGCTGCAGCCAGTAGTGGCGGGAGAACTCGTGACGCATATCCACCGGGTGCAGGCCCAGACGCAGCAGCGTCGCCGCTTTGTGCTTGCGCAGCTGTTGCTCGCAGACCAGTCGCGACAGCCCGCGACGCCAGGCGCTGCGCGCGCTCCAAACCAGCCCTGGCGCGGTGATCGGCGCAAAGTCCGGCAGGCGGTAGAACCGTTGCGGATCGCTGGTATAGCTCAGGCCACTGCCCTGCAGGGCCTGCCGGGTACCGACGCTCATTAGCCAGGCCGGCGCGACAAAGCCATGCAGCGGCCAGCCCTGCTCGGCAAACAGCTGCATGCCCTGCTCCAGCCGTCGGCGTGCCTCGGCTTCGGCCAGCGCGTAGAACTCCCCTTCATGGGTATAGATGCGGCGCATGAACCAGTCGCGCGGCGTGCGCGGCGCCGGCGCGTCGTCGGCGTGGTAGTAGCCATGCAGCACCAGCTCGTCGCCGCGCGCCAGACGCTCACCGAGCAGGTCGAGAAACCACGGGTGCGCCTGCAGCGGATTGCGCCGATGGAAGTCCGGCACTACCAGCCAGGTGATGGGGATCGTACCGAGCGCATCGACGGCCTCGACAAATGGCCGGTAGTCCGGCCAGGTCTGCGGCGCCACATCGTGCAGCACCAGCATCAGCACTGGTTCAGCCATGTACCGCCACCGGCAGATCGGCCATACCCAGCACGGCGTGGTAGTGAGCGAGCAGGCCGGCGACCACCGCATCCCACGCGTGATGGGCCTCGACATGCTGGCGCGCCTGCCTGCCGAGCCGCTGCGGATCATCCTCGAACAGCTCCTGCACGGTCAGCGCCATCGAGCGCGCATCCAACGGCCGGCACAGACGGCCAGTGTGCGGCGGCACCAGTTCCGGCAACGCACCAGCACGCGCAGCCACCACCGGAATGCCGCTGGCCATCGCTTCCAACGCTACCAGGCCGAACGTCTCCTGATTGCCGGCATGCAGCAGCATGTCGCTACTGGCCAGCAGCCGCGCGACCTCGCTGGCCGGACAGAATTGGTCGATCACCGTGACGTTGCCCGGCACCCGGTGCGGCATGCTCGATCCTACCAGCAACAGGTGATACGGCCGGCCGAGGATGCGCGCGGTCTCCAGCAGGACAGGCAGGTTCTTCTCGCGCGAGCCGCGTCCGGCGAAGATCAGCAGGCGGCAATCTTCCTCCAGCCCCAGCTCGCTTCGCAGATGAGCGTCGCGACGCGTCGGGCTGAACGTTTCCAGATCGACGCCCAGCGGCTGCACATACACGTTGCGCACCCGCAGCGCCGTCAGCTTATCCGCCATGACCTGACTGGGCGCCAGCACGCGGTCGAAACTGCCGTACAGCCGCGAGACGTAGCCGTTCATGTTGGTACCCAGCCAACCACCGATACGGTTGCTGACCAGCAAGGGCAGATCGGAGTGGTAGAAGCCGATCACCGGAATATCCAGCCGGCGCCCGGCATCCAGCGCCGCCCAGGCGGTCATGTACGGATCGCCCACTTCGATCAGATCGGGGCGCAGTGAACGCAGCAGATTACGCCAGGGACCGCGACGAATCGGAAAGCGATAACCCTTGCCGAACGGCAGGGCCGGGGCTGGCACCTCGTAGATGCCAGCATGCTGCTGATAGCTGCTGCCAGGGACAAGAATGCTGTGACGAACGCCGGAATAAAGCTGCAGGCGGCGGTGCTTGGCCTCGAGGTAGGTACGCACGCCGCCACTGGCCGGCGCGTAAAACATGGTCATATCGGCGATGTGCAAGATGCAACGTCTCCATCCGGTTTCGGCCCAGAACCCCGGAATTGCCTCGGCGCCGCTGGTCGGCCGCCCCGCCATGCCGCTGCAGCTCGCAGGAATTCTGTAATGAACGGTATGGACCCTTCTGCAGAATAGACGTTCGCCGTACCGCTCGCCGGGCGGACCGGTCAGGAATCGGCAGTTTTCTCGCCCGGGTCCTTGCCCTCGACCGAGTGGTGCTCGATTACCGCATTCAGCTCGGCCCCCAGCAGCAGCACCGCGGCGGAAATGTAGAAGTACAACAGCAGCACGATGATTGCGCCGATGCTGCCGTAGGTGGCGTTGTAGTCGGCAAAGTTCTGCACGTAGATGCCGAAACCTACCGATGCGGCGATCCAGACGATCACCGCCAGCACCGAGCCGGGCGTGATGAAGCGGAACTCCTGCTCCACATCCGGCGTGACGTAGTACAGCACGGCCACCAGCAGCATCATCAGGAACACCACCACCGGCCAGCGCAACCATGCCCAGAGCAGCACGATCGTCTCCTTCAGGCCGACGAGATCGGCCAGCCACTCCATCACTTGCGGACCGACGATCATCAGCCCGGCGCTGGCAAGCAGAATCACGGCGGTGCCGATCGTATAGAGCAGCGACAACAGCATGAGCTTCCAGCTGGGCCGCCCCTCGTCGACGTCGTAGGCCCGGTTCATTGCATTCATCAGCGAACGGAAGCCCGCCGACGCCGTCCACAGCGCCACGAGGATACCGACCGACAACAGCCCGCTTTTCTGTTCCTGCAGCTGGTCGATCACCGGATTGACCTGCTCCATCGCCACCGCGGGCAGTGCCAGCGCCGCCTGTTCACGCAGCCAGGCGAAGAACTCCGAGAGGTTGAGAAAGCCCAGCAGGGCCATGAGAAACAGGAGGAACGGAAACAGCGAGAACAACGCCCGGTACGCCAGCGCCGAGGCGTAGGTGGACATGTCGTCGTTGCTGAATTCCTTGATCGTGCGCTTGAGCAACGTGCCGAAGCCGATGCCACGCGTATCCAGAAATGCCATACCGCTCCCCGCCAACTGATCTGTCTGAACTGGGACGATAACCCCGCGCAAGAGTTCGGGCGAGATCACCGCCGGGCACGCATCGCACCGGCATGCGGCGAGGACGCCTATGCTGTCAGCACACCCACGTCGATAAAGGAACGCTCTCCATGACGTTGATCTGGTTGCTGGTCCTGTTGCTTGGCCTCGTCGTCATCGCACATCTGCGCCTGGCGCTCGCCCCGAGTCTGGCCCTGGTTACGCTCTATCTGCTGGCGATGAGCGCTGCCGATGAGGTGTCCGGCTGGCTGGTCGCCCCGCTCTGGCTGCTGCTGGCTGCCGTCGCAGTGCCGCTGCTGATTACCGATATCCGCCGTCGCTACGTGAGCGAACCGCTGTTCGACTGGTTCAAGCGCGTGTTGCCGCCGATCTCCGATACCGAGCGCGACGCCATCGAGGCCGGCACCGTGTGGTGGGATGGCGAACTGTTCAGCGGCCGGCCGGACTGGAACGTCCTGCTCGGTTATCCGCAGGCCCGTCTGACGGACGAAGAACAGGCGTTCCTCGACGGTCCGACCGAAATCCTCTGCGCAATGGTCAGCGACTGGGACATCGCCCAGCGCCTCGACCTGCCTGCCGAAGCCTGGGACTACATCAAGACGCAAGGCTTCTTCGGCCTGATCATCCCCAAGGAATATGGCGGCAAAGGTTTTTCCGCCTACGCCCATTCGCAGATCGTGATGAAGCTCGCCACGCGCAGCGGTGATCTGGCCAGCACCGTGATGGTGCCCAACTCACTCGGCCCGGCCGAACTGCTGCTGCACTACGGCACTGACGAGCAGCGCAGCCACTACCTGCCGCGCCTGGCCAGCGGCACCGACGTGCCCTGCTTCGCGCTCACCGGTCCCTATGCCGGCTCCGACGCCGGCGCGATGCCCGACAGCGGTGTAATCTGCCGCGGCCAGTGGCAAGGTAAGGAAGTGCTCGGCCTGCGGCTGAACTGGGAGAAGCGCTACATCACCCTCGGCCCGGTCGCGACCCTGCTCGGCGTCGCCTTCAAAGCCTACGATCCGGAGCATCTGCTCGGCGAGGTGGACGAACTGGGTATCAGCCTGGCGCTGATCCCCACCGACACCCCCGGGGTCGAGATCGGTCGACGCCACCTGCCGCTCGGCGCGGCGTTCATGAACGGCCCGAACCGGGGCAAGGATGTCTTCGTGCCGCTCGATGCGCTGATCGGCGGGCGCGACATGATCGGCAAAGGCTGGATGATGCTGATGAACTGCCTGTCGGTCGGTCGCTCGATCTCGCTGCCGGCCACCGGCGTCAGCGCGGCCAAGGTGTGCAGCTATGCCAGCGGCCGCTATGCGCAGATCCGCGAGCAGTTCGGCGTGCCGCTGGCGGCCTTCGAAGGCATCCAGGAGCCGCTGGCACGCATCGGTGGCAACGCCTGGCTGATGGACGCCGCGCGCACGCTGACCGCCAGCGCCGTGGACCTGGGCGAGAAGCCGTCGGTGCTCTCGGCCATCCTCAAGTACCACCTCACCGAGCGCGGTCGCCAGTGCGTGCGTGATGCGATGGACATCCACGGTGGCAAGGGCATCATCCTCGGGCCGAACAACTACCTCGGCCGCCTGTGGCAGAGCGCGCCGATCTCCATCACCGTCGAGGGCGCCAACATCCTCTCGCGCAACCTGATGATCTTCGGTCAGGGCGCGATTCGCTGCCATCCGTTCGTGCTCAAGGAAATGGCGCTGGTCCACGAACCGGATCGCGACGCCGCCGTGCGCAAGTTCGACGGACTGCTGATGCAACACGTCGGCTTCGCTGTCGGCAACGCCGCCAGCACGCTGGTGCTCGGCCTGACGTTCGGGCGTTTCGGCAAGGCACCGGGCAACGACCTGAGCCGCCCGTACTTCCTGGCGTTGAACCGTATCGCCGCGGCCTTCGCGCTGCTCGCTGACCTTTCGATGTTGCTGCTGGGCGGCGAACTGAAGCGTCGCGAACGCCTGTCGGCACGCCTGGGCGATGTACTCAGCCACCTCTACCTCGCCTCGGCCGCGCTCAAGCGCTACCACGATCTGGGCCAGCCCGCCGATCAGGAGGCGCTGCTGCAATGGGCGCTGGAAGACTGTCTGCACACATGCGAAACCGCTCTGCGCGACATCCTGCGCAACTTCCCCAATCGCGTCCTGGGCTGCCTGTTGCACGTATTGGTCTTCCCTTTCAGCGCGCGCCATCCGGGCCCGTCGGATGCGTTGGATGCCGAGGTCGCCGCCATCCTCGGTCGCCCCGAAGGCGATCCCGCGCTGGAACGCGTGCTCGATGGTTTCTATCGACCGCAAAGCGCGGACGAACCACTGGGCAGCCTGCACCATGCCCTACATAGCCTGATAGCCAGCCAGCCGGCGGCGAAGAAGCTGCATCAGGCGCTCAAGAGCGGTGCGCTCAAACCAACGCCGGGCAGCGACCCGCTCGCGGCCGCGCAGGAGGCAGGAATTCTCGACGACAACGAGGCGCAGAGCCTGTACGCCGCCGAAGCCGCCCGCCGGCGCGTCATCGATGTGGACGATTTCAGCCAGGAGGAACTGCAGTTGCCGCCAGGATGCGTGCGTTAGTGGCGACTAACGGGGCAGCATCCTCGACTGGAGTGGCGTGCCGAACCCTCGGCGCGCCCGCGAGTCAATCGAACAGGCCCGCCCGACGGCGCGCCTGTCTATAATCGCGCCCCCAGAAACCCGACACAGGTGCACACATGGCCAATCCCTATCACGACTACAACCTTGCCCTGCTAGCCCATCTGCGCGGCATCCTGCTCGCGATGGGCGAAGCCGAGCAGGTTTCGGAGGACAGCCACGCGCTGTTCCTCGAACGCTTCGATGAACTGATCATGAACCTGCAGAACGTGCCGGAAGAACGCCACCTGGGCCAGGACCTGATCTGCCAGGTCTTCCACCGCTACCCGCAGATCGCCCACCTCGTCCCGCGCGACCTGCTGTGGTTCTTTGGCGGCGACTGCCTGCACTACATGCCCGACGAAGAAATCGCGATATTCCAGCAACTCGAAGAACGCCGCTACGAAGCCGAGCAGAACGACGAGCCGTTCGACTGGAACCACGAAAAACAGCTGCTCAGCCTGCCGGAAGAAAGTCCGCGGCACTGATCACTCTGCCGATGGCGTAGGCTAACGGCGCATATACGTTGCGGGCGTGCTGCGTTTGTCTTGAGTCGTCAAATCAACTTGCCGAGCCATTTGCGCCTGCAGTATTCAGGCGCAAGGTGCACGACCTAGCCGGCGCGCACTCTGCGTTTGATGGTGGAAAACACCGCGCGGTTTTCCACTCTATCGGAGGCATCTTCGTTTTGGTGCGGCCGAGATTCCGTAGGGTGGACAACGCGAAGCTGTCCACCACGGTCGCCGAATAACGTAGATATATGCAGGTCGCGAGCAATGAACAGCTGTGTCCGCCAAGCGCTGACTACCCGAGCCCATGCCCCTGAGAAGCCTCATTGTCGGTGCCGCGCCGGCAGCATCTCAACCGTGAATAACGCCCGTCACTCCCCCAGCTCCGCTCGTCGCTGCTGGTAAATCCAGTCGACGATCTCCCCCTCCGGCTTGTAGCCACTCACCACTTCACGCAGCAGCTGACGCACCTGCGGATAGTCATCCTCATCAACAGCTGCCATCAAGCGGCTGAGCAAGGCCTTCAACTGCTCCCACGAGAGATATTCTTCGCTCGCGGTCATGATCATCGGATGCTCCGTGGGGCTGACGTTATCGCCAATCAGCAGCTCTTCATAGAGCTTCTCGCCGGGGCGTAACCCCGTGTATTCGATGGCGATATCGCCATGCGGGCATTTCTCCGAGCGAATGCTCATACCGGAAAGGTGGATCAGTTTTTCGGCCAATTCGGCGATGCGCACCGGCTGGCCCATGTCCAGCACAAACACATCGCCACCCTGCCCCATAGAGCCGGCTTGGATCACCAGCTGCGCGGCCTCGGGAATAGTCATGAAGTATCGCGTGATCTTGGGATGCGTCACCGTCACCGGGCCGCCAGAGCGAATCTGCTGGTAGAAACGCGGAATCACCGAACCCGACGAGCCCAACACATTACCGAAGCGCACCATCGTGAAGCGTGTCTTGTTGACGTGATGCACCGCATCGTCCGAGCCAAACAGCACCGGCGCCGCTTCGCGACTCAGCGCCTGCAGAATCATCTCCGCCACGCGCTTGGTGCTGCCCATCACATTCGTCGGCCGCACTGCCTTATCGGTGGAGATCAGCACGAAATTCGCCACACCCGCCTGCACGGCTGCCTGGGCAGTATTCAGGGTACCCAGCACATTATTCAGCACGCCCTCGGCGACGTTATGCTCAACCATCGGCACGTGCTTGTAGGCTGCCGCGTGGTAGATGGTTTCCACCTGCCAGGTACGCGTCACGTCCAGCAGACGTTCAGGATTGCGGATAGAACCGAGGATCGGCACCAACCGGGTGGAAAGCGCCTCCCGCTCGATTCGCCGCTCCAGCTCCATATGAATGCTGTACAGGTTGAACTCGCTATGCTCGAACAGCAGCAGCGTTTCCGGCGCATTCGCCAAGATCTGCCGGCACAGCTCGGAACCGATCGACCCACCCGCCCCCGTCACCATCACGATCTGGCCACGAATACAGCGCTCGAACAACGCCTGCTGTGGCGGCACGGCATCACGACCCAGGAGGTCGGCGATATCCACCTCCTGAATGTCCTCGACTTTGACCTTGCCGCTGGCCAGATCCATGAACCCCGGTACGCTGCGCACATGCAGCGGATAAGGCTCCAGCGTTTCTAGCACCTCACGCCGCCTGCCGCGCGTCGCCGACGGAATCGCCAACAGGATCTCATCGGCGCCGGTTTCATCGATCATCTGCTGGATGTGTTTGGGCGAATAAACCCGCACTCCCGCGATAGTGCGATTGTAGAGGTTGGAGTCGTCGTCGATAAAAGCCACCGGACGCATCGCGCGCCCCATGCGCAGCGCCGCAACCAGCTGGTTACCCGCCGCACCGGCACCATACACGGCAACCTTAGGCAAGCCCGCATCACGACCTTTGAACTTGATGAGCGAAGCCGGGGAAAACCAGTCCCCCATGAAGTACTGGCGCATCACCAGACGCAATCCGCCGATCAGAAAAAGACTCAGCCACCAGTAGTTGAATACCATCGAACGCGGGATGACCTTGGGCATATCAGTACGCCAGTAAACGGCCAACGACAGCGTCAGCGCCGACAGCGTGACCGCTTTGACGATGGCAATCAGCGCATCATTGCCGAAATAGCGCATTACCGCTCGATACATGCCGAAGCGAACAAAGAAAGGGATGGAAAGCAGCGGTGCAATGCCAAATAGCCAAGCATGGCCGTTCAATGGCTCGACAAACCCAGCCTCACCAACCCGAACGAAGAATGCCAGCCACAGCGCCAGCCAAACCAGCAACGCATCGGCCGCCACCTGTATCAGCCGCTTCTGCCGCCTTGGCAGCCGTACCAGATGGGTCCGTAGTTTTTCAGCGAGTCTTAACACACTAACCTCGCGCTCCAACTGAGCGATCAAACAATCTTCTTCAAAGCGGCGATCATCACCTGCTCAAGTACGGAGCAAGTCTTCTCGATTTCAGCCGCGGTGAGTGTTGGATGCACCAAGAACATCAGGCTGGTTTCGCCCAGCTCGCGAGCAATCGGCAACCGCTCCGCCGGACGCCAGCCTGTGCCATCGAAGGCTTTTTCCAGATACACCTCAGAGCAGGAGCCAGAGAAACAAGGGACACCTTGAGCCATGATCTCGGCAAGAATTCGGTCGCGCGTCCAACCGTCAGCAAGCCTCGCAGGCTCGACGAACACGTAACACTTATAGCCAGCATGAACGACATCGATCGGCACTTCCGGTACCCGCAACCCGGGCAGCGTCCGACCAACCGACCATATGCGCTCACAATTGGCCAAACGTGCCGCATGCCAATCGGCCATGCGTCGCAACTGGATTCGGCCAATAACCGCCTGGACTTCCATCATCCGCCAATTGGTGCCGAAGCTCTCATGCAACCAACGGAAGCCCGGCGCATGCTGACGCTCGTATACCGCTTCCCAGCTTTTGCCATGATCCTTGATCGACCACATCTTCGACCACAGCTCGCGGTCATTGGTCGTGACCATGCCGCCTTCACCACCGGTAGTCATGATCTTGTCCTGACAGAAAGACCAGGCTCCGACATGGCCGATGGAGCCGACCGGGCGCCCCTTGTAGCGGGCTCCATGAGCTTGGGCACAATCCTCGATAACTTTCAAACTAAACTCGGCGGCCAACTCCATGATCGGGTCCATATCACAAGGCCAACCAGCGAGGTGTACGCAGATCACTGCCCGTGTGCGCGGAGTGAGTACAGCACGAATGGTTTTGGCGGTAATGTTCTGCGAATCGCGATCAATCTCGGCAAACACCGGCACCGCACCGGTATTTACAATGCTCGACACCGAAGCGAGGAAGGTGCGCGGCGTGACAACCACCTCATCACCAGCACCTATGCCCAATGCCTGCAGAGCCACGTCAAGCGCAACAGTGCCATTGGCCAGAGCAATGGCATGTTCGCTACCGGCCCATGTTGCAAACTCCTTCTCGAACTCACGACACTCCTGTCCGGTCCAGTAGTTGACCTTGTTGGAGAGAATTACATCGCGAACAGCATTGGCCTCTTCTTCAGAGAACGAGGGCCAAGGGGAAAACGGGGTGTTGAGCATAAAACCTCTGGTTACCTCATCCTTTTGGCCGGCACGCCAGCCACAGTCACATCATTCGGAATATCACTGACGACCGCCGAACCGGCGCCTACTATCACGCGTTGGCCGATACGAACCAGTTGACGCACGCTGGCACCGATACCGATCCAACTCAAGTCGCCCACCTGCACAGCACCCGCTAGCCGCGCACCTGGACTGATATGCACGGCATCACCTAACCGACAATCGTGATCGATGCTGCAACCAGTATTGAGAATGCCACCCAGATTTATACGTGCTTCGGCATTCACCACAGCGCCAGCAAAAACAACCACCCCTTCACCAATAGAGGCGTAGCGACTGACGGTGGCGGCCGGATGAACCATTGTCACCAGACAAGCCCCCGCTACCCGCAACTCAAGTAACTTGGCGTGACGGATACGGTTATTGCCGATCGCCACCACAACACCATCAAAGTCGGCTAGCCGCCCCATCAAAGCTGCCGTATCGCCCACAACGGGCCATACACCATTTTTTTGCAATCCCGGCCAGGCATCATCAAAGAACTCGACAGACTGCCAGCCACAGCACTCGGCGGTATCCGCCACCACCTTGCCATGACCGCTGGCACCTAGGATGGCCAATTTCATCACGACTTACCGCCGGTAAATTTGGCCATGGTGGCCTCTCCATCCGCACTGATGCCGTCACGCACCAGCACCTTCTTGATGGTCAGAAAGATGATTTTCAGATCCAGCCAGAACGAACGGTTGTCCACGTACCAGACATCCAGTTTGAACTTCTCGTCCCAACTCAGTGCGTTACGTCCATTGATCTGCGCCCAACCGGTAACCCCTGGACGCGCCTCGTGGCGCCGATACTGTTCAGGGCAGTAAAGCGGCAGATACTCCATCAGCAGCGGACGCGGGCCGACCATACTCATATCGCCCTTGAGTACGTTCCACAATTCGGGCAGCTCGTCCAGGCTACTGGAACGTAGGAAACTGCCAAACGGCGTCATGCGCGCAGAATCCGGTAATGGCTTACCTGCCGCATCCACAGCATCGCGCATGGTGCGGAACTTGATCATTTCGAATGGCTCGCCATTCAGGCCAGGACGCACCTGACGAAACAGCACAGGAGAGCCGAGCTTCCGGCGGATCTGCCAGGCAACGATGGCGATAACCGGTGCGAGCAATAACAGACCGCAAAGGGAGGCGACGATATCAAAAAGGCGCTTGATCACAGTTTCACCCCCTCCAACCAATCGACGAAGCGATTCGCCAGCAGCTCTCGATCAAACTCTCGCTCGGCCAACTCACGGCCGCGCTTACCCATTTCCTTCGCTGCCGTCCTATCACTCGCAGCTTGCTCCAGCGCATCGGCAAAAGCCTGTGGATTTTCTGCTTCAACTGAAAAGCCGCACTGATTGTCGCGGATCATCCCCGCCAGCCAACCCGGATAATTGTTGAGTACCGGCAAACCAGCCGCGATGTAGTCGAAGAACTTGTTGGGGGAAGTCCCGTAGTAGAACGCTGGCACATTTGCCAACACCTGCAATCCGACATCCGTGCTGGCCATCAGGCCGGCAAGGCGAGACTTATTGACAGGTTCATGAAATACCACAGAGTCCAATGCCTCACGCTGCGCTCGCGCCTGCAAAGCAGGCTTGAGCTTGCCCTGGCCGATCAGAAGCAACTTAATATCGTCGCGTCCACGCCGTTTCAGTTCCACGGCGGCATCAAGCACTGCATCCAGGCCATTAGCCATGCCATGAGTGCCAGCAAAAACAGCAAGAAGATCATCCGGCTTTATCTGCGCGGGGCGCCAAGGGTCAACATCGCCAGCGAATATGCCGAGATCACAACCATTAGGTACCAAGGCAATTCGGTCGCGCGAAACCCCACGTTTGGCAATGCCTTCAACGATGCCGGGAGACAAGCCAATCAACCGGTGCGCCGAGCGATAGCTCGTCCACTCCAGTATCGACATGGCACCCAGTACCAGCGGATTACGGATCACCCCCATCGCTTTGGGCAACTCCGGCCACAGATCCCGCACCTCGAAAACAAATGGTTTGCCTCGTAGCCAGCGAGCGAAAATACCTGGAATCCCGGCAGTGAGTGGCGTGGACGTGGCGAATACCAGATCGTAGCGCTCGGTAAGTGCCAAACCGATGCTGCGTAGAGCAAATTTGGCGAAGGTCATAACTCGCTTTGCTAAGCCGTCACTGTTTGAATACGCCAGATCAAATTCAATAATATCGATGCCATCCACTGTGCCGCGCCGCTTACCACCGATGAAAGGCAGCCCCAGACCAGTCTCCCCGCCACCATAACTCCCGGACACCATGGTCACTTGATGGCCACGAGCGACCAAACGGCGAGCCATTTCATAAGAGCGAATGCCGACTGCGCCTTTCGGGGTCGAGAAATGTTGGTGAAAATACAGAACTTTCATAAGACCCAGCGATACTCCGTGGTTAGAAATCCCGGCTGATGGACTTCTACCTCCAATACAGGTACTTGTTCTTTATCGAGGTAGTAGCGCGACTCCCAGCCCTCAACCAGCTCAAAGCGGGCGATGGGCATAGAAGCCGCTAGAGTCAGCCTGTGCTCACCATTGCAGAGACTGGTGCCCTCGACTCGCCACTGACCGGGTTCGAGCCGCCAGCGCAGTATCGCCTTATTGGCAAACCCCTCGACTTTATCGGTCACCCTCAGTGTATTTTCCGTCAGATGAACATCGCGCTGATGGCGGGCTTTACGCCCATCTTGGTAGCCAACGGCAAAGACTGTCGTATCACACTCCTCGGATAGTGACTCGATGTACGAGGTTTTTAGCCAGTCACCGAAGAGGAAACGGCTTAGCCGGGGCATCTGGTCGCGATCATCGAACTGCACGGTATTGTGACTGCCCGTACCGGGGAAGTAGTTTAGCCACTGAGTGTCCGTGTTGTAGCTATACGTGCCGGCATCACGCAGCAGATTGCGCCCACCTAGCCATAAGTCGAGATGCAGGGCATCTGCCTGGCTGGGCCGAAAGCGAAAGCGCGGGTAACGCAGCATTACCATAGCCAAGCCGCGACGTAGCACGGCAAAACCACCGTCATCGGACAAGCGACTGGTGGGACTCGAGGCAACAGGTTGAGGCAATTCAAGCCCCAACCAGCGCAAAGGCAAATTCCATGGGCCTTCATCCGCGTAGGCTCGGACATTAGCAAACAGCGCCATGGACAACTGCACCGAAGGGCGAAAATCGCGATAGTCGGTATCAGTCAACTGCAGCAACCGCGCGCCGTCATTAGCCCCCAAATTGGGTCCATCGCCATTGAGCGGGTTAATCAGGCTCCGCAACCACTCGCTGGCGGCTAACGAACGTGCGCACCACTCGGAGGAAAATTGAGGCAACTGCAGATGCCGGCGCCACACCTCGACCATGCAAAAGGTGTCGAGCATGACACGGTGATAGTTCAGCGAGTATTGGCTGAAACTTCCATCGGCACCGATCAAACGTGCCGCTCGGTTTTCCAGCCACTTGCGGCCAAGCCGCAACCAACGCTCGCCTTCCGGTATGCCATGTGCCTTCAGCCAACTCCCCCCTATATACAAGGCTGCAGCCTCGGAGGTGCCATGATTGTTGTCCTGCGCCATGGCATAGCTGAGGGTCGGTTCAATACGCTGCAGATGCAACCGCACCAACTCCAGCAGGCTCCTTACTGGCTTGTCTGTCAGGCCCAGAATCAGGGCTGCCATAGCCAGATGCATGACTCGAATGGAAGCCTCCTGCCCACATTTCCAGTTCGGACCTTTATAGGGAGGATTTTGCTTGCACCAGTCCGCCAGCCACCGATTCAACCGGTCCAGCGAACTTGCATCACCGGCTCGCGCCTGCTGGGAAAAAGCCAACACCCAATCGAAGCGTGAAGCCTCCCAAATAGACTTGATATCGCCTACACCGGGGTCGAAATCAGAGATCAGCCACCAGTCACGCTCGGGCGCGGCAATACGCACGCCAGTAAGTGGATTGCAATGCCAATCAGGTGCATCAGGCCCAATAGCGTATGACCAACGGCCGAATAAAAAACCATCGTGCTGCCAGTTCTGCACAGACGGCAAGTCGGTTACGACCCCCTCAACGAGTTCAAAGAATGCCCCTTGCGGGGTGACAGCCTGGAGGCGACGAACCGGATTGAGGCCAACCTTTACGCCCAGGCGATAGCCAATCGCTCGGGCTAGATTTGGCATGCCAAGTGCTAGCGCGGTACTGACTTTTACCCTCAATGTGCTCATTGGTTACGCAGCAGTTCAGCCACTTCAATGGTGACGCGCGCCACCTCGAAGATCTCGTCGACCGGAATGGTTGCAGCACCCTGTTCGATGCCACGCAGGAAGGCTGCCGCACAAGCGCCCTGTCCCTTGTCCTGCTTCCACAGGTTCAGCTTGTTGAAACCCGGCCAACCGTAGCCCTTGAGTTTGCGGAAGTTGTCCAACTGTAGAACGCGGCCGGCAACAAACACCTCGACGCGCTCCTTCGGAAAACTGGCAGCTCCGTTGGCCAAATAGAGGATAGTGCCGAACGAGCCATCCTCGAAACCAAGAGTGATCGAGGCCTTATCTTCGGTGATGTCCACCCCAACTGTATCGCCCATGCGGCGAGCCTGGATGGAAACAATCTTGCTTCCAGCAAGAAAACGCATCAGATCGATGAAATGACAGGCTTCACCGATGATCCGCCCTCCACCAACAGCATTGTCCTGCGTCCAATGATTCGCCGGGATGGCACCAGCATTCATGGTCATGATAAAGGATTTAGGCTCTTTTACTGCCTGTAGCAACGCCTTCATCTTCTGTACCTGCGGCGAGAAGCGACGGTTGAAGCCGACCATCAGCTGCGGGCCTTTTCCGGACTGATGAGCAGCGTCATAGGCCGCCTGCACTTCATCCAGCTCGGCATGGCCAATAGCCAGAGGCTTCTCGACAAAGACGCTCTTCCCCGCCGTCAAGGCATTGCCGACAAAGCGAGCATGGGTGTCATGCCGGGTCACGATAGCCACAGTATTGATGGCCGGGTTGGCCAACATTGCATCCATATCGGTAGACGCTTCGGCAAAACCGGTTTTCTCACCATGGATCACGCCGTTGATGCCGCCCGCAGTAACAATGGTGTGGAACTGCGCGCCTGCCGCCTTGAATGCCGGAATCAACATACGTGAGGCATAGTTGCCGGCACCGATAAAGCCCATTATCGGCCGCTGGGGATTGAAACTGGTTGATGGGCGCAACGTCACCTGGCGGATGGCGCGCTCAGCCACATCCGAGGTGTACTGCAGCAAGATGCCGAGGCCCGCCTTGTCTTCGGTGAGGGTCTGGTAGGCCTGGGGCGCGTCCTCGAAGGCAAAGCGGTGAGTAATCAGCGGTTTGACGTTCAATTGACCGCTGGCCAGCATGTCCAGTACGGCTTCGAAGTTGCGCTGTTCGGTCCAACGCACAAACCCTACGGGATAGTCCTGACCTTTTTCCTCGTAGGCCGGATCGTAACGGCCGGGGCCGTAGGAGCAGGAGACTTGGAAGGTCAGTTCTTTTTCATAGAAGTCGGCCCGACTCAACTCCAACCCCGTGACGCCAACCAGGATGATGCGCCCGCGTTTACGGCACATATGCGCGGCTTGGGTAACCGGGTCGGACGACTTGGTCGAAGCGGTAATAATGACCCCGTCAACGCCCCTGGAACGGCTGAACCTCATACCGGCGGCAACAGCATCCTCGCCCTTGCCCGGATTGCAAGTTTCGGCGCCGTAGCTACGCGCCAAGTCCAGTTTCTGGTCGTCGAAATCGATGGCAAGTACACGACAGCCCTGGGCAAGCAGGAGCTGGACTGTCATCAGGCCGATCAGACCGACGCCTGTGACGACAAAGGCCTCCCCAAGGGTCGGCTGAGCCAGACGGATACCTTGCAGGCCGATACTGGCCAATACGGTAAACGAAGCTTCTTCGTCGCTGACCGAATCCGGAATGACTGCACAGAGATTTTTCGGGACGATTACCACATCAGCGTGAGGGCCGTTGGAAACAACCCGGTCGCCTGGCTTGAAGCCCGACACATGATTGCCTACCGCGGCAACTACACCGACATTGCAATAGCCCAGCGGCAAAGGTTGCGCCAGCTTAGAGCGAACGGCTTCTAAAGTTGTTGCCAGCCCATCGGCCTGGACCTTCTGCAGAACCATGCGAACCTTATCGGGTTGCTGACGGGCCTTTTCCAGCCAGTTAGCCCGGCCAAAGCCCACAAGCATGCGCTCCGTGCCGGCAGAAATCAGCGTATTGGTCGTGTTGATCTGTAAAGCGCCACTACGAACGGTCGGGGCAGGCGCCTTAACCAATGACGTCTCTCCGCTAGCCATATTCTGAACAACCTGCTTCATGCATTCGTACCAATAAAGTTAATAATCTCACTCATCACTGAGAATGTTGTGTCTAGCCGCCTAGATTAAAGTTGGTTCATACAATCCGTATTTTTGCTGAACCCCAGGTGCCCGCGGAACCTCGGTTGTACAGGCAAATCGCCACTGTCAGCGATCAAGGGCAAAATTGCCGTCTAGGTACTGTTTGCACCACAGCTCCATACAAACGATGCCAAACAAGGTGTAGGCCGCGTCAATGCGCCCCGAACGATCGACCTCAATCAGACGTGCCACCGCCTGCGGATCAAAAATTCCTCGCTGAAGCAAGGAAGCAGGCGACAACACTTCATCGACCAACGGCTTCAAGCGGCCCTGCAACCAGTTGCGCAACGGCACACCGAAACCTGTTTTAGGCCGGTAAATAATGTCGTGTGGCAGGTAAGGCTCCATTGCTTTTTTGAAGATCCATTTCCCTTCACGGCCTTTCTGCTTGATCTCGGAAGGCAACGAACCCGCCAAGCGCACCAGATCCAGATCCAGCAACGGCACGCGGACTTCGACGCCTGCGGCCATCCCCATTTTGTCGGTATAGTTGAGGTTGTGATCCGTGAGGAAGTGCTTGCACTCCAGGGTGAGCATCTTGTCGAGCGGTGTCACGCCGGAAGGCAGGCGCGAAAGAGTTTCACGCATCGGCGCAAATAGATCATCCGCCGCCAACTGGCGACGTAAGTCCGGTGCCAACAAATCGTATGCCTGCTCGGGTCCCAACCAAAGGAAATAACTGATCAGGCGATCGTCGGTTGGAAGGTCCGCATAACGAAAAGCCTTGCCAAGACGCCGGGACAGCGGCGATGACGCCGGGAGCAGATTTGAGGCATTGGCAAGCACCGACCGAAGAGGCTTGGGCAACCCACCCCACCAATGCTCCTGGGCCAAGGCGAAATGCCGACGATAACCGGTAAAAATATCGTCTCCACCCGCACCGGACAGCAGCACCTTGATACCGTTCTGGCTCGCCAGTTCAGAGATAAACAATGCATTCAGGGCGGCTGGATCCGGAGTCGGCTCATCCAGCAGATAAACCATCTCGGGTAGCCGATCCATCATCTCGTCACCGACACCAACAACATGCAGATCGACATCCAGATGCTTGGCAACCTTCTGCGCATAAGGAAGATCGTCCGCAAAGCCTTCATTTGAAGTGGCGCCATTATCGATACGAATGCTGAAACATTGCAGTCGTCCCTTGTCCTGCATCTCCTCTGCAGCAAAAGCAACTATCGCACTGGAGTCCAACCCGCCCGACAGAAAAGATCCCAGTGGGACATCAGAGACCAGTTGGCGCTTGACAGCGGTTCTAACCGCGTCCGCAACCTCAACAGCGACCTCATCGACTTTCTTCGCCAGTTTTTTTTCCGCAATAGGCAGCTCGTAATAAAACCAGCTCTTCTCAATATGCCCATTACGCACACAGAGGGCCTGCCCAGGCAGAACCTTCTTAATGTCTCGCACAATGGTTTTCTCGCCCGGCGACCATAAGAAACCCAAGTGGGCTAGAACGGCCCGAGGATCGATTTCGGTTGTACCGAAGCCACTGCGAATGAGCCCTTTCATCTCGCTCGAAAAAGCAAAGCATCCATCACCGGAATGGATATAAAGAGGTTTAACGCCAAGCTGATCGCGTGCTAACCAGAGCGTATTTGTATCGCGCTCCCAGAACGCGACAGCAAAAATCCCGTTCAACCGGTTCAGGCACTCAATGCCATAACGACAAAACAATGCTAGCAGCACTTCTGAGTCGGACTGACTGGAGAAAACATCTCCCGCCGCTTCCAGATGGGCTCTCAGCTCACGGAAGTTATAGATTTCACCATTGAATACCATGACCACGCGGCCGCCGGCCGAAACCATAGGTTGGTGTCCGGCAGAAGTCGTATCGAGGATCGACAGGCGAACCTGTCCCAACCATACACCGACATTTGCATCAGTCCAAATCCCTTTGTCATCCGGACCACGACGCCGAATGAAAGAAAGTGCTGAAGAGAAATCAATGGACTCCCTCGTCCCGTTGTGAATGTAGCCCAGAATTCCGCACATAAGAGTCTCTAGATCGAATTATTAACAGGTTCTTGGCGCTTTGAGCTCAATAACAAAAATGGGATCAAGATAGAGGCAACGAGAAGAGACACCGAAGCCAATTCCCCCCTAAACAAATGAAGCATGGAGGCGACGGCCAGCGCGTATACGCCCAATGCCCGGTCACTCTTGGGATTGCATATAACAGCGCCGTAGAGCCGCCCCCACAGGAGCCCGAGAATTAAGCCACCTAATAAAACACCGAGAATTCCAAAGTTCATATAAAGCTCGCCGAATATGCCAGGCGGCAACGTCGTCCCTTCCATCAGCCACTTATCCGGCCAAAAAGCACCAGTGAAAACCCCCGCAGCAGTCAGTGGTTTATCAGGGAAAAGTCCAGATGGAATCAAAATCAAAACGATCATTAACAACGTCGTTCCATTTTGCCATTCAAGACGTCGCGGCATAGCATCGACCAACACAGTCATGGTCTGTAGCTGCATAAGGTTTCCCGTAAATTGTGTCACCAAGAAGTTAACAAAAGACAAAAACACCCCCTGTTCCTCATTGATGAAAAAGAATCTCCCCGTCGCAAGAAATTCTTGTTTAAACAGGTGATAAATCATCAAGGAAACAAACATCACAAACCCAAGTACCACTCCTTTTACTAGGCTAACGCGCTGGACCCGGTAATGCCTGACAATGATCAGCGATAACACGATAATAAAAATGGTCGATTTCTGCCCTTGCAGGGCGCAAATAAATAACCCCGCAAAAAAGTATAACCAAAAGCAGAATCTTTCGGAAAGTTTCTTTTTTTCTCCGCGAGTCAGGCGGATAAACCAAGCAAGCGACACCGAAAGGAACAGGTTTTGGAGGAGGAACAAACCATTCAAACCAGCAAATGCCCTGATTCGATCACTAGCTCCCTGAAGCAATCCCGAGACACCGCCCAGCAAAATCAAGATCATGGCAAAAGCCAACAGCGCGATCACAGTCAATACAAACGAACGTTGGGAAAAAATTCTCGCACTGGCGATATAACGGACTTTGGTCGGTACAGCGAGCGGAGCCTTACGCCCCAGATAACACCCCAGCAAGACAAATAAAAGCGCCGCTGTATACAATAGCAGCGAGGTATCAATAGCTGCATTTTTATCATTGAAATCAAATTTCCAAAACTGACTGAACCCGTCGAATCCCATGATAAATGGGTACAAGGGGACAATCACGCCTGCCAACCAGATCACCAAAAAGAAGAAGCCCGCACTAAAGCAATCAAAACTTCTTTTTTTCACTGACGACATAAACCAGCTGTCTTTTAACATGACCTCTCCTCTCGCCGGCATTATAAATCAGCTAGGCGGATTCTCACCGCAGAGAATAACAACACTGCCGATAGCAGTGCGCCAGCCGTATAAGCCGCAACCCCGGCCCATCCTTCCAGAACCGGAATACCTACATAGAGAATAATCAGAACAAGCACACCCTCCAGAATATTTACCTTGAGACTCAATCCAAAGACCCGAAGCGCAACTAACATGGTTCCGCAAGCCAGAGCAATTGCTCTTAATGGCAAAGTTAACACCAGCACGACTATATACAGAGCCGTAGTTTTATAAACGCCCCCTATAAACAGCCACCAGATTGCGGATACAAGAATCAGTGACATGACCACAGCTAATGAAACTTTCAGCATGCTTTTAGAAATAGCGGAGTATTTTTTACGCAGCTCGTCCGGATGATGAAGCGCCTCAACCAAATCCGGTAACGCTCTCTGGGCGATAATGGCCAAGGGCAACAACCCAAAAACAAGGCTTAGTATGGCGATGCCAAAAAAACCAATTTCTTCAGTTTTGACACGCAACGCAGTCAACATCAAGACCGGCAAACTATCGACTAACAGACGAACAAACAGGCTGGCATTAATAGTCACGCCGGACTTGGCAGTACGTATCAACTCTTTTTTGTCCACCGCCATGAAGTTTAGCGCAGGCAAAATAAATACTCTGAGCTTCCACCATACAGCCATCAGGCAGAAAAACTCTCCCAGATAGCGCGCTGCCATCCAGCCTTTTACACCATATAATTTCGTCAGTACGACATGCAGTACAACGCCCACTGCCGCAACCAGCATTAGCACAATATAAATCTCCCCAATTGCTTTCGCGCCTTGAGCAAACCCCGTACTGACACGAAGCAAATTGGTGAGCACAACCAAGCCGCAGGTCGTGAAGACATAAGAACTTATCGCTGAGGTCAGCACAAACTCGTGAGCGATAAATATTCCAAAAATAACGACACTGGATGCTAACACGACAAGTAAAAAGACCTGTCGTAGCACAGCGCCCTGACCGGAAGAACCACTGTGAGCCGCTGTATCTCGAATTGCGATACTCTGCATACCCAAACTACCCGCCAATACGACGAGCGCAATAATAGTCTCCAAAGAACGCACGACCCCGACAATTGAGGGGTCTACCCAGGGCGCAATCAAAAACTGACTGATGATAACGCCGCCCTGGATACAAGCAGTGATAACAAACAGCTGTAACAGCCTAGAGTTCTCGAAAATACTGATCAGACGAGCCAACACGCAGTACCACCATTAAATTTATTGATTACTTTCAATCAAACTTATCCTTTTTTTTCTGGCGATAACGAATCCAGGACACTTTTCAATGCAGCACGACGAGAAGCGATCGAATAGTTAGAGGAAATCCATTGATGTCTAGCCTGCGCTTCGCCCTCAGCAACCGGGGTAGCAACCACCATTTCCATGGCCGCGGCGATTTCTTTCTGGCTATCCGGTTGGACCCAGTAAGCAAACTCCCCAGCCACCTCAGGAACTGCACCCCTTGGTGAGGTGATGACTCGTGCGCCGCACGCCAGAGCTTCGCCGATCGCATGCCCAAACCCTTCGTAAAGCGTAGGCTGAACATAGGCGAGGCACTTGCGGTAATACTCAAGCTTCTCTTCGTCAGAAATCATTCCGACAAACTCAATCTTTTCTACGACACCCAGTCGTTGCGCAAGACTCTTCAGTTCGTCCAAATAGTCGCCATGTTTTCCCGCCACCACTAGCCGAAGGCTACTTGAGTTTTTTGCGACCTCCGCAAATGCCTCAATGGTCGGAATGAGGCCTTTGCGAATGACATTTGTCCGGCTTGTCCAGGTAACGGCAAAAAAGTAATCCGACTCAGCAAGCCGAGATTCGCCCGGTGAATAGAACTCCGTATCGATTGCCAATGTGGCATAGACTGGATTTTTTACCGGGAGGTTGGAAGTAACCTCTTCACACTCGGACTTCGAGATAAACAGGTTTCTATCAGCCAATAGCAAAGAGCTACGCAGGACGAGCCTCTGCCAAAATGGTCGATCCAGATAACAGAGACCTGGGATCTCCTTTCGGCAGGTGGAGTAATCAAAAGCTCCGGTTACGATGACCGGCCGGCAACGAAGTTTTCCCGCGAGCAATGGAAAAGGTGAATGTCCCCACCACCAGCAAAAATAGAGATCGGCCTTCCAGTCCAGAGTACCTGGCGTTCCAGATAGCACAACCTCATGTCCGAGCTCCTTAAGAATCCGAATATCGACTCTATAAAACTCAACCTTGTCAAACAGCTCGCGCCAATTGGCATGAGCTGACATATTAGCGAAAAAACATATACGCACAGTTCACCAACCCGTTATAGCTATTAACCTTGGACCTTTATCTTTTGCTGATACATAGAGAAAAGTGTCTCATGCAAACTAGGCACTTCCAAGGTCCCCACCGTATCGAAAAGCTTTGCCGAACTTCCGTAAAGCTCTTTTACTTCGTCACTTCGGACAAAAGCTAGGTCAACTACTATATTGGGTCGATACCCGGCAATCTGCGCCATTTCATCGATCACACTGAGTAAGGAAATACTACGCCCCGAACAGATATTCACAAACTCACTATGTTTATCGCACGTCAAAAGTCGAGCGTAAGCCTCGGTCACGTACTTGACGTCGGACAGATCACGAGAGACATTGAGATTCCCCAACCTGATTTCCTTTTCGCCCCTGGCGAAAGCCCCGACAATCTTAGAAAAAACAAAGGACTCTGATTGACCTGGTCCCGTGTAGTTAAAAGGTCGCGTGACCAAAATAGGCAGCCGAACAAACCACTTGCGAAGCAGCGCCTCCATAGCAAACTTGCTCAGCGCATAATGATTCATTGGCAGCGGCTGAGCAGACTCCACGATCGGAGACGAAAGCGTGTTACCGTAAACATTGGCACTACTGGCAACAATCACCTTCTCAACAGCTACTTCCGAATCGACGAGCGCAGTAAGAAGACTTTCCGTACCTAATACGTTGACTCGGTAATAGGACAGCGAATCACTGCCCGTCACATGAGCCAGCGCAGCCAAATGAATGACATGAGTCGGCCGAACCCGTTT
Source organism: Stutzerimonas stutzeri TS44 (assembly GCA_000263395.1). Taxonomy (GTDB): domain Bacteria; phylum Pseudomonadota; class Gammaproteobacteria; order Pseudomonadales; family Pseudomonadaceae; genus Stutzerimonas; species Stutzerimonas stutzeri_C. The sequence continues at coordinate 67,943 of AJXE01000022.1, forward strand.
AATCCAGTCGCGTAGTCGATCAGTCTCATTCAGATCAGCTTTCAGATGATCAAACTCGCAAGGCAGCCGCTGCCCTCCCAGGCCGGCAACTTGCCAGCCAGCCTGGGTCAGCTTCTCAGCCAGATGCCTCCCGGTAAAACCGGAGAGGCCTGTGATCAAGACCCTGCGGTCATTAGTGTGAGACGCCATTACGAGCCCTTCTTAAGTCAGCCTTTACCATCAGTTCGCAAAGTTGCTCCAGTGTGGTTTCAGGCTTCCAGCCCAAGCGCTCTTTGGCGAAGGATGGGTTACCGATCAAGAGCTCCACTTCCGCAGGCCGATAGAAACGCGGGTTGACTTTGACTCGAGTCATGCCTGTTCTACGATCGACACCAAACTCGTTTGCACCACTTTCACGCCACTCGATTTCAACACCGACAGCCTTGAAGCTCATGGAGACAAAGTCACGAACGGTTTCAGTACGGTTCGTAGCCAGCACAAAAGTTTCCGGCGTATCAATCTGCAGCATACGATGCATGCCATCCACGTACTCTTTAGCAAACCCCCAGTCACGTTTGGCATCCATATTGCCGAGCTCCAGCACTTGCTGGGTGCCCATCTCAATACACGCCACAGCGTCGGTAATTTTCCGAGTAACAAACTCTTTGCCTCTCAGGGGGGACTCATGATTAAACAGAATACCGCTGGTGGCGAAGATATCATAAGACTCACGATAGTTTATCGTGGTCCAATGAGCGAACAATTTGGCCACCCCATAAGGGCTGCGAGGATAAAATGGTGTACTTTCAGACTGAGGAACCGCCTGAACCAGTCCAAACATTTCAGAAGTTGACGCCTGATAATAGCGAATCTTGGGATTTACGATCCGTATTGCTTCGAGCAGATTAAGCGCGCCCACCCCAGTGATCTGAGCCGTGGTGATAGGCTGATCAAAAGAAACACCAACAAAACTCTGGGCTGCGAGGTTATACACCTCATCCGGCTTACAATTTTCAATCAAGCGAATGGTCCCAGCCAGATCAGTCAAGTCGAACTCAACAAGATGCAGACGATCATGATTCAAGACCCCCAGCTCCTCCATCCGCCAAAAGCTTACAGAACTCGTACGCCGATATGCTCCGTATACCTCATAACCTTTTGACAACAGCAACTCAACGAGGTAAGCCCCATCCTGGCCAGTAACACCGGTAACCAGCGCATTCTTCTGCATTTGTACAGCCCCTATTTAAGTCTTATACACGACCGTAATTATCGTCAAATCGAACAATATCGTCCTCACCCAAATAGGTTCCAGACTGAACCTCGATAATTTCAAGAGGTATCGCGCCCGGATTAGAAAGACGATGTACATGCCCAACAGGAATATATGCACTCTGGTTTTCGTTCAGCTGAAAAACCCGATCTTCACAGGTAACTTCCGCTGTTCCAGAAACAACAATCCAATGCTCTGCGCGATGATAATGTTTTTGCAAGCTCAGAGTCGCCTTTGGCTTGACCAGTATCCGCTTCACCTGAAAACGCGAGCCAGAGTCAATGCTGTCGTACCAACCCCAAGGTCGATGAACACGACGATGCAGCTTGGTCTCTGTCCGAGAGCAGCTATTCAGCGACTCTACGATCGCCTTGACGCCCTGACTGCGCTCCTTGTTGGCAACTAAAACAGCATCGGGCGTCTCAACAATTACAATATTGTCCAGGCCAACAGCAGTAACCAGCCGGTGAGAAGAGTAAACCAGCGTATTCGCACTGGATTCGACAATCACATCACCATGGGTTGCATTATGTCTGTCGTCTTTCTCGCTTGACCGCCAGATAGCGTCCCACGCCCCGAGGTCAGACCAGCCGGCACTCATTGCCAGCATCTTGAGTTGCAGGTCCGGATGTTTTGCGCAGTGCTCAATCACTGCATAGTCGATCGACTCAGACGGGATAAGAGAGAAGGCATCGGATTGAGGCCGAATAAATCCATTATCCTGAGTCCTCTCGGCCCAGGCTTTTCCAGTGGCGAGGAAAATATCCTCCCTGAAGATTTTAAGCGCCTTCAACCACACCGATGCTCGAAGAACGAAAATACCGCTATTCCAGAAATAACTGCCTTCATCTAAATATTTCTGTGCAGTTTTCAACCCTGGCTTTTCAACAAAGGAGTTGACCCGCTTTACTTCGGTAGGGTCCGTCGAGTGGATATAACCGTAACCTGTTTCAGGACGATCTGGCTTGATACCCAATATGACAATACTGCCGTCCTCTGCAACCTCAACAGCCGTGTTGATAGATTGAGTGAACATCTGCACGTCGAGAATCATCTGATCGGCAGGCACCACAACCAGAATTGGATCAACCTGCGCCAGCTCATCCCGTGCATAGAGAGCCGCCAATGTGAGCGCTGGAGCCGTATTGCGCCCTATGGGTTCGAGGATGATGGAACTCTCGCTCAACTTCATTTCCCGAATCTGGTCCAGACACAAAAAGCGATGCTCATCGTTAGCAACGATACACGGCGGCAGCAAGTCAGAACCTGCTGGAGCGATTCCGACCAGCCTGCCGATAGCTTGTTGAAATAAGGTTTCACGGCCCGATATAGCTAGAAACTGCTTAGGGTAAAGCGTTCTGCTGAGCGGCCATAGACGCGTCCCGGCGCCTCCAGACATGATTACCGGAAGTATTTTCATACAATCCAGATCCCACGGGTATCAACTACCTGACGCCCCGCCAAACTTGACGAAGGGATAGCTTTGAATTGCTTGTGATCCACCAGAAGCAAAAGAACATCTGCCCGGCTGAAAGCCTCTTCTATCGCGCATAGCTCAACGCCAGGTAGCGCCAAGGCCACCGGCAAGTACTCGATATTGGGTTCGATCGCCAGGACTTTACCTGGATGAGTACTCGCAATATGTTTGGTAATTTCCAGCGAGGGGCTTTCTCGCAGGTCATCGATATCTGGCTTGAATGCCAGACCAAAACAGGCAATAACAACGTCTTTCTCAGACTTTCCGTGATTACGTGAAAGATGATCAGCCACCGCGGCGTCAACTTTTTCAACGACCCACGATGGTTTTGAATCATTGGTCTCACGGGCAGTCCTGATTAATTTTGCCAGCCCTTCGGCCTGGCTCACGATGAACCAGGGATCGACAGCAATACAATGCCCACCCACGCCTGGACCTGGTTGCAGGATATTGACCCGAGGATGTCGGTTTGCCAGCTTTATGAGCTCCCAAACATCGACACCGAACTTATCGCAGATAATTGAAAGTTCATTGGCAAACGCGATGTTAACATCACGAAAGCTATTCTCAGTCAGCTTGCACATTTCTGCCGTACGCGCGTTGGTGATGACGCATTCGCCTTCCACGAAGGTTTTGTAGAGTGTTACCGCGGCCTCGGAGCATTTGGCTGTCATGCCTCCAATCACGCGGTCGTTCTGTACCAGTTCGCGCAGTACATGGCCAGGAAGAACCCGCTCCGGACAGTGAGCGATGCGAATGTCGGAGTCTTCGCCGTGGGTCTGCGGGAAGCTAAGCTCGGGGCGTGCCTCAGCCAACCAGGCAGCCATCTGTTCAGTGGCCCCCACCGGAGAAGTAGATTCCAGGATAACCAAGTCGCCTTTCTTCAATACCGGCGCAATGGCTTTGCTGGCGGACTCGATATAGGCTAGATCCGGCTCATGGTCGTCCTTGAAGGGGGTGGGAACTGCGATTAGGAAGGCATCTGCCGGCTCTGGTTTGGTGGTGGCTCGCAGGTGTCCTTCTGTCACGGCGGCATGCACCACCATATCCAGATCAGGCTCGACGATATAGATTTCACCACGATTGATGGTTTCTACTGCTTTCTCGTTTACATCAACACCAATCACCTGCTTTTTACGCGAAGCGAATACTGCGGCGGTGGGCAGACCGATATAGCCGAGACCGATGACGGAGATGGTTTGGAAGGGCATGGCGCGTCCTTGAGTATTTCTAAATAGATGTTTTCGCACTTGAGGTCGGCTATCGCGAGCAAGCTCATTCCAACGAAAGTGCTTGATGCGAATTCAGTATTTTTTGCACAGGGCTTCGATAATTCGCCCGCACGCTTGGCCATCACCGTAAGGGTTATGGGCATAGCTCATAGTGCGGTAGGCGTCTTGATCGACCAGCAGGCGGTTCAGTTCGCGGACTATGTTGCTGGTATCCGTGCCTACTAGTTTTACGGTGCCGGCATCTACGGCTTCGGGACGCTCAGTGGTATCGCGCATGACCAGTACCGGCTTACCCAGCGAGGGCGCCTCCTCCTGTATGCCACCTGAGTCGGTCAGGATGATGTACGAACGGCTCATCAGGGAGACGAAAGGCAGGTAGTCCAATGGTTCGATCAGGTGGACATTGGTAATGTCACTGAGTAACCGATTGACCGGCTCGCGGACGTTAGGATTGAGGTGAACCGGGTAAACGATATCGACATCCGGATGTTGCTGGGCGACTTCCATCAGGGCCTGACAGATACGCTCGAAGCCGTCACCGAAGCTTTCCCGACGATGGCCGGTAACCAAGATCAGTTTGCGGGCCGGGTCTAGGAACGCCGTGGGCGCTGCGGCTTTGGCGTTCAGTTCCTGATCATCGTCGAGGCGCTTGACGACATCCAGCAGAGCATCGATCACAGTATTCCCCGTGACGGTGATATTCGTGGAGGCGATACCTTCTCGTAGCAGGTTGGCCTGGGAGGTTTCAGTTGGGGCGAAATGGAAGTTGGCCAAAGCACCGGTCAGCTTGCGGTTGGCTTCTTCTGGCCAGGGGGAATAGATGTTGCCTGTACGCAGGCCTGCTTCTACATGCGCAACCGGAATTTGCTGATAATAAGCCGCCAGGCTGGCCGCAAACGTTGTGGCCGTGTCGCCATGAACCAATACTACATCTGGCTTGAACTCAGCGAAGACGCTTTTCATTCCCTGGAGAATCGCAGTTGTTACGTCGGCCAGATCCTGGCCGGGCTTCATGATATTCAGGTCGAACTCCGGTTCGATGGCAAACAGTTCCAGAACTTGATCCAGCATTTCCCTGTGCTGGCCAGTCACGCATACTTTTGCCTCAAAACGCTCATCAGCAGCCAGTGCCAAAGCCAGTGGCGCCATCTTGATTGCTTCGGGACGGGTACCAAACACACAAAGGGTTTTTAGAGACATTTAATTACCTATACAGCCAAATTTAAATCGTTTAATGAACAGATGGCGTCCGCGGAAATTGAGAGCAACACCTGACCCTGGTCCTACAGGCTACGGGCTGGGTTTTGCTCTGTAGTAAAACGGCTGACCTACGCTGTCTATATATTCGATCGCTGCCTCGCGCTTGAACTCGGCGGAAAATGTACGTTGTTGTTTGCTCATCAGGCACCTCTCTCACGGCGAGGATTTTCGCCTAG
>AJXE01000023.1 GCA_000263395.1 Stutzerimonas stutzeri TS44
CCACCATCTTCTTCGATCAGCTTGGTGTAACGCTCCACCATGCCGCCGACCTGCTCGCTCTGGTCCGGGTGCACCAGAAAGATGATTTCGTAATGACGCATAACTGCTCCTTACGGGTTGCAGCCTGCCGACGATGCGGTCAGGCAAGGAGTGAATGACTTGTTGACCTTGCCGGCACGAAGGCGCGCGAGCGCCTGCCGTGCGGGCAAGGGGCGCCATTCTAGAGAAGGGCCTGCAGCGGCGCAAGGCGAAGTGGTGAATATTTAACCAGCCGTTCCGGCGTGGCCGCGCTCGCGCGCGATGGTGTCCAGCAGCTCGCGCACCTGCTGGATGTCGTAGGGCTTGAGCATGACCCGCAGCGAGTCGATGCCTTCCTCGCGCGCATCCACCGCATAGCCGGAGGCGATCACCAGCGCCAGCCCCGGATACTGCCGCTGCGCCCGGCGGACCAGCTCGAGGCCGCTCATGCCAGCCAGACCGACATCGCTGAGCAGGACGTCGAAGGGCTGCTTCGCCAGTTGCTCGAGCGCGTCCTCGGCCGACTCGCTGAGCACGACCTGATGGCCGAGTTCGGCGATCACCTCGCCGGTGAGCATGCGCAGCGTGGGGTCGTCCTCGACGAACAGCACCTTCAGCCCCCCCTCCGCCCGCGTCACCGCCGGCACACTTGTCGCGAGCTCGGCCTCCGCGCTGCGCGGCAGATAGACGTGCACCGCCGTGCCGCTGCCCGCCGCGCTGTCCAGCGTGACGAAGCCGCCGCTCTGCTTGACGAAGCCGTAGACCATGCTTAGCCCCAGTCCCGAGGCATTATCGGCCTGCTTGGTCGTGAAGAAGGGCTCGAAGGCCCGCTCGCCGACTTCCGGCGCCATGCCGCCGCCCTCGTCGATCACGCTCAGCTGCACATAGTCGCCAGTCGTCGGCTGGGCCTGCAGCGTGCGGTTGCGCAAGCGCACCAGCAGCCGTCCGCTACCGCGCATGGCATCGCGGGCGTTGGTCGCCAGATGGATGAGCGCGCTCTGCAGGTTGCCGATGTCGACCGATACCGGCCACAGCGCCTCGTCGGCATCGAGCTCGACACGCACCCCGGCACCAATGGCGCCCTCGAGCAATTCGCGCATCTGCGCGACGAGCTGGCCGAGCCGCACCGGCTGCGGCCGCTGCGGCTGGCGACTGGCAAAGGCCAGCAGCTGCGAGGCCAGGCGCGCGCCCTTCTCGACACCGCCGACCGCGGAATCCAGGCGGCGCAGCGCAGCCTCGTCGGCGCCCAGGTTGCGGCGCAACAGCTGCAGGTTGCCGCCGATGACCTGCAGCATGTTGTTGAAGTCGTGCGCGATGCCGCCGGTCAGCTTGCCGACCGCCTCCAGCTTCTGCGCCTGCAGCAGGGCCGCCTCTGCAGCCCGACGCTGCGTCTCGCTGCGCGACAACTCCTCCGCCGTGGTGTCCACGAGCTCTTCGAGGTGCCGGCGATAGCGATGCCGGCCCTCCTCGTGCTCCGCGACAGCGGGCAAGGCGAGGCATTGCAGCAGCGCCACGACCTCGCCACGCTCGTCCAGCAGCGGCGTATGCACCAGCCTTGCACCATGCACCTCATTCCCGTCGAACGGCGGCAACGCATCGCACGCCCGGCTGTCGAGCGCCCGCGCACAGGACGCCCGCAGCGCCGCGACATCGAAGCGCGCATCGCCGGCGAACGCCTCGTCCAGCTGACGGCCGCTCAGCTCGTGATGCGCCCGCCCGAGCAGCGCCAGGGCAGCCGGATTGACATCCACGACCCGCAGCTGCGGATCGAACAACAGATAGGCATGCGGAGAAGCCCGGAACAGACTTTGAAAGGACAGGCGTTGCATACGACCTCCATGATACGAGCCTGACGTCATTGTCTGGATTGCTCGTACGACATTCCCTGGCCGGGCGGCCGTCACAGGATGCAAGCGGATCGGAATAGAGGCGCTGACTGCCGCCAGGCACAGGTCAGCCATTGACCGCGAAACGGGCCAAGCGTTTCCCGGGAGTGAAAAAACGTGCGGCGGCCTGCAGGAGGCCGCCGCCGATCAGCCGCGCGCTGCCGCCGCGCTGCGCTGGCGCAGCGCCTCGAACAGACAGACGCCGGTAGCGACCGACACGTTCAGACTGCTGACGCTGCCGGCCATCGGCAGCCGCACCAGATAGTCGCAATGCTCGCGGGTCAGCCGGCGCATGCCCTTGCCCTCGGCCCCCATCACCAGTGCGATCGGCCCGGTCAGGTCCTGCGCGTAAAGCTCCTGCTCGGCCTCGCCGGCCGTGCCGACGATCCAGATACCGCGCTGTTGCAGCTTCTCCAGCGAGCGCGCGAGATTGGTCACCGCCACCAGCGGGATCACCTCGGCTGCGCCGCAGGCCACCTTGCGCACCGTGGCGTTGAGCGTCGCCGACTTGTCCTTCGGCACGATCACCGCCAACGCCCCGGCGGCATCGGCAGTGCGCAGGCAGGCGCCGAGATTGTGCGGATCGGTCACACCGTCGAGCACCAGCAGCAGCGGCGCTCCTTCGGCGCGATCGAGCAGCTCGTCGAGCATCGCCTCGCCCCAGACCTGGCTGGGACTCACCTCGGCGACTACGCCCTGATGCACACCCTCGACCCAGGCATCCATCTCGCGGCGCTCGCACTGGCCGACGCGCACGCGCGCCTGGCCGGCCAGCTCGATCAGCGTCTGCACGCGCGGATCGCCGCGCCCTTCGGCCAGCCAGACCTGCTTGACCCGCCGGGGATGGTGACGCAGCAGCGCCTCGACCGCATGCAGGCCGTAGATTTTCTCCAGATCGCTCATGACTTGGCCTTGCGCTTTCTCGCACCGGAAGAACCCGCAGCCGGTTTGCCGTCAGCCTTGCGCTTCGGCCCGCCACGCTGGGTTTTATCCGCGCCCCGGTCGCGTCCGGCCTTGCCCTTGGCATCGGCCAGCAGCGCTTTCTTCAACTCGCGACTCTTGCGTACGCCGGCATCGGCCGGCTCCTGGCTGCGTGCCGGACGCCGATCATCGGCAGCCTTGCCGCGCCCCGATCCACCCTTGCGCGTACCGCCCTCGCCCCCGCCGGCGATCTTGCTGCCGCCACCGATCAGCTCGAAGTCGATCTTGCGTTCGTCCAGATCCACGCGCATCACCCGCACCTCGACGCTGTCGCCGAGACGGAAACTGCGCCCGCTGCGCTCGCCGGAGAGGCGATGATGCAGGGGATCGAAGTGGTAGTAGTCGCCCGGCATCGCCGTGACGTGCACCAGGCCTTCGACATAGATATCGGTCAGTTCGACGAACAGGCCGAACCCGGTCACCGCGGTGATCACGCCGGGGAACGTTTCGCCGACACGATCGCGCATGAACTCGCACTTGAGCCAGTTGACCACGTCGCGGGTGGCCTCGTCGGCGCGCCGCTCGGTCATCGAACACTGCTCGCCGAGCTGTTCCAGCGCCGCCTCGTCGTAGGGGTAGATGCGCGCCTTGGGCATGCTCGCCGCCCCCTCGCGCCGCACGTGCGGCGTGTCGCGCCGCGAACGGATCACGCTGCGAATCGCGCGGTGTACCAGCAGGTCCGGATAGCGCCGGATCGGCGAGGTGAAGTGGGCATAGGCTTCGTAGTTCAGGCCGAAGTGGCCGTGATTATCGGCGCTGTAGACCGCCTGGCTCAGCGAACGCAGCATGACCGTCTGGATCACGTGAAAATCCGGGCGATCCTGAATGTGCTCCAGCAGCGCCTGGTAATCCTTGGGCGTCGGCCCTTCCTTGCCCTTGTGCAGGCTCAGCCCCAACTCACCGAGGAAGGCGCGCAGCTTCTCCTGACGCTCCAGCGGCGGGCCGTCATGCACGCGATACAGCGCGGGAATCTCGTGCTTCTGCAGGAAGGCGGCGGTGGCCACGTTGGCGCACAGCATGCATTCCTCGATCAGCTTGTGCGCGTCGTTGCGCTCGGTCGGCTTGATTTCGGCGATCTTGCGCCCGGCGCCGAAGACGATACGCGTCTCCTGGGTCTCGAAGTCGATCGCACCCCGCGTGTGACGCGCCTTGAGCAGCACCTTGTACAGCGCATAGAGCTGCTTGAGATGCGGCAGCACCTCGGCATACTCCTCGCCCAGCCGCTTGCCTTCGGCGGATTTGGGGCGCTCGAGCATGTCGCTGACCTTGTTGTAGGTCAGCCGCGCATGGGAGTGGATCACCGCCTCGTAGAACTGGTAGTCGGTCATCTTGCCCGACTTGTTCAGGGTGATCTCGCAGACCATCGCCAGACGGTCCACGCCCGGATTCAGTGAGCACAGGCCGTTGGACAGCTGCTCGGGCAGCATCGGCACCACCCGCTCGGGGAAGTACACCGAGTTGCCGCGCACCTCGGCTTCGTGATCCAGCGCCGAACCGACCTTCACGTAGTGCGAGACGTCCGCGATCGCGACGTACAGACGGAACCCGCCGGTCAGCAGCTTCCAGCCGCCCGGCTTCTCGCAGAAGACCGCGTCGTCGAAGTCCCGCGCATCCTCGCCGTCGATGGTGACGAAGGGCAGATGGCGCAGGTCGACGCGCTTGAGCTTGTCCTTCTCTTCCACCTCGGGCTTGAGCCGCGCCGCTTCCTTGAGCGCCGCCTCGGGCCACACATGGGGGATATCGAAGCTGCGCAGCGCCACGTCGATCTCCATGCCCGGCGCCATGTAGTTGCCGATCACCTCGACGATGTCGCCCTGCGGCTGGAAGCGCGGCGTGGGCCAGTGGGTGATCTTCACCTCGACGAACTGACCCGGCTTGGCATTCAGCGCGCGCCCGGGTGTGACCAGCACTTCCTGCTGGATCTTGGGATTGTCGGCGACCACGAAGCCGACATCGCTCTCGATCTGATAGCGCCCGACGATGGTTTCATGGGCACGACTGATGACTTCGACAATCGCTCCCTCGCGACGCCCGCGCCGATCCAGGCCGGATACCCGCGCCAGGCAGCGATCGCCATCGAAAACCAGGCGCATCTGCGCCGGCCCGAGAAAGAGGTCGTCGCTGCCGTCATCGGGAATCAGGAAGCCGAAGCCGTCGCGGTGACCGCTGACCCGGCCACAGACCAGATCGAGCTTATCCACCGGCGCATAGGCCCCGCGCCGGGTGTAGATCAGCTGACCGTCGCGCTCCATCGCGCGCAGTCGGCGGCGCAGAGCCTCGATGTCTTCATCGGAAGCCAGGCCGAACTCTTCGACCAGTTGCTCGCGCGCCGCCGGCGAACCGCGCTCGGACAGGTGCTGAAGAATCAGCTCACGGCTGGGAATGGGGTTTTCGTACTTTTCCGCTTCACGAGCGGCCTCGGGATCGAGGGATTGCCAATCGGCCATTAAGAAGGGTCACCTTTCTATTCAATTATCGAGACGTAACGTCATGGAGTGTATTGAAGCGCGAAATGCCCACGGGCGGCAGCTTTAGGCTGAATTATTTTTCGGCATCAGGGGTTTACAACCCCGAACCTCGCCCGTATAGTTCGCGCCCACAATGTCTGACAGATGTTGTACCACGGAAACGCTCAAGCAATATTGTTTCCCGTGCCCAGGTGGCGGAATTGGTAGACGCACTAGGTTCAGGTCCTAGCGGTGGCAACACCGTGGAAGTTCGAGTCTTCTCCTGGGCACCATCATTCGAATGAAACCCGCATCGCCAGATGCGAGTTTCAGGCAGTAACGAAGATCGCCGACTTCGACCGATTCAGTTCGGTAAAACGGCAAAAAAAGTCGGTGAGCGATCATCGCAATGTGCCCAGGTGGCGGAATTGGTAGACGCACTAGGTTCAGGTCCTAGCGGTGGCAACACCGTGGAAGTTCGAGTCTTCTCCTGGGCACCACTCTTCAAGAAAAAACCGAGCTTATGCTCGGTTTTTTCGTTTCGGTCCACCCCCGAGCGCACCGCCCTCTCGCCAGCCACATAGCAAAAGACCGCCCGAAGGCGGTCCTGGCATAGCCATGCAGACGCCGATCAGGCGTACGGGTGGCGCAGCACGATGGTCTCGTTGCGATCCGGCCCCGTGGAAATGATGTCCACCGGCGCCTCGATCAACTGCTCCAGCCGCAGGATGTAGGCACGCGCATTGGCCGGCAGCTCATCGAGGCTCTTGGCGCCCACGGTCGATTCGCTCCAGCCCGGCATCTCTTCGTAGACCGGCTGCAGGCCGTTGTAGCTGTCGGCATCGGTCGGCGCATCGACCAGCACCTGGCCATCACGATCCTTGTAGCCGACGCAGATGCGGATGGTATCCAGGCCGTCGAGCACGTCGAGCTTGGTCAGGCAGATGCCGGAGATGCTGTTGATCTCGATGGCGCGCCGCAGGATGACCGCATCGAACCAGCCGCAACGGCGCGCACGCCCGGTGGTCGAGCCGAACTCGTGGCCGCGCTCGGCCAGACGCGCACCGATGTCGTCGAACAGCTCGGTGGGGAACGGGCCGGAACCGACGCGAGTGGTGTAGGCCTTGGTGATGCCGAGGATGTAATCCAGGTACAGCGGACCGAAGCCCGAACCGGTGGCGGTGCCGCCAGCCGTGGTGCTCGAACTGGTCACGTACGGATAGGTGCCGTGGTCGATATCCAGCAGCGAACCCTGCGCACCTTCGAACATGATGCAGGCGCCCTGCTTGCGCAGCTCGTGCAGCCGTGCGGTGACGTCGGTGATCAGCGGCTTGAGGACCTGCGCGTAGCCCAGCGCCTCGTCCAGCGTCTTCTGGAAGTCGACCGGCTCGACCTTGTAGAAGCTCTGCAAAACGAAGTTGTGGTATTCCAGCAACTCGCGCAGCTTGACCGCGAAACGCTCCGGATTGAACAGATCACCGATGCGCAGGCCACGACGCGCAACCTTGTCTTCATAGGCCGGACCGATACCGCGACCGGTGGTGCCGATCTTGCCTTCCGAACGCGACGCCTCACGCGCCTGATCCAGCGCGACGTGATACGGCAGAATCAGGGTGCAGGACGGGCTGATACGCAGACGCTCGCGCACCGGCACGCCCTTCTCCTCCAGCTTGGTGATTTCGCGCAGCAACGCATCGGGAGCGACGACCACGCCATTGCCGATCAGGCACTGCACGTTGTCACGCAGGATGCCGGACGGAATCAGGTGCAGCACGGTCTTCTCACCATCGATCACCAAGGTATGACCGGCGTTGTGACCACCCTGGTAGCGCACTACTGCGGCCGCCTGGTCAGTCAGCAGATCGACGATCTTGCCCTTGCCCTCATCACCCCACTGGGTGCCCAGGACCACGACATTCTTACCCATAACCCTCTGTCCTCTTCGGAGAAGCGTACCGGCATTGACCGGCAGAAATCGAAACCAGCCTGGGCCGCATCGCGGCATATGTCAGGACGCCAGCGGCGCCACGATCCAGGAATTGTCTTTGGCCAGCAGTTGGCGATCACAGCCCAGCGCCGCGGCAGCGTCAGCCGCCTGGCCGTCGAGAGCCTGCACCACACGCTCACCATCGCGACGCAGGCGGCAGACCGCCTGCCAGAGCGCCGGATCGTCACTGTGCGGCGCCCAGATGCCGCTGGCCGGCGTTGTCAGGTCAGCATTGCCCAGGCTCACCAGCGTCTTCAGGTCGGTCGAGAAGCCGGTGGCCGGGCGCGCCCGGCCGAAATCGGCGCCGATGTCATCATAGCGGCCACCCTGGGCAATCGACTGGCCGACGCCAGGGACGAACACCGCAAAGACGACACCGGTGTGGTAGTGGTAGCCGCGCAACTCGCCCAGATCGAAGTAAAGCGGTATTTGCGGGTAACGCGCCGCCAGTTGGTCGGCAATGCGAATCAGCGCCTGCAGCGCCTGGCGAACCTCGCTCGGCGCCTCCGTCAGCGCGACCTGAGCCGCATCCAGTACCTGGCGCCCGCCGCACAGGCGGGCCAGCGCACGCAGCATGCCGGCCAGCGCCGGCTCCAGCGCCGCGGTCAGGCACTCGATTTCGTCCATCGCCTTGCGCTGCAGCGCATCGAACAGCCGCTGCTCGGCCTCGCCCACCAGCCCGGCCGCACGGGCAAGGCCGCGATAGATGCCGACATGCCCGAGGTCCATGTGCACGTCAGGCACCTCGGCGAACTCCAGCATCTCCAGCATCAGGCTGATGACCTCGATGTCGCTCGACGCACTGCCATCGCCATACAACTCGGCCCCGAGCTGGATTGGACTACGCGAAGTCGCCAGCGCCTGCGGCTTGGCGTGCAGCACGCTGCCGGCGTAACACAGGCGGCTCGGCCCCTCGCGGCGCAGCGTGTGCGCGTCGACTCGCGCCACCTGCGGGGTGATATCGGCACGCAGGCCCATCTGCCGCCCGGACAGCGGGTCGGTGACCTTGAAGGTGCGCAGATCGAGATCCTGGCCGGAACCAGTCAGCAGCGATTCGAGGAATTCAACATGAGGCGTTATGACCAGCTCGTAACCCCAGCGCTGGAACAGATCCAGCACGCGACGCCGTGCGGTCTCGATACGTGCAGCCTCGGGCGGCAGCACCTCTTCGATGCCATCTGGCAGCAGCCAGCGGTCTACCGTTGCCATTTCGCCAATCACCTCTCGATACGGCAAGCCTAGTCAAGCAGACGAAAACCGGGCTGCCGTCGAGGCTGGCCATCGGTCGCGTGCAGTTCTGTTCAAACCCTGACATCAGCGCCAGGCCCCGCAAGGGGAGTGGCATGGTGGTCCATGCCCGGAGATCGTCCGCTCCCGTGGGTGCAGACGCAAAAAAGCCGGGTTTTTCCCGGCTGGCGGATCATAGCAATGTTTTCCCGGTGGGTCACCCGGCGACCAGCATCGGCCGCCGGGTGAACCTCGCGATGGCTTAGCGGGACTGTTCCAGATAGCGGAAGAAATCGCTCTTGGGGTCCAGCACCAGCACATCTTCCTTGCTGGAGAAGCTTTCGCGGTAGGCCTGCAGGCTGCGGTAGAAAGAATAGAATTCCTTGTTCTGACCATAGGCATCCGCATAGATCGCCGCCGCGCGCGCATCGCCCTCACCGCGCAGCTCTTCCGCCTCGCGGAACGCCTCGGCAAGCAATACACGACGCTGGCGATCGGCGTCGGCGCGAATACCCTCGGCCAGCTCCTTGCCTTTCGCACGGTGCTCGCGGGCCTCGCGCTCACGCTCGGAACTCATGCGCTCGAACACGCTGCGATTCACCTCGCGCGGCAGATCGATGCCCTTGACCCGCACATCCACCACCTCGATGCCCAACTCCTTCTGCACGGCGCGATTGAGGCTGTTGGTCACCTGCCCCATCAGCTCGTCGCGCTGGCCGGATACCGCCTCGTGTAAGGTGCGCTTGCCGAACTGGTCGCGCAATGCCGCTTCCAGTCGACGGGCCAGGCGCTCGTCGGCGATCTGCTTCATGCCCGATGTCGCGGTATAGAAACGCTCGGCATCGGCGACCCGCCACTTGGCGTAGGCATCGACCATCAATGCCTTCTTCTCCAGGGTAAGGAAACGCGACGTCGTCGAATCCAGCGTCATCAGGCGTGCATCAAACTTGCGCACGCTGTTCACGTACGGAATCTTCATGTGCAGACCTGGCTTCACATCGGGCTCGACGATACGGCCGAAACGCAGCAGTACCGCACGCTCGGTCTGCGAGACGATGTAGAAGCTGTTCCACAGCACCAGGGCCAGCACCACACCCACGATCAGCGCCACAAGGGACTTATTGCTCATCAGCGACTCTCCCTCGTACGAACTTCACGCGGATCCAGTTCCGGCGGCAGCCGCGTCGGCTGGCCGGCTGCACCCGTGGCCTGCCCGGCCGGCGCGGCGGTGCCACGGCTGTTGATCATCTTGTCCAGCGGCAGGTAGAGCAGATTGTTCTGCCCGCTCTCGCCGGTCACCATGACCTTGCTGGTGTTGCTCATGACTTCCTGCATGGTTTCCAGATACAGACGCTCACGCGTGACCTCGGGCGCCTTGCTGTATTCAACCAGCAGCTTGGAGAAGCGATCGGCCTCACCCTCGGCGCGGGAAATCACCGCATCACGATAACCGCTGGCCTCCTCCAGCATGCGCTGGGCCTGGCCGCGCGCCTCGGGAATGACGCCGTTGGCATAGGATTCAGCCTGGTTCTTCTCGCGCTGCTCGTCCTCGCGGGCACGAATCACGTCGTCGAAGGCCTCCTGGACCTCGCGCGGCGCAGCCGCACTCTGCAGGTTCACCTGCGTCACGATGATGCCGGTGCCGTAGTTGTCGAGGAAACGCTGCAGGCGCTCCTTCACCTCGCCGGCCATCGCCTCGCGGCCCTCGGTCAGCACCTGATCCATCGCGGTCGAACCGACCACATGACGCACCGCACTGTCGGTGGCGTGCTGCAGGCTCACCTCGGGCTGGTCGACGTTGAGCACGAACGACTGCAGGTCGCTGATCTTGTACTGAACGGTCAACGGCACCTCGATGATGTTTTCATCCTCGGTGAGCATCTGCCCCTGCTTGCTGTAGGAGCGCTCGCGCGTGACGTTTTCCTGGAATTTGCGGTCGATCGGCGGGAAGTAGAGATTCAGACCCGGCCCGACGGTTTCATGGTACTTGCCGAAGCGCAGCACCACCGCCTGCTCCTGTTCGTCGACGATATAGACGGCATTGAACAGCCATACCGCCAGCAGGACCACGAGCGAAACCCAGACCAGGCCGAAGCCGCCGCGACGACCACCACCGCTGTTTCCACCACCACTGCCGCGCTTCTTGCCACCGAACATGCCGTTGAGGCTGTCCTGCAGCTTGCGGAAGGCCTCGTCGAGATCGGGCGGTCCCTTCTGATCGCCGCCGCGACGACCACCGCCACCGCCGCCACCCCAGGGATCCTGGTTATTCGAGTTGCCACCCGGCTCATTCCAAGCCATAGCGCTCTCCATTCAGATAAAGCTAAAGACGCGCCTCGTGGCGCACCCACCAATGCTACCGAAAGCCTGTAACAAGCGGCCAGATCGCCGCCCGGGCTTTATTGCAAAGTGTGTTGCTCCAGAAATTCCGTCGGTTGCTGCCCTTCGCGACTGAGCAGCCGATGCAGTTCGGCCCGCGGCAAGCGCACGTCAAGCAGACTACCACCCTCCTCGTCATGACTCTCGCCCTGCACGGCGCCAAGCTCGAACAGCTGGGCGCGCATGCGTCCCAGGCGCTGGGGCAGGCGCAGCGTGCCGACGAACAGATCGTTGCCGAGCAACTCGGCGATCGCCTGACGCAAGAGGTCCAGCCCCAGGCCGTCACGTGCCGAGACCCAGACCCGCTGCGGCCTGCCATCAGCATCGCGTTGAATTTGCGGCTCGATGCCCTCCATGAGATCGACCTTGTTGTAGATCTCCAGGACGGGCAACTCGTCGGCGCCGATCTCCGCCAGCACGGCCAGAACCTGCTCGATCTGCTGATCGCGCTCAGGCTCATGGGCGTCGATCACGTGCAGCAGCAGATCGGCATTGCTGGATTCCTCCAGCGTCGCGCGAAACGACTCGACCAGCTTGTGCGGCAGGTGACGAATGAAACCCACCGTGTCCGCCAGGATTACCGGCCCGACATCCGGCAGTTCCAGGCGTCGCAGCGTCGGATCGAGCGTGGCGAACAGCTGGTTGGCTGCGTAGACCTCGGCCTCCGTGAGCGCATTGAACAGCGTGGACTTGCCGGCGTTGGTGTAGCCGACCAGCGAAACCGAAGGGATGTCGGCGCGCTTGCGCCCGCGCCGCGCCTGCTCGCGCTGCCCACGCACCTTCTCCAGGCGCTGCTTGATCTGGCGGATGCGTACCCGCAGCAGGCGCCGGTCGGTTTCCAGCTGAGTCTCGCCCGGACCGCGCAGACCGATACCGCCTTTCTGCCGTTCAAGGTGAGTCCAGCCACGAACCAGGCGTGTGCTCATATGCTCGAGCTGTGCCAGCTCGACCTGCAGCTTGCCTTCGTGGGTACGCGCGCGCTGAGCGAAGATATCGAGAATCAGGCCAGTGCGATCGAGTACGCGGCATTCCAGGACGCGCTCCAGGTTGCGCTCCTGACTGGGGGTCAGCGTGTGATTGAAGATCACCAGCTCGACCTCGCCCTCATGGACGAGATCGCGCAGCTCTTCGACCTTGCCGGTGCCGATCAGAAACTTCGCCGATGGCTGATGCCGGCTCACCGTGACGAAACCGACCCGCTCGGCGCCTGCCGAGCGGGCCAGTTCCTGAAACTCCTGGGGATCCTCGCGCGCCGCGGGGTCCTGGCCCTCCAGATGAACCAGAATGGCCCGTTCCCCACCACCGGGACGTTCGAAGAACAAAGACGCCTACCTTAGTCGTTGTCCGACTCGGATTGCTCGGCGTCACCCGCGGCCGGCAGGCGCACCGGACGACCCGGCACGACCGTCGAGATCGCATGCTTGTAGACCATCTGGCTGACGGTGTTCTTGAGAAGAATGACGAACTGGTCGAAGGACTCGATCTGGCCCTGCAGCTTGATGCCGTTGACCAGATAGATGGAAACCGGAACGCGTTCCTTACGCAGTGTATTGAGGTAAGGGTCTTGTAGCGAATGCCCTTTTGACATGTGCCGCACTCCTTAGAGGATCTTTAATTCAATAATTTCTGGATAAACCGACGATCCACTTGCCTGAGAATAGACGGTCAATTTGCAGTGTCAGCTCAATATGGAGAGCGATTGCAGGTATTTCAATGCTCGCGGCAGATTGTCGCGTGACAGGCTGTCCAGCCAGTCAACTTCGCCCCAGCCACGCAGCCAGGTGAACTGCCGCTTGGCCAGTTGCCGGGTCGCGATGATGCCGCGCTGAATCATCTCGTCCCTGGACAGGTTTCCATCCAGGTAGTCCCATACTTGCCGATAGCCCACCGCCCGGATCGACGGCAACCCGGCGTGCAGATCGCCACGGCAACGCAGGGCTTCGACTTCTTCGATAAAGCCCTGTTCAACCATGCGAAGGAAACGTTGCTCGATGCGCTGATGCAGAACCGACCGCTGTGCCGGAGCGATGGACAAGTGCGCGACAGTATAAGGCAAGACGCCCGCGCCAGGCGCGCCCGCGGCAGCTTTTTGCGCGCATTGTCGGGCGCGATGCTCGCTCATGGTCAATCCGCTGACGCGATAGACCTCCAGCGCACGCACCAGCCGTTGCGGATCGTTGGGATGGATGCGCGCCGCCGACTGCGGATCGATTTCGGCAAGCATGCGATGCAGCGCCGGCAAGCCTTCCTGCGCGGCCAGCGCCTCCAGCTCGGCGCGCACCTGCGCATCGGCCGCCGGCATGTCGGCCAGGCCATCGCGCAGCGCCTTGAAATACAGCATGGTGCCGCCGACCAGCAGCGGAATGCGGCCCGCCGCGGTGATTTCCGCCATCGCCGCCAGCGCGTCGGCGCTGAATTCCGCTGCCGAGTAGCTCTGCGCCGGGTCGAGAATATCCACCAGACGATGCGGATAGGTGGCCAGCACCTCACGGGAAGGCTTGGCGGTACCGATGTCCATGCCGCGATAGACCAGCGCCGAGTCGACACTGATCAGCTCACAGGGCAGTACACGCGCCAGCTCCAGCGCAAGATCGGTCTTGCCGGAGGCGGTGGGGCCCATCAGGAAGATGGCGGGAGGCAGGCGGGACATCGGCGGGCTCGCGGCGAGGGGCGGCATAGTTTCAAGCTGCAAGCTGCAAGCTGCAAGCTGCTCGTCGTGCGCGGGTGCAGCCAGGACTAGCGCCCGCGCAGGAACAGCCGGTCCAGTTCGTCCATGCCCAGCTGCGTCCAGGTCGGGCGGCCGTGGTTGCACTGGCCGCTACGCTCGGTCTGCTCCATGTCGCGCAGCAGGGCATTCATCTCCGGTAGCGTCAGGCGACGATTGGCACGCACCGCGCCGTGGCAGGCCATCGTTGCCAGCAGCTCGTTCAGATGCGCCTGGATGCGGTCGCTGGTGCCGTATTCGAGCAGATCGGCCAGCACATCGGTCACCAGCCGAGTCGCCTCGGCCTGCTTGAGCAGCGCCGGCGTCTGGCGGATCGCCAGGGTTTCGGGGCCCAGGCGCTGCAACTCGAAGCCGAGCTTCTGGAACCACTGGCCGTGTTCTTCGGCGCAATCGGCCTCGCGCTGACTCACGGCGATGGACTCGGGCACCAGCAGCGGCTGGCCGCGCAGGCCCTCGCTGGCCATCGCGGTTTTCAGACGCTCATAGGTGATGCGCTCGTGGGCGGCGTGCATGTCCACCAGCACCATGCCCTGGGCGTTCTCCGCCAGGATGTAGATGCCCTTGAGCTGCGCCAGCGCATAGCCCAGCGGCGGCACATCGTCCTGGCTGGCCGGCAACGGCGCGGGGCCGGCTTCCGGTAGCGGGGCGAAGAACTCCCGATAGGCACCCTGGGCCTCGGCGGTATGGCCGCCGGAGGCCGGACGCTGCATCTGATAGCCAGCCCCGGCACCGCGCCACGCTGGCGCTTCGCCCGGCGCGCGTTCAGGCACGCTGGTCGACAGGCTCATCTCGTTCTGCCCGGCGAACTCGCCAGCGGCCGCACCGCTGAGCGGGCTCACCGATGTCACGCTGGCCGGCGCCGCCAACTGGTCTTCGGGGCGCACGTCGCCCAGCGCGCGGTGCAGCGTGCCATAGAGGAAGTCATGCACCATGCGGCTGTCGCGAAAGCGCACCTCGTGCTTGGTCGGGTGCACGTTGACGTCCACCACCGCCGGATCGACATCGAGGAACAGCACGAACGTCGGATGCCGGCCGTTGAACAGCACATCGCGATAGGCCTGGCGCACCGCGTGGGCGACCAGCTTGTCACGCACCATGCGGCCGTTGACATAGAAGTACTGCAGATCGGCCTGACTGCGCGAGAACGTCGGCAGACCGACCCAGCCCCACAGGCGCAGGCCGTTGCGCTCGATCTCGACCGGCAGCGCCTGCTCGAGAAACGCCGCCCCGCATACTGCCGCCACCCGCCGCGCGCGCGCCGCGTCGTCGCTTGCCTGGTGCAGCGCCAGTACCGCCTTGCCGTTGTGGCGCAGGTGGAAAGCGACATCGAAACGCGCCAGCGCCAGACGCTTGATCACTTCCTGCAGATGGTCGAACTCGGTCTTCTCGGTGCGCAGGAACTTGCGCCGCGCCGGCGTATTGAAGAATAGGTCACGCACTTCCACCGAGGTGCCGACCGGATGCGCCGCCGGCTGCACCCGCGCCTCCATCTCGCGGCCTTCGGTTTCCACCTGCCAGGCCTCAGCGGCTTCGACCGTGCGCGAGGTCAGCGTCAGGCGCGAGACGGAGCTGATCGAGGCCAGCGCCTCGCCGCGAAAACCCAGACTCATTACCCGCTCGAGGTCTTCCAGATCACGGATCTTGCTGGTCGCATGGCGCGCCAGGGCCAGCGGCAGGTCGTCCGCTGGGATGCCACAGCCGTCGTCGCGCACGCGCAGCAGCTTGACCCCGCCCTGCTCGACATCCACCTCGATGCGCGTCGCGCCGGAATCCAGGCTGTTCTCCAGCAGCTCCTTGATCACCGAGGCCGGCCGCTCGACTACTTCGCCAGCGGCGATCTGGTTCGCCAGCCGCGGGCTCAGCAGCTGGATGCGAGGCGTCACGCTCATGGCTGGGAGGCCAGCGTGGTGGCCGGGATGCTGAGCGTCTGACCGACCTTGATGGTGTCGTTGCGCATCTGATTGGCGCTGCGCAGCGCGGCCAGGCTGACCTGATAGCGCTCGGCGAGCAGCGCCAGGCTCTCGCCGGAGCGCACCACATGCTCGCGCGGACCGATGGCGAGCTTGCCGGCGTCACGCAGCCAGGCGACATAAGTGCCCGGCGGCGGATTTTCGTGGAAGAACTGCCGCACGCCGCTGTGGATCGAGCGCGCCAGCGACTGCTGATGGCTGGCCGTCTGCAGCTTGCGCGCCTCGGATGGGTTGGAGATGAAGCCGGTCTCGACCAGGATCGAGGGGATGTCCGGCGACTTCAGCACCATGAAGCCGGCCTGCTCGACGCGGCGCTTGTGCAGCGGCGTGATGCGGCCCATGTTGCTCAGCACCTTCTGCCCGACGTTGAGGCTGGAAGACAGCGAGGCGGTCATCGACAGGTCCAGCAGCACGCCGGCGAGCATCTGGTCCTTGTCGTCGAGGCTGACATTGCCGGCGCCGCCGATCAGGTCCGAACGGTTCTCGCTGTCGGCCAGCCAGCGCGCCGTCTCGGAGGTGGCGCCGCGGTCGGACAGGGCGAATACCGAAGCGCCGTACGCCGACGAGCGCGGCGCGGCGTCGGCATGCACCGAGACGAACAGATCGGCACCCTTCCGGCGAGCGATTTCGGTGCGCTTGCGCAGCGGAATGAAGTAGTCGCCGGTGCGCACCAGCTCGGCGCGGAAGCCCTTCTCGGCATTGATCTGCCGTTGCAGCTCCTTGGCGATTTGCAGCACCACGGTCTTCTCGTAGATCTTGCCCGGGCCGATGGCGCCCGGGTCCTCGCCGCCGTGACCGGCATCGATGGCAATGACCACGTCACGCTTGCCGCCCGGCGACACCGGCAACTTGACCGCGGGCAGCGTCGGCGACACCGGCGGCACCGGTTTGGCGGGCGCACTGTTGGCCGGCACCCGGGCGACGGGCGCGGCTGCGCCTTGGTCGAACAGGTCGACCACCAGACGATGCCCGTACTGCTGGTTCGGAGCCAGAGTGAAGCTCTTCGGCGAGACGGGCGCCTTGAGGTCGATCACCACGCGCAGCGTGTCCGCGTCGTGCTGCCCGGCGCGCAAGGCGGCGACCGGCGTGTTCTGCAGGGCCAGCTGGTCGAACTGCGCCTTGAGCGTGGCGTCGGTGACATCGATGACGATGCGGTGCGGCGCCTCGAGCGTGAAGACGTTGTGCTTCACCGGCCCCGACAGGTCGAACACCAGCCGCGTGTTGTCCGGTGCGCGCCACAGGCGCACGCTTTGCACGTCGGTGGCAGCGAAAACCTGCACGGCAGCCAGCAGGATCGCCAAACCGCTAACCAGCGCGCGTATGCGCATACCCAACCTCATGCGTTTCATTGATTTCCGGCGGTCAGGACGACGCACCAGGTGTCACCGCGTTCGCCCCGCGGCGACAGGCGCAGCATACGGCCGGCCCCATGCGGCGTAATGGTAATGTCCAGGTCGGCCTTTGGCAAAACGCCGGCACCGCGCTCCGGCCACTCGACCAGGCACAGCGCGTCCCCCTCGAAATAGTCGCGAATGCCGAGAAATTCCAGTTCCTCGGGGTCGACCAGTCGGTATAGATCGAAGTGGAACACCCGCACGTCGCCGATCTCGTAAGGCTCGACCAGGGTGAAGGTCGGACTCTTGACCTTGCCCTCGTGGCCGAAGCCGCGGATCAGCCCGCGCGACAGCGTGGTCTTGCCGGCGCCGAGATCGCCGTGCAGATAAATGACCCCGCGCCCACCGGTCGCCTGCGCGATCCGCGCGCCCAACGCGAGCATGGCCGACTCGTCTTCGGCGTACAGCGTCACTTCAGGCATGGCGACTGCCCCTCGAGCAACTGACGGATCACGGGAAGCAGATCGGCGGCGGCCAGGCCCCGCCCCTGCTCACCGAGACGCTCGCCGGCCGCAGCATGCAGCCAGGCGCCCAGGCAGGCCGCGTCGAAGGGCGCCAGGTCCTGCGCCAGCAAGGCGCCGATGACACCGGCCAGCACATCACCGAGGCCGGCACTGGCCATCGCCGGATGACCGCGGTCGCACAGCGCCAGCCGTCCGTCCGGTGCGGCGATCAGCGTGCCGGCGCCCTTGAGCAGCGCCACGCAGGCATAACGCCGGGCCAGCTCGCGCGCTGCTGCCGGACGATCGACCTGTACCTCGGCGACCGTACATTGCAGCAACCGCGCCGCCTCGCCCGGATGCGGCGTGATCACGCAGCCGGTCGGCAGTTGGACGCCGCCGGCCGCCAGCAGGTTCAGCGCATCGGCGTCCCACAGCTGCGGCAGCCCGCACTGCGCCGCCAGCGACAGCAGACTGCGCCCCCACGGCGC
Organism: Stutzerimonas stutzeri TS44; assembly: GCA_000263395.1. GTDB lineage: Bacteria > Pseudomonadota > Gammaproteobacteria > Pseudomonadales > Pseudomonadaceae > Stutzerimonas > Stutzerimonas stutzeri_C. The sequence continues at coordinate 17,946 of AJXE01000023.1, forward strand.
CTGACCAAGCCCGGGGCCGACCACCAATACATCGGCGCGCTCGACCAGCGTCGTCAGGCTATAGGTCGACTCGACCCCGCTGCACATGATCTCCGGGCGACGCACCAGCGAAGCGGTGACATGCTCCGGTCGGGTCGCCAGGCTCACCATGCCGGCGCCGCCACGCAATGCCGCCTCGGCGCTGAGCAAGGCCGCGCCGCCGGTGCCCAGATCGCCGCCGATCACCAGCACCTGACCGAAGCTGCCCTTGTGCGCGGTAGGCGCACGCGGCGCGATCCGCGCCAGCGAGCCGTGATCGAGACGTACAGCCTCGCTCGCCACCTGCGCGACGATTCCCGGATCGGCCTGCAGATCGTCGAACACCAGCGTGCCGACGCGATCAGGGCCCTCGGCAGTGAACAAGCCGAGCTTGAGACCGATGAAGGTGACACTCAGATCGGCACGCACCGCCTGCCCGAGCACCTGTCCGGTATCGGCGCAGAGTCCGCTGGGCAGATCGATGGCCAGCACCGGCAGGCCGCTGGCGTTGATCGTCGCGATCGCGCCAGCATAGGGCTCACGCACGGCGCCGGAAATACCCGTCCCGAGCAGCGCATCCACCAACACGCCCTGCAGCGCCACCGCGGCATGCCAGGGCTCGATACTCACACCGCACCCTCGTGCTTCGGCCAGCGCCTGCGCGGCATCGCCCTGCAAGGCCTGGACATCGCCCACCCCCAGCACCCGCACCTGCCAGCCGGCGCGCTGCGCCAATGCCGCGACGAGATAGCCGTCACCGGCATTGTTGCCACGCCCGGCCAGCACGGTGACAGCCCCGGCATCGGGCCAGCGTCGGCGCAGGGCGCGCCAGGCGGCATGGGCGGCACGCTGCATCAGCTCGAAACCGGGGGTGCCGCCGGCGATCAGGCGCGCATCGAGTTCGCGCACCTGGGCGGCGGTGTACAGGGCGACGGGCAGGGAATCGGTCATCGTTGCTGGGATCATCGCGGCGGAATGTCTGGCAGAATTATACGCACCCGCCCGCCACGCCGCCGTACTCTCCGATGCCCAGCCCCCCGATGCCCAGCCCCGCTCTCGACGCCGCCGCCCTCGCCCAGTCCATCAAGGAGTGGGGCCGCGAGCTCGGCTTCCAGCAGGTCGGCATCACCGGCGTCGACCTCGGCGAGCATGAAGCGCACCTGGATGCCTGGCTGGCGGCCGGCTATCAGGGCGAGATGGATTACATGGCCGCGCACGGCAGCAAGCGTTCGCGGCCGGACGAGCTGGTGCCGGGCACGCTGCGGGTGATTTCGCTGCGCATGGATTACCTGCCCGGCGACACGCGCATGACCCAGCAGCTGGCCAGCCCGGAGAAGGCCTATGTCTCGCGCTATGCACTGGGTCGCGACTACCACAAGCTGATCCGCAAGCGCATCCAGCAGCTGGCCGAACGCATCCAGCAGGTGGTCGGCCCGCTGGGTTTTCGCGCGTTCGTCGACAGCGCGCCGGTGCTGGAAAAGGCCGCCGGACAACAGGCCGGACTCGGCTGGATCGGCAAGAACACCCTGCTGCTCAACCGCAAGGCCGGCAGCTGGTTCTTCCTCGGCGAGCTGTTCGTCGACATCGCCCTGCCGGTCGACGAGCCGGTGACACGCGATCACTGCGGCAGCTGCCACGCCTGCCTGGACGTTTGCCCGACCGAGGCATTCGTCGGCGAGCGGCTGCTGGATGCGCGGCGCTGCATCTCTTACCTGACCATCGAGCTGAAAGGGCCGATCCCGGTCGAGCTGCGCGACAAGATCGGCAACCGCGTGTTCGGCTGCGACGACTGCCAGATCGTCTGTCCGTGGAACCGCTTCGCGCGGCCGACCGAGCAGCATGATTTCCAGCCGCGCCACAGCCTGGACAACGCCGACCTGGCGGTACTGTTCCGCTGGAGCGAAGAGGAATTTCTCAGCCGCACCGAAGGCTCACCGCTGCGCCGCGCCGGTTACGAGCGCTGGTTGCGCAACCTGGCGGTGGGCCTTGGCAATGCGCCGTCGAGCATTCCGGTGCTGGAGGCGCTCGAGGCGCGGCGTGACGATCCTTCCGAGCTGGTGCGCGAGCATGTCGAGTGGGCGCTGGCGCAACATGCCCGAGGCCGGACCGGCTGAGCGACCGCCCCGGCTGGCGCGCTAGGCGACCGGCTGCGCGGCGCTCAGCGCGCGCAGCGCCTCGGCATCCAGTGTTTCCTGCTGCAGCAACTGGCGGGCACAGCGTTCGAGCAGTTCGCGTCGCGCCTCGAGCAGCGTCAGGCTGCGCTGGAAGGCGGACTGCACCAGCTCCTGCACCTCCTCATCGATCGCCGTCGCGGTGCTTTCCGCGTAATCGTGCTGCGGCTTCAGGCCGAGCAGCGCCTCGCTGCCGAGAAACGAATTGGGCTCGCGCTCCAGCGCCAGGTGGCCGAGGCGCCTGGACATGCCGTAGCGCGTGACCATCGCGCGGGCGATGTCGGCGACGCGCGCCAGATCGTCCGCCGCGCCGGTGGACAGATGACTGAACACCAGCCACTCGGCGGCGCGCCCGCCGAGCAGCACGGCCATCTTGTTCTCCAGTTCCTCGCGGGTCATCAGGAAGCGGTCCTCGGTCGGCCGCTGGATGGTGTAGCCCAGCGCCCCCATGCCGCGCGGAATGATCGACACCTTGTGCACCGGATCGACGCCCGGCAGCGCCATCGCCACCAGCGCATGGCCCATCTCGTGGTAGGCGACGATCTCGCGCTCGCGCGGGTTAAGCAGGCGGTTGCGCTTCTCCAGGCCGGCGACGATGCGCTCGATGGCGGCGTTGAAATCCTCCATGCCCACCGCCTCGGCATTGCGCCGGGTCGCCAGCAGCGTCGCCTCGTTGACCAGGTTGGCCAGATCGGCGCCAGTGAAGCCCGGCGTCAGCGCAGCGATAGCCTGCGGATCGACATCGGCGCCCAGCTTCGACTTCTTCAGGTGCACATGGAGAATCTGCACCCGGCCAATCTTGTCCGGCCGGTCCACCAGCACCTGGCGGTCGAAACGGCCGGCACGCAGCAGCGCCGGATCGAGGATTTCCGGGCGGTTGGTGGCCGCCAGCAGCACCAGCCCACTGGAAGTGTCGAAGCCGTCCATCTCCACCAGCAGCTGGTTGAGCGTTTGCTCCTTCTCATCATGCCCGCCGGACAGCGGCCCGGCACCGCGGGCGCGGCCGAGGGCGTCCAGCTCGTCAATGAAGATGATCGCCGGCGCCTGCGCGCGCGCCTGCTCGAACAGATCGCGCACCCGCGCCGCGCCGACACCGACGAACAGCTCGACGAACTCCGAACCGGAAATGGAGAAGAACGGCACCCGCGCCTCGCCGGCCACGGCGCGCGCCAGCAGCGTCTTGCCGGTACCCGGCGGGCCGACCAGCAGCACGCCCTTGGGCATGCGTCCGCCGAGACGGCCGTAGCTCTGCGGATCGCGCAGGAAATCGATGATCTCCTTCAGTTCGTCCTTGGCCTCGTCGACGCCGGCGACATCGGCGAAGCTCACCTTCATGTCGGTCTCGACGTAGACCCGCGCCTTGCTCTTGCCGATCTGCATCATGCCGCCACCGCCCATGCCGCTGCCGATGCGCCGCAGCAGGAACAGCCAGATACCGAAGAACAGCGCCGCCGGGACGATCCACGACAGCAGGTCGCGCATCAGCGTGCTTTCCACCTTGCCGGTGTAGCGCACCGGAAACTGCTGCAGATGCTCGGCCAGCTGCGGCTCGACGCGATTGGCGATGAAGCGGCGCTGACCGCCCGGCAGCGGCTGCTTGAGCGTGCCCTCGATGCGCCGCTCGGTAATCGCCAGCGACTCGACGCGACCATCCTTGAGATGCTGCTCGAATTCGCTGTAGGGGATGGTGGCGATCTCCTGCTGCGCCGACAGCAAGTACTGGATACCGATGAAGGCCAGGATGGCGATCAACCAGTAGCTCATGTGGAACTGGGCCTGCTCTTTCACTCCTGCTCTCCTTGCACCAAGGGCGTTCGGCCGGATTATGCCTGTCGCGCCATCAACCGGCCTGGACCTGGATCAGTTACACCTCAGAGACCGCCGCGCACACCCAGGCCGATACCCAGCTCGGTCGCCACCGCGAATGGCAGCAGCAGCGTGTCCATTACCGCGCTGGCCGGCAGGTCGAGCGCCGCATGCCGTGGCGCCTCGGCGCCGAAGCGCTCCAGCGGGCAACAGCCGCCATGAAGGCTGTACCAATCCAGGCGCGTGCCGGAATAGATGATCGGCGCGCCGGGCTTGGCGGCATCCAGCGTGCGCACGGTCGCACAGCCGCCGAGCAGCGTCAGGGTGAGCAAGGACAGCAGCGTTCGACCGAGCATCTCAGTCATCACTGACGATGTGGTGCTCGCCCCAGCGCGGCAGCATGTCCTGCGGGATGTTGAGCAGGTTGAGGATGCGCGCGACGACGAAATCCACCAGATCGTCGATCGTCTGCGGCTGATGATAGAAGCCTGGTGAGGCCGGCAGGATTACCGCGCCCAGGTTCGACAGCTTGAGCATGTTCTCCAGATGGATGCTCGAATACGGCGCCTCGCGCGGCACCAGGATCAGCTGGCGGCGCTCCTTGAGCGTGACGTCGGCGGCGCGCTCGATCAGGTTGTTGCAGGCGCCGGTGGCAATCGCCGACAGCGTGCCGGTGGAACAGGGCACGACCACCATGGCGGTCGGCGCGCCCGAGCCGGAGGCCGGCGGGGCCATCCAGTCTTCCTTGGCGAACACGCGGATCTGCCCCGCCGCCGCGCCGGTGTACTCGGACAGGAACGCCTGCATGGCCTGCGGCTTGGCCGGCAGCACCACGTCGGTCTCGGTGGCCATCACCAGCTGCGCGGCCTTGGAGATGAGGAAGTGCACCTCGCGGTCTTCCTGCACCAGGCAATCGAGCAGGCGCAGACCGTACTGCGCGCCGGAGGCGCCGGTCATGGCCAGGGTGATGCGTTCCGGTCCGTTCATTCGTTGTGCCTGTCCTGTTACGTGATGTTCCTGGTGGGCTGAAGCCCACCCTACGGGGCGTGGGTAGGGTGGGCTTCAGCCCACCAACCAGCGTTACGCCAGTGCGGCGGCCAACTTGTCGTGCAACCCGCCAAACCCGCCATTGCTCATCACCACCACCTGGGTACCCGGTGCGGCATCGGCCTTGACCTTGGCAATGATCGCCTCCAGCGAATCGCAGACCGTGGTCGCAACCGGCGAGCCGGCGACCGTCGCGGCCAGGTCCCAGCCAAGGTTCGGCGGCGCGTACCAGATCGCCTGGTCGGCCAGCGCAACGGACTCAGCCAGCCCTTCGCGATGCGCGCCGAGCTTCATCGAGTTCGAGCGCGGTTCGATGATGGCGATGATCGGCGTCGTGCCGACCTGCTTGCGCAGGCCGTCGAGGGTGGTGGCGATCGCAGTCGGGTGATGGGCGAAGTCGTCGTAGATGGTCACGCCGTTGACCTCGGCGACCTTTTCCATGCGCCGCTTGACACTCTTGAAGGTGCACAGCCCGGCAATCCCCAGTTCCGGCACCACGCCGACATGCCGCGCCGCCGCCAGCGTGGCCAGCGCGTTGTTGACGTTGTGTCGGCCGGTCAGCTCCCACTCCACCACGCCCTGCACGGCGCCGTCGAAGCTCACCTCGAAGCGCGAACCGTCCGCGCTGAGCAGCCGGGCCTGCCACTGGCCGCCCTCGCCGGTGGTCTGCACCGGCGTCCAGCAGCCCATGCCGATCACCCGCTTGAGCGCCGTTTCCGACTCGGGGTGAATGATCAGCCCCTGACCCGGCACGGTGCGCACCAGATGGTGGAACTGCCGCTCGATGGCCGCAAGATCCGGAAAGATATCCGCGTGGTCGAATTCCAGATTGTTCAGGATCGCGGTGCGCGGGCGGTAGTGGACGAACTTGCTGCGCTTGTCGAAGAACGCGCTGTCGTACTCGTCCGCCTCGACCACGAAGAACGGCGTGTCGCCCAGGCGCGCGGAGATGCCGAAGTTCTGCGGCACCCCGCCGATCAGAAAGCCCGGGCTCATGCCGGCATGCTCCAGCACCCAGGCCAGCATGCTGCTGGTGGTGGTCTTGCCGTGGGTGCCGGCGGCCGCCAGTACCCAGCGCCCCTGCAGCACGTGATCGGCCAGCCACTGCGGGCCGGAGACATAGGGCAGGCCCTGGTTCAGCACATACTCGACCGCCGGGTTGCCGCGCGACAGCGCGTTGCCCACCACCACCAGGTCGGGTGCGGGTTGCAGATGCGCCGGTTCGTAACCCTGCATCAGCTCGATGCCCTGGGCTTCGAGCTGCGTGCTCATCGGCGGATAGACGTTGGCATCGGAACCGGTGACGCGATGGCCAAGCTCCTTGGCCAGCACCGCGAGCGAACCCATGAAGGTGCCGCAGATGCCGAGAATATGGATGTGCATTGAAGACCTCTGCAATGCCTGCGCGACGCCCGCCCGGGGCGGCCGGCAGGGGCCGGAAAACTGCGCGGCAGATTAGCACAGCGCCGCGCCGCATCGGCCGCTCGGCGCCGATGCCGGTGCCGGTGCCGGCCCCAAATGTCAGCCCGGTCGCAGACCGCCGCAAGCTGATCTAGGCTGAAGGGATCGTCCTTTCCACGACCATGACAAGAACCGGAGACTCACCATGCGTTACGCCCATCCCGGCACCGAGGGTGCCCTGGTCACGTTCAAATCCCGCTACGGCAACTACATCAACGGTCAGTTCGTCGAGCCGGTCGGCGGTCAGTACTTCACCAATCTGTCGCCGGTCAACGGCCAGCCGATCGCCGAATTCCCGCGCTCGGATGCCGCCGACATCGAGAAGGCGCTGGACGCCGCGCATGCCGCCGCCGACGCCTGGGGCAAGACCAGCGTGCAGGCGCGCGCACTGGTGCTGCTGAAGATCGCCGACCGCATCGAAGCCAATCTGGAAAAGCTCGCCATTACCGAAACCTGGGACAACGGCAAGGCGGTGCGCGAGACGCTGAACGCCGACATTCCGCTGGCGGCCGATCACTTCCGCTACTTCGCCGGCTGCATCCGCGCACAGGAAGGCACGGCGGCGGAGATCGACGAGCACACCGCGGCCTACCATTTCCACGAACCGTTGGGCGTGGTCGGGCAGATCATTCCGTGGAACTTCCCCATCCTGATGGCCGCCTGGAAGCTCGCCCCGGCGCTGGCCGCCGGCAACTGCGTGATCCTCAAGCCCGCCGAGCAGACGCCGCTGGGCATCACCGTGCTGCTCGAATGCATCGGCGACCTGCTGCCGCCGGGCGTACTCAACGTGGTGCAGGGTTTCGGTCGCGAGGCCGGCGAGGCGCTGGCCTCGAGCAAGCGCATCGCCAAGATCGCCTTCACCGGCTCCACCCCGGTCGGCTCGCACATCATGAAGCGCGCCGCCGAGAGCATCATCCCGAGCACCGTCGAACTGGGCGGCAAGAGCCCGAACATCTACTTCGAGGACATCATGCAGGCCGAGCCGACCTTCATCGAGAAGGCCGCCGAAGGGCTGGTGCTGGGCTTCTTCAACCAGGGCGAGGTGTGCACCTGCCCGTCGCGGGCGCTGGTGCAGGAATCGATCTACGCGCCGTTCATGGAAGCGGTGATGAAGAAGGTCGCGCAGATCAAGCGCAGCGACCCGCTGGACACCGACACCATGGTCGGCGCCCAGGCCAGCCAGCAACAGTTCGACAAGATCATGTCGTACCTCAAGATCGCCCGCGAGGAAGGCGCCGAGGTGCTCACCGGCGGCGACGTGGAACATCTGGAAGGCTCGCTGGCGACCGGCTATTACATCCAGCCGACGCTGCTCAAGGGCAACAACAAGATGCGCGTGTTCCAGGAGGAAATCTTCGGCCCGGTGATCGGCGTGACCACCTTCAAGGATGAAGCCGAGGCCCTGGCGATGGCCAACGACACCGAGTTCGGCCTCGGCGCCGGCGTCTGGACGCGCGACATCAACCGCGCCTACCGCATGGGCCGCGGGATCAAGGCGGGCCGGGTGTGGACTAACTGCTACCACCTCTACCCTGCCCACGCAGCGTTCGGCGGCTACAAGAAGTCCGGCGTCGGCCGCGAGACGCACAAGATGATCCTCGACCACTACCAGCAGACCAAGAACCTGCTGGTGAGCTACGACATCAATCCGCTGGGCTTCTTCTGATCGGCTGAAGGCGGCGGGCAACGCGCCCGCCGCCGATTCGAACAAGACGCCTGCGAGCGCCGCCGTGGTGCCGTGTTCGCCGGACTGCTCCCGCTGGGCGGCCCTGGCGGCGCCGGGTCGAGCACGCTTAACGCCAGCCGCGGCTTGCCGCACATCACCCCCGCACTTATGGTGAGCGCCCGCCTCGCTGGAACCTGCACGCATGTGGTCCTTTCGCGCCTGGCAGCGCAAACGCATCCTCGCCCGCACCCCGGTGGCCCCGGAGCTGTGGCAGCAGGTGCTCGACAGCCTGCCGATCCTCGATGGCCTCGGCGACGACGAACTCACCCGCCTGCGCGAACGCGCCGTACTGTTCCTGCACGACAAGCGCCTGACCGCGCTGCCGGGCATCGAGCTGCAACCCGAGGACCGCCTGCGCCTGGCGCTGCAGGCGCAGCTGCCGCTGCTGCACCTGGCCGATCTGGGCTGGTATCGCGGCTTCCACGAGATCGTCCTCTACCCGGACGACTTCGTCAGCCCGCAGAAGCACCGCGACGCTGCCGGCGTCGAGCACGAGTGGGACGCCGAACACAGCGGCGAGGCCTGGTTGCAGGGCCCGGTGATCCTCGCCTGGCCCGGCGTGCAGCAGAGCGGCGGCTGGGAGGCCTACAACCTGGTGATCCACGAGCTGGCGCACAAGCTGGACATGCTCAACGGCGACGCCAACGGCCTGCCGCCGCTGCACCGGCAGATGCGCATCGACACCTGGGCGGTGACCATGCAGCAGGCCTACGACCGCCTCAATACTACCCTTGATGCCGATCCGGACGCCGAAACGCCGATCGACCCCTACGCCGCGGAAAACCCGGCGGAGTTCTTCGCCGTCACCAGCGAATACTTCTTCAGCGCGCCGGACCTGCTGCACGCCGCCTTCCCCGAGGTCTACACGCAGCTCGCCGATTTTTATCGCCAGGACCCGCTGCAACGCTTGCAGCGCCTGCAGGCCGAACACCCGGCCTATCGGGAACCTGGCTAGGCTCTACGCGTCGAACCCGGCGTGCATTGCACGCGACATTGCGCCTATAATCGCGCCCTCTTTTTCCCCCGCCCCAGGCCGCGCTGGCCGACCACGGAGCCTTTCCTTCATGAGCTACAGCAAAGTCCCGGCCGGCAAAGACCTGCCGAACGACATCTACGTCGCCATCGAAATCCCGGCCAACCATGCGCCGATCAAGTACGAGATCGATCACGACACCGACTGCCTGTTCGTCGACCGTTTCATGGCCACCCCGATGTTCTACCCGGCCAACTACGGTTTCATCCCGCACACCCTGGCTGACGACGGCGACCCGCTGGACGTGCTGGTCGTGACCCCTTACCCGGTCGCACCGGGCTCGGTCATCCGCTGCCGCCCGGTCGGCGTGCTGAACATGACCGACGAAGCCGGCGGCGACGCCAAGCTGATCGCCGTCCCGCACGACAAGCTGACTCAGCTGTACAAGGACGTGAAGGAATACACCGACCTGCCGCCGCTGCTGATCGAGCAGATCAAGCACTTCTTCGAGAACTACAAGGATCTCGAGAAGGGCAAGTGGGTCAAGGTCGAAGGCTGGGAAGGCGCCGACGCGGCCCGCGCAGCAATCATCAAGGCGGCGGAGGCTTATCAGAAGTAAGCCAGCGCCACCCCTGAAAGCCGGCCACAAGCCGGCTTTTTTATTGCCTGCGAAACGCCGTGCCCCACGGGAGGACCGGCCTCGTCGGCATCTAGCCGGAAGATGAATTGGCCCTAGACTTTTTGCGGGATTCACGCGGCTGTGCGACTCCGCTATGGTGGCACTCAACCATCACGAGGTCGCAGGATGCGCCTGACACTTCTGTTGCTGCTTGGCCTGATTTTGCTCGGCTGCCAGCCGAATACCGAGCCGACTCGCGTCGGCAGCAATCGCTGGCTGGGCTATGGACCGATCTATCTGGCCGACGATCTGCGCTGGACCGAATCCGCCGGCGTGCGCCTGGTCGAGTATCCGACGACCACCGGTGTGCTGCGCGGCTTTCGCAACGGCATGCTGGACGCCGCGCTGCTGACGCTGGACGAAGTGCTGTTGTTGCAGGACCGCGCGCCGGAACTCGACCTGGAGATCGTGCTGGTCGCCAACGTCTCCGCCGGTGCCGATGCGCTGTTCACGCGCGCACCGATCGCCTCGCTGGACGCGCTGAAGGGACAGCGCATCGGCGTCGAGAACACGGCGCTCGGCGCATTCTTTCTGGAGCGTCTGCTCGACCAGGCGCAATTGAGCATCGACGACGTGACCGTGGTCAGCCTGCCGGTGCACGAGCACGTCGAGGCCTTCCGCGAGGGCAAGGTCGATGCGGTGATCACCTTCGCCTCGGAAGGGCCGGCACTGGAGCACCACGGCGCGCGGCGGCTGTTCGACAGCCGGCAGCTGCCCGGGGAGATCGTCGACGTGCTGGTGGTCGACCGCCGGCACGTCAGCACCAAACGGCGCCGGCAGCTCAAGGCGCTGTGGCTCACCTCGTTGCGCACCTGGCAGGAAAACCGCGCGGAAACCGACCCGCGCCTGCAGGCACGCCTCGGGCTCAGCGCCGAGGCGATGCAGGTCACGCTGGCCGGGGTGGTGATGGGCGACGCCGCGCTCAACCGCCAATGGCAGGACAGCGGCCAGCTGCTGCGCAGCGTCCAGCATCTGAGCGATTATCTGAGCGAGCGCGGTCTGCTCGCCAATCCGCGCCCCGCCCAACAGTTGCTTGCCGAATGCCGAGGTAGGAAATGCTGACCCGCTATTCCCTGCGTCTGTCGCTGCCGCTGCTGCTCGGCCTGTTCGCCCTGACGTTCACCCTGCTGCTGACTGCCTGGCACATGCCGAGTCGCGTCGAGGAGACGCTGGAGCACTGGCGCGTCCATACCCGCCAGCACCTGGCGCTGCTGCAGAGCAGCCTCAGCGACCACCAGCGCATGGGGCGTACCGCCGAGCTGCAGACCGAGCTGGCCGACGTCGCCAGCCTGCAGGGCGTGCGCTGGGCGATGGTCATCGACCAGCAGCTGCGCGTCATCGGCAGCACCCGCCTGGGCCTGGACCCGACCAAACTGACGCTGATCGACCCGGACGTACTCACCGACTACGTGCGCAGTGGCCGCGTCGGCTGGCTGGGCGATTCGTCGGCGCGGCAGCTGGTCATCTACCCGCTGGACCGCGCCACCCAAACGGGTGCGCCGCTGCGCGAGGCGCTGCTGGTGGAATTCGACTTCGCGCCGGTCGTGGTGCAGACCCGCCGCGACGGCTGGTTCTACCTGGCGCAGACGCTGAGCCTGCTGGTACTGCTCGGACTGGCGCTCAACCTGCTCTACAACCACCTGATCACCCGGCGCCTGGCCCGCATCGACCGGGCCGCGCGGACCTTCGCCCAGGATCAGCAGCCGCAGCCGCCCGCCGTCAGCGGCCAAGACGAGATCGGCCAGCTCGCCACCACCTTCAGCCAGATGATGAACCAGCTGCACCAGCGCCGGCTTGCCCAGCAGGAAAGCGAGCAGCTGATGCGCAACCTCATCGACACGGCGCCGATCGGCATGCTGGTGGTCGACGGCGAGCTGCGCGTGCAACAGGCCAACCCGGCTGCCGCCGCCCTGTTCGACTGCGCACCGGACGAGCTGGTGGGCAATGTTCCGGCCGACCGCCTGATCGAGCCGGACGCCACCGAGCGGCTGCAGCGCGCACCGGCCAACAGCGTGCTGCAGCTGACCGGGCACCGGCACGGCCAGCAGGTGCCGCTGGAAATCACCTGCACACCCTTCCTGCGCAACGGTGAAACGCACGCACTGGTGCTGCTGCGCGACATTGGCGACCGTCTGCGCGCCGAGCAGCGCCTGCGTTTCCTGGCGCATTTCGATCCGCTGACGCAGCTGGCCAACCGCAACTTCCTGGTCCAGCGACTCGAACAACTGCTCAGCGAGCGCGTGGCGCTGAGCCTGCTGTACCTCGATCTGGATCACTTCAAGCGCATCAACGACGCCCTCAGCCACGAGATCGGCGACCGTCTGCTGGTCCAGGTCGGCGAGCGCCTGCGTCAGCTGGCACCGGAGCCGGCACTGCTGGCGCGCACCGGCGGCGACGAGTTCATGCTGCTGCTGGAACGCAGCGACGCGCAGCAGGCCGGGCAACTGGCCGAGCATCTGATCGAAGGCTTCCAGCCGCCCATGCGCATCAACCAGTACGAGTGTTTCGTCAGCCCCAGCATCGGCATCGCCAGCAGCGATGGTCGCGGCAGCGCCAGTGAGCTGCTCAAGCAGGTCGACCTGGCGCTGTACGCCGCCAAGGATGCCGGGCGCAACTGCACGCGCTTCTTCAGCCAGGAGCTCAGCGCCGCGGCCGAGCGCCGCCGTCAGCTCGAGCAGGCGTTGCGCCGCGCGCTGGACGAGGAGCAGTTCGTGCTGCATTACCAGGCGCAGGTGAACGCCGCGGGCGAACCCGAGGTGATGGAAGCGCTGCTGCGCTGGAATTCGCCCGAGCGCGGCCTGGTACCGCCGGGCGAATTCATCCCGGTGCTCGAAGACAGCGGGCTGATCATCGAAACCACCCGCTGGGTGTTCCGCCAGGCCTGCCGGCAGGCCTGCCGGCAGGCGCGCCAGTGGCGCGAACAGGGTCATCAACTGCGGATCGCGGTGAACCTTTCGCCGCTCGATTTCCGTCAGGCCGATCTGGCCGGCAGCCTGCTCGCCATCCTTGCCGAGGAAGACACGCCGGCGGAACTGCTGGAACTGGAGATCACCGAGAGCGCGCTGCTGGAGGCCGACGAGCATGTGCAGCAGACCCTCACCCGCCTCAAGGCCGCCGGCCTGCCGCTGCTGCTCGACGACTTCGGCACCGGCTACGCCTCGCTGACCTACCTGCAGCGCTTCCCCTTCGACGGCATCAAGATCGACCGCGAATTCGTCGCTGGCCTGCCCGACAGCGAGCACTCGGTGGCGCTGGTGCGCGGCATCCTGACGATGGCGGCACACCTGGGCCTGCATGTGGTCGCCGAGGGGGTGGAGAACGAGCGTCAGGCGGCGTTCCTGCGGCTGAACAACTGCCCGAGCCTGCAGGGCTACCACTACGCGCGCCCGCTGGCCGCCCAGGAATGCCTGCTGGCCGGGGTCATCCCGCCGACGCCAGCGCTGTTATTGCCGCTGGACGGCTGACCCGCGCCATGTGCGGCTGGCCTTGGCGCCACGAGCTGGCTACCCTGCCCGTTTTTGCCACGGACCCTGCCTCATGTCGATCCTCGAGATTCTGCTGCTGGTCGCCGCCGGTTTCGCCGCCGGCGGGATGAACGCACTGGCCGGCGGCGGCACCTTCTTCTCCTTCCCGGCGCTGCTGGCCATCGGCCTGCCGCCGGTGACCGCCAATGCCACCAATGCCGTGGCGCTGTGGCCCGCCAGCCTGGCCGGTGCCTGGGCGGCGCGCGCGAGTCTGCGTCCGCTCGGCCGCTACCTGCTGCCGCTGCTGCTGGCCGGTCTGGCCGGCGGCCTGCTCGGCGGCTTGCTGCTGCTGGCCGGCGGCGACGACGTGTTCAGCCTGCTGATTCCCTGGCTGCTGCTCGCCGCTACCGCGCTGTTCGCCGCCAGCCCGCGACTCAGCCGCTGGCTGGCCGCGCGGCGCAAGGAAAGCGCCGTGCCACCGCATTCGCCGCTGTCGCTAGGCGCACATAGCCTGGTGTCGATCTACGGCGGCTACTTCGGCGCCGGCATGGGCATCCTGCAGCTGGCGGCGTTCTCCATCGAGGGGCATGCGCTGGTGCGCGCCAACGCGCTGAAGAACCTGATCTCGGCGGTGATCTACAGCGTCGCCAGCCTGACCTTCATCTTCGCCGGGCGGGTCAGCTGGTTCGAACTGCTGATCCTGCTCGGCGGCGCGACGCTCGGCGGCTACGCCGGCGGTGCGCTGAGTCAGAAACTGCCGGCGAGCTGGCTGCGCGCGCTGGTGATCCTGGTCGGCAGCGGCATGACGCTTTACTACTTCTGGGCCACCTACCTCGCCTAAGCGGATACCGGCGAACGGGTGGCTGCGACAGGGCTTCTTTGCTAATGTCGCGCCCGTTTCCGACCCGCCGCCGACAGGTGCCCGCATGGCCCGCAAGAAAGCCGCCCTCGATTTCGAACAATCCCTCGCCGAACTGCAGCAACTGGTCGAACGCCTGGAAAGCGGCGAGCTGTCGCTGGAGGACTCGCTGACCTGCTTCGAACAGGGCATCGGCCTAACGCGCGACTGCCAGGCGGCGCTGAGCCAGGCCGAACAGAAGGTGCAGATTCTGCTCGAACGCGACGGCGCCCTGCAGGAAGCGCCCTTCGAGCCGGATACCCAGGCATGATCATCGGCGACTACCAGAAAGACTGTCAGCAACGCGTCGACAGCTGCCTCGAAGCGCTCTTCGCCCCCCCGCGCCCGCAGCTCGAACGCCTCTACCAGGCGATGCGCTACAGCGTGATGAACGGCGGCAAGCGCGTGCGTCCGCTGCTGGTCTACGCCGCCTGCGAAGCGCTGCGCGGCGACCGCGCGACGGCCGATGGCGCCGCCTGCGCGGTCGAGCTGATCCACGCCTACTCGCTGGTGCACGACGACCTGCCGGCGATGGACGATGACGACCTGCGCCGCGGCCAGCCGACCACCCACAAGGCCTTCGACGAAGCCTGCGCGATTCTTGCCGGCGATGGCTTGCAGAGCCTGGCCTTCGAGGCGATGGCCGAGGCGCGGCACAATCCGCCTGACGCCGCGTTGCGCCTGCGCATGTTCGCCGTACTGGCGCGTGCCGCAGGCCCGGCCGGCATGGTCGGCGGTCAGGCCATCGACCTCGGTTCGGTCGGCCTGAAACTCGACCGCGAAGCGCTGGAGCTGATGCACCGGCACAAGACCGGCGCGCTGATCGAGGCCAGCGTGCAGCTCGGCGCACTGGCCAGCGGCCATGCCGACGCCGACAGCCTCGGCGCGCTGAGCCACTACGCCCGGGGGATCGGCCTGGCATTCCAGGTGCAGGACGACATCCTCGACGTCGAAAGCGACACCGCCACACTCGGCAAGCACCAGGGCGCCGACATCGCCCGCGACAAGCCGACCTACCCGGCGCTGCTCGGGCTGGATGAGGCCAAGGCCTACGCCATCGAACTGCGCGATCAGGCCCTGCATGCGCTGCGCCCCTTCGATATCGCCGCTGAACCGCTGCGCGAGCTGGCGCGCTTCATCGTCGGACGCCGCAGCTAAAGCATCCGGCCGCCGCCAGCGCGGCCGCGACGAAGCCCCACCGAGCGCGCGGCCGTTCTTATCGTCGCCCCCATCGGGTAAACTGCCGCTCTTTTTTCAACGACAAAACGATCCGCCTGATGCCCAAGACGTTCCATGAGATTCCTCGGGTGCGCCCTGCGACGCCCGTTCTTGACCGAGCGGCGACGCCCGAGCAGCTGCGCCGACTGGGCGAGGCGGAACTCGACGAGCTCGCCAACGAACTGCGCCAGGATCTGCTGTTCAGCGTCGGCCAGACGGGCGGCCACTTCGGTGCCGGCCTCGGCGTGATCGAGCTGACCATCGCGCTGCACTACGTCTTCGATACGCCTGACGACCGTCTGGTCTGGGATGTCGGCCATCAGGCCTACCCGCACAAGATCCTCACCGGGCGCCGCCAGCGCATGAGTACGCTGCGCCAGAAAGACGGCCTGGCGGCCTTCCCGCGGCGCAGCGAGAGCGAATACGACACCTTCGGCGTCGGCCATTCCAGCACCTCGATCGGCGCCGCGCTGGGCATGGCCATCGCCGCCCGCCTCAAGGGCGAGAAGCGCAAGGCCATCGCGGTGATCGGCGACGGCGCGCTGACCGCCGGCATGGCCTTCGAGGCGCTCAACCACGCGCCGGAAGTCGGCGCCAACATGCTCGTCGTGCTCAACGACAACGACATGTCGATCTCGCGCAACGTCGGCGGCATGTCCAACTACCTGGCCAAGATCCTCTCCAGCCGCACCTATGCGAGCATGCGCGAGGGCAGCAAGAAGGTGCTCTCGCGCCTGCCCGGCGCCTGGGAAATCGCCCGCCGCACCGAGGAATACGCCAAGGGCATGCTGGTCCCCGGCACGCTGTTCGAGGAGCTCGGCTGGAACTACATCGGCCCGATCGACGGCCACGACCTGCCGACGCTGATCGCCACCCTGCGCAACATGCGCGACCTCGATGGCCCGCAGTTTCTCCACGTGGTGACCAAGAAGGGCAAGGGTTTCGCCCCGGCCGAGGCCGACCCGATCACCTGGCACGCGATCAGCAAGCTGGAGCCGGTGGGCGCGCCCGCCAAGCCGAAGCAGCCTTCCGGGCCGAAGTATTCCAACGTGTTCGGCCAGTGGCTGTGCGACATGGCTGCCGCCGACCCGCGCCTGACCGGCATCACTCCGGCGATGAAGGAAGGCTCCGATCTGGTGGCCTTCAGCGAGCGCTACCCGGATCGCTACTTCGACGTCGCCATCGCCGAGCAACATGCCGTGACGCTCGCCGCCGGCATGGCCTGCGAGGGCATGAAGCCGGTGGTGGCAATCTACTCGACGTTCCTCCAGCGCGCCTACGACCAGCTGATCCACGACGTCGCGGTGCAGAACCTCGATGTGCTGTTCGCCATCGACCGCGCCGGTCTGGTCGGCGAAGACGGCCCGACCCACGCCGGCAGCTTCGACCTCTCCTACCTGCGCTGCATCCCCGGCATGCTGGTGATGACGCCCAGCGACGAGAACGAGATGCGCCGCATGCTCACCACCGGCTATCTGTTCGAGGGCCCAGCGGCGGTGCGCTACCCGCGCGGCAGCGGGCCGAACGCGACCATCGAGGCGGGACTCGAGCCGCTGGAAATCGGCAAGGGCGTGGTGCGCCGCCAGGGCAAGCGCGCCGCCCTGCTGGTGTTCGGCGTGCAACTGCCCGAGGCGCTACAGGTCGGCGAGGCGCTGGATGCCACGGTGGTCGACATGCGCTTCGTCAAGCCGCTGGACGAGGCGCTGCTGCGCCGGCTGGCCGCCGAGCACGCGCTCTTGGTCACGGTCGAGGAGAACAGCATCATGGGCGGCGCCGGCAGCGCGGTCGCCGAATTCCTCGCAGCCGAAGCGGTGGTCATGCCGCTGCTGCACCTCGGCCTGCCAGACAGCTACGTCGAACACGCCAAACCGAGCGAAATGCTCGCCGAATGCGGGCTGGATGCCGCCGGTATCGAGGCGGCGGTGCGCCAGCGCCTGGCGGCTCTCGGCGAAGCCTGACAGACAACTTTCCGTCCGCTCGGCCCCAACGCGACCGCAGCCCCGTAGGGTGGGCTTCAGCCCACCGACCGGCACGGACAAGGCGTGGGCGTTGGTGGGCTGAAGCCCACCCTACGGTACTGGCGGGCACTTCCCACATCGCCCCGGTGGATGGGTGAAGCGCCACCACCCTACATCGCAGCGCACTCAGCCACGCAACAGCAGATCGCCTTCGACCGGTACATAGCGCGTCGCCGCACGGATCAGCGACTGCGCCGTCAGCCCCGGCACGCCATAGGCGGTCGCCTCGCCGCCGCCGGCGCGCACGCGTTCGAGCAGCAGGTCGAAGTCGCCGTCACCGGAGGCCAGCACCACCTCGTCGACCCGCGCCGCGGCGTCCAGCACGTCGATGGTGATGCCCACGTCCCAGTCGCCCTTGGCCGAGCCGTCGCTGCGCTGGATGTAGGGCTTGAGCTTCACCGTGAAACCGAGGTTGCGCAGGATCTGCTGGAACTGCTGCTGGCGCGCATCGCCGCGGTCGATGGCGTAGGCATAGGCCTCGACGATGGTGCCACGCCGGCTGACGTCGGCCCACAGCGCGGTGTAGTCGAAGTGGCAGCCATAGGCCTGGCGTACCGTGTAGTAGAGGTTCTGCACATCGGCGAACAGGGCGATCTTCTTCACGCGGCGACTCGTTGGGCTGGCAGGCGGTTGAAAACCGTAGGCCAGGCAGTTTTTCAACCGCCGGCTCACGGGCCGCCAGTATGGACGGCTACACCACGCATGTCCTGCCCGCGGCGCATCGGCTACAGTGGCGCCCCGATTTGCTGCTCAGCCTTCGATGCGATGAACGTTCTTGCCATCCTGCGTGACGCCTGGTTCTTCTATACCCGCCACTTCGGCGCGATCGTGCGCCTGTGCCTGCCGCTGATCCTGCTCGAGAGCGGCGCGCGGCTGGCGGTGGACCATTGGCTGGGCAAGGATTCGCTGCCGGCGCAGGAGCTGCTGGTGGGCATGCTGTTCTACCCGCTCTACACCGGTGCACTGATCCTGTTTCTCGACGCCCGCAGCCGTGGCCATGCGCCCGGTCCGCGCGCCGTGCTGGCCCGTGCACTGCCGCTGTGGCCGGCGCTGGCGCTGCTCACCGGCCTCGGTACGCTGCTGATCATGCTCGGCGCCTCGCTGTTCGTGCTGCCGGGCATCTGGGTGATGGTGAAGATCGCCTTCGCCGAGTTCCTTCTGGTGCTGCGCGGGTTGTCGCCGCTGGCGGCGATCAAGGCGAGTTTCGCACTCACCCGCGGACGCTTCCTGCTGGTGCTCGGCTGCGTGCTGAGCGTGTTGCTGCCGCTGTGGCTGATCGAGGCCTGGCTGGCCGGTGCGCTGGTCGGCGACGGCGCGGTCGGGCCGCTGCCGCGGCTGGCGCTCGATGCGCTGGTGGGGGTGCTGCAGCTGCTGCCGACGATCATGTTGTTCCGCTGCTTCATGCTCTGCAGCGATACGCCGGCTGGCGATCGCGGGCGCGTCTAGCGCGCGCGGGCGCCCAACAGGCGCGGCAACAGCAGGCTCTGGTACAGGCGCGGGAAACAGCGCGCCAGCAGTTGCGCGCGCCAGTCGAGGTTGGACAGCACCAGCAGCTTGCGGCGCCTGAGCGCGCCGCGGTAGATCGCCTCGGCCACATCCTGCGGCGACGCCACGCGCCCCAGGGTCAGCACCGGCTGCGGCGCGGTGGAGCCGTCGCCGACCAGCACGTTCTTGCGCAGATCGGTGGCGGTGTAGCCCGGACACACCAGCATCACGTTGACGTCGCTGCTCTGCAGCTCGCCGCGCAGGGTTTCGAACAGCCCGTGCAGTGCGTGCTTGCTGGCGTTGTAGGCGGCGCGGTCCGGCACCGGCGCGTACTGCGACAGCGAGCTGAGCACGATGATCTGACCGCCACGGGCGAGCAGGCTCGGCAGCGCCGCCTGGGTGCAATGCAGCGCGCCGTAGAAGTTCACCGCCATGATCCGCTGGAACACCGCCAGGCTGGTGTCGGCCACGCGGCTGCGATGGGTGATGCCGGCGTTGTTGACCAGCACGTCGATGCCACCGCAACGCTCGATGACCAGCGTCATGGCCTGCTGCACCGCCTCGCGGTCGCTGACATCGCAGCGCAGTCCCAGCGCCTGGGCGTTGTGATGATCGGCCAGATGCTGCACCAGACTGTCGAGCGCGACCTGATCGAGATCGAAGATCACCAGCCGCGCCCCCGCCTGCGCCATGCGTACCGCCAACGCACGACCGATGCCGGCGCAGCCGCCGGTAATCAGCACCACCTTGCGTTCGAACACTCTGCTGGTGAAAACCTTGCGCCGCATAGGCGCCTCCTTGATCGGGTTCCTGAGTCTTGAGCATAGCGCCGTGGGCGCGGCTTTCCTGCGCCAGTGACATCCGGCGCATGGACAAACCCCGACAGAGTGCGCATCCTGCCCCTCCCCGCGACACACCATGGACGGCGTTTTTCCACCTTGAAAGCTTTCCTCCTGCTCATCGCCCTGTTGCTGGCCAGCCATTACCCGGCGTATGCCGATGCGCTCGTGCAGCCGCGGTTGATCGTCGGCTATGCCGAATTCGCCCCGGCGATCTACAGCGACGCCCAGCAACGTGCCCGCGGGCCGATGGCCGACCTGACCCGCCGGGTCGCGCAGCGCGCCGGCTACCGTGCGCAGTTTCGCGCGTTACCCAGCGCCCGCCTGTACACCGCGTTGCAGAACGGCAGCATCGATCTGTGGGTCGGCACCCCGGGCAAACCCGAGCTGGCGGTGCATACGCTGGCAAGCCGGCAGACGCTCGGGCATGCGCAGCTCAATCTCTACTTCCGCCCGGATACGCCGGCGCCGCGCCTTCCCGCGGGGCTGGCCGGGCAAGGGGTGATCGTCATCGGCGGCCACAGTTACTGGCCCGCCGTCACCCAGCTGCTGCACGACCCGGCGCTGAAGGTGCGCCTGCTGCGCACCAGCAACCACGAATCGGCCCTGCAGATGCTGCGCTACCGGCGCGCCGATTTCCTGCTGGACTACCAGCTGTCGGTGGACCTGATGCGCGAGCGGCTGCAGCTGGACGAGCTGCCATTCCTGCCGATCGGCGCGACACCGATCCACTTCATCGTCTCGCGCCATACCCGCGACAGCGCGGCGGTGCTCGCCGCCCTGGAGAAGGCCTATGCCGAACTGCGCGACGCTGGCAAAGATGTCAGCGTGACCGGCGCGGCGAGCGCACCCGCTACTGCCCGCGCGGCTTGGCCCGCGCGGTAGGCTCGGCGATCAGCGGATCGTCCGGCCAGTAGTGCCTTGTATCAAGTACCCGGCGCACCTTTGACACCTGTCAAAGCCCGTATTTACAAGGTTTTTAGCCGATTCCCCGAAAACGCATTGACAGTCAATCCTGATGAATAGTTTGACTGGAAAATGGCGCGTAGTGGTTCTGTGTTTGACTGCGAAATTGCACTCTATTTGCCCACCCCCTTGCATTCGACCTGACCAGTCTTTGCATTAGTTCTGACCACCGATTGCGTAGAATCTGACTAGCCACGCATTGTCCCCATGATCGTCAGAAAACGGCCAAAAGAGGACATTTCTGCTACATGTCACATGCAGTTTTCCGAGATGCGATTGGCCACGTAGACCTGGCTTGGCCACATCGACCTGCCACATTCCTATTCTTTGGAGCGCCTGCATGGAGGCCAAGTGGTGTGGTCTTCCTTACTGTTGCGATAACTCAGTATTCATTTATGGCGCCAAACCTTCACCGAGGAGATCAGAAGAATGGCGGCCAACAATGGGAGCAGGTAAGCCGTTGGGATCAGCCCAAGCAGTTGTCCGCCAATGAACGTCCCGATAATGGAGCCCACTGCCATGACCAGGATGAAGGGCCGTTGGGTGCGGATGATTGAAAAGCTCTGGTCACGACTGTACCGCGTAAAACCCACAATCATGGTGGGCAGGCTTACAGCAAGCGAAAGGCTGCCGGCGAGCTTGATGTCCGCCCCGAATAGAAGAACGATCGTAGGGATCAACAGCTCGCCACCGGCCACGCCCATAAGTGCAGCAACCACTCCAATGCCGAAGCCGACCACCATCCCAACAATGGCCAACAGAACGCCGTGAAACAGGGCTACGCCATTAGAAGTTGTCTCATGGCCGAACAGCAACGCAAAGGCGATACCCACGAGCAATACTGCCAAGACACGGTACAAGGTTTTGCTCTTGAGCTTGGTTGCCCATCCTGCACCGAACCAGGCGCCAGCAAGGCTCCCGGCCAGCAGCGTGACAATGATGTCCCAACGCTCAAAGACAGCCTGGTAGGGAACACTGAACGCACGGAATGGAAGAGCAGTGGCTACTACAACAAGGCTCATGGCCTTGTTCAGGATGATTGCCTCCAACGCACCAAAACCAAACAGGCCAATGAGCAGCGGCAGCCTGAACTCTGCGCCCCCCAACCCAATCAGCCCACCTAATGCACCGATAAGAGTACCGCTACCAAATACCGTTGCTTTGTTGTTTTCTCGATGTGAAGTCATAGCTCGACTTTCGTCCCTGCTGATCAAAGGTGCACCACCTGAATATGTAAACAACTGGCCAGCGGCCTGCGCATAAAACTCGCTGCTTCGAAGCCCGACAGCCATAACGCGACAGAATCGCTCAGGAGAAACTCCTCTTTATGTTTACGCATACCGAGATTCCGCTTTCTTGCTCTCTATCTGCGCCATCAAGTGAATGGTCTCACCACGCAGGCGGATTCTGATTTGCTGCCCCTCTGCCAGTTCATAGCGCTGTGCAAGGTGTCGTGGTACGTGCATTGCAATCAGATCATCACCCGAGCGCAGCAGAGCGCGTATGTGCTCACCCAGGGACAAGAGGCGTTCTATTACGACCAGAACCGTGTTGTCCATTTCCCCAGGCTCGTGCTTTTGCGGCATCAGCAGCACGTCAGAAGTAGGCAGCCCCCAACCGACGATCTGTCCAACTGGCCATTGGGGTTGAGCGCTCACTTTCAGCAACTGCCCACCCCATTCGAGAAGGCTATGAGCCGTCGTATGTTCAATGACTCGGCCTGCAAACAGGTTGCGCATGCCTACCAGTCTGGCGACTTCAGTGGTTGCAGGCGCTTGCATCAACTGGTCAGGCGGGCCCTCTTGCAACGTCCGGCCATCCGAAAGAATGCACATTCGATCAGCCAACAACGTCGCCTCGTCCAGGTCGTGGGTCACCAGCACGACCGGCATGCGCAACTCACGACGCAGTTCCGTCAACTCGGTGTACAACGACTCACGCGTCGCACGATCAACGGCTGAGAACGGTTCATCGAGCAGCAGCACCTTTGGATCACGGGCTAGCGCTCGCGCCACGGCAACACGTTGCTGCTGACCACCAGAGAGTTCATGAGGACGGCGTTTCGCGAGTCCATTCAAATGCAATCGTTCAATCAAATCATGAGCCCGACTGCGACGCTGCTCAGGTGACAGCTCACGCATGGATTCCATGATGTTTTCTAGCGCAGTAAGGTGCGGAAACAAGGCGTAATGCTGAAACACCATGCCGATGCGCCGCTTGGCTGTGGGGACGAATTGTTGATGGCGGCTATCGAACCAGCTTTCGCCATCACATCGAATATGCCCGTGCTCAGGGGTGTACAGTCCGGCGATGCAGCGCAGCAGTGTGGACTTTCCACTGCCCGACGGGCCGACCAGTGCAAGAATCTCACCGGGCTCACACTGCAACTCAGCATCCAATGCAATCGGGCCGTCCTGCTGAACCTTGAGGCTAAGGCCATGCTTACGCTCAACCATGCCTCGCACTCCGGTTCAAACGTGAGGTAGCAAAGTAGGACAAGCTGATTGCGCCGAGGGAAAACAGCAACAACACCAGCGACATTAGGCCAGCTGCACGGTCGTTAAAGGATTGAACACTGTCATAGATGGAGATGGCGATGGTACGGGTTTCACCAGGAATACTTCCTCCCACCATCAGTACGACGCCAAACTCACCTAAGGTATGAGCGAAGGTGAGCACCAAGGCTGAAAGAATTCCCGGCCAGGCCAGCGGCAATTCAATCCGAAGCAAAATGCGCCAGGAAGAAAGGCCGCAACAGCGAGCCGCCTCTCGAATATCCTGGCCAATGCCTTCAAAAGCTCGCTGCATGGGTTGAATCGCAAACGGAAGGTTGAACACTATGGAAGCCACCAACAGACCTTCGAATGAAAACGTCAGTTGGTGACCAAACAATGATTCGAAGCCTTGGCCGATGGGCGAGCGACTGCCCATCGACATCAGCAGATAGAAGCCGAGCACAGTGGGTGGCAGTACCAGCGGTAGCGACAGCAACGCTTCGACCATACTTTTGCCACGAAATGACGACCAAGCCAGCTTACGACCAGCCCAGATACCGACGGGCAAGAGGATCAGCATTGTCCAGAAAGACAGCTTGAAAGACAGCCACAATGCTGACCAATCCATGGCTTACTGAGCCTTCTCTTCATTCGGTAGGACAAAGCCGTATTTGCGCATGATGTTGCGAGCCGCGGGCTCCTGGACATAGCGGTAGAACGCCAGTGTCGTCTCATCCGCGCCCTTGAGCAGTACCATGCGTTGACGCAGTGGTTCATGCCATTCAGCCGGGATCAGGGCGAACTGGCCCAGCTTACTGACATCAGGGGCTAGCGCCAGAGAGTAGGCAATGATGCCGCCTTGGGCGTTGCCCGAGGTGGAAAACTGAGCGGCCTGAACAACATTCTCACCCAGTACCAGCTTGTCTTTCACCGCATCCCAAAGACCCGCGTGCTTCAACGCCTCTTCAGCGCGAAGACCATAGGGTGCATGTTCTGGGTTAGCGATGGCGAACTTCTTGATTCGACCGTCAGCCAATGCGGAGCGCAAATCTTTGAGCTGATCATCCGCTTTCAGGGTCGAGTTATGAGGCACCATCAACACGATTCTGCCCAACGCGTACAAAGCGCCCTCATCGACAGTTTTACCCGCCGCGCTTAACTGCTGAACATATCCCTCGTCAGCGGAGAGATACATCTGGAACGGCGCGCCTTCGCTGATCTGACGAAAAAAATTACCCGACGAACCAAACACCAGACGTATCTCTTTGCCGGTGTCAGCCTTGAACTGGGTATTCACCTCTTCCAGAGCGAATTTCAAATCGGCAGCAGCAGCCACGGTTGGTGTGGCATCGGCGAAGGCCAGCATTGGCCCAGCTAAAACCAACGAGAGGCCTAGCGTCCATTTTTTTATACGTGCGAGGATCGACATGCTCAACTCCAAATGAGGGACGGATTGTATACAAAGCGCCGTATCCTTCCATATACAACGACCAGCAGTCCATATCCCAATGAAGGATTTATGCTTTCGGAGAGTTTTAGGTGGCTAGCAAGGCTGTTATTTCGCCCATATGGCCTTCGATTTCGGCCAAGGCACGAGTGTAGATCTCGCGATAGGACTTCAGCACTTGCTGGCCTGAAGCGGTCAGTTGGGTTCCACCACCGTGACGGCCACCGGCTGACGTCGCCACCAACGGCTCGCGAAAGCAGCGATTCATGGTTTCAACCAACAGCCAGGCACGTCGATAGGACATACCCAAGAGCCGGGCAGCACCACTTATCGACCCCGCCTCTTGAATTGCGGCGAGAAGATCAGCTTTGCCGGGCCCGATAGCGATGTCATCACCGCAACGCAGGCGAATTTTTAGATCAAGTGTTTGCATGCAAATTGGAATCTGGTTCGGATCGACGCATCAAACCATAGAACCACACCAAAGGCTTACTTTGATGCGCGAATACCAGCGCTCCGTTGTGATGAAGAGCAGGCACAATCGGACACCATCATGAACGTCCCCTTGGGTCGTTCTCTGCCGGTCATGTCCACAAAATGTGGTGGTTAATCCGACAAAAATGACTGGTCAGGTCGAATGCAAATGGGTAGGCAAGTCCATGCAACTACCCATTTGACTAACGATTGTAGCCCGGACCGTCTAGTGGATACCGTCTCTGGCATCAGAAAGGCCCTCATCCTCGTGGTCCAGGTTTGGACAATTGATCAATGCGGACGTCTGAACTGCTTGACGTTAGCAGCGCCCGTATTTTTCAACGAATACTCCAACTCACGTACCCGATCCCATAACTTCATATTCTGAGCCAAAACCTTATCGCGCTGAATTTGGGTCGTTAACAGCTCTTTTTCTAGCGAAGCCAACTGACTTTCCATCTGTCGGATACGACGACCGTTGGGTGAAGTCCCTTTGCCGGCCCCTGTCCGAACAGACTCAATCTTTGCGAGTAGCGGTAAGTGCGACTTACGAGATTTCTTTAAGTACCCACGGTCAAACCCAGCCTCCAGACTAACAATGCTCGCAGTGAGCTTCGAAAGGTCTAGGCCTACATGCTCAGCGACAACGGGCTTGCCATCTAGGAGTCGCTGGAAAGCGTTCTCACATGCACTCAGGCCGCTACTATCAACCAGGCCACTCTTCATAGTGATAACTCCACGGTATCAATCAACCGAGCTTTGTAAGCCGTCAAACGCTCAATATCACCCTTCACAATCTGATATTCGCCAGAGTTTTCCGGGTAATTGCATAATTCTTCCATCGCGTCCTCGATAGCCGCATCCAGGTTCGAGCGTTTTATAATGGCCCCCTCACAAGTCAAGCACTCGGTGTAATCACCCAACAGAAACGAATCGCAACGACCTGCCTTGGTACAACCACCAAGAAGCGTTGGCCTGTAACTGATTGCACCATTTTTAACCCGCTGTTCAGTGTCAGCACGGACATCTTCAATTCGAACGTCACCCGCCTGAAGCCGTTTTTTCTGCTTTTCCATATACGAACCAGTGCCGCCAAATAACGGTTCCTCACTGAATAGAAGATCAGCAATCAGTTGATTGGCTACAGCCATGGGCATAGCCATCTGATATTCGAAGGCAAAGTGATTGCGTGGCAGCAAAAAATCATTTCTGCTCTCATCGTAATAGCCAAATATCGTTCGCAAATTCTCATAGTTATTCGCGTAATATCGAGCCATCTGGATGGTCATGTGTTTAAACTGAGTTCGAAGCGTGGGCAGCGAGAGAAAGCCGCTGCTACTACCATAGAACGCCAGCGAACGTCGGAACTGATGCGTGGTGAGCGGCCAGGGCTGGCCAACTGCGAATTCCGGGTCGTTGTGAAAATCCCGAGAAGGGTCACTTTGACATAGTTCTTGTACATCCTCGTCCTTAATCAAAATCGATCGTAAGGTAGACTCTTGAGTAGACCTTAAAGAAAAGCTCGTAACACCAACCTCTGCTTTACCTCTCGTAAAACTCAATATCGATGGATTGAGAAAAAGCGGACAGCGATCATCTAGCTCGACTTTATATAGCTTAGCGAGACCACGGCAAATCGCTTTAGCAATCTCGATAGCCTTGACGACTTCATCTGGGGCGAACCAAGTACTTTCTTTCTTGTAGCCCGAAAATTTTGTGGTGGTCGATAGAATATTTACCGACTGTGACTTATCCCGCAGTATGCCTTCATCATCAAGAACTGCTTCCTGGGCAATTTTATCAGATAAACAGATATAGGACATTCGCATGACCTCTTGATCGCGCATGCCGGTATAAAGGTGGACTACGGTTGCCAGCGCATACTGCATCTGGAGCAAGACGGTCTGTAAATGTCTCTTATGAGCGCACGCAAACTCTCCGGAGAACACCGCGCTCAGATCGTGGTCCTCGAGTGCCTGAGTCATGTCAGGGTGAAAGCTAGCGTTGTAGCCCAGATCTTTTTTTTGCCTTAGGCGCGTACGGCCATAGTGCTCATTGGCGAAACATTCTATAAATGACTCGAATCTGTTTAAACCGGGGTGTAGCTGATCGATTAGGTCACCAGTTACATTGATCAGGCTCAAATAGATACGCGTAGGAATAACAGGATGTTGTTTTGAATCCGGAGCTTTAAGATCAAATGCACTTGGGTTGAGCACGGCGTACCCCAGTCGATTACCGCCTACGCTAACCAACGCCCGCAATATTCCAGTCAGAACTTTGCCAACAGGTTTTTGCTCACGAATAAACGCCGCAAGATATACCGGCACTGTGAACAACTGTTCCAAAGAAAGCACGCCGACCAAACGCTTCTGCTTCTGCTCGTAACAAAACTTCATGGCCATGCGCAAAACCATCCAGTACTGACTCAACGTGGATACACTGAGCGTACCGCGCCGTCCACCGCCTGCAAAATAGATTAGACAGTACAGCAAATACTTGACATCATCGATCAATACCGCTTGTTCTTTCCCTTCATCATCAAAAACTGTATCAAAGGATATTCGATTAACTTTTTTTGCACTCAACCTGTATGGATTGAAGTCCCAAGAAGCACCGTTATATATCGCCGTTGCTGTGCCATTCTCATCGCGACATAGCACAAAATCTGGACTGGGCTTCCCATATAAATGAAAGGCATTATCTGGCTCGGAAGTATCAGCAAAGTGACCGCTAGCAAAGAGACTGCCTATGGACTGAACAACATCACTCAAAATGTCACCCCCAACCTTTCATAACGGCTCAATCGGCTTTCCCAAAACGCGGTAATCTCACCATACTCATACACTTTTATTTTGACCGCTTCGACCGTCTGCCTCGTTGAATCAGAGCGTTTGCAAAGCGCTTCGATTATAAACTCAATTCGGATAGAGAGATCTTTGTATAGTGCCTCAGCGTGCGCCACGTCAGGAACCGTTTTGCGCACAGAATTAATTACGTACTGCAAACTCAACAACTTATGTAGATCCTCTTCGTCACTGTGGCAGATATAGTGCTCGCAATATAAACACCCGTACTGTGTGCGGCAGTTCAGCTCGACAAATTTCCCCACACCCACTACGGGCGTCGGATGGTTGAAACCATCGCAGTGACCCGCTGCGGTTCCGATCGCGCCATCGCTGTGATCCTGGCTGCGCTCACGTATGACATGAGCTGCATGGCGCATGGATTGCCAAAATTGGCCGAATTCGGCGTCTTGCTGCTCAGGTGTCGCATCAGCGTAAGTCGATATGTTCACTGCCTCAGTGTGGTTCAACGATACCGCTATCGTAGAGGGCGAAATGCGAGCAGAGTGCATCCCATTGCTCTTATGTTTCCGCATTTTACGTGCCGAAATTATAGGTACGTTCGGATCGAGAAAGACGCCACTAATCGAATTGTAAAATTTGGTAACGGCTTGAGTTACGGAGACCTCAGCGAAGCTAGTAGGGAAGTTTCTACGTTGAGTGACATCGGGGCAGGTAAAGAACAAGCTTTCATGCGTTGTGCCATTTAAAATCCATTCACGAAGCTTTAGGTATTCTTTCAAAAGCGGCAAGCCAGTGTTCCGCCCAACATTATAGGTCGTCGATTTCCCTCCTGCGCGAAACTTCACGGCAGACAACTCTTTCTTCAGAGGGGATTTCTCCACTTCCTGCGCATCTTCGTAGCTGAATTGGGCAAGCTCGGTTGGCGTGGCACCCGTGATCAACAAAAAGAGGCACGTGTAAGCCCTTGCAGCAAGATATGCCACATGCAGACGGTGCCAATGGCGGTTATCTTCATTGGAAGAGTCTAGGTAAGTTCGCGCCTTTTCTAAATCAAAGGCGATGCTACTTCTAACACCAGGCTTACAGCCACGCTTAACACAGGCAGAAATATACTCTTCCACCGTTGCAATTCGACGCTCAGCCGCATTATAAGAAAGCGGAGATTCCTTGAAGGGTCCTACCGCACCATGAAACGAAGGAAATACTACGACTTCATAATCCCTGATGTTGACCACACATGGGTACGGCTTGTTGGCCAAAACAAAGTCCCCGCACTGTAGGGCAATAGCTAAACAAACGTCCCTATACAACTCAACATGTATTTCATTAGCTGATGCAGACCCTCTATCTGGAATTATTTTAACCGCACCCGAAAGAATATGGTGATAGCTATCAGGAAAACATAATTCGATCAGTCTCACGGCTCCGCCTTGAAATTGCGAGGCTGTCGTGGGCTTCCAAATACTATGTGCTATCTGGTGATTAAGATACGCGGTATAATCCCGATATGCTTGCTGTGCATGCACTTCACTGAAAAAAGCTTCTTTGTAACCGTTCGTATCTGCCCAGTCGATAAACCGCTCGGCATTGCTGAAAAATTGCAACACTGATGCGTCGCGCAATCCTATAAAAGACTCTAGAAGCCTCACAACAAGCTCACGGCGATTTTCAACAAACGAACTAGTTACAACCGGCGTTCCGCGATTGTCCTTCGCGCTTTCATTTCTTCTTCTAAGTATATAAACGAAACTGCCAACATCCAACGGTTTCTTTTTCACCCTCGCGGACAATTGAAGACGCAAGCGCTCCGGCTCGGAAAACTGCTGAGCCAAATCAGCTGGAGTAATAATGAGCGTATCGGGCCGATGCTCGTAATAGTGTAAATTATCGATCTTCCGCCTCCAAATTCAGCATTTCATAGCTACCATTGAACAGATTTTTCTCCCACAGCTCTTGGGCAATTACTTTTTCCTGGGTCATTTTAAATAGCTTTAAATAATTCTCGGTAGTTTGCCTAGATTCATGATGCATTCGCTTTTGGATGAAGTCGATATCTTCACCCGGCTTCAGCAGTCCTTTTTGAACAAATACCTGCAGGCGTTGGTAGAGTTGATAAGCAAATGTCGCTCGCAGCCAGTGATATGAGAAATCCTTCGGAAAGAGGCCGGGAGCTTTGTTAATTAATTTGCGTTTTATCGTATCGGTAACTTGCCCAGCCTGTGGTGACCTTACAACAGGATAACGTGGGTCATTGACTGCCATGTAATAGCAGTTCCCTTGATCAGAGAGAAATAGATATATATCATCTTCATCCATGGTTACGCCTGGATGACTTGCCTCCAGTTGGGCCCTGAATTTTCCCCGTCGTTTCTTCATTAAGGGGCTTTCAGCAAGGGCGACCAGTTCGTCGGCGAGTTGCTTAGGGAAGTGTAGAATTTGCGCTTTGTCGAATTTTGTATCTATACCTGTTCGTGGACCAGCATGCAATTTATACGCTCCGTCCCTACCGAGCCGGTCCTCTGTAAACTCCTTAAGATGTTTTATGCGAATGGTCAACACGCTTTGCTTGCGGGCACCCGTCATAAGTGCGGTAAGTAGGATCAACCGCTCAACTGAAGACCATTCATTTTCAGTATTTATAGTTTCCAGAAATACACCCAACTCTAGATTAGAAAGCGGCCGAAGATCCTCGCCGTCTTCGCGCACGAAGCCTAAGGGCACCGAACTAACAGGAGGGGTACGCCGCGTTTGGCTTCTCTTATCAGCCTCAACAACCTTCACCCCCTTACGAGTCTGCACTAAGATTCGGACCTGTTTGATCGTATCGACTCGTTTCATGTCAAGGGGATGCCAATTCTCGGAGACGTACCGATAAAAATGGTAGACCGCAGCGGTATACTGATTAATTACTTGGTTGCTACGCGCGCCTTCATCAATCAGATGATAAAAATATTTATAGGTTGGTCGAAGTGGAGGCCTTGCACCTGAAAAGTCCAGCCAGTCTAAATCGTTCTCCTCACAATATAAGAGATAATCAAGTAACTTACTGGCACGGCGTCGAACGTCATCCGTTCGTATATTTACCGAGGAGTTGTCCCGCATGAGACTCAGCAAATAATCATTTGCCTCGTGCCAGGGATCTCCGCTCGCATGAAATAAAAATGGAAAATTGAACAGATCACGAACACTTCCACTACCTACTTCATCGAGTTGGAAAACGACTAGAGAGTTGTCCCCTTCGATCTCCATTGCAGTCGCCCCAGGAGGTGCTTCGTTGACGTGTAGGCTGGCGAACGCATCACGCAGATGCGGGATGATAATCAGACGGCTTTCGTGACGTGGATTGTTGTAGGACATGACTCCCCCTTAACGAAGAAGTCAGATCCTAGAGATTTCGAGATGTACTCACAACGTGAGCAGTCAAACTATTTTTTGTTAAGGGATTCAACCCAAGGATCAAGCTTATGGAATAGCTTGGGATAGCGCCCCTTGAGATCCTTCTTCACCTCGACATAGGTGTTGGCCCAGAAACTCGCCAGGTCCTGCGTCACCTGCACCGGGCGCCGCGCCGGCGACAGCAGGTGCAGCTTGACCGGCTGGCGGCCGCCGGCGATGCGCGGCGTCTCGGCCAGGCCGAACAGCTCCTGCAGACGCACCGCCAGCACCGGCGGCCGCTCGCTGTAGTCCAGGCGGATGCGCGAACCGGAGGGCACCGCAAGCGCCTGCGGCGCCTGCTCCTGCAGGCGCTGCGGCAACGGCCAGGGCAGCAGCGTGGCGAGCATGGCGGCGAGGTCGAGCTGGGCGAAGTGCGCCAGCCGCGACACCTTGCCCAGATAGGGCAGCAGCCAGTCTTCCAGCCGTGCGAGCAGCGCGGCATCGCTGACGTCCGGCCATTCGCTGTCGCCGTCGCGCTCCAGATCGAGCTGCCGCAGCAGCGCGATGCGCGCCTGCCACTGGCGCAGCTCGGGCGTCCACGGCAGCAGCTCCAGGCCCTTGCGCCACACCAGACCGAGCAGCGCCCGCCCACGCGCGTCGTCATCCAGCTGCGGCAGCGGCTCGCGGGCGAGCACCAGCTCACCGACGCGGCGCTGACGCTCGGCGCGCAGCACGCCCTCGCGCTCGTCCCACTCCAGCTCGTCGTGCAGGCTGACCTGCTCGGCGAGTACGTCGTCGAACAGCGCCGGGTCGAGCGCGACGGCACGGTAGATGCGCTCCTCGCGCCGGCCCTGATGACTGCCGAGTTCGGCGATCACCAGCCAGGGTTCCTTCATCAGCGCATCGGGCTCGTCGAACTGCGCGGCGCGGCCGTTGGCCAGGCGATAGGCGCCGCCACCTTCGCGACGCTGGCGGGCGACGCGGTCGGGGTAGGCGAACGCCAGCAGCGCGGCGATGGCCTGCGCCTCGCTCAGCGTGGCCGGCGCCGCTCCGCTGCCACGCAGCAAATCACGGAACTGCCGGGCCAGCTGGCGCACGCGCTGCACCCCGGCACCGCGCCCCTCCTGCAGCTGATGCAGGCGCAGGGCGAGGTCGGCGCCGCCGCCACGCTGGGTGTCACGTTCGCTGAGCAGTGCGGCGATGTCCGCCGCCAGCGCCGCCTGCCCGAGTGCCTGGCCACGCAGCAGCAGATGCGCCAGGCGCGGGTGCACCGGCAGTTCGGCCATCGCCTGGCCGTGGCCGGTCAATTGCCAGCCGCCCTGCGGACCGCGGCGCAGCGCCCCGAGCCGCTCCAGCAGCGCCTGCGCCTGGGCGTAGGCAGCAGCCGGCGGCGCATCGAGCCAGGCCAGCTCGTCCGGCTCGGCGCCCCAGCGCGCCAGTTGCAGGGCGACGCCAGCCAGATCGGCCTGGAGGATTTCCGCCTCGCCATAGGCCGCCAGCTGCGCGTGCTGCTCCTCGGACCACAGCCGGTAGCAGACGCCCGCTTCCAGGCGCCCGGCACGCCCGGCGCGCTGGATCGCCGAGGCGCGCGCGATGCGCCGCGTCTCCAGGCGCGTCATGCCGCTGCCGGGATCGAAGCGCGGTACCCGTGCCAGGCCGGCATCGACCACCACGCGCACGCCCTCGATGGTCAGGCTGGTCTCGGCGATGTTGGTCGCCAGCACCACCTTGCGCTTGCCGACCGGCGCCGGCTCGATCGCCGCGCGCTGGGCGGCCAGCTCCAGCTCGCCGTGCAGCGGACAGAGCAGTACGTCGCCGAGCCCGCCCAGCTGCTCGGCCAGCGCCTCGTTGACGCGGCGAATCTCCGCCTGGCCGGGAAGGAACACCAGCACGCTGCCATGCTGCTCCTCCAGCGCCTGCACCACGGCCTGCACCACCCGTGCCTCGATGCGCTCGCCGGCCTGGTACGGCCGCCCCCAGCGCAGCGCCACCGGATGCATGCGCCCCTCACTGCGCACCACCGGCGCCTCGTCGAGCAGGCTGGAAAGCCGCGCGCCCTCCAGCGTGGCCGACATCAGCAGCAACTTGAGCGGCTCGTCGCGCAGCAGCACCCGCGCATTGAGCGTCAGCGCCAGCGCCAGATCGGCGTCCAGGCTGCGCTCGTGGAACTCATCGAAGATCACCAGGCCGACGCCTTCCAGCGCCGGATCGTCCTGCAGGCGCCGCGCCAGAATGCCCTCGGTGACCACCTCGATGCGCGTTTGCGGCCCGACCTTGCTGTCCAGGCGGATGCGATAGCCAACGGTCTCGCCAACCCGCTCGCCCAGCTCGCTGGCCAGCCGCTCGGCTGCCGCACGCGCGGCCAGGCGGCGCGGTTCGAGCATGATGAGTTTCTGCCCGACCAGCCACGGCTCGTCGAGCAGCGCCAGCGGCACACGGGTGGTCTTGCCGGCGCCCGGCGGTGCTTCGAGCACCGCTTCGTCGCGCTGTTGCAGGGCCTGGCGCAGCGCGGGCAGCGCCTCGTCGATGGGTAGCGGGATCATGGGCGGCTCCATTCAAGGCGCACGATTGTAAGAGCAAACGGGCATGCGCCGAACGGCTGCCTGCCGCGGCATCG
This sequence comes from Stutzerimonas stutzeri TS44, assembly GCA_000263395.1. Taxonomy (GTDB): domain Bacteria; phylum Pseudomonadota; class Gammaproteobacteria; order Pseudomonadales; family Pseudomonadaceae; genus Stutzerimonas; species Stutzerimonas stutzeri_C. Next base: position 51,933 of record AJXE01000023.1, read on the forward strand.
TCAGCGGTGAACAGCGATGCGGCCACGAGGGTCCGAGATCAGGAAAACATCACGCAGCCCTTGTATAGTTGCGCCACTTTCTGCGGAGGTCCCCATGCGTACTCGTTCCCGCGTCATCGGCGGTCTGCTGGCCGTCTCCCTGCTGACCCAGCTGGCCGCCTGCGGCACGCTGTTCTATCCGGACCGGCGCGGCCAGATCGAGGGCCGCATCGATCCGGCGATTGCCGCACTGAACGCCATCGGCCTGCTGTTCTACGTGATTCCCGGGCTGATCGCCTTCGGCATCGATTTCGCCACCGGCGCCATCTACCTGCCCGAAGGCCAGTATTCGGTCGCGCCAGACAAGCTGCAGGACGCCATCGGTGCCGACGGGCAGGTTGACCCGACGCGCCTGAAGGCGATCCTCGAACAGGAACTCGGCCGCAGCCTGCCGCTGGATGATCCGCGCCTGATCGAGCAACACGGCAGCCACGAACAGCTGGCCGCCTACGGTCTGCGGACCGCCGCCTGATGGCTTCGGCCAGCCGCAACACCAGCGCCGAACACGCCCGCCTGCTGCGCCGCGCCACGAGCGCCGCGCTGGCGGTGGCGCTGTTCCTCGCCGCGAGCAAGGCGGTGGCCTGGTGGCTGAGCGGCTCGGTGAGCCTGCTGGCGGGGCTGACCGATTCGCTGCTCGACGGCGCCGCCTCGCTGCTCAACCTGCTGGCGGTGCACTACTCGTTGCGTCCAGCCGACGACGACCACCGTTACGGCCACGGCAAGGCAGAAGCACTGGCCGGTCTCGGCCAGGCGCTATTCATCGGCGTCAGCGCGGTGCTGGTCGGTGCCCAGGGCGTCGACCGGATACTGCATCCGCAACCGCTGGGCGCGCCGCTGCTGGGTATCGTGGTGATCGTCGTTTCGCTGCTGCTGACCGTGGCGCTGCTGGCCTATCAGCGGCATGTGGTGCGCATCACCGGCTCGACGGCGATCCGCGCCGATTCGCTGCACTATCGCTCGGACCTGCTGCTCAACAGCAGCATCCTACTGGCGCTGGTGCTGGCCAGCTACGGCTGGGAGCAGCTGGACGCCATCTTCGGCATCGCCATTGCCTTCTACATCCTGTGGAGCGCGGCGAGCATCCTGCGCGAGGCCGGTGCGGTGCTGATGGACACCGAAGTAGCGCCCGAAATCAGCGAGGACATGCACCGGCTGGCCTGCAGCGTACCCGGCGTGCTCGGCTGCCATGACCTGCGCACGCGGGTTTCCGGCACGCGCTGGTTCGTCCAGCTGCATCTGGAGCTGCCCGGCGAGCTGTCGCTGTCACGCGCGCATGCGCTGTGCGATCAGGCCGAAGCGGCCATCCACGCGCGCTACCCGCGCGCCGAAGTGCTGGTGCATGCCGACCCGCAGGAAGTGGTGAAGCCCGAAGCACACTAGCGGGCAAAAAAAAGACCACGCCGAAGCGTGGTCTCTGATCATCTGGCGGGCCGATGGTAACGGCATCTTCATCCAGCGCCTTGTGGGCGGTGGGGTCCCGGACCGCTACGCTGGGTAAGCGCAGCGGGGATGTACCAGCCGGTTGACCGGTACCGTTACTGCCGGGAGCGGAAGTTGTGATCAGGTTACGCGCCCTGTCGCGAAAGATGTTTGCGAAGATTGCTCAAACAAATGCTACTTGCGCAATGATCGACAACTAGATAATCCTTTTGCGCAATCCATCATTTAGCGGTAGCAGAAATGAGCAAACTCGATCGTTACGACCTGCGCATCCTCGCCGAACTGCAGCACGACGCACGCATCTCCAACCAGGAACTGGCCGAACGCATTGGCCTGTCGCCCTCGCCCTGTTCGCGACGGGTCAAGCAGCTCGAGGACGACGGCTACATCGCCCGCCAGGTCGCCCTGCTCGACCGCAAGAAGCTCGGCCTGACGCTCACCGCCTACGTACTGATCGGCATGGATCGGCACACCCCGGAGCGCTTCGAGCACTTCGAGGGCGTGATCGGCCAATGTCCGCAGGTGCTCGAATGCAGCCTGGTCACCGGAATGGATGCCGACTATCAGCTCAAGGTGGTGGTGCCGGACATGGAGCACTACCAGCAGTTCCTGCTCGGTACGCTGACGCGCATCGAAGGCGTGTCGAGCGTGCGTTCGAGCTTCGTGCTGCGCCAGGTGGCCTCCAGCACCGAACTGCCACTGGAGCACCTGCGCGGCTGAGACGCCGCTCACGAACCCGCGCCCCACCCGCCGAGGCGATTGCGTATAATCCGCGCCGCCTTGCTATGCCCCGCACGCAATCCAATAAGAGCCCCGCTCGATAACCATGCGCCTGCCGCTGTCATAGCTTCTGTCGTCTGTTTTCAGACCTAGTCATGCGGAGGATTCGATGGATCCAGCTGTTTTCGAAGAATGGATGATGATCATCCTGGTCGGTGGCCTGGTGGCCTTCATGGCCTTCATCGTCTGGGATCTGGCAAAAAAATCGAAGGCCGGACGCTACGGCACGCTGGTGCTGTTCGGCGCGCTCGGGCTGGGCGTGCTCGGCTTCGTCATCAAGACCCTGGTGATCGGTAGCCTCGAAGGCATCTGATCGCCCTCCCCATCCGAACCTGCGGCCGCGTCATGCCGATGCGGTCCGGGTCGCTATTTGCCAAGGAAAAGCCATGAAGCCCACTGATCGGGTTATGCAGAGCTATGGCCGCTGTTGCGCCAGCGCGAGCTTCTTCGACGACTTCTACGTCAACTTCCTCGCCAGCTCGCCACTGGTGCGCGAAAAGTTCGTGCAGACCGACATGGCCGCGCAGAAGCACCTGCTGCGCGCCGGCATTCTCAATCTGGTGCTGTTCGCCCGCGGCATGCCGGACACCAAGCTCAAGGCGCTCGGCCAGAGCCATTCGCGCAGCGGCTTCGACATTCGCCCCGAGCTGTACGATCTCTGGCTGGCGGCGCTGCTGCGCACGGTCGGCGCGCACGACGAGGCGGCCGGCAAGGAAGACCTGCAAGCCTGGCGCGAGGTGCTCGGCAAGGGCATCGACGTGATCAAGTCCTACTACTGACGCAGCCGGTGCGCTACAGCCGCGCCGGCACTTCCCGCCATTCGCCGGGCTGCAGCCCAGCGAGCGCCCACGGCCCGATGCGCACCCGCACCAGCCGCAAGGTCGGCAGCCCGACCGCCGCCGTCATGCGCCGCACCTGACGATTGCGCCCCTCGCGGATCACCAGCTCCAGCCAGGCGGTCGGTACGCTCTTGCGAAAGCGCACCGGCGGGTTGCGCGGCCACAGCGCGGGTTCGTCCAGCCGCCGCGCCTCGGCCGGCAGCGTGAGGCCATCGTTCAGCTCGACGCCCCTGCGCAAGCGTTCGAGCTGCTCTTCGCTCACCTCACCCTCCACCTGCACCCAGTAGGTCTTGGGCAGCTTGTGCTTCGGATCGGCGATGCGCGCCTGCAGGCGGCCGTCGTTGGTCAGCAGCAGCAGGCCCTCGCTGTCGCGATCGAGGCGCCCGGCGGGATAGACGCCGGGCACATCGACAAAATCTTTCAGCGTCGCACGCCCATCGGCATCGGCGAACTGGGTCAGCACGTCGAATGGCTTGTTCAGCAGCAGCAGGCGCGGCTCGGCCGGCGGCGCCTTGGCCACGCGGCGCGGCGCTGCCGGACGCCCGGACCGGGGCGGCGAAGACGGAGAGCGGGGGCGGGGCGAACGGGGCATGACGGATCGTTACGAGGGGGACCGGCCATGCTAGAAGCGCGCGCTCGCGGCTGCAAGCGCGCCGGCAACCGCCGCAGCATTGCACCCGCGCGGCAAATCCGGCCCAATCGGTATGCCGCCGGCCTCGGCAGACCGGCTGCCGCGGCCACGCCGGTCACTCAGCGACGATCCTTTGGCCGCAAAACGGGTCAATGGATTCTGTGCCCTGCGCCCCCCGCCCATTTTCGAAGGACTGCAACGTGCTGATACGCGACGCCCGTGAAACCGATCTCGAAGGCATCCTCTACATCTACAACGACGCGGTGCTGAACAGCACGGCGATCTGGAACGACACGCCGGTCGATCTGACCAACCGCCAGGCCTGGCTCGCCGAGCGTGAGGAACAGGGCCACCCGGTGCTGGTGGCACTGGACGATGCACAGCAGGTGGTCGGCTATGCCAGCTACGGCCCGTGGCGACCGCACGAGGGGTTTCGCCACACCGTCGAGCATTCGGTCTACGTGCGCGACGGCCAGCGCGGTGGCGGCATCGGCCGCGGCTTGATGCGCGAGCTGATCGAGCGCGCCCGCCACGCCGGCCAGCATGTGATGGTCGGCGCCATCGAGAGCGAGAATCGTGCCTCGGTGCACATGCACCAGCAGCTGGGGTTCATCCATGTCGGGCAGATGCGCCAGGTGGGCTGCAAGTTCGGCCGCTGGCTGGACCTGACCCTCATGCAGCTGATCCTCGATACGGAACGCCGCGCGCCGTGATCACCTGCCCCGGCGCGCCGCTCAGCGCAGCTGGCTGTCCTTGCTGCCTCGGCGGTTGTAGCCGCTGAAGGCGGCTTCCTGCTTGTCCGCCTCGGCCTGACAGGCGATGCACAGGCGCACGCCGGGTACCGCCTGGCGACGGGCCTCGGGAATCGCCACGCCGCACTCTTCGCAATGTTTCAGGCTTTCGCCGCGGGCGAGCCTGCTGCGCGCGCGCTGCACCGCGTCCTCGATGGTGCTGTCGATCTGCTCCTGGACGGCGCCGTCGCCGGCCCAACCTGTTGCCATGCTCACCTCCCGCAGCGCCTGGATGCTGCTCTGCCATTGGATGCCTGCCCGGCGGCGACGCTCGCCGCCGGCACGACCGCCGGTCGATGACTGCCGGACGGCCGACGGATGGCGCCACCGCCGCGCCGCCAGCGCCTATCCTGCCCCGGTTGGAAAATCTCCGTCAAAGCCCATGCACCGCTTCGTTCCCCTCCTCGCCGGCCTGCTGCTGATGGTGGGCTGCGCCAACCAGCCGCGCACACTGGAGCGCGACCTCGGCGCGTTCGATCTCAGGCTCGGCACCGAGCCCACGCGCAGCATGGCCCAGGGCCTGGTGCAGCCGGGCGCGAGCGGCGCGTTCCACGGCGGCCTCGACCTCAGCCACGCCAGCGGCCTGTATGTCGGCCAGTGGACGCCGAGCGTCGGCCTCAGCGAGGGCCGCCAGCTGGAGGTCAACTCCTACCTCGGCTATCTGCAGCAGCCGACCGACGGCCAGTTCGGCTATGAGTTCGGCCTGATGCGCTACAGCTTCCCGGAAAGCGACGACTGGGGTCGCCTGCAGTATTACGGCGGCCTCACGCTGGGCAGCCGCAGCCTCGGCGCCGCGCTGAACAGCACGGCCGAGCGCCGCGACAGCACGCTGTATCTCGATCTGGGCCGGGTGACGCCGTTCGGTGTCGGGGTGCGGCTGAGCTACTCCAGCCACGCGCTGGCCACGCCACGCCGGTTCGAGGGCGGCAGCGTCAGCCTGTTCAGCGACTGGTCGCTCAACCTGTCGCGACCCTGGCTCGGCCTGCAGCTGGATCTTTCCTACAGCGATTCGAGCCTGCAGCGCGCCGAATGCGGCGCCTATTCCGGGCGCAACCCGCGCTGCGAAGGCCTGCTGACCCTGCGCGCCGAGCGCCGGCTGTTCTGAGCGCCACTCATTCCTTGACCTGCATGTACTCCTCGGCCCAGACCATGTATTCGTCGGCGGTGGAGTACTTGACCGACAGCTGCGAGGCGTTGAGGTCCAGCGCATCGACCTGGCGCTGCTCGCGCAGGCAGTCGTAGGTGGCCTTGATCGCGGCGAAGTAGGCGGCGTGGCCGTTGACCACGATGCGCACGCCGAGCGCGGCCAGACGGGCGTTGTCGCGCAGGTTGGGGTTGCCGTAGGTGACCAGCATCAGCGGCCGGGTCAGCTGGCTGGCGATGCTTTCCAGATGATCGAAGTCCTCGATGCCGACCAGGCAGATCGCGTCGGCGCCGGCCTTCTCGTAGGCCTGGGCGCGGGCGATCACCTCTTCGAAGCCGATCACGCCGGCGTTGGTGCGGGCGATGATGGCCATCTGCGGATCGATCCGTGCCTCCAGCGCCGCGCGAATCTTGCCGACCGCCTCGAACATGCCGATCAGGTCGGTGGACTTGCGGCCGAATTTGGCCGGCAGCAGAGTGTCCTCGATGGTCAGCGCGGAGATGCCGGCACGCTCCAGCTCGGTCACCGTGCGCATGACGTTGAGCGCATTGCCGTAGCCGTGGTCGGCGTCGGCCAGCACCGGCAGCTGCGCGACGCGGCAGATGCGCGTGGCCTGCTCGACGAACTCGCTGAGGGTGATGAGGTTGAAGTCCGGCGCCGCCAGCACCTGCAGCGACGCCACCGAGCCACCGAGGATGCCCACCTCGAAGCCGAGATCGGCGGCGATGCGCGCCGACATCGGATCGAACACCGAGGCGGTGTGGAAGCAGCGGTCGGCCGCGAGCAACTGGCGGAAGTTCTTGCGCAGATCGTGATGCGAGATTCGTAGCATTATGAGTTACCTAGTCAAACGGCACGCAAAGGGTCGGGTCGCCCCTGTCGAAACACCTTGTTGGAAGCTGTCCACATGGTCAAACGACACATTCCCTCGACCATGCGGGAAAAACCGTCCCGCCGGCACCGCGGCGAACGCTCAGGCCGGCACCCGCCGTCGTTGCACGTAAGCCATACCCAGCCCGCTGGCGATGATGATCGCCATGCCCAGCAGCGCGCCGCCGTCCGGCGCGTGGCCGAAGGCGAAGAAGCCGACGATGCCGGCGAAGACGATCTGTCCATAGGTGAACGGCGCCAGCATCGCGGCGCTGGCGTAGCGGAACGCCTGGGTCAGCAGCAGGTGGCCGAGCATCGCCATGCCGCCGAGCGCGGCCATCAGCGTAGCGTCGTGCAGCGTCGGCGTGCGCCAGTTGAACAGCACCAGCACGCTCAGCACCGCGCAGCCGACCAGGCTGGTGAGGTAGTTGCTGGTGACCGGGTGATCGCTGGTGGCGAGGCGCCGCGTCACCAGCTGGTAGAGCGTGAACGACAGCGCGGCACCGAACGGCAGCAGCGCCGCCGGGGTGAACAGCGCCGAGCCCGGGCGCACGATGATCAGCACGCCGAGCAGGCCGAAGCCGACGGCGATCCACTGGCTGCGGCCGATGCGCTCGCCGAGCAGCGCCGAGGCGATGGTGACCAGCACCGGCGTCAGGAAGATCACCGCGGTGGCCTCGGCCAGCGGGATGTAGTGCAGGCCGTTGATGAACAGCAGGCTGACGCCGACCAGGCTCAGCCCGCGCAGCAACTGCGTCCAGGGCCGCCGGGTGCGCAGCACGCGCGAGCCCATGCGCGGCACGAACAGCAGCGTCATCAGCACAGTCTGCGCGATATAGCGCGCCCAGATCACCAGGAACACCGGGTACAGCTCGGACAGGTACTTGGCCAGGCCGTCGTGGCTGGCCAGCAGCAGGCCCGAGAGCAGAATCAGCAGAACCCCGTAGAGCGGGTGACGACCATCGTTCAAGGCAACTTCCGAACACCTGTTAGCAGGCTAAGCATTATGCCTGCCTCAGCCTCCTCGCGCAGGAGGAATTCGACCGGCGCACCCTCCAGCGGTCGCCTGACGGCCGAAACATGGGGCGCTTGCGCTATGATCGCGGCTTTTTGCCGGGCCGCGGCGTTTCGCGGTGTTTGAGCGTAGTCGAGATGTATCAGTTGAGAGCGATGCAGGAGCGCGATATTCCTGCCGTCCTGGCGATCCAGGAAGAGTCCTATGCTGCCGCGGTAGTGGAGGACGAGGCGGTGATCCGCTCGCGGCTGGCAGCCTGTCCGGCGCTGGCCTGGGTTGCCGAGGACGCCGGGGGCGTGTGCGCCTACCTGTTCGCCTACCATTCGCGACTGGGCAGGATCACCCCGCTGGATGGCGAATTCGAGCCGCACGCCGAGGCCGACTGCCTGTACCTGCACGATCTCGCCGTGGCGCGCCGCGCCGGCGGCCGCGGCATCGGCCCGGCGCTGGTGCGGCGCAACCTGCAGCAGGCGCAGGCCGCCCGGTTGCGCTACTCGGCGCTGGTGTCGGTACAGGATTCCGCCGAATTCTGGTCGCGCCAGGGCTATCGCGCCCACCACGGGCTGGAGCCGCAACAGGCCGACAACCTCGCCAGCTACCCGATCCCGGCGCTGTACATGGTGCGCAACCTGCATCCCTGAGCCCGGCTCAGGCGTTGGCGCGGCGCAGCGCCAGGCTGAGCCGGTCGATCACCTCGGCCCAGTCGGCGTCCTCGAGCAGCTCGTCACGCAAAAAGGCCGCCTGGGCCGGGTTCCAGAACGGCGCATCGGCCAGGCACACGCCCTCCGGCAACGGTGCGTGCGTCTCGATGAAACGCCTGATCGCGGCATCGTCGTTGGGCAGCCCCAACTGCTCGAACAGGTTGTGGAAGGCGTGAATCGTCTGTTCCATGTGAACCTCCGATGGCTGACGCGGGAATGCGACGACCTTGAGTATCGCCCATTCCCGCGCCGGCGCACGGCTCAGCGGAACGGCGGCTCGTCGAAGCTGCGCAGCTTGCGCGAGTGCAGCGAGTGTTGCTGGCTGCGCAGCAGGTCCAGCGCGGTGATGCCGATCTTCAGGTGCTGGCTCACGGCGCGCTCGTAGAACGCATTGGCCGAGCCGGGCAGCTTGATTTCGCTGTGCAGCGGCTTGTCCGACACGCACAGCAGCGTGCCGTAGGGCACCCGCAGGCGATAGCCCTGGGCGGCGATGGTGCCGCTTTCCATGTCCACCGCCACCGCGCGCGACAGGTTGATCAGCGGCCGCTCCTGGGCCCAGCGCAGCTCCCAGTTGCGGTCGTCGTAGGTCAGCACGGTGCCGGTGCGCAGACGCTTCTTCAGCGCCTCGCCCTTGTCGCCGGTGACCTGCGCCGCGGCTTCCTGCAGTGCCTGCTGCACCTCGGCCAGCGCCGGCAGCGGAATGTGCGGCGGCAGCACGCGGTCGAGAATGCCGTCGCGGCGCATGTAGGCGTGGGCCAGCACGTAGTCGCCGATCGACTGCGACTGCCGCAGCCCGCCGCAGTGGCCGATCATCAGCCAGCAGTGCGGGCGCAGCACGGCCAGGTGATCGGTGATGTTCTTGGCGTTGGACGGGCCGACGCCGATGTTGATCAGGGTGACGCCGTGACCGTCTTCGGCGATCAGGTGATAGGCCGGCATCTGGTAGCGGTGCCAGAGCACGCCGCCGATGATCGCCTGCGCCTCGCCCTCCTCCATGCCGCGCTCGATCACCACGTTGCCCGGCAGCACCATGCGCACGAAGCGGGTGTCCTCGCGCAGCATGTCCAGGCCGTGGCGGATGAACTGGTCGACGTAGCGGTGGTAGTTGGTCAGCAGGATCCACGGCTGCACCTGGCGCCAGTCGCTGCCGGTGTAGTGCACCAGGCGGCGCAGGGAGAAATCCACCCGCGCACCGTCGAACAGCGCCAGTGGATACGGATCGGCATGCTCCCAGTCGTAGAGGCCATCGGCGATGTCGTCGGTGGCCGCCGACAGGTCGGTGCTGGGAAATACCCGTGCCAGCTCGGCCGCGGTCACGCCGCTGCCGGCCAACTCGTCGCCCTGCTCGATGACGTAGGGATAGGGAATGTTGCGCTCGCTGATGCCGACCTCGACCTTGACGTTGAAGTCGTGAATCAGCGGCCGCAGCTGGTCGAGCAGATAGGCGCGGAATGCCGCCGGATGGGTCACGGTGACGCTGTACACGCCAGGCGCCTGCACCTTGGCATAGGCGCGGGTGGAGGCCGGCACTTCGCCGTGGCATTCGTAGGTCAGGCGCAGCTCCGGGTAGCGGAACAGATCGCGTTCTTCCGCGCTCGGCTCGCTGCGGTCGGCGACGTAGCGCTTGAGTGCCCGGTTGAGCGCAGCCGTGGCGCGCTGGTGAAGCTCGGCCAGGTGATCGACCGCGGCCTCGGCAGTGCTGGCGACGGTGAAGCGCTGGGTATCGGGAGTCATGCGGCAAGGTCCTGTCTGGGCGAATGGCCGTATCTTGGCCGGAATCCTTGACGAATGTACATGCCGCGCGACGGCCACGATGCTGGCGCGCAGACACAAAAAAACCGACGCCGGCTGCCCGGCATCGGTTTCTTCGGCGGGGTCTGGCAGCGCTCGAAAAGTCGGGCGGCCGCCGCTCCCGTCACGCAGCTGACAATTACTTGTTCAGCTTCATGGTGCCGTGCTCGGCCAGGTGGGCGTGCCAGGAGAAGGCCTTCTCCAGCACGTGCGGGGTGTGACCGCCGCGCACCTTGGCCTCTTCCAGGTAGTCCAGCGCCTGCTGCTTGTAGTCGGGGTGCATGCAGTTGGCGATGATGCGCTGGGCCGCCTCGGCCGGAGCCAGGCCACGCAGGTCGGCATAACCCTGCTCGGTGATGATCACATCGACGTCGTGGTTGGTGTGGTCGACGTGAGTCACGAACGGCACGACCGACGACACGTTGCCGTTCTTCGCGGTGGAGGCAGTCACGAAGATGGTGATGCGGGCGTTACGGGCGAAGTCACCCGAGCCGCCGATACCGTTCATCATGTGGGTGCCGCTGACGTGGGTGGAGTTCACGTTGCCGTAGATGTCCACTTCCAGCGCGGTGTTGAAGGAGATGATGCCCAGGCGACGGATGACTTCCGGATGGTTGGAGACTTCCTGCGGACGGAACACCACCTTGCCGGCGTACTTGGCCATGTCCGAGGCGAGGTTTTCCACGCGCTTCTTGGACAGGGAGAACGCGGTACCGGCAGCGAACTTCACCACACCGGCGTCGATCAGGTCGAACACGCCGTCCTGCAGCACTTCGGAGGCGACGACCAGGTCCTTGAACTCGGAGGTGCGCATGCCGTTCAGTACGGCGTTGGCCACCGAGCCGACACCGGATTGCAGCGGCGCCAGGCTGTTGGTCAGGCGACCGGCTTTCACTTCGGCGCGCAGGAAGTCCAGCAGGTTGTCGGCAATCTTCTGGGTTTCTTCGTTCGGCTCGAACAGCGGCGATGGGATATCCGGCTGGCTGGACAGCACGATGCCGCGCACCTTGGCCGGATCGACCGGAATACCGACGGTGCCGATACGGGTGCTGACGTCGAATACCGGGATGGCTTCGCGAGTGTTCTCGCCAGCAGGACCCGGGATGTAGATGTCGTGCATGCCTTCGTATTCACGCGGAGCGGAGGTGTTCAGCTCGATGATCACGTGCTTGGCGGTCTGGACGAAGATCGGCGAGTTGCCCACCGAACCGGTCGGGATGATCTGGCCGTCTTCGGTGATGGCAGCGGCTTCGATGATCGCGTAGTCGACCTGCGGCAGCACGCCCTGGCGAATCAGCTCGGCGGTGTGCGACAGGTGCTGGTCGATGTAGAAGATTTCGCCGGCGTTGATCTTCTTGCGCTGCACCGGGTTGCCCTGGTACGGAATGCGCTTGTTGATGATGCCGGCCTCAGCCATGGACTGGTCGGCAGCCGGACCCATCGAGGCACCGGTGAACAGGTTGACCTTGAACTTCTCGTTCTGGCCACGCGCGGACAGGGCGCGCGGGAATTCCTTGGGCTCACCGAACAGGGTGAAACCGCTCATACCCAGCGTCATGCCGTCTTCGATCCACGACGCGGCTTCTTCTGCGGAAACGACCTTATCCAGAAAAGCCGCATTGCGAATGTACTTGTTCAAATCCGTTGCCATGAAAAATCACCTCTGAATTGTCTAATGCTCGTCCGTGATGGTTCTGCAAACTACTCGCACAACATCCAACGGGCCAGGCTTGGTGTAGCAGCTTCGCCCGGAAGGACGACCAGTCCGGCCATCCCCGCGCAGAAGCCCCAAGGAAGCCCTGTCGCGGCCTAATGCCGCACTTTAACGCTCCTATTCTAGGCTCCTCTGCTTTTTTGGCAGCTATACCAAGGTCGACTCTTCAAGTCGGATATTCGGCGGCCGCAGGGGCCTGCAGCTTAAACAGAACGCGTCGGTCTGCAAACGCCGCACGGCAGCTCTAGCGCGTTTCTGCTCAGTACCGGTCGTTGCTGCGGGAGCGGGGGCGCAAGTTGCGCGTGCTGATGCTCGCAGCGCCCGGTGGTTCATCTTCGCGGGGATGGGGAACGCTCAATGCCGGAATCGAGCTGACGTTTAGAAACCGGTTCATCCCTACGGGGGCGGGGAGCGCCGTGACCAGATGCGTGAGTGGGGCGTGGTGTGCGGTTCATCCCCGCAGGTGCGGGGAACGCGGCGTTTACACCAGCTCCCAGGGTGGTCACCACGGTTCATCCCCGCGGGTGCGGGGAACGCCTGTTGGCCTTCTTCTCGGCGGAGGCCAGGTCCGGTTCATCCCCGCGGGTGCGGGGAACGCCAGCCGTGGGTGGCGACGATGCGATCGAAATCCGGTTCATCCCCGCGGGTGCGGGGAACGCTTCCACACCAACCTTTTTGAGTCTCATTTTCTCGGTTCATCCCCGCGGGTGCGGGGAACGCTGGCCGCTTTCGTCTCGCGCCCCCTCTACCTGCGGTTCATCCCCGCGGGTGCGGGGAACGCTCGCGGCTCGAATAGGTCGGCGGTGGTCGGGGCGGTTCATCCCCGCGGGTGCGGGGAACGCGTGGCCGGGGAGCCGGTGGCCTTGGTTACGGCCGGTTCATCCCCGCGGGTGCGGGGAACGCAACAGCGGTTTGAGCTCGTCCCAGTCGTAGGCCGGTTCATCCCCGCGGGTGCGGGGAACGCGGTGGGCTGTTTACGCGCCATGCATCACCCCCCGGTTCATCCCCGCGGGTGCGGGGAACGCTTGAGCGCCTTCAGTTCCTCGATGGTGTAGCGCGGTTCATCCCCGCGGGTGCGGGGAACGCAGACGTTTGCGACCCCCCAACGCTGGGAAGACCGGTTCATCCCCGCGGGTGCGGGGAACGCTCCTTGTGCGGGTACAGCGTCAGGTTGTTGGCCGGTTCATCCCCGCGGG
>AJXE01000024.1 GCA_000263395.1 Stutzerimonas stutzeri TS44
GCATACTCAGCGCTGTGCTGCTCACCAGCGTCGATGTCGACGTTTATGATGTCAAAATCCAGACCTTTCTCCACCAAGGCGACAAATACCGACATGGAGTAGGGGCTGGCGAACAAATGGTCTACGTACAACTGAATCTTGGATGACATACCCGCTCCTCGTTCAATGCTCACAGTTGATTTCAGCCGCTAGCAACTTGATCAAAGCTGCTGCTGGCATTTCCCTAGCAAGCGGAGCCCCCTGCCCCGCCCATTGCACCGCGAAATCAAAATTACCTTGTGCGTTTGCTGCGGCATTCAGAGCTTTATTGGCATCGTAGGTGACGGGATATGCCGGTATAGAGGCGTGCTCCGAAGGTAGATCCGTGAAGTTCCGATTGACCATGCCCCGGGCAGGTCGCCCAGAAATCACACTGGTAACCTGGGTGTGATAGGCGCGATGGCTTTTCAGTGCTTCCCGGTAGGCAGCGTTTGCGGATGTCTCAGGGCAGAGGATAAAGGCTGTGCCGAGTTGAGCACCGCATGCGCCGAGCGCCATCGCAGCTTTGATCCCTGCCCCATCCATAATTCCACCAGCCGCTACCACTGGTAACTTGCATCGCGATGTCAGCAGCCGAACCAATACCATGACACCGATCGCATCATCGTTCGCCGGCTCAAAGACCCCTCTGTGGCCCCCGGCCTCGATACCTTGGGCTATGAGCACATGCACGCCAGCGCGCTCAGCCAATTGCGCCTCTTCGAAGTTTGTGACTGAGCACATAGTCACGATTCCGGCTGCATTGAGCGCATTGATCATCGACTGGGGAGGAAGGCCGAAATGGAAGCTGACTACATCAGGCCGCTCTTCCAGGAGCATTTGCAGCATCGGTACATCTTCGACGAAGGAGGTGTAGATCTCTCTCAGCGAAATTGGCGGCACAGCGTCGTACTCAGCAAAAAGTGGTGCAAGACGGCGAAGCCAGCCTTGCTCCAAATCCTCATTGCGCTCAGCAGGGCGATGACAAAAAACGTTCACGTTGAACGGTTTGTCCGTCAGCCTAAAGGTCTCGCGGATCATTTCCCTGGCTTGCTCTACCGAACTGGCTCCAATGCCGATTGACCCCAGTCCGCCTGCGTTGGAAACCGCTGCGGCCAGTTTGGGCGTTGAGACCCCGACCATGGGGGCCTGGATAACGGGGATTTCGATCTCAAGAAACGACTGCAGCGGGTTTGGCATCGCGTTTACCTCTGTTATCTCGTCAGGCCCTACCATGAGCTTGACTTACTATCTCTCATGGAGAATATTTCTTGCAATACGTTCTCTGCAAGAGATTTGAGGTGGTTGATGGATCTGGCGGTACTGGAAATTTTTCGTGCGGTAGCGGAAGCGCAAAGCGTGACGCGAGCGGCCGCGGCCCTTAATCGCGTGCAGTCGAACGTCACGACCAGGATCCGGCAGCTTGAGGACGAACTGGGTGTTGAGCTTTTCCTGCGTGATGGAAAACGCATGAAACTGTCCGAGCGGGGCCAGGAGTTCCTTGTCTACGCTCAGCAGATTCTTGCGCTCACAGAACAAGCGAAGCAGTCCATGCATCCCGATCGCCCGGCTGGCCTACTGCGCCTGGGGACAATGGAAAGTACTGCTGCCAGTCGCCTGCCACAGAAACTGGCTCGCTTTCACCGCGAGCATCCAGAGGTGGAGTTGACCGTTACAACCGGACCGACAGGACGAATGCTTGATGCTGTGATGGAGCGGCGTGTGGATTGTGCGTTGGTCGCACAACCCTCTTCCCTCAAGGATGGGCGTTGGGAAGCAGAGCCGTTCCCGCCTGAAATTGAGAGCCTCCCAGTCTTCACCGAAGAACTCGTATTGGTGTTGCCTGAGGGTCATCCGGTAGTGAATGGGCCCGATGATGTGTCGTTGACGACACTAGGCGGTTTCGCCTCCAGCTGTTCATACCGCCAAATCGCCGAGCAGTGGTTCAACAGCGGGAATGGGCGGCCTTTTCGAACTTTGAAGGTGCAGGAACTGGGGTCGTATCACGGGATATTGGCATGTGTGACGGCCGGGTCGTGCTTTGGCATCGTGCCGCGTTCTGTACTAGAACTGATTGGCGGCACGACGAACCTGACGCTGTATCCGATTATGCAGATTGATACCCAGTTGGTTTGCCGTGCTGGCTACAACACCCCGGCCTTCAAATCGTTGCGAGACCTGCTGCTGAGCTGATTCATCCCGCTTGGCCTTGGCGGCGCTTTCGGAACTCAGCCACCTTATGACGGTTCCCGCACAAGGCCATGCTGCACCAGCGTCGCTTATGAGATTTGGTTCGGTCATAGAACATGAGTGAACAGTCCGGGCTCTCGCATTTCCTGACAAGACTGAAATCACCTTCTGCCAGCAGCTCTGCTGCTGAGTACGCCAACCTGGCGAGCTGGCGGCTGGATTCATCTTTGTGATGGAAACGGTCCAGCTCTGGTTGGTGAGCACCCCATGTCAACTGCGGTACGGCATCACGCAAGAAACTGTTGAGCACTGAAGGGTCGGCGTCGCGTTCTTCGCGCCGTGCATGAACAAGGACTTCAACCGCATCCCGCAGAGTGCGGAGGTTCGATAGGAGCACTCCGCCTTTCGCTGACGGTAAAGATGCAGGACCAAATCCAGCTTGAGCCAGCCATGTAAAGGCTTGCTCATCACTGTTCAAAAGGTCCGTCTTTTGTCCGTCCACCATCATCACAGTATTGAGAAGGTCGAGCGCCGGGTGGTCTGCCAGCACGTAGGGCGCCGGAAGGTTAGCTGCAGGATTAGGGGGGGTCATAAGGCCTCCTTTGGGTGTCTCCAGTGATTGTAACCGATAAAAAAGATTTGACTAGTTACAAAAGCTGTGCAAAATGAAGCCACGTAACCGCTAAAACCAACCAAACCAGTTACAGGAGCTAAAGCAATGACCCAGTCCAAGCACACCAATGTCGCTTTCAAATTCGCCGAAGCTGATGGCGTCCGTGTCTTCTATCGAGAGGCCGGTGCTCCTGACGCTCCTGTCCTCCTTCTTTTGCACGGCTTCCCGAGCTCATCGCACCAGTTCCGTGATCTGATCCCTCTGCTGGCATCCCGTTATCGGATCATTGCCCCCGATCTGCCTGGCTTCGGCTTCACCGAAGTCCCAGCCGAGCGGGAGTACGTATACACCTTCGATGCGATCGGTAAGACGATCGGCGATTTCGTCGAGAAGCTGGGCCTCAAGCGCTACGCGATGTACTTCTTCGACTACGGTGCGCCGACTGGTTTGCGCTTGGCTCTCGCACATCCGGAACGTGTCAGTGCGATCATTTCCCAGAACGGCAATGCTTACCTGGAAGGTCTTGGAGAGGCTTGGGCACCGATCCGTAAGTACTGGGAAGATGGCCTGCCGGAAAGCCGCCAAGTCATCAACGATGCAATTCTGCATCTGGAGGGGACCCGCTGGCAGTATGTGGAGGGGGTAAGTGATCCTAGCCAGATTGCCCCTGAGTCTTACTACCTCGATGCCCTTCTGCTTGAGCGGCCGGGCAACAAAGAGATTCAGCTCGATTTGTTCTATGACTATCAGAACAACCTGAAGCTGTATCCTGAATTCCAGCAGTTCTTCCGAACCACGAAGGTGCCGACCCTGGCGATATGGGGCAAGGGTGATCCTTTCTTCATCCCACCAGGAGCCGAAGCCTTCAAGCGGGACAACCCGAATGCCGTCGTCGAGCTGCTGGATACCGGGCATTTCGCACTGGAGACGCACGTCCAGTACATCGCTGACCGGATCGTCGAAGTGCTGGGCGACTCGATCAACTGATTGATCCCTAAAACGCCACGGACCTTGTTCGTGGCGTTTTCATTTGTGAATAAAGCTATCGCCCATGGACATCATCAATTTTCCCTTTTTTGCCGCCGCTGTCATCGCACTCCATGCCACCCCAGGGCCCGACACAGCCTATGTTGTCGGACGCACCCTTGCCCATGGTAGGGGGGCTGGCCTCATCTCGGCGTTAGGTATCACGGCGGGTTGTCTGGTTCACACGCTTGCTAGCACTTTAGGATTCAGTGCACTGATCGCGGCGGTTCCAGCCGCATTTGATGCAGTGCGTATTCTCGGTGCCTTGTACCTCGCTTATCAGGGCGTCAGGCTGATACTCAGTGCGGATTCCACGGTCATCTGGCCACCCATTCCATGAGCATCTGACCACCGATTCCACGCTGATCCGGCCACCCATTCCACGCGCATCCGGCCACTGATTCCACGGCCATCCAGCCACTCAACCGGGCAGGCAGCTACGCAGGATTTCTTCACTACCATCGACCTCTTTTTCGAAGCAGAGAGGTCGTCGTGGAGCGTTTATCCATGCGTAAGATTCGCGAAGTACTACGTCTCAAGTTCGAGGTCGGACTATCAGCTCGCCAGATTGCGGTCAGCGTGCAGGTCGGTCGTGTCACCGTCGGCGACTACCTCAATCGTTTTGCCGCCAGTGGTCTCAGTTGGCCCTGTTCGTTGTCCGATGCCGAGTTGGAGCAGCAACTGTTCCCGCCGGCCCCGGCGGTTGCCAGCGAGAAGCAGCCTTTACCCGATTGGGCATGGGTGCATGCCGAACTGCGCCGCCCCGGGGTGACCCTGGCGCTGCTCTGGCAGGAGTACCGCCTGAGCCAGCCGCAGGGCTTTCAGTACAGCTGGTTCTGTGAGCACTACCGGGCCTGGCAGGGCAAGCTGGACGTGGTGATGCGTCAGGAGCACCGCGTCGGCGAGAAGCTGTTCGTCGACTATGCCGGCCAGACGGTGCCGGTTATCGACCGCCACAGCGGCGAGATCCGCCAGGCGCAGGTGTTCGTCGCGGTGCTCGGCGCGTCCAGCTACACCTTCGCCGAAGCCACCTGGTCGCAGCAGCTGCCGGACTGGCTAGGCTCGCATACCCGTTGCTTCGCCTTCCTCGGCGGCGTGCCGGAGATCGTGGTGCCGGACAACCTGCGCAGCGCGGTGAGCAAGGCCCATCGTTACGAGCCGGACATCAACCCCAGCTACCGCGACCTTGCCGAGCACTACGGAGTGGCGGTGGTGCCGGCGCGGGCACGCAAACCGCGCGACAAGGCCAAGGCCGAAGTCGGCGTGCAGGTGGTCGAGCGTTGGATCCTCGCGGCCCTGCGCAACCGTCAGTTCTTCTCCTTGGACGAACTCAACAGCGCCATCTCCGTGTTGCTGGAGCGGCTCAACCAACGCCCGTTCAAGAAGCTGCCGGGCTCGCGCCAGACGGCCTTCGACAGCCTGGATCGTCCGGCGCTGCGCCCCCTGCCGGAGCAACCCTACGTCTACGCCGAGTGGAAGAAAGCGCGGGTGCACATCGACTACCACGTCGAGGTCGATGGGCATTACTACTCGGTGCCGTATCAACTGGTGAAGAAGCAGCTGGAGGTGCGCCTGACGGCGCGCACCGTCGAGTGTTTCCACGCCAACCAGCGAGTGGCCAGCCACCTGCGCTCAATGCACAAGGGCCGGCACAGCACGCAGGCCGAGCACATGCCCAAGAGCCATCGCGAGCATGCCGAGTGGACGCCACAACGGCTGATCCGCTGGGCCGAGCAGACCGGGCCGAACACCGCCGGCGTGATCCGGCACATCCTCGAACGGCGCATCCATCCGCAGCAGGGCTACCGGGCCTGCCTGGGCATCCTGCGCCTGGGCAAAACCCACGGCGAAGTGCGCCTGGAGTTGGCCTGCCGTCGCGCCATCAGCCTCGGCACGTGCAGCTACAAGAGCCTCGAATCGATCCTGCGCCAGGGGCTGGAGAACCTGCCGCTGGCCCAGCAGCACCTGCCCCTGCTGCCGGACGACCACGCCAACCTGCGCGGCCCCGGCTACTACCACTGAACACAAGGAATCCCACCATGCTGCCCCATCCGACCCTGGACAAGCTGCAAACCCTGCGCCTGCACGGCATGCTCAAGGCGCTGAACGAACAACTGAAAACCCCGGACATCGACAGCCTGAGCTTCGAGGAACGCCTCGGCCTGCTGGTCGACCGCGAGCTGACTGAACGCGACGACAAGCGCCTGAGCAGCCGCCTGCGCCAGGCCCGGCTCAAGCACAACGCCTGCCTCGAAGACATCGACTACCGCAGCCCGCGCGGGCTGGATAAGGCGCTGATCCTGCAACTGAGCGGCGGCCAGTGGCTACGCGACGGCCTCAACCTGATCATCGGCGGCCCCACCGGTGTCGGTAAAACCTGGCTGGCCTGCGCCCTGGCCCACCAGGCCTGCCGAGAAGGCTACAGCGTGCGTTACCTGCGCTTGCCGCGTTTGCTGGAAGAACTGGGTCTGGCCCATGGCGACGGGCGCTTCGCCAAGCTGATGAGCAGCTACGCCAAGACCGACCTGCTGATCCTCGATGACTGGGGCTTGGCCCCGTTCACCGCCGAACAGCGGCGCGACATGCTGGAGCTACTGGACGACCGCTACGGCCAGCGCTCGACCATCGTTACCAGCCAGATGCCGGTGGACAACTGGCACGAACTGATCGGCGATCCGACCCTGGCCGACGCTATCCTCGACCGCCTGGTGCACAACGCTTACCGGATCAATCTGAAGGGTGAATCAATGCGCAAACGGACGCAGAAATTGACGACGCCAGCCAACCCGGACTAACAATGCCACCCCTGCGTCGCTGCGCTCCGACTGCCCGGCCGGATGGCCGTGGAACAGGTGGCCAGATGGCCCTGGAATGCCTGGCCAGATGAGAGCGGACTGGGTGGCCGGATGGCGTGGAATCCGCAACAAGGGAGAAATCAGACACGCACCTTTTCCGTTTTTTCAATACCGATGAAGGAAGATAGAGGGTGGATAGTTACTGGATGTATGCTTTGGGCAAGAAGGCAGACACTCTGAAGTACAGGATTTCAACCATGGCTCGGATCAACTTACATAGCATGCAAGTGCTCGCCGCGGTGGCTGTCGCAAAAAGCCTTACCCGCGCAGCAACGGAGTTGCACATGACACCTTCGGCGATCAGTAAACGCATTGCTGAACTGGAGCTGCGCTTTGGAACAGCGCTCCTCATTCGCAACAGCGGGGGGGTAGCCCTCACTCCCGCCGGCGAGATTGTGGTGCGATCATGCGACGACATCATGGTCCGCGTGGCAGAAATGACCCGCGAGATCGGCGCCTTGCTCGCCCGGCAGCAAGGCGAGATCAAAGTCATGGCGAATACCACGGCCATTCTTCTTGGGTTGTTTGAAGACGTAGAGAGATTTCGCCAGCAACACGGTGCTGTGAGGGTTCAGATATTTGAAGGCTCAAGCGTTGAAGTTGCCGACGCAGTGAAGAGCAATGAGGTCGACGTGGGAGTGGCGGTGCGCAATGCGAGCATGAGCGGACTACAGCTCAGTCCCTATCGCCACACGGGCCTCAGTGTGATGATGAGCAAAGGTCACGCGTTGGAAGTGCTACCCAGAATCACGAGCCAGGACGTCCGCGGTTACGAGGTAATTTGGTCCCCTCCCGCAGAACTCTTGGACGATCTTCGCGTGAATCATGACCCGTCGCGGGACGTTCGACTTCGTCTACGCACCTTCGATGGCGTTGTGCGTTCTCTCCAGCAGGCGGCAGGAGTCGCTGTGGTTCCGAGTGTCGCAGTACCAAACCCGTTACCGCTAGGTGTTGTTACTGCACCGCTGCAGGTGGAGGGTCCGCAGTTCGAGGTGGTGATCTGTCATGACGCGTCCGTACATGCCGAGCCAGTGAAGCATCAGTTCATAGCCTGGCTGGAGGAACAGCAACGGCAGGAGGAAGACAAGAATAAGTCACGAGAATGAATTTTTGGAAAGCTGCGTTTTCCTGGTTTTCGCTGGCGTGCATGCATGGCACTTAGCACACTTTGCCTTAACTTCAATTGGAAACCGACAGATGATCAACTTCCCCCGTTACAAAGCTGCTGCCGCTCATGTCGCACCCGTATATTTCGACATCGATAAGACGGTTGATAAGGCCTGCGACCTTATTGCCGAGGCCGCGCGACAAGACATTCGGCTGCTAGCATTCCCCGAGAGCTTCATTCCAGGCTATCCGCATTGGGGCCGCATCGTCGCTCCCATCGAAACCGACGCCATGTTTGGAGACATGTGCTCCAGGGGACTGCGCATTGATGGACCTGAAATTGCGCGCATCCGCGATGCGGCACGTCGACACGAAATGGTAGTTTCGATCGGCTTCAACGAAGGGACGGATGCGAGCGTGGGTTGTCTCTGGAACGCCAATGTGCTGATCGGTAGTGATGGTGGTTTTCTCAACCATCACCGTAAGCTGGTGCCCACCTATGTGGAGAAGCTATTCTGGGCGAATGGAGACGGTTCAGGTCTGAATGTAAGCCAGACGGCCCTTGGGCGAATTGGCATGCTAATTTGTGGTGAAAATGCCAATCCGCTAGCGCGCTATGCACTGATGGCGCAGGGAGAGCAGGTACACATTTCCAGCTACCCGTCTGTCGCACCTTCGCTGCATCCGGATGGGACTGGTGGTTATGACATCCAGGACGGTATTCGCATCCGAGCGGCAGCGCACTCCTTTGAAGCGAAGGTATTCAACATAGTTGCTGGGTCCCCGTTTGATGCAACTGCGCGCAAGTATCTGGAACGCATCGGTGCCGAGAGGCTCGCCTTGCTCGACCATGGATCACCCGTCGTGTCGATGATCACCGATCCCTCGGGAAAACCGATCTCTGAGGTAATGCAAGCGGATGAAGGTCTTTGCGTGGCCGAGATCGACCTCGCCAAGGCACTTCCTGTCAAACGCATTCATGATGTAGTGGGTTACTACAACCGATTCGACGTCTTCAGTCTCAAGGTTAATAAGGCAAAAAATCTTCCAATCGATATTTGCAATTCAGGAAATGAGCAGGCGTTCTTGAAGCAGAACACATCGCCTGCCAATGAGCACCCAGAAGGCGTCGACGAATTCAAGGCTACGAGTTAAGAGGGTTTAGACGAGATCGGCTACCGCAGGTAGTCAATCGACAGGAGGCAGAGCCTCAGTGCTGTTGTTCAACTGTGTTGTGCATTGCTGCCTCGTTGACACTATGACCGGTATGCTGGACAAACAGCAGTTTGACGAAGAGAGATCCAGCTGCAGATCTCGATTGATACTCCTGCTGGCCGGTCAACCGTAATGCCGATCGTCGAGACTCGATACGACGTCTACTTCGTGGCGCTTTGTCTCGTAGCGCACAGCACGTACGTCGTGGACCACGATGGAGTCTCGTCTCAGCGAGAGAGTTGGA
Source organism: Stutzerimonas stutzeri TS44 (assembly GCA_000263395.1). Taxonomy (GTDB): domain Bacteria; phylum Pseudomonadota; class Gammaproteobacteria; order Pseudomonadales; family Pseudomonadaceae; genus Stutzerimonas; species Stutzerimonas stutzeri_C. Next base: position 9,269 of record AJXE01000024.1, read on the forward strand.
TTCTGAGGCTTTGGTCCATGCCGGTAGGCCTCGCGCTCTGGATAGAGGATGCAAGGATGAAACCAGCGTTCCGGACCTTCTTCTTCGTATTCCCATAACGCAACCTCGGCCGTGGCCTGATTGCCATGAGCATCTTCCACATCACTAGCCTTGCGAAACAGGACGACGTTGTCACCAGCCGGCGGTTCATCCGGGCGTCGATTCTGAGCAGAGGCATAGACAATGCCATCGAGGTTTAACGCAAGGTGGGCGGCTAGGTAGTCTGCAACAGCCTGTGTCACCAGGTAGTCCCGATCTTGAAGTTCGGGAACTACAGGGGCTGAGATGCGGTCCCCCAACGTTCGAAGGAAGTCGCGTCGCTGTGCAGCGGCACGCGTGTTCGGATCAAATAGGCTGCTCTCGGGGCTCAGTTCAACCGTCGCCAGTCGCCGCAGATCCAACAGACGTATCGGACGAATAACGTCGAATGCGGCAAGCACTACTCGGCTGCCGACTGGCGGACGCACTTCAGCAATGCAAACTTCAGGCGAGGTTGCTCCGTAGAAAGCCGGCTGACCCTGCCCATTCATTCTTCCTGCCGCGCCAATGCCGGCGGCTGGCGATCCCAGCAGCCGTTCAGGCCACTTAAGCGCTTCAGTCAAGGCTCCGTCCGTCTGGAATACCCGTGCCCGATAGAAGGTGCTCAGGGGCGTTCCGGGTCCTGCCTCCACGACCACAGGCAAACCTTCCATGTTTCGATCATTGGCAAGCTCGCCGAAGATCTTCTCAAGCAGATGGATCGCCTGGGGATTGAAATAGCGAACGTCGCTACGGAGGCTCTCTTCCATCTCCCTCCAAGAGTGGCTGAGGTCCGCTGCCATGCTGGCTTTGCGAACGAACCACGGTTCATCGTCGCCATATCGCGATTCACAGGAACTCGGGTCGTGCCAGAGGCTTGCAAGGCTCTCAACTACTGCCTCAACGGCTTCTTGGGGCATGCCAGTCAAACGGGCGACCGTCGATGGTAGATCCTCCCCAGCGGGGGTGTAATTGAAATGCACCACAGCCATAGTATTGCTGGAGTCCTCGAAGAAGGTGTCGAGAACTTCATCGCAAAGCTCAGTCACCATCCATAGATCGGCTGCGCTTTTTGCGTCGCAATATTCGCAAGGGGTTTCATCTGAAGAGGCATCTTCGACAAACCGCCGAAGAAAAGTGTCGCCAATACAGCTTGAGCAGATGAAGCTCATAGATGAACCTTTAAAGAAAACCAGGTCGACAACATACCCTTAGCAAGAAATCTAGAGATTGTCAGAAGGTTGATAAGAAACGAATTCAACATCCAATAGGTAGTAGATGAGATTTGCTACTCCCGCTCAATCACGCGCAGCAATGCGGTGCGACGCTCAGACAGCGGGCCAAATAATTGAGTTACATCATCGACGGACATGCCAGCTTGAAGAGAATCGAGAATGTCTGCCCAGTCCTGCATGATGATTTTGCGCGAGCCGATGAACTTTGTATGGTCATAGGGGGCTCGAGAAGAGTCCTTGGCGCGCTTTGAGTGTGCTAACTGGAGATCAACGCGCTTTTCAGGATAGCCCAGCAAACTTAGTATCGTCGTCGCTGTTGAGCGGAAACCATGTGATGAAAAACGACCGGCGTAACCCATCCGCTTCAGAGCTTGATTGAGCGTTGTCGCCGACATTACTTGGCCAGGCTTTCGATAGCTTGGAAACAACGCCTTTCCACCACCAGTCAGAGCATGTAGTTCTCGTAGAGCGACTAATGCTTGTTTCGAAAGCGGGACAATGTGTGGGCGTCGCATCTTCATGCGTTCGGCCGGAATAGTCCATACCGCTGCATCAAGATCAAATTCTTCCCAGGTCGATTTACGCAATTCGACCGTTCTGACATACGTCAGCGCCATTAGCTTTAATGCTAAGACCGTTGTGCGGTAACCACCCTCACCATCAACCCGATTTAGAAAATCGGGAATCTCGGCCCATGTCAGCGGGGGATTGTGGCGGACTTGCGGACGCTTCACCAACCCCTTGAGTAAGGAGGCCGGGTCGAACTCGCAAATTCCTTGAGCGGCAGCGTAGGAGAAAATCTGGCCGCACCACTGCCGGATCAAAATTGCGACAGTCTTTGCGCCTCTATTCGCCACCTCCTTGATTATCGGGCGGAGATGTGGCGCTCTAATTGTGCTGATCGGCAGCTTGCCGAGCTTTGGGAAAACGTCTTTTTCCAGGTAGGTTGTGACTTGCCCACGGTAGTAGTCACTCCAGTGTGCATTGCTGACGATCCACTCTTTGGCGGTTGACTCGAAAGTGTGTTCGTAAGCCTCGACCTGCAACGCGACCTTGGCCTTCTTTTCGACGATGGGGTCGATGCCTTGCCTGACAAGGGACTTGGCCCAGTCACGCTCGGCGCGCGCGAGCTCCAACGACACTTTGGGGTATACGCCGATGGAGTAGACCTGGGAGGCTCCTCCCAGACGATAGCGGTACCACCATAGCTTGCTGCCGTTGGTTTGAACGCGAAGAAAGAGGCTTCCACCGTCACGAAGTTGGTAGACCTTCGGACCTGGCTGTGCTGTCTCGACCTTGCGAGCGGATAAGAGATTGAGTGCCATGTGTATAACGCCTCCACTTTGTCCCGTTACACACAGCATTACACACTTTAGCAGTGGATTTGTCCAGTTTTCAGTAGCCGTCCGCAGACACTCAAATCAATGAAATCAACAACTTATCTGAACTCAGTAGATATTGTTGGATGTTGATGGACGCCAATGTTAGTTGTCCAGCATCAGCAGCATGATCAGTTCTCCTGCTCGTCGCGTTCGGCGAGGGCCACCGCGCGGAACATGGCGCGGCGCTTGTTCAGCGTCTCTTCCCACTCCAGCGCCGGCTGCGAGTCGGCGACGATGCCGGCACCGGCCTGCACATGCAGCTCACCGTCCTTGATCACCGCCGTACGAATGGCGATCGCCGTGTCCATGTTGCCGTTCCACGCGAGGTAACCGACCGCGCCGCCGTAGACGCCGCGCTTGACCGGCTCCAGTTCGTCGATGATTTCCATCGCGCGCACCTTCGGCGCACCGGACAGGGTGCCGGCCGGCAGGATCGCGCGCAGCGCATCCATCGCCGACAACGGCGCCTTGAGCTGGCCGGTGACGTTGGACACGATGTGCATGACGTTGGAATAACGCTCGATGACCATCTGCTCGGTGACCTTCACCGAACCGGTCTCGGCCACTCGGCCGACATCGTTGCGCCCCAGATCGATCAGCATTAGGTGCTCGGCCAGTTCCTTGGCGTCCGACAGCAGGTCCTGCTCGAGCGCCAGATCGGCCTCCTCGCTGGCGCCGCGCGGGCGGGTGCCGGCGATCGGGCGCACGGTGACCAGGCCATCCTCGACCCGCACCAGCACCTCGGGCGAGGAGCCGACCACATGGAAATCGCCGAAGTTGAAGAAGTACATGTACGGCGTCGGGTTGAAGCAGCGCAGCGCGCGGTACAGATCGATCGGCGCCGCCTTGAACGGGATCGACATGCGCTGGGAGATCACCACCTGCATGCAGTCGCCGGCGAGGATGTAGTCCTTGATACGACGCACCGCCTGCTCGAAATCGGCATGACTGAAGCTGGAGCGGAACGCCGGCTCGCTGCCGGCAGCGGCCTCGAAGTCCAGCCCCAGGCGCGGCGCGATCGGCTGGCGCAGCTTCTCGCGCAGCGTCGCCAGATGCGCCAGCCCCTGTTCATAGGCGCCCTCGACCGCCGGATCGACCAGCACGATGCAGTGCAGCTTGCCGGCCAGGTTGTCGAACACCACCACCGCGTCGGAGACCATCAGCAGGATGTCCGGCGTGCCGAGCGGATCGGGATGCGGGCTCGCCCCCAGCTTGCGCTCGACATAGCGCACGCTGTCGTAGCCGAAATAGCCGACCAGCCCGCCGTTGAAGCGCGGCAGGCCGGCGACCGGCGCCACGCGGTAGCGCTGCTGGAAGGATTCGACGAAGGCCAGCGGGTCCTCGACATCGGCCGACTCGGTCTCGACGCCATCGACCGTCACGCGGACGTGGTAATCGTGCACGCGCAATACGGTGCGACAGGGCAGGCCGATGATCGAATAGCGCCCCCACTTTTCCCCGCCCTGCACCGACTCAAGCAGGTAGGAATTGGGCGCATCGGCGAGTTTGAGGTACAGCGACAGCGGCGTATCGAAATCGGCCAGCGTCTCGAACGACAGCGGAATGCGGTTGTGGCCTTCGGCGGCCAGGCGCAGGAATTCTTCGCGGGTCATATCAGCCTCGTGGTTGAGGGGCGTACAGAGAGGTTCGCAAACGCACCGGCGCAGAGCCGGTCGGGACTGATCAGGCGCGCCAGCGCCAACGGGCCAGGGCCTTGATGACCTTCATCCACTGTTTGCGGGGAACCACCACGATCTGATCTCTTCGGCGGGGGTAGCGGGAATCGGGGCACACTAGCGCAGCCCGGAAACCGAAGCAACCAGCAGGCGCAGGTCATCCAGCACCAGCGCCGGGCGCTCCTCGGCGATCGGCCTGCCGTGGTTGTAGCCGTAGGTCAACCCCACGCAGCGCACGCCGGCGGCATCGGCGGCGCGGACGTCGTTGCGCGAATCGCCGACGAACAGCGACTCGGCCGGCGTTGCGCCCGCTTTCTCCATCACCCAGAACAGCGCGGCGGGATCGGGCTTCTGCTGCGGCAGCGTATCGCCGCCGACCAGCCAGCCGAAGTAGCCGCCCAGGCCCTTCTCTTCGAGCAGCGGCGCGACGAACTGGGCCGGCTTGTTGGTGATCACCGCCAGCGCCACGTCCCGCGCGGCGAGCCAGTCCAGGCACTCACGCACGCCCGGATAGACGCTGGTCAGCGCATGACTGTCGGCATAGGCCTGCATGAACAGCGCGAGCGCCGCATCGGTCTCGTCCTCATCGACGCCGGCATGTTCATGGCTGCCGGCCAGCGCACGACGCACCAGCACGCGCGAGCCGTTGCCGACCCAATCGCGCACGCGCTCGATGCCGGCCGGAGCGCGACCGAGCTGAGCGAGCATGCGGTCCACCGCGGCGGTCAGATCCGGCACCGAGTCCATCAGCGTGCCGTCCAGGTCGAACATCACCAGCCGCGGCAGCACGCCGTCGAACAGCTGCTCCAGGCGAGTCATGGACGCGCCAGCGCCAGCTCGGCGCGCATCTGGTCGATCACCGCCTTGTAGTCCGGCTGGTTGAAGATCGCCGAGCCGGCGACGAAGGTATCGGCGCCCGCCGCGGCGATCTCGCGGATGTTGTTCGGATTGACGCCGCCGTCGATCTCCAGGCGGATTTCGCGACCGCTGGCATCGATCAGCGCGCGTGCTTCGCGCAGCTTGTCCAGCGTGCCGGGGATGAACTTCTGCCCGCCGAAGCCAGGGTTGACGCTCATCAGCAGGACCATGTCGATCTTGTCCATCACGTACTTGAGCACGTCCAGCGGTGTGGCCGGGTTGAACACCAGGCCGGCCTTGGCGCCGCCGTCCTTGATCAGCTGCAGCGAGCGGTCGATGTGCTCGGAGGCTTCCGGGTGGAAGGTGATGTAGCTGGCGCCTGCTTCGAGGAAGTCGCCGATCATGCGATCCACCGGCTTGACCATCAGGTGCACGTCGATGGGCGCGGTGACGCCGTGCTTGCGCAGCGCCGAGCAGACCATCGGGCCGATGGTCAGGTTGGGCACGTAGTGGTTGTCCATCACGTCGAAATGGACGATGTCGGCGCCCGCGGCGAGCACGTTGTCCACTTCCTCACCCAGGCGGGCGAAGTTGGCGGACAGGATGGACGGAGCGATGGCAAACGGCTGCATGACGACCTCGGATGGCACGGGCGGAATGCCGCGCATTGTACCCGAGGGGTCAGGAGTGCGGCGCGCCTGACATCCGTTGGCGGATGCCGGCGCGCCGCCGCACGGTCAGGTCAGCTCGTCGAAGCACTCGCCGATGATCGCCAGGCCACGCTCGAGCAGCTCGTCCTCGGCGGTCAGCGGCACCAGCACGCGCAGCACGTTGTAGTAGGTGCCGCAGGACAGCAGGATCAGCCCCTTGTCCCGTGCGCGGGCGACGATCTGCGAAGTGAGCGCCGCCGCCGGGCGCGCATGGTCGCCGTCCTCGAACAGCTCGATGGCGATCATCGCGCCGAGGCCACGCACCTCGCCGATCTCCTTGTGCCTGGCCTGGATCGCCTTGAGGCCGGTGGTCAGCTTCTCGGCTACCGCCTTGCAACGGTCGAGCAGCTTCTCTTCCTCGAAGACCTCCAGCACCGCCAGCGCCGCCGCGCAGGACAGCGGGTTGCCGGCGTAGGTGCCGCCCAGCCCGCCGGGGGCGATGGCATCCATGATCTCGGCCTTGCCGCATACCCCGGCCAGCGGGAAGCCGCCGGCGATCGACTTGGCGAAGGTGGTCAGGTCGGCCGCCACGCCCATCTGCTCCATGGCGAAGAAGGTGCCGGTACGCCCGGCACCGGTCTGCACCTCGTCGGCGATCAGCAGGATGCCGTGCTCGTCGCAGAGCGCGCGCAGGCGGGCCATGAATTCCTTCGGCGCGACGTTGAAGCCGCCCTCGCCTTGCACCGGCTCGACGATGATCGCGGCGATGTCGCGCGGCTCGGCGTCGTTCTTGAAGATGCGCTCGATGCTGGCGATCGAGTCATCGACGCTGACGCCATGGATTGCGCAGGGGTACAGCGCACGGAAGATGCCGCCCGGCATCAGGCCCATGCCGGCGGAGTACGGCACGACCTTGCCGGTCAGGCCGAGGGTCATCATGGTGCGGCCGTGATAGGCGCCGGTGAAGGCGATCACGCCGGCGCGGCCGGTGGCGGCGCGGGCAATCTTCACCGCGTTCTCCACCGCCTCGGAGCCGGTGGTGACCAGCAGGGTCTTCTTGGCGAAGTTGCCCGGCACCCGCGCGTTGATCTTCTCGCACAGCTCGACGTAGGGCTCGTAGGCCAGCACCTGGAAGCAGGTGTGGGTCAGCTTGTGCAGCTGCTCTTCCACCGCCTTGACGATTTTCGGGTGCAGGTGTCCGGTATTCAGCACGGCAATGCCGCCGGCGAAGTCGATGAATTCGCGGCCTTCGACGTCGACCACACTGCTGTTCTTCGCATGGTCGGCAAAGATCGGATGGATCTGGCCAACGCCGCGCGGGACGGCAGCGACACGGCGTTGCATCAGGGATTCGTTGGTCTTGCTCATAAGCTCCTCGGTAGCCGCTCATCGTCGGCACGGGTCGGAAAGAACGCCAGGAAGCGAGCGCGGCAGCATACGATGATCGACTGCCGCGCCATCCGAGGCGTTCGGATTACAGTAAAACTCTGTGTATTATTTTGCACGCCGATTTTGGGCCGGCGAATCAGATGCCGCCCAGGCACAGGTATTTGATTTCCACATACTCATCCAGCCCATACTTCGAGCCTTCGCGGCCGAGGCCGGAGGCCTTCATGCCGCCGAACGGCGCAACCTCGGTGGAGATCACCCCGGTATTGATGCCGACCATGCCGTACTCCAGCGCTTCGGCGACGCGGAACACCCGGCTCAGGTCGCGTGCGTAGAAATAGGCCGCAAGGCCGAACTCGGTGTCGTTGGCCTGGCGGATCACGTCGGCCTCGTCACTGAAACGGAACAGCGGTGCCAGCGGGCCGAAGGTTTCTTCGCGCGCCACCGCCATCTCGGCAGTGACGCCGCCGACCAGCGTCGGCTCGAAGAAGTTGCCACCCAGGGCATGGGGCTTGCCGCCGGCCAGCAGCGTGGCGCCCTTGTCCAGCGCATCCTGCAGATGGCGCTGCACCTTGGCCACCGCCGCGGCATCGATCAGCGGACCGGTGGTCACGCCCTCCTCCGATCCGTTGCCGACCTTCAGCTTCGCCACCGCCGCGGCGAATTTGTCGACAAAGGCGTCGTAGATGCCGTCCTGCACATAGAGGCGGTTGGCGCACACGCAGGTCTGCCCGGCGTTGCGGTACTTGGAGATCATCGCGCCCTCGACCGCCGCATCCAGGTCGGCATCATCGAAGACGATGAACGGTGCGTTGCCGCCCAGCTCCAGCGAGAGCTTCTTCAGCGTCGGCGCGCACTGCTGCATCAGCGTGATGCCCACCGCGGTCGAGCCGGTGAACGATAGCTTGCGCACGATGGGGTTTTCGCAGAGTTCTGCGCCCACTTCGCGGGACGTCGCCGCATCGGCGGTGATCACGCTGAACAGTCCGGCCGGAATGCCCGCGCGCTCGGCCAGTGCCGCCAGCGCCAAGGCCGAGAACGGTGTCTGCGGTGCCGGCTTGAGCACCATGGCACAGCCTGCGGCAAGGGCCGGGCCGGCCTTGCGGGTGATCATCGCGCTGGGGAAATTCCACGGCGTGATTGCCGCGGTGACACCGACCGGCTCCTTCTGCACCAGGATGCGCTTGTCGCCCGCGTGGGCTGGGATCACGTCGCCATAGAGGCGCTTGCCCTCCTCGGCGAACCATTCGAGGAAGGATGCGGCGTAGGCCACCTCGCCGCACGCCTCGGCCAGCGGCTTGCCCTGTTCGGCGGTCATGATCCGCGCCAGGTCTTCCTGGTTCTCCAGCATCAGTTCGTACCAACGGCGCAGCCGCGCGGCGCGCTCCTTGGCAGTCAGCGCACGCCAGGCCGGTTGGGCTGCTTGCGCGGCCTCGATGGCCCGGCGGGTTTCGCCGCGGCCCATGTTCGGCACCGCGCCGATCAGCTCGCCGGTGGCCGGATTGAAGATCTCGGTGCGCGCGCCGCTGTCGGCCTCGCACCACTCACCGTTGAGATAGGCGGTTTGGCGCAGCAGATCGGGTTGCCCCAGTTGCAGAGTCATGTGCGAATTCCGTCAGGCAGGTTGTTGGGTGCGCAGCTTCTCGGCACGGCCACGCAGCCATTCCAGGGTCAGCAGCAGCACGATGGAGAAGCCGATCAGCAGCGTCGCGGCGGCGGCGATGGTCGGGCTGAGGTTTTCGCGGATGCCGCTGAACATCTGCCGCGGCAGGGTGATCTGCTCGGGGCCGGCGAGGAACAGGGTCACCACCACTTCATCGAACGAGGTGGCGAAGGCGAACAGCGCGCCGGAAATCACTCCCGGCGCGATCAGCGGCAGGGTCACGCGGAAGAACGCGGTCAGCGGCGAGGCCCCGAGGCTGGCCGCGGCGCGCACCAGGTTGTAGTTGAAGCCCTGCAGCGTTGCCGACACGGTGATGATCACGAACGGCACGCCGAGCACGGCATGCACGAGGATCAGCGACAGGTAGCTGTTGCCCATGCCCAGCGGCGCGAAGAACAGGTAGCTGGCCACGCCGATGATCACCACCGGCACCACCATCGGCGAGATCAGCACGGTCATCAGCAGCGCCTTGCCGCGGAACTCCGCACGGGTCAACCCGACCGCCGCCAGGGTGCCGAGCACCACGGCGAGGGCAGTCGCGGCCGGCGCGATGAGCAGGCTGTTCTTCAGCGAGCGCATCCAGTCCGCCGAGGTGAACAGCGCCTCGTACCAGCGCAGCGAGAAGCCCTGCAGCGGATAGACCAGGAACGAGCCGGAGTTGAACGACAGCGGCACGATGACCAGCACCGGCACGATCAGAAACAGCAGCACCAGCGCGCAGAGGATGCGCAGCGCGTAGTACCAGGCCCGTTCGACGGGCGACATGTAGGGGCTCAGCATGAACGTTCTCCTGCCAGATGCATCATGGAAGTCGCGACCGTCATCAACCCAGCCGCAGGCGGCTGGCACCAACCAGCCAGCTGTAGACGACGTACAGCAGCAGCGTGGCGAGCAGCAGCAGCCCGCCGAGCGCGGTGGCCATGCCCCAGTTGATGGTGGTGTTGGTGTAGAAGGCGACGAAGTAGCTGACCATCTGGTCGTTCGGGCTGCCGAGCAGCGCCGGGGTGATGTAGTAGCCGATGGCGATGATGAACACCAGCAGGCTGCCGGCGCCGACCCCGGCCAGCGTCTGCGGGAAGTACACCCGCCAGAAGCTGGCGAACGGATGACAACCCAGCGACACCGCGGCGCGCATGTAGCTCGGCGAGATGTTTTTCATCACGCTGTAGATCGGCAGGATCATGAACGGCAGCAGGATGTGCACCATGGCGATGTATACGCCGGTGCGGTTGAACACCAGCTGCAGCGGCTCGTCGATCAGACCGACCTTCAGCAGCGCGCCGTTGATCAGCCCGCCGGACTGCAACAGCACGATCCACGCCGCCACGCGCACCAGGATCGAAGTCCAGAACGGCAGCAGCACCAGGATCATCAGCAGGTTGCTCTGCCGCGCCGGCAGGTTGGCCAGCAGATACGCCAGCGGATAGGCCAGCAGCAGGCAGATCGCGGTGATCACCAGACCCATCCAGAAGGTGCGGGCGAAGATGTCCAAGTACACCGCCTGATCCGGCGAAACCTTGGCCAGCTCACCCAGCTCGTCGATGCGGTGATCGAGCGCCGCCAGCAGGTAGTAGCCGGTCACCGCGCTGTCGTTACGCTGGATCACCTGCCAGAACGCCGGGTCGCCCCAGCGCTCGTCGAGCGCTTCCAGCGCCTCCTGATAGGACGCCGGCACCTCGCGAAACGGCATTGCCCGCGCGGTCTTGGTCAGCAGGCTGCGGTATCCGGCCAGCTCCATGTTCAGCCGCTTGGACAGATCGCCCAGGCTCTGCTCGCGGCGCGCCTGATACAGGTCCTCGGCCAGCGCCTGATAAGCCGGCTCCGCCGGCAGGCCGCGACCGTCCCATTCGGCCAGCGCCGCCACGGTGCGCGGCAGGGCGTTGACCACCTCGGGGTTTTCCACGCTGCGCCAGAGCAGCGAGGCGATCGGCACCAGAAAGGTCAGCAGCACGAACAGCAGCAACGGCACGATCAGCGCCTGCGACTTGAGCTTGTTCACCCGTTCGGCGCGCGCCAGCCGCTGCTTCAGATTGGGCTCGGCGATTCCGCTCGCCGGCAGGGAAATTGCTGTGGCCATGATGACTCCGCGATTCGTTGCGATAGCTGGGGCAGGCCCCGCCGATGCGGCGGGGCGCTCGGGTCAGCGTGCGGCCCAGGCGTTGAAGCGCTGCTCGAGCTGCTCGCCGTAGTCGGCCCAGAAGGTCACATCCATCGCCACCTGCTCGGCGATGTTCTGCGGCGCGGTGGGCATCTGCGTCAGGCGCTTTTCATCCAGCAACTGCACCGCCTGGGTGTTCGCCGGGCCGTAGGCGATGTTCTCGGCGTAGGCCTTCTGCTGCTGCGGCTCGACGCTGAAGGCGATGAACTTGCGCGCCTGCTCCTGGCTCTTGGCACCCTTGGGGATGGCCCAGGAATCGAAGTCGTAGATGCCGCCGTTCCAGACGATCTGCAGGTTGCTCTCGTCCTGCACCGCGGCGATGCGGCCGTTGTAGGCGCTGCTCATCACCACATCGCCGGAGGCGAGGAACTGCGGCGGCTGCGCGCCGGCCTCCCACCACTGAATGTGCGGCTTGAGCTGGTCGAGCTTGCGGAACGCGCGGTTCTGCCCGTCCTTGGTGGCCAGCACCTTGTAGACGTCCCTGGCCGGCACGCCATCGGCCATCAGCGCGAATTCCAGCGTGTACTTGGCGCCCTTGCGCAGGCCGCGCTTGCCGGGGAATTTCTCGGTATCCCAGAAGTCCGCCCAGCCGGACGGCGCGTTCTTCAGCTTGTCGGCGTTGTAGGCCAGCACCGTCGACCAGACGAAGAAGCCGACGCCGCAGGGCTGGATCGCGCCTTCGACGAAGTCGTCCGGATTGCCGACGATGCCCGGGTCGAGCTCCTCGAACAGGCCTTCATCGCAGCCGCGCGACAGCTCCGGCGATTCCACCTCGACCAGGTTCCACGACACGCTGTTGGTGTCGACCATCGCCTTCACCTTGGCCATCTCGCCGTTGTACTCGCCGGCGATCAGGTCACCGTGACCGGCGGCTTCCCAGGGCTCGTAGAAGGCTTTGACCTGCGCCTGCTTGTTGGCGCCGCCGAAGCTCACCGCGGTCAGGCTTTCGGCGGCGGCCTGGCCGGCACAGACGAGTCCGAGCGCCAGCGCGGACAGTTTCAGGTAGTTGCTCATACCAGTTCGCTCCATGATGCAGTTGTTAGGGTTCTTGTAATGCCTCAGGCCGCCTGCAGCGGGTCCAGCGCACGCACGTGCTCGACATGCCAGCCGATCGGCACCACATCGCCGACGCGCAGGGCGTGGTCGAACTCGGCAATCGGCTGCTTGACGAAGAAATCGCTGACCCCGCAGACCTCCAGGCGGATGCGGATGTGGTCGCCGAGATAGATGAACTCGGCGACGCGACCGGTGAAGCGGTTCGGGCAACTGGCGCTGGCACCGTTGAGCAGCACGCGCTCCGGACGGATCGACAGGTTGACCGGACTACCCGTGGCGCCGACGTTGACCGCCAGCGCCTGGACGGTTTCGCCGCGTTCCAGCTTGACCATGCAGCTGTCGCCGCGCTGTTCGAGCAGGTGCGCCGGCAGGCGGTTGTTCTCGCCGAGGAAGTTGGCGACGAAGGTATTCAGCGGCTTTTCATAGAGCGTGCGCGGGTCCTCGATCTGCTGGATCTGGCCCTGATGGAACACCGCGACGCGGTCGGACATGGTCAGCGCCTCGCCCTGATCGTGGGTGACGTAGACCACGGTGACGCCGAGGCGCTGGTGCAGGTGCTTGATCTCCATCTGCATCTGCTCACGCAGCTGCTTGTCCAGCGCGCCCAGCGGTTCGTCCATCAGCACCAGCTGCGGCTCGAACACCAGCGCCCGGGCCAGCGCCACGCGCTGCTGCTGACCACCGGACAACTGCGCCGGATAGCGGTTGCGAAAGCCCTCCAGCTGCACCATCGCCAGCGCGCGCCTGACCCGCTCCTTGATGTCCGGCTTGGCCATGCCGCGCACGCTGAGCGGAAACGCCAGGTTTTCCGACACCGTCATGTGCGGGAACAGCGCGTAGTTCTGGAACACCATGCCCATGTCGCGCTTGTGCGGCGGCACGTGGTTGATCGCCCGGCCGTCGAGAAGGATTTCTCCGGCAGTGGGCGTTTCGAAGCCCGCCAGCATCATCAGGCTGGTGGTCTTGCCCGAGCCGGACGGCCCGAGCAGGGTGAGGAACTCGCCGCGGCGGATGTCCAGATTCAGATCCCTGACGATCAGCGACTCGCCGTCATAGCTCTTCTGGACGCCGCGAAAGCTCACCAGGATATCGTTCGCCGTTGACTCGACCATGCTGCTGCACCTGCCTAACCGTTGAACCGTGGCCACAGCGTAGAAGGCCAGCGGGTACGGCAAAATCGGCGCAGCGGAGCGATTGGCCTAGGCCTGCAGGAGAGTCGCGTGTAGGGAACGCCCTACACGGCAGATCGGCCGGCGCTGCTCAGTCCAGCTTGTGCTCCAGGGCGTAGCGCACCAGATCGGCCACCGAATGCGCCGCCAGCTTCTGCATCAGGCGCGCCTTGTGCGTGCTGATGGTCTTGCTGCTCAGGGCCAGCTTGCCGGCGATATCGTTCACCGAATCGCCCTGCACCAGCCGTTCGAACACCGAGTATTCGCGTTCGGAAAGCAGCGCATGCGGCGGTCGCGAATCGGTCAGGCCAACCTCGAAGACCATGCGGTCGGCCAGCGCCGGGTCGATGTAGCGACCGCCGCCGGCGACCTTGCGCAGGGCGGTGAGCAGCAGCGCCGGTTCGCTATCCTTGGTCGCGTAACCGGCGGCGCCGATCTTCAGCGCCCGCGCCGCCATCTGCGCCTCGTCGTGCATCGACAGCACCAGCACCGCCGGCGACTGAGTCAGCGCGCGAATCCGCGGGATCGCCTCGAGGCCGTTGACGCCGGGCATGGAGATGTCCAGCAGCACCACGTCACAACTGACCTGGCGCAGCTGGTCGAGCAGCTGCTGGCCATTGGCGGCCTCGCCGACCACCTGCATGTCCTGGGCCATGCCGATCAGCTGCTTGATTCCCTCGCGGACGATGGTGTGATCCTCGGCGACCATGACTCTGATCATTACGACAGTGCTCCCGTGCTGGCGGCTGATGAAAGCGGCGCGGGGTCCAGCGGCACCCGCGCGGTGATGGTGGTGCCCCGACCGGGCTGGCTGTCGATGCTGAGCTGGCCGCCGAGCATCTGCACCCGTTCGCGCATGCCAACCAGGCCGAACGAGCTGCCCGGTCCGCGGGCCGTCTCGGCGAAACCACGGCCGTCGTCGCCGACGCGCAGGCAGAGCATGTCGTCCTCGACCGTCAGCTGCACGCTGACCGTCTGCGCCTGGGCATGGCGCATCACGTTGGTCAGCGCTTCCTGCAGAATCCGAAACAGGCCGATGGCCTTGGCATTGCCCAGCGGCAGCGGACATTCCGGCACCTCGACCAGACAGGCCACGCCGCTGCGCTCCTCGAAACGCCGCCCCTGCCATTCCACCGCCGAGGCGAGGCCGGCGTCGAGAATCGGCGGGCGCAACGCGGTAGCGACGTCGCGCACACGCTGGAACAGCTGCGCGATCAGCCGTTTCATGCTCTGCAGGCGTTGCGCCAGAGCCGGGTCCAGCTCGGCGAAGCCCAGCTCGCACATCGAGGTCTCGAGTTTCAGCACGGTCAGCACCTGGCCCAGCTCGTCGTGCACTTCGCGGGCGATGTGCGCCTTCTCTTCCTCGCGCACCGTTTCCAGGTGCGCGGCCAGCTCGCGCAGTTGTACCCGCGAGGCGGCCAATTCCAGCTCGATGCGTTTGTTGTCGGTGATGTCCCAGACGATGCCGTCCCACACCTGGCGACCATCGAGCTGGCCGCGCACCGAGGCGCGGATGTCGGCCCAGCGCACCTCGCCGTCGCGGTTGAGGATGCGCCCCTGCCAACGCCAGTCCCGGCCCTGCTCCAGCGCCAGCTGCTGGCTGGCCCAGTAGTCGGCCTCGTCATCGGCATGCACCAGACTGCGAATCCCCCGCTCCGGCTCCAGCAGGCGCTCGGCGGAATAGCCCACCAGGCGCTGACTGGCCTCGCTGATATAGGCAATGCGCACCGCGCCCTGCGGCGCCTCGCGTTCCAGGCGGAACACCAGCCCCGGCACGTTGCCGGCCATGGCCTTGAGCCGCGCTTCGCTCTCCTGCAGTTGCGCACTGGCACGGCGGCGTTCGGTGATATCGGCGAGAAACACCACCAGATACTCGCGACTGCCGAAGCGCAGGAAGCTGTAGGTGATCGCCGCGGGAAAGCGCTGACCATCGGCGCGCTGCCACTCGCACTCATGTACTTCGCGGTCGTTCTCGCCGGTACGCGCGGCGCGCCAGCGGCGCAGCCAGGTTTCCATCTGCAGCGCCGGATCCAGCGCATCCAGCGGGCAATCCAGCAATTCGCCACTGGCATAGCCGAGCAGCGACTCGGCCGCCTGGTTGGCGTAGCGCACGCGGCTGTCCCAGTTCAGCCAGAGGATGCCGACGGTGCTGTGATCCAGGCAGAACTGCGTGAGCCGCTGCGATTCCTCGGCGGCCTCGCGCAGCTCGATGTCGCGCCGCGCAGCCTTCAGCCGGGTTTCCAGCAGGCCGTGCTGATGGCGCTGCCAGCCGAACATCAGCAGGCAGATCAGCAGCAGCACGCCGAGCAGCAGGCTGAGGCTGCGCCAGTAGCCAAGCTCGCGGCCGAGATCGATGCTGCGCGGCTTGAGCCACTGCTCCTGCAGCTGCGCGAATTCCCGCGCCGGGAACTCGCGTATGGCGCTGTCGAGCAGCGCGGCAAGCGCGGGGCTGTCGCGCCGCGAGGCGATGCGCAGCAGTTGCGGACTGCCCAGATCGCCGACCACCGCCAATGGCGCGTACTCGATCTGCTGCGACAGGCGGCCGAACAGCGGCTCGTCAACGACCGCATAGCTGGCCTTGGCTTCCAGCACCTGGCGCAGCGCATCGGCCTGGCTGGCTGCGGTCAGCACGGTGATGTTCGGGTAGTTGGTGGCGAGGAATTCGGTGACCGAGCCCGGCCCCTCGGCGGCGATCAGCTCGCTGGGATGCAGCAGCTCGAGGTCGATAGCGCGCGGGCCGTCGCGATCGCCGACGAGCAGGCGCGCAATGCGCAGAAACGGGTCGCTGTAAC
Source organism: Stutzerimonas stutzeri TS44 (assembly GCA_000263395.1). Taxonomy (GTDB): domain Bacteria; phylum Pseudomonadota; class Gammaproteobacteria; order Pseudomonadales; family Pseudomonadaceae; genus Stutzerimonas; species Stutzerimonas stutzeri_C. Next base: position 25,354 of record AJXE01000024.1, read on the forward strand.
GCCACAGCCGCAGGCCGGCCGGCGTCTGCCGCAGACCGGGCGCCACGTCGATCAGCCCGGCGCGGGCGGCCTTTTCGAGTGCGGCCTCATCGTCGAAGCGGCGCCAGTGCAACTGCACACCCAACTGCGCGGCGATCTGCTCCATCAGTTGCACATGGAAGCCTGACAGGCGCCGCTGACGCTGGTCATACTCGGCATAGGGCGCGCCCATCACCACCCCGACGCGCCACTCGCGCTGACCCTCCAGCCAGACTCGCGCGCCCTCGTCCCGCGGCGCGGCATACGCGACGAAGGGCAAAAGCAGCACAATCAGAATGAGGCGGCGCAGGGTGGAAGCAAGCATATATTCACGCAATTGATGGGCGTGCCGACACGCTGTTGTAATGCATAAACCCTGCCGGCGCCAGCATGGCTCCGGCCTCGATACGGGAGAGACTTCATGCGTCGCGTGCCTGCTTTCGCGCTGGTGCTCGGCTTCGCCATGGGTGGCGTTGCGCCACAGTTCGGCGCTGCGCAAGAGCCGCAGCCGCCACAGCAGAAACCGGCGGACGAAGCCCCGACCACGCCACGATCAGCCGTGCAGCCGCGCAGCGCCGCGCTGGCCGAAGGCTTGCGCCGCCAGCTCGACCATGCCACGCAACTGCGGCTCGGCAGCGATGACGCCTTTCTTGCGCTCTGGCAGCCGGCGAATACGGCCGAGCCGCGCGGGGTGCTGATCATCGTGCCGAGCGAAGGCGAAACCGCGAACTGGCCGCGCGTCGTCGCACCGCTTCGCCGCGCGCTCCCCGAGCATGGCTGGCATACCCTGAGCCTCACGCCCACCGATGCAATGACCGACCCGCTGGCGCGCCTGCCGGCGCCCGCGCAAGCTCCCACCCCGGCACCGACCGAGGACGCGGCTGAGCAGGATATGGATGCCGATACCGCGCAAGCCTCGGCACCCGCCAGCGCCGGCTATCTGCCCGAGCAGACCACTCCCGCCGATGACGAGCCGTCCGCGGAGCCAACGCCCGAGCAGGACACCGCGCCTGCGAGCCACGCCGAGCGCATGCAGGCGCGCCTCGCCGCCGCGGTCGAGCACGCACGGTCCGCGAAGCCGGCGAAGATCGTGCTCGTCGGCCACGGCACCGGGGCCTACTGGGCGAGCCAGTACCTGGCGCAGGTGCAACCCAAGGACATCCGCCAGCTGATCGTGATCGACCCGCACCGACCGGCATCGGCCGAACAGTCGCTGGAAGACCTGCTGTCGGCGCTACCGACCGCGGTGGGCGACTTCCATACCGTTCAACGGCCGGCGGCGCAGCGGCAGGCGCTGCAACGACGCAACGCGGCGCGCCGCGCCGGCCATCCGGACTATCGTCAGGTCGCCTTGCCGACGCTGGCGGCCGATCGCGACGGCGCGCAGCAACAACTGGTGCGCCGCGTACGCGGTTGGCTGGATCGCCAGCCGCCGCGCTGAGGGGCGCTCAGCGAAAGCCGCGACGCTCGCGGATCAGCGTGTAGGCGCTATGCAATTCGCGCGTGCGCTCGGTGGCTTCACGCACAGCGGCCGGACTGGCGCCGGCGCCGGCCTGTTTGTCCGGGTGGTGCTTGCTGAGCAGGCGGCGATAGGCGCGCTTGATCGTCGCCGGATCGGCATCGTGGCGCACACCGAGCAGGCGCAAGGCCTGTTCATAGGCGCCGCCGCGACTGGCCGGTGCCTCCTGGCCGCGTGCCGCAGCCTGATCGAGCGCGACCACCGCGGCACTGTCCCAGCCCATCCACTTGCCCCAGAGCAGGATCAGCTCGTGCTCGCGCGTGCCCATCTGGCCGTTGGCCCGCGCCATGCGCCAGCAGGCTTCCAGCAAGCGAGCCGCCTCTTCGCGGCGCAGGCGGGCGAGCGGCGCACGCAAGGCCACGTCGCTTGCCTTACCGCGATAGAACGCCTCGATCGCCGCACGCTGCGCCGCACCGTCCAGACGCAGGCGGCGCATCTCCGCCCGCGCCGCCTGGATGTGCGCCTCGCTGACGCGCCCGCCGCTCTTGGCCAGGCGCCCGAGCAGGAAGAACAGCAGCGCGTTGCCGCGCATCTCCTCGCGAACCGCCAGCCGTTCGCGCAGACCCGCCCATGAAGTCCAGCCGAAGCGGCGATCCAGCATCTGCCCGAGCAGTCCGCCAAGCAGCGCGCCGGGAATGCTCGCCAGCAGCCAGCCGATCAGCGCTCCCAGCGCGGTGAGCGGCCAGAACATCAGCGGCGCGCCCCGAGCAGGTGCTCGACTTCGGCCAGCCGCTCATGGGTGCCGACATCCACCCAGCGCCCGCGGTAATGCTCGCCCGTCACCTGCCCGCTCGCCATCGCCTGGCGCAGCAGCGGCGCCAGCTTGAAGGCGCCGGCCGCGCACTCGCGAAACAGTGCCGGATGCAGCACGGCGATGCCGCTGTAGGTCAGCCTCGGCCCCGTATCGGCCTCGCTCACCCGACCGTCGCGCAGGCAGAAATCGCCCTGCGGGTGATGCGCCGGATTGTCCACCAGCACCAGATGCGCGAGGCCGCTCAACGGCTGACGCAGCGCAGTGAAATCGAAGTCGGTCCAGATATCGCCATTGACCACCACGAACGGCTGCTCGCCGAGCAACGGCAGCGCACGCTGGATGCCGCCGCCCGTCTCCAGCGGCTCGCCTTCGGCCGAATAGCGAATACGCACACCGAAACGCGCGCCATCGGCCAGGTAATCCTCGATCTGCTGGCCGAGCCAGGCATGGTTGACCACCAGCTCGGCGAATCCCGCCTGCGCCAGCGCGCGCACGTGATATTCGATCAGCGGCACGCCCGCGGCGCGCACCAGCGGTTTGGGCGTATGCAGTGTCAGCGGCCGCAGGCGCTCGCCCTTGCCGGCGGCGAGGATCATCGCCCTCATGGACGCGGCTTCGCTGGCAGGCTCTGCAACAGCGTGGCCAGCTCGGCCAGCTCCGGGCGCCGCGCCAGCACCGTCTCGATGTAGGCGAAGAAGCGCGGCACGTCGGCCAGGTAGCGCGGCTTGCCGTCGCGATGACAGATGCGCGCGAAGATGCCGATCACCTTCAGGTGACGCTGCACGCCCATCAGATCGCTGGCGCGCTGCAGCTCCTCGAAGCTGTCGGGCACGGCGATTCCGGCGTCGCGCGCCTGCTGCCAGTAGTCGCGCAGCCAGCCCTGCACGCGCGCTTCCGGCCAGCTGACGAAGGCATCCTTGAACAGCGAGGTGATGTCATAGCTCACCGGGCCGAGCACCGCGTCCTGGAAATCCAGCACGCCCGGATTCGGCTCGCTGAGCATGAGGTTGCGTGGCATGTAATCGCGATGCACCAGCACCCGCGGCTGCGCCAGCGCCGAGTCGATCAGCGCGCGACAGATGCGCTCCCAGGCGTCCTGTTGCGCATCGTCGAACGTGCAACCGAGATGACGCTGCACGTACCACTCGGGGAACAGCTGCAGTTCGCGGCGCAGCAGCGCCTCGTCGTACAGCGGCATCGGCACCTGCAGCGGCTGTCGCTGAAAGGTCAGCAGTGCGTCGATGGCGTCGGCGAACAGCCGATCGGCGTTGTCCGCATCGATCACGTCCAGGTAGGTCTGCCGCCCCAGGTCATCCAGCAGCAGGAAGCCACGCTCCAGGTCCGCCGCCAGCACCTGCGGCACATGCACGCCGGCGGCCGCCAGCAGACCGGCGATCTTGACGAAGGGCCGGCAGTCTTCCTGCGGCGGCGGCGCGTCCATGACGATCAGGCTGCGGCCACCGCCCTCCCAGCGGAAATAGCGGCGAAAGCTCGCGTCACTGCTGGCCGCGGTCAGCTGCGCGGCCGGCACGTCACCCCAGCCGTTGGCGGCAAACAGGGCAGGCAGTTCTTGCTCCAGCCAGGCGCGAACGTCCTGCAGGCGGTGATCTTGGTGAGGCATTGGGCGGTCTCCACGGCGCTAGCCGATAGGCGGGTCATGCTTTATTATCCAGCATCTTTTTCCGCCCATCGAGAGGCGTGCGGCCCAGCCGGACGATGGCTCGCCGCAAGCACGGACCCCAGAACAAGATGGCAGTCAAATATCCCGCGTTTCGTAGAAAATTCCCTCTTCTAATGACTGGCGGCCTGCTGGCGATGCAACCGATGGCGGCCCCGACGCTCCTGGCTGCCGAGCAGTTCGCCTGTCAGCCTGGCGCCGGCAGTGGCTGGTCGTGCGCCACCAGCACCCCCAGCACCAAACTGCCGCCACGGCCGAACCAGGCCACAACCGATAGCGCCGAGGCGATCGCCGACAGCGATGGCAAAGTGGATACCGGCGCCAAGCTGGTGACTGAGAGCAAGGGCCGTGCCCTGGCCTCGCGCAGCGCCGACTACAGCCATCTGGACTGGGTGCCGCGCGAGCAGCTGACCGCCGCTCAGCTCGCCGAAACCGGCCCCTACTGCGCCGGCACCTACGTCGAACCCGAACGCCCGGGCAAGTTCGACGACACGCCGATGAGCGAAGCACCGACCTACGTTTCCGCCAAGGCGACCCGCTACGAGCAGGAACAGGAAGTCGCGACCCTGGCCGGTGACGTCGTGTTGCGCCAGGGCAGCATGCAGGCCGAGGCCGACGAAGCGAGCCTGTACCAGCTGGAGAATCGCGGCGAACTCAATGGCAACGTTCGCCTGCGCGACCGCAACGTGCTGATGGTCGGCGACCGTGCGGAAATCTTCCTCGACAACGGCGAAGCCAAGGTCGAAAACGCCGAATACGTGGTGCACTCCGGCAAGGTGCGCGGTAGCGCGCTGTACGCCAAGCGCGAGGAAACCGCGATCATCCGGCTCAAGGACGGCACCTACACCCGCTGCGAGCCAGGCGAGAACACCTGGAACCTGAAGGGCAACAACGTCACCCTGAACCCGGCCACCGGCTTCGGCTCGGCCACCAACGTGACGCTGCGGGTCAAGGACATTCCGGTGTTCTACACACCGTACATCTACTTCCCGATCGACGACCGCCGTCAGTCCGGCTTCCTCGCACCGAGCATCGGCTCCTCCAGCGACACCGGTCTGTCGCTGCAGACGCCCTACTACTTCAACCTGGCGCCGAACTTCGACGCCACGCTCTACCCGCACCTGATGACCGATCGCGGCCTGCTGATGGAAGGTGAGTTCCGCTACCTGACCCGCAGCAGCGAGGGCCAGATCGGCGCCGCCTACCTGGACGACAGCGATGACGAGCGCGAACTGCAGTCGGAATACGAAGACCAGCGCTGGATGTACAACTGGCAGAACCGCAGCGGCCTGGATTCGCGCCTGCTGGCCGAGGTCGACTACACCGACATCAGCGATCCGTATTACTTCCAGGACCTGGATACCAATCTGGGCATCGATCAGCCGGATTTCCTCGACCAGCGCGGCACGCTGAGCTGGCGCGGCGACACCTTCACCGCCCGCCTCAACGTGCACGCCTACGAGGCGACCAGTGTCGTCGACACCACGCCGTACGAGCGCCTGCCGCAGCTGACACTGGACGGCAAGCTGCCCTTCCAGCCGGGCGGACTGAACTTCGCCTACAAGACCGAGTTCGTCAGCTTCCAGCGCGATCTGCGCAGCGGTAATTTCATCAACGAGGATGGCTTCCCAACGCCTTGGTATGACAACAACGTAAGCGGCCTCAACCGCGCCGAGGGCGAACGTATCCACCTGGAGCCGGGCGTCAGCCTGCCGCTGGACTGGAGCTGGGGCTTCGTCAAGCCATCGATCAAGTACGCCTATACGCAATACGATCTGGATCTGGACGGCAAAGGTTTGCGTGACCTGAGTCGACAGAATAAGCAGTTCGACGACTCCCCCGACCGCGGCGTACCGATCTTCAGCGTCGATTCGGGGCTGTATTTCGACCGCGACACCCAGTGGTTCGGCAAGGACTACCGCCAGACCCTCGAGCCGCGCCTGTTCTATCTCTATGTTCCGGAAGAAGATCAGGAAGACATTCCGGTTTTCGACACCAGCGAAAGCAGCTTCAGCTACTCTTCGCTGTGGCGCGAGAACCACTTCTCCGGTCGCGACCGTATCGGGGACGCCAACCAGTTGTCCCTCGGCGTGACCAACCGCTGGATTGAGCCGGACGGTTTCGAGCGCCAGCGCTTCAGCATCGGCCAGACCTATTATTTCCGTGATCGTGACGTGCAACTGCCCGGCATGACCCTTGAAGATCGACCGGATGCGCAGAGCGATGTATCGCCCTACGCGCTCGAATACATGTATCGCTACAACCACGACTGGAACTTCACCTCGACCTTCAACTGGGATCCGGACGAGGGGCGTACCCGCTCCGGCAGCGCGATGTGGCACTACCAGCCGGCCGACAATCCGAACAAGATCGTCAACATCGGTTACCGCTACCGCAACGACACCATCCGTTACGATCAATCCAGTGGCAAATGGACGTATGGCGGCGACTTCGGAACCCCGGGCCAGGCGAACTACATCAAGGACTACTACAAGATCAACCAGCATGACTTCTCGTTCATCTGGCCAGTGGTTCCGCAGTGGAGCGTCATCGGCCGCTGGCAGCACGACTACAGCCGCAGTCGCACGCTGGAAGCCTTCGGCGGCTTCGAGTACGACAGCTGCTGCTGGAAGCTGCGGCTGATCAACCGCTACTGGATCGACTACGACGAAACCGACCTCAACCCCGACCTCAACGACGAGCCGGATACCGGCATCTTCCTGCAGATCGTGCTCAAGGGGCTGGGCGGCGTGGTCGGCAATGCGACCGAAACATTCCTCGACGAAGGCATCCAAGGCTACCGTGAACGTGAAGACCAAGCTTTCTGATTACCTGCGCCCGCTGCTGGTGGGTGCCGTGCTGCTAGGCAGTGCTGCCTGCATTCCTTTCGCAAGCGCCGAAGTGCAGCCGCTGGATCGCGTGGTCGCCATCGTCGACAACGACGTCATCATGCAGAGCCAGCTGCAACAGCGAGTCCGCGAGGTGCAGCAGACCATCGACAAGCGCGGCGCCGATGCACCGCCGATGGAGGTCCTGCAACAGCAGGTGCTCGAGCGGCTGATCACCGAGAACCTGCAACTGCAGATCGGCGAGCGCTCGGGCATCCGTATCTCCGACGAGGAACTCAATCAGGCAATGGGCACCATCGCCCAGCGCAACAACATGACCCTCGAGCAGTTCCGCAGCGCCCTGACCACCGACGGCCTGAGCCTGGAGACGGCGCGCGAGCAGATCCGCCGCGAGATGATCATCAGCCGGGTGCGCCAGCGGCGGATCGCCGAACGCGTACAGGTTTCCGACCAAGAGGTGCGCAACTTCCTCGCCTCGGACCTGGGCAAGCTCCAGCTGTCCGAAGAGTACCGGCTGGCCAACATCCTCATCGCGGTGCCCGAGGGCGCCGATTCGGCCACCATCCAGGCGGCCGAGCAGCGTGCCAATGAAACCTACGGGCAACTCCAGCAAGGCGTCAGCTTCGCCCAGTTGGCGGTCGCCCGCTCGGCCAGTGAAAATGCCCTGGAAGGCGGCGAGATGGGCTGGCGCAAGGCGGCCCAACTGCCGCCGCCGTTCGATAGCGAGGTGCGCGAACTGGCCGTGGGCGAGTTCACCCGTCCGGTGCGTACACCGCCGGGCTTCATCATTCTCAAGGTGCTGGAAAAGCGCGGTGGCGATACCCAGGTGCGCGACGAAGTGCATGTTCGCCACATCCTGATCAAGCCCAGCGCCATCCGTAGCAACGACGAAGCGCGCCTGCTGGTGCAGCGCCTGCGCGAGCGCATCGTCGCGGGCGAGAACTTCGCCGAGCTGGCGAAGAATTTCTCGGAAGATCCGGGCTCGGCCCTCAACGGCGGCGACCTCAACTGGATCGATCCTGCCGCGCTGGTGCCGGAGTTCCGTGAAGTCATGGCCAATACCGCCAGCGGCGAGCTGTCTCCGGCGTTCCAGTCGCCCTTCGGCTGGCACATCCTGGAAGTCCTGGGTCGTCGCGCCACCGACACCAGCGAAGAGTTCCGCGAGCAGCAGGCCCTGAACCTGCTGCGCAACCGCAAGTACGACGACGAATTGCAGACCTGGCTGCGTCAGATCCGCGACGAGGCGTACGTGGAAATCAAGCTGTAGGGTGGATCGTGCTTTATCGATCCACCGGACGGAGTCAGGGTGGGTGTAAAACGCAACATCCATCCTACGCAGCTACCCAAGGGTGATGGACCAGCCGGTGCGTCACCCTTTTTTTGCGCCCTGTTTCTTCGAGGTTCCCATGCCCCTTTCGCGCCCCTTCGCCCTAACGCCCGGAGAGCCTGCCGGCATCGGTCCGGACCTGTGTCTGCTGCTGGCATGCCAGGCCCAGCCACAGGTGCTGATCGCCATCGCCAGCCGCACCCTGCTGGCCGAACGCGCGGTGCAACTGGGACTGGACATCACGCTGCTCGAGGTCGGTCCCGGCGCCTGGCCGAGCGCACCGGCGCCGGCCGGCAGCCTGTACGTCTGGGATACGCCGCTCGCCGTGCCGGTGACTGCCGGCCAGTTGGACGCGCGCAACGGCCGCTACGTGCTGGAAACCCTGACCCGCGCCGGTCGCGGCTGCCTCGAGGGTCACTTCGCCGGGATGATCACCGCACCCGTGCACAAGGGCGTGATCAACGAGGCGGGAATCGCGTTCTCCGGCCATACCGAATTTCTCGCCGAACTGACCCACACTGAACAGGTGGTGATGCTGCTCGCCACCCGAGGCCTGCGCGTGGCGCTGGTGACCACCCACCTGCCGCTCAAGGACGTCGCCGCAGCGATCACCGCCGAGCGGTTGGCGCGTGTCGCGCGCATCCTGCATGCCGATCTGGTCGGCAAGTTCGGCATTGCCCGGCCGCGCATCCTGGTCTGCGGGCTCAACCCGCATGCCGGTGAAGGCGGACACCTGGGTCGCGAGGAAATCGAGATCATCGAGCCGACGCTGCAGCGCCTGTGCGGCGAAGGGCTGGACCTGATCGGCCCGCTGCCGGCCGATACGCTGTTCACCCCCAAGCACCTCGATCAATGCGACGCGGTGCTGGCGATGTATCACGACCAGGGCCTGCCGGTGCTCAAGTACAAGGGTTTCGGTGCCGCGGTCAATGTCACCCTCGGCCTGCCGATCGTGCGCACCTCGGTCGACCACGGTACCGCTTTGGACCTGGCCGGCACCGGTCGGATCGATACCGGCAGCCTGCAGGTGGCCCTGGAAACGGCCTACCGGATGACAGCAGCGGCAAGCGGCAAGCCTCAAGCTGCAAGTTGAAGAGCGGCGCGGGGTGGATAGCGCGTTTACAGCCACCGCAACTACACCGCGGATGAGAGCAACTGCACGTTAAAAGCAGCAAACCGGAGAAGGTGTCGCACCCTGGCTCACCTGATAAGCTTCGCGACCTACATTTTTGCCTCATGCGCTTGCTCACCGCTTGCAGCTTGAGGCTTGCCGCTTGGAGCTGCTCTTATGCACCAACACCGCGCCCGCAAGCGCTTCGGCCAGAATTTCCTGCATGATGCCGGCGTCATCCATCGCATCCTGCGCGCCATTCATCCCAAGGCGGGTGAACGGCTGGTGGAGATCGGCCCCGGCCAAGGCGCACTCACCGAAGGCCTGCTCGACAGCGGTGCGCACCTGGACGTGGTCGAGCTGGACCTCGACCTGATCCCGATCCTGCAGAGCAAATTCGCCGGGCGCGACAATTTCACCCTGCACCAGGGCGATGCGCTGAAGTTCGACTTTTCCCGCCTGAGCCAGGAGCCGGCGAGCCTGCGCATCGTCGGCAATCTGCCCTACAACATCTCCACGCCGCTGATCTTCCACCTGCTCGAGCACGCCGGGCTGATCCGCGACATGCACTTCATGCTGCAGAAGGAAGTGGTCGAGCGCCTGGCCGCCGAGCCGGGCGGCGGTGACTGGGGCCGGCTGTCGATCATGGTGCAGTACCACTGCCGCGTGGAGCACCTGTTCAACGTCGGCCCGGGCGCGTTCAATCCGGCGCCCAAGGTCGACTCGGCGATCGTCCGTCTGGTGCCACACGAGACGCTGCCGCATCCGGCGCGCGACCACCGCCAGCTCGAACGGGTGGTGCGCGAAGCCTTCAACCAGCGCCGCAAGACCCTGCGCAACACGCTCAAGGGTCTGCTCGATGCCCAAGACATCGAGGCCGCACAGGTCGACGGCGGCCTGCGCCCCGAACAGCTCGATCTCGCGGCGTTCGTGCGCCTCTCCGATCAACTCGCGCTGCGCAGCTAGCGCCGCGCCTAGCGAGCCGAACCATGCCCGAAGGCCACCGTTACCGCATCGACGTCAGCGTCACGCCCCACTATCTGGCCGAGCAGTCCGAGCCGGAACAAAACCGCTATGCCTTTGCCTACACAGTAACGATCGTAAACACTGGCGAGGTGGCAGCGCAGCTGCTGACGCGGCACTGGATCATCACCGATGGCGACGGCAAGGTTCAGGAAGTCCGTGGCGCCGGCGTCATCGGCGAGCAGCCGCTGATCGCCCCCGGCGCACGGCACGTCTACACCAGCGGCACCCTGCTGGCGACGCCGGTCGGCAGCATGCAGGGCAGCTACGAAATGCGCGCCGAGGATGGCCACACTTTCACGGCCGCCATCGCGCCGTTCCGCCTCGCCGTACCCGGAGCACTGCATTGACCACCTATGCTGTCGGCGACCTGCAGGGTTGCCTCGAACCACTCAAGTGCCTGCTCGAACAGGTCGACTTCAGCCCCTCGCGCGACTGCCTGTGGCTGGCGGGCGACCTGGTCAATCGCGGCCCGCAATCGCTCGAGGCCCTGCGCTTCGTGCGTGATCTGGACGGCGCGGCCATCACCGTGCTGGGCAATCATGACCTGCATCTGCTGGCGATCGCGCATGACATCGAGCGCCTGCGCAAGTCCGACACGCTCAGCCCGATCCTCGACGCCCCCGACCGCGCCGACCTGATCGACTGGCTGCGCCGGCAGAAGCTGCTGCACTACGATGCCGGGCGCCACACCGCGATGGTGCACGCCGGCATTCCGCCGCAGTGGACGCTGGAAAAAGCCCTCAAGCGCGCCGCCGAAGTCGAACTGGCGCTGCAGGACGATGCGCTGCTGCTGCCGTTCCTCGACGGCATGTACGGCAACCTGCCCGCCAAGTGGAGCAAAGGCCTGCATGGCGTGCCACGCCTGCGCCTGATCACCAACTACCTGACCCGCATGCGCTTCTGCAAGGCCGACGGCACCCTGGAGCTGGAAAGCAAGGAAGGCCTGGACAGCGCACCGAAGGGCTACGCGCCCTGGTTCAGCCACCCGCAGCGCAAGACCCGCAACGTCAAGCTGATCTTCGGTCACTGGGCGGCGCTGGAGGGCAACTGCGACGAGCCCGGGGTGTTCGCCCTGGATACCGGCTGCGTCTGGGGCAACGCCATGACTCTGATGAACCTCGGCAGCGAAGAACTCCTGCGCTGCGATTGCGACCACGGAACCGCAGCATGACCGACTTCAAGCGCATTTCCCCCGAGACCGCCCAGCAGATGCGCGCCGCCGGCGCCGTGGTGGTCGATATCCGCGACCCGCACAGCTACGCCAGCGGCCACATCAGCGGCGCGACACATCTGGACAATCATTCGTTGCCGGACTTCATCGCCGCCGCCGACTTCGATCATCCGCTGATCGTCACCTGCTACCACGGCCATTCGAGCCAGAGCGCCGCGGCCTATCTGGCCAACCAGGGGTTCTCCGACGTCTACAGCCTGGACGGCGGTTTCGAGCTCTGGCGCAGCCTATTCCCGCTGGACGTCGAGCGCGGCGACGAGTCCGCGTAAAAATCCCTCCTCATACGGCCCAGCCGCGCCAGTCGCGGCCTCGGGGCATTCCGGCCCGCCCCCGTCCCGGGAAAATGTCACCCTCGCCCTTCACTGCGCCGAATCCGAACTATCCTTGAGTTCAGGCCATCCAAGAAATGAAAGCCGTACGCGGCTTCCAAAATCAGGTTTCGACCATTAGGTGTTCGGGGGAACTCCACTGGCCGCCCTTTCGGCCGGGCTCCAGGATGCCTGATGACAACGCCGGCTCCGTGCATCGACCGAGGTGAAGTCATGAGCATTTTCAGTCACTTCCAACAACGATTCGAAGCGACCCGCCAGGAAGAATTCTCGCTGCAGGAATACCTCGATCTGTGCAAGCAGGACCCGAGGACCTACGCCACCGCCGCCGAACGGCTGCTGATGGCCATCGGCGAGCCTGAGCTGGTCGATACCTCCACCGACCCGCGGCTGTCGCGGATCTTCTCCAACAAGGTCATCCGCCGTTACCCCTCGTTCGAGGACTTCCACGGCATGGAAGACTGCATCGACCAGATCGTTTCCTACTTCCGCCACGCCGCCCAAGGCCTGGAAGAGAAGAAGCAGATTCTCTACCTGCTCGGCCCGGTGGGCGGCGGCAAGTCCTCGCTGGCCGAAAAGCTCAAGCAGCTGATGGAGCGCGTGCCGTTCTACGCGATCAAGGGCTCGCCGGTGTTCGAGTCGCCGCTGGGGCTGTTCAACCCCACCGAGGACGCGCAGATTCTCGAGGAGGACTACGGCATCCCCCAGCGCTACCTCAACTCGATCATGTCGCCGTGGGCGACCAAGCGCCTGCAGGAATTCGGCGGTGATATCAGCCAGTTCCGCGTGGTCAAGCTGTATCCCTCGATCCTCAACCAGATCGCCGTGGCCAAGACCGAACCGGGCGACGAGAACAACCAGGACATCTCCGCGCTGGTCGGCAAGGTGGATATCCGCAAGCTCGAGGAATTCCCGCAGAACGACGCCGACGCCTACAGCTACTCGGGCGCGCTGTGCCGCTCCAACCAGGGCCTGATGGAATTCGTCGAGATGTTCAAGGCGCCGATCAAGGTGCTGCACCCGCTGCTGACCGCCACCCAGGAAGGCAACTACAACAGTACCGAAGGCCTGGGCGCGATTCCGTTCAGCGGCATCCTGCTGGCGCACTCCAACGAATCGGAATGGCACACCTTCCGCAACAACAAGAACAACGAGGCGTTCATCGACCGCATCTACATCGTCAAGGTGCCGTACTGCCTGCGCGTCACCGACGAGGTGAAGATCTACGACAAGCTGCTGTTCAACAGCTCGCTGGCCAAGGCCCATTGCGCACCCGACACGCTGAAGATGCTCGCGCAGTTCTCGGTGCTCAGCCGCCTGAAGGAGCCGGAAAACTCCAACATCTACTCGAAGATGCGCGTCTACGACGGCGAAAACCTCAAGGACACCGATCCCAAGGCCAAGTCGATCCAGGAATACCGCGACGCCGCCGGTGTCGACGAGGGCATGAACGGCCTGTCGACCCGCTTCGCCTTCAAGATCCTGTCCAAGGTGTTCAACTTCGACCCGCACGAGATCGCCGCCAACCCCGTGCACCTGCTCTACGTGCTCGAACAGCAGATCGAGCAGGAGCAGTTCCCCGCCGAGGTGCGCGAGCGCTACCTGCGCTACATCAAGGAATACCTGGCGCCACGCTACATCGAGTTCATCGGCAAGGAGATCCAGACCGCCTACCTCGAGTCCTACAGCGAGTACGGGCAGAACATCTTCGATCGCTACGTGCTGTACGCCGACTTCTGGATTCAGGATCAGGAATACCGCGACCCGGAAACCGGCGAGATTCTCAACCGCGGCGCACTCAACGAGGAACTGGAGAAGATCGAGAAACCGGCCGGCATCAGCAACCCGAAGGATTTCCGCAACGAGATCGTCAACTTCGTGCTGCGCGCGCGGGCCAACAACAACGGCAAGAACCCCAGTTGGCTCAGCTACGAGAAGCTGCGCGTGGTGATCGAGAAGAAGATGTTCTCCAACACCGAGGACCTGCTGCCGGTCATCAGCTTCAACGCCAAGGCCAGCAAGGAAGACCAGAAGAAACACAACGATTTCGTCGTACGCATGGTCGAACGCGGCTATACCGAGAAGCAGGTTCGCCTGTTGTCGGAATGGTATCTGCGGGTACGTAAATCTCAGTAACAGCAGTCGCAAGCGGCAAGCTACAAGCGGCAAGAAAGAGCAAGGCGCGCATGCCTCGGCGCTTCACTTGCAGCTTGTGGCTTGCAGCTTGAAGCTGCCCCGGAGGGGCCATGAGCTACGTGATCGACCGTCGCCTGAACGGCAAGAACAAGAGCACGGTAAACCGCCAGCGCTTCCTGCAGCGGTACCGTGGACATATCAAGAAGGCGGTGGAGGAAGCCGTCAGCCGGCGTTCCATCACCGACATGGAGCACGGCGAGCAGATCAGCATTCCCGGTCGCGACATCGACGAGCCGGTGCTGCACCACGGCCACGGCGGGCGGCAGACCATCGTCCACCCGGGCAACAAGGAATTCATCGCCGGCGAGCGCATTCCGCGGCCGCAGGGCGGCGGCGGAGGTGGCGGCAGCGGCCAGGCCAGCAACACCGGCGAAGGCATGGACGACTTCGTGTTCCAGATCACCCAGGAGGAATTTCTCGACTTCATGTTCGAGGACCTGGAGCTGCCCAACCTGGTCAAGCGCCACCTGGCCGGCACCGAAACCTTCAAGACCGTGCGCGCCGGCATCAGCAACGAAGGCAATCCGTCGCGCATCAACATCGTGCGCACCCTGCGCTCGGCGCATGCGCGGCGCATCGCGCTGTCCGGCAGCAGCCGCGGCAAGCTGCGCGAGATGAAGGCCGAGCTGACCCGCCTGCTGCTGGAGGAACCGGACAACTTCAGCGACATCAAGGCCACCGAGGAGGAGATCGAACGCCTCAGCGCACGGATCAACCGGGTGCCGTTCCTCGACACCTTCGACCTCAAGTACAACCTGCTGGTCAAGCAGCCGAACCCCAGCTCGAAGGCGGTGATGTTCTGCGTGATGGACGTCTCCGGCTCGATGACCCAGGCGACCAAGGACATCGCCAAGCGCTTCTTCATCCTGCTGTACCTGTTCCTCAAGCGGAACTACGACAAGATCGATGTGGTGTTCATCCGCCACCACACCAGCGCCAAGGAAGTCGACGAGGAAGAGTTCTTCTACTCGCGGGAAACCGGCGGCACCATCGTTTCCAGCGCGTTGAAGATGATGCAGGAGATCATGGCCGAGCGTTATCCGGCCAACGAGTGGAACATCTATGCCGCGCAGGCTTCGGACGGCGACAACTGGAACGACGACTCGCCGTTGTGCCGCGACATCCTGATCAACCAGATCATGCCGTTCGTGCAGTATTTCACCTACGTCGAAATCACCCCGCGCGAGCACCAGGCACTCTGGTACGAGTACAACCAGGTCGCCGAAGCCTTCGCCGAATCCTTCGCCCAGCAGCAGCTGGTCAGCGCCGCCGACATCTATCCGGTGTTCCGTGAGCTGTTCCAGCGGCGCATCAGCGCCTGAGGAGATGCCATGAAACGACAGCCCATCTCCACCGGCTCGGAATGGACCTTCGAGCTGATCCGCGCCTACGACCGCGAGATCGGCCGCCTCGCCGAACGCTACGCGCTGGATACCTACCCGAACCAGATCGAGGTGATCACCGCCGAGCAGATGATGGACGCCTACGCCTCCGTCGGCATGCCCATCGGCTATCACCACTGGTCCTACGGCAAGCATTTCCTCTCCACCGAGAAGGGCTACAAGCGCGGGCAGATGGGGCTGGCCTACGAGATCGTGATCAATTCCGATCCCTGCATCGCCTACCTGATGGAGGAGAACACCATCTGCATGCAGGCGCTGGTCATCGCCCACGCCTGCTACGGGCACAACAGCTTCTTCAAGGGCAACTACCTGTTCCGCACCTGGACCGACGCCAGTTCGATCATCGATTACCTGGTGTTCGCCAAGCAGTACATCACCCAGTGCGAGGAGCGCCACGGCATCGATGCGGTCGAGGACCTGCTCGACTCCTGCCATGCGCTGATGAACTACGGCGTGGACCGCTACAAGCGCCCCTATCCGATTTCCGCCGAGGAGGAACGGCGCCGGCAGAAGGAACGCGAGGAGCACCTGCAGCGGCAGATCAACGACCTCTGGCGCACCATTCCCAAGAGCGCCGGCAAGGGCGATGAGGTCGACGACGGCAAGCGCTTCCCCGCCGAGCCGCAGGAGAACATTCTCTACTTCATCGAGAAGCACGCGCCGCTGCTCGAGCCCTGGCAGCGCGAAGTGGTGCGCATCGTGCGCAAGATTGCGCAGTACTTCTATCCGCAGCGCCAGACCCAGGTGATGAACGAGGGCTGGGCCACGTTCTGGCACTACACGCTGATGAACGACCTCTACGACGAAGGCCTGGTGACCGAAGGCTTCATGATGGAGTTTCTCCAGGCGCACACCAGCGTGATCTACCAGCCCGGCTTCGACAGCCCCTACTACAGCGGCATCAATCCCTACACCCTGGGCTTCTCCATCTACAGCGACATCCGCCGCATCTGCGAGCACCCCACCGAGGAGGATCGCCGCTGGTTCCCCGACATCGCCGGCAGCGACTGGCTGACCACGCTGAAGTTCGCCATGCAGAACTTCAAGGACGAGAGCTTCATCCTGCAGTTCCTCTCGCCCAAGGTGATGCGCGACCTCAAGCTGTTCAGCATCCTCGACGACGACCGCAAGGACGAGCTGCTGGTGCCGGCGATCCACGACGAAAGCGGCTACCACATCATTCGCGAGCTGCTCGCCGCGCAGTACAACCTCGGCAACCGCGAGCCCAACGTGCAGGTCTGGAGCGTCGACCGCCGCGGCGACCGCTCGCTGACCCTGCGTCACCAGCAGCACGACCGCAAGCCGCTGGGCAAATCCACGGACGAGGTGCTCAAGCACCTGCACCGGCTCTGGGGGTTCGACGTGCACCTGCAATCGATGCAGGGCGAACAGGTGGTCAACGCCCACCACATGCCGCCGCAGCCCGAACCGGAGGCCGAAAGCCGCTTCCCGGGAATGAATTTCGCCTGACGCACGTCCCCGACGCCGCTCCCGCGATGGCGGGGGCGCGCTTATCCTTTATCCTCCGCGCCAACG
The DNA here is from genome assembly GCA_000263395.1 of Stutzerimonas stutzeri TS44. Taxonomy (GTDB): domain Bacteria; phylum Pseudomonadota; class Gammaproteobacteria; order Pseudomonadales; family Pseudomonadaceae; genus Stutzerimonas; species Stutzerimonas stutzeri_C. Next base: position 42,331 of record AJXE01000024.1, read on the forward strand.
GAGGTGAACATGCAGATCTACAAGGTAGGCGGCGCCGTGCGCGATCGCCTGTTGGGCCGCGACGTGACCGAGGTGGACTGGGTGGTGGTTGGCGCCACCGCCGAAGCCATGCAGGCGCAGGGTTTTCGCCCGGTCGGCGCCGATTTCCCGGTGTTCCTGCACCCCACGACGGGCGAGGAATATGCGCTCGCGCGTACCGAGCGCAAGAGCGGTCGCGGCTACGGCGGGTTCGTCTTCCATGCCAGCCCGGATGTCACTCTGGAGCAGGACCTGATTCGCCGCGACCTCACCATCAACGCGATGGCCGAAGACGCCGAAGGTCGGCTCTACGATCCTTACGGCGGCCAGCGCGATCTTGACGCCCGCTTGCTGCGGCACGTCTCCCCAGCCTTCGCCGAAGATCCGCTGCGCGTGCTGCGGGTGGCGCGCTTCGCTGCCCGCTACGCGCCGCTGGGCTTTCGCGTCGCCGAGGAAACCCGCGCACTGATGGCCGATCTGGCCGCGTCCGGCGAGCTGCAGGCACTCACCCCCGAGCGCAGCTGGAAGGAAATCTCTCGCGCACTGATGGAGCCGCGCCCCGATGTCTTCATTCAGGTGCTGCGTGATTGCGGCGCGCTCGGCGAACTGTTTCCCGAACTGGACGCACGGCTCGCACGCGCGGCCAGCGCCGCGCCACAGCTGCTACAGACGCTGCGCGAATGCGCGCAAGACGCACAGCCGCCGCCGGTACGCTGGGCCTGCCTGCTGGCCATGCTGGACGAGGCGGCCATCGAGGCGCTGAATGCGCGCAGCAAGGCTCCGCGCGATTGCCAGGAGCTGGCCCTGCTGACTGGCCGCTGCCACGCCGCCGCCGGCCGCGCCGCCGATCTGACACCTGCGGAGCTGTTCGAGCTGCTGCAGCACTTCGACATCCAGCGCCGCCCGGAGCGTTTCGAGCTGTTCCTGCACGCCTGCAGCCTGCTCGCCCGAGGTCGCGGCGCGGCCTTTCCCGAGGCCGACTACCTGCGCGGTGCGGCGCAAGCCGTGCGCGCGGTGAGCGTACAGCCGCTGATCGAACAGGGATATCAGGGCGCCGAGTTGGGTGAAGCGCTCAAGCGCGCACGGTTGGAGGCCGTCGCCCGCTTCGCCCGCCCTCCGGCCGAGGGCTCTGCCTCAGGCCGGGATGCCTGAGCGCGGCTCCTGCAGCAGCTCCAGCGGCGTCAGCTCGACGCCCCGCCAGTGGAAGCTCACCGGCCACAGCTGCTGGTCGATGTGCGCCTCGCGCCAGAGTTCGGCGAAACTGCGGCCGACGCCGGGATGCTGCTGCTCGGGCACCAGCAACGCCAGCGGTCGCAGCACGAAGGCGTTCTTGAGAATTTCTGCGCGCGGCAGGCGCAGCCCATCGAACTCACCGACCAGCGCGTCGTAGAGCAGCACGTCGATATCCAGCGGCAGGCCCTTGCGTTCCGGCGCGTAGCGGCCGTTATCGGCTTCGATGAACTTGAGTCGGCGATCCAGCTCGTTGAGCGGCAGCCTGGTTTGCCCGGCCACCACCAGGTTGTAGAAATTGTCGCCCTTGTAGCCCACCGCCAGGCTCTCGAACACCGGCGAGCAGCGCATGTCGACCAGCAGTTCGGCCAGCGCATCGAGGCCGGCACATAGGTGATTCTCGCGCTCGGCATTGCTGCCGAGACCGAGCAGAACCGGAGTCAGCGGCATCCGCGTTCGATCTCCACACCCAGCGCCCGTGCCCGCGGGTTGACCCCGGGCTTGGTCACGCACAACCGTAGCCAGACGATGCCGAACTCCTGCATCAGGCTCGCCGCCAGGCGCTCGGCGAAGGTTTCCACCAGCTCGAAACGCGCCGCCGCGGCAAAGCCGTCGATTGCCGCCGCGACCCGGGCGTAATCCAGTGCCTTGTCCAGCTCGTCCTGCGCAGCCGCCGGGCGGATGTCCCAGCCCAGGGTCAGATCCAGCCGCAGGCACTGGCGAATGCCGCGTTCCCAGTCGTAGGCACCGATCACGGTGTCGACTTCCAGACCCTCGATGAAAACTGTATCCACGTAGCGCTCTCCCGCGACACGACAAGCACTGGCCGCATCGTTAGACTCAGGAGCCTCCTGCCCCCGGATGAATTCCATGTTCTGGCTGCTGACACTGCTCGCCTATCTGATCGGTTCGCTGTCATTCGCCATTCTGCTCAGCCGGCTGACCGGCCTGCCGGACCCACGGGCCGGCGGCTCGGGCAATCCCGGCGCGACCAACATGCTACGCCTGGCCGGCCGGCGCCTGGCCATCGCCACCCTGTTCGGCGACCTGCTCAAAGGCCTGTTGCCGGTACTGCTCGCCGCCTGGCTGGGCCTGAGCGTACAGCAACAGGGCTGGATCGGCCTCGCCGCCGTGATCGGTCACCTGTATCCGCTGTATTTCCGTTTCCGCGGCGGCAAGGGTGTCGCCACCGCGGCCGGCGCCCTGCTCGGCCTCTATCTGCCCGCCGCCCTGCTGGCTGTCGCCGCCTGGCTCACGGTATTCCGCCTGACCCGCACCAGCTCGCTGGCCGCGCTGACCTCGCTGCCGCTCTGCCTGCCGCTGCTGGCCTGGCAGCAGCCCGGCGCGCTCCTGCCCATGAGCCTGCTGGCGCTGCTGATCGTCTGGCGCCACCGCGGCAATCTGCGTGCGCTGCGCGCCGGCCAGGAACGCCACTTCTGAGCGTGTCGACTATAGATGGCCGCCACGCCCGCCGTCTCCGTCATATCGCCGGCAGCGACTCCATCGGCCAGCGCGCCTGCACCCCGATCGCCGGCCCATCGTGCTGCCCGACAAGCAGCCGCTGGCAGCCAGCGTAGGCGATCATCGCCCCGTTGTCGGTACAGAAACGCGGGCGTGCGTAGAACACTTGTCCGTTCAGCTCGCCGAGCATTTTTTCCAGCGCCTGGCGCAATGCACGATTGGCGCTGACCCCGCCGGCAATCACCAGCGACTTCAGCCCGGTCTGCTTCAGCGCACGCCGGCACTTGATCGTCAGCGTCTCGACGACCGCCTGCTGGAAGGCCAAGGCGATATCGCAGCGGGTCTGCTCGGACTCGTCGCCAGCGCTGCGGCATTGCTGCCAGGTATTGAGGGTGAAGGTCTTGAGGCCGCTGAAGCTGAAATCCAGCCCGGGCCGATCGGTCATCGGCCGCGGGAAGACGAAACGCCCCGCCACACCCTGCTCGGCCAGTCGGGCGATCTCAGGACCACCCGGATAGCGCAGCCCCATCAGCTTGGCCGTCTTGTCGAAGGCCTCGCCAGCCGCATCGTCCAGCGACTCACCAAGCAGTTCGTAGCGGCCGATGCCATCGACCCGTACCAGCTGGGTGTGCCCGCCGGAAACCAGCAGCGCGACGAACGGAAATGCCGGTGCCGGCTGCTCCAGCATTGGCGCCAGCAAATGCCCTTCCATATGATGCACGCCCACCGCCGGGACGCCCCAGGCCAGCGCCAGCGCCTGCGCGCAGGACGCACCGACCAGCAGCGCACCGACCAGCCCCGGGCCCGCGGTATAGGCCACCGCATCGATCTGCGCGGCCGTGCGCTCCGCCTCGGCAAGCACCTGGCGGATCAAGGGCAGCATGCGCTTGACGTGATCGCGCGAGGCCAGCTCCGGCACCACCCCACCAAATGCGCGGTGCAGATCGATCTGGCTGAACAGCGCATCGGCCAGCAGGCCCTGCTCGCTGTCGTAAAGCGCGACCCCGGTCTCGTCGCAGGATGTTTCCAGCCCCAGCACCAGCATGGGTTCAACCTTTCACGGAGGCGAATGAAGCCGTGCATATTAATCGCCACGGCCGGCGACCGACCAGCGCTTTTCGCTCGCAGGCTTTGCATTCCCGGCGTTCAGGGGTTAACATCCGCAACCCTTAAAACCAGCGTGCTTGCGAGTCATTTGCCGAAGCGCGTTGCCACCGGTAATCAAGTGAAGGTACGTCCTGGATGCCCGCTGTCAAAGTTAAAGAGAATGAACCCTTCGACGTAGCCCTGCGTCGCTTCAAGCGCTCCTGCGAAAAAGCCGGCGTGCTGGCCGAAGTCCGTTCGCGCGAGTTCTACGAGAAGCCGACTGCCGAGCGCAAGCGCAAGGCTGCTGCCGCAGTCAAGCGTCACGCCAAGAAAGTGCAGCGCGAGCAGCGCCGCAGCGTTCGCCTGTACTGATCCCGCACAGCTGACGCCGCATCAAGCCCGGCTCAAGCCGGGCTTTGCATTGGACAAGACTCCGCTTCGCCAATCGGCGAATGATCGGAGTTTTTGTCATTTCCGGGTCGAACATCACGAGCGTACCCTGACACCGCTATGGCTGGCCTGATTCCGCAATCCTTCATCGATGACCTGCTCAATCGCTCCGACATCGTCGAAGTGATCGGCTCGCGCATCCAGTTGAAGAAGGCCGGCAAGAACTACACCGCGCGCTGCCCGTTCCACAACGAGAAGACCCCCTCCTTCAGCGTCAGCCCGGACAAGCAGTTCTACTACTGCTTCGGCTGCGGCGCCGGCGGCAACGCGCTGGGCTTCGTCATGGACCACGACCACCTGGACTTCCCCCAGGCAGTCGAGGACCTGGCCCGCCGCGCCGGCCTGGAGGTCCCGCACGAGGACAGCGGACGCGGCCACAAGCCGCGCCAGCCGGTCGACTCGCCGCTCTATCCGCTGCTCGTCGCCGCATCCGACTACTACCGCCAGGCGCTGAAAAGTCACCCTGCACGCAAGGCGGCCGTGGAGTACCTCAAGGGCCGCGGCCTGTCCGGCGTGATCGCCCGCGACTTCGGCCTGGGCTTCGCCCCGCCGGGCTGGGACAACCTGCTCAAGCACCTGGGCGGCGATGCACTGCAGCAGAAAGCCATGATCGACGCTGGCCTGCTGATCGAGAACGCCGAGAACGGCAAGCGCTACGACCGCTTTCGCGACCGCGTGATGTTTCCCATCCGCGACAGCCGCGGCCGGGTGATCGCCTTCGGCGGCCGGGTCCTGGGCGACGACAAGCCCAAGTACCTGAACTCGCCGGAAACTCCGGTATTCCACAAGGGACAGGAACTCTACGGCCTGTACGAGGCCCGCCAGAGCAATCGCAACCTCGACGAGATCATGGTGGTCGAGGGCTACATGGACGTGATCGCGCTGGCCCAGCAGGGTCTGCGCAACGCAGTGGCGACCCTCGGCACCGCCACCAGCGAGGAACACCTCAAGCGCCTGTTCCGCCTCGTACCCAGCGTGCTGTTCTGCTTCGACGGCGACTCCGCCGGACGCAAGGCCGCCTGGCGCGCACTGGAGGCGACCCTGCCGAACCTGCAGGACGGCCGCCGCGCGCGCTTCCTGTTCCTGCCCGAAGGCGAGGACCCGGACAGCCTCGTACGCGCCGAAGGCACCGACGCCTTCCGCGCCCGGATCAACCAGCAGGCCCAGCCGCTGGCGGACTACTTCTTCCAGCAACTGAGCGAAGAAGCCGACCCACGCTCGCTCGAAGGCAAGGCCCATCTCGCTACCCTGGCGGCGCCGTTGATCGAAAAGATTCCCGGCGCCAACCTGCGCACCCTCATGCGCCAGCGCCTGGCGGAACTGACCGGGCTGACCGGCGAAGCGCTGCAAACGATGGCGGCGCCCGCGGCGAGCGCGAACCATGTCGCCGCACCGCATGACGACAGCCTCTATTACGACACCGGCACGGACGACCACGACGGCGGCTACTTCGCCCCGGATGCCGGCCAGCCGCACCACACGTCGAAGAAGTCGACGAAAGAATGGAAAAAGGACTGGAAAAAACCGGGACAGCGACCAGACTTCAAACCACGCGGACCACGCACGCCGACCACGGTCGAGCCACCGGCGCTGACTACCCTGCGCACGCTGCTGCATCATCCCGAGCTCGCCCAGAAGGTCGAGGATGCCAGCCATTTCGCCGCCGAAGACGACACTTACGCCCAACTGCTGGTGGCCCTGCTCGGCACACTGCAGAAGAATCCCCGGCTGCGCAGCCTGCAACTGATCGCCCGCTGGCACGGCACCGATCAGGGTCGGCTTTTACGCGCGCTGGCCGAGAAAGAATGGCTGATATCGGCCGACAACCTTGAACAGCAGTTTTTCGACACCATTAACACCCTTGCCGCCGGACAACGCGAACGCAGCCTCGAACAGCTGCTGCGCAAGGCCCGCCAGGGCGCACTCAGCAGCGAGGAAAAAGACCAGCTGCGTCACCTGCTGAGTCGCGACAGCACACCTGCAACAACGACCTCAACTGGCGCGTGAGGTCTTAGCTCGGCTATAATGCTCAGCTTGTTTTCAGCCCGCCAGAACCTTCAGTGGATAGGGTTATATGTCCGGAAAAGCGCAACAGCAGTCCCGCCTCAAAGAGTTGATCCAGCGTGGCCGTGAGCAGGGTTACCTGACTTACGCAGAGGTCAACGACCACCTGCCGGAGGATATTTCCGATCCGGAACAGGTGGAAGACATCATTCGCATGATCAACGACATGGGCATCAACGTATTCGAGGTTGCCCCGGATGCCGATGCCCTGTTGTTGGCCGAAGCCGACACCGACGAAGCCGCCGCCGAAGAAGCCGCTGCTGCGCTTGCCGCAGTGGAAACCGATATCGGCCGCACCACCGACCCCGTGCGCATGTACATGCGCGAGATGGGCACCGTCGAACTGCTGACCCGCGAAGGCGAGATCGAAATCGCCAAGCGCATCGAGGAAGGCATTCGCGAGGTGATGAGCGCCATCGCCCACTTCCCCGGCACCGTCGACGGCATCCTCGCCGACTATGAGCGCGTGACGACCGAAGGTGGTCGCCTGTCGGACATCCTCAGCGGCTACATCGACCCGGATGACGACGGCGCTGCCGGCGCCCCGCCGGAAGTCGAGCCCGTCGCCCCGCAGGCCGCCGCCAAGCCGGCTGCCGACGACAAGGACGACGACGAGGAAGATGAATCCGAAAGCGAAGAGGAAGAAGGCGACGGCGGCCCCGATCCGGAAGTCGCCCGCGTACGCTTCGGCGCTGTCGCAGAGCAACTGCAAAAAGCCAAGAAGGCGCTGAAGAAGCACGGCCGCGCCAGCCAGCAGGCCATCGACGAGCTCGAGGCCCTGGCTGTCCTGTTCATGCCGATCAAGCTCGTGCCCAAGCAGTACGACGCCCTCGTTGTGCGCGTACGCGATGCACTGAGCCAGATTCGCGCCCAGGAACGTGCCGTCATGCAACTGTGTGTGCGCGATGCGCGCATGCCGCGTGCCGACTTCCTGCGCCAGTTCCCCAGCAACGAGACCAATCTCGCCTGGGCCGAGGAACTGGCCGGCGGCAAGGGCAAGTACGCCGAAGCCATCGGCGCGCGCAAGGAAGACATCCAGCGCTGCCAGCAGAAGCTGATCGAGCTGGAAACCGAATGCGAGCTGGCGATTGCCGACATCAAGGACATCAACCGCCGCATGTCCATCGGCGAGGCCAAGGCCCGCCGCGCCAAGAAGGAAATGGTCGAGGCCAACCTGCGCCTGGTCATCTCCATCGCCAAGAAGTACACCAACCGCGGCCTGCAGTTCCTCGACCTGATCCAGGAAGGCAACATCGGCCTGATGAAGGCGGTGGACAAGTTCGAATACCGTCGCGGCTACAAGTTCTCGACCTATGCGACCTGGTGGATCCGCCAGGCGATCACCCGCTCGATCGCCGACCAGGCGCGCACCATCCGCATCCCGGTGCACATGATCGAGACGATCAACAAGCTCAACCGCATCTCCCGCCAGATGCTCCAGGAAATGGGCCGAGAGCCCACGCCCGAGGAGCTTGGCGAGCGCATGGAAATGCCCGAGGACAAGATCCGCAAGGTGCTGAAGATCGCCAAGGAGCCGATCTCCATGGAAACGCCGATCGGTGACGACGAAGACTCGCACCTGGGCGATTTCATCGAAGACTCGGCCATGCAGTCGCCCATCGACGTGGCGACCGTGGAGAGCCTCAAGGAAGCCACCCGCGAAGTCCTCTCCGGCCTCACCGCCCGCGAAGCCAAGGTACTGCGCATGCGCTTCGGCATCGACATGAACACCGACCACACCCTCGAGGAAGTCGGCAAGCAGTTCGATGTCACCCGCGAGCGCATCCGCCAGATCGAGGCCAAGGCCCTGCGCAAGCTGCGCCACCCGACCCGTAGCGAGCACCTGCGCTCCTTCCTCGACGAGTGACCCAAAACCCCCGGCCCGCCGGGGGTTCTGCTTTCTGTGCAAGCCGTTCGGGCAGCGCCCGTTGCGCGTGGCACATTGACAACGGCATCGGTATAATCCGCCGCTCCTTCTGGGGGCCTATAGCTCAGTTGGTTAGAGCAGAGGACTCATAATCCTTTGGTCCACGGTTCGAGTCCGTGTGGGCCCACCATATAAATCAAAGACTTAAGCCCATCGTAATGATGGGTTTTTCATGCGCTGCCATTTTAGTCCCCGCTTTAGTCCCCACTATATTCCTTTTCTAGGGCTACAGCCGAGGCAACGAGGCCTCACTGCGAGATCCTTCTGGGCAAAATTGCGCTAAAGCAGGAACCCGCGATCAGCAAACCAAGGATCGACTCCTGCTTTGACACCATGACTTAGACCAATCCGTACGGATTACCCGATTTGGTTAGTGCTTACCTACGAGGGATGGCAGGTACGAGGCAGCTGACGATCGTCAGTGGGCCGAACTGCAGCAATCGTTTAGACTTGGTTACGTATATACGTAATCAAGACAAGCCAAATCCAGACAGGGATGATGCTCATGGCCACGGCCCGTCAAATCATTGCTCTGCTGAGTAGCCATAACCAAGGTGATGAAGAGCAATTCCTCTCGATTGCTCTTCAGGTAGCTGCGTCAGAGGCTCGTCGAGGTCGGCAGGAAGTCGCGGACGAACTCAAGCGCTTGGTGGATGCCGCTCGCAAACAGAGTGATAAGCCGCGGATTGTCCCTCAGCGCGCAGGGCCTGATGTAGCAATTCCAATTGCCAAACCTCGCGGCGAGCTTGAAAACCTACTGACCGCATCATTCCCGAACGCAAAAATGCAGGATTTGGTGCTGGACGAGAGCATGCTATCGCGGCTCGCGCGCTTCGTGCATCAACAGCGACAGCGTGACAGGCTACGCCACCACAATCTCAATCCGACATCTCGTCTGCTTTTGGTTGGCCCTCCTGGCTCAGGGAAAACGCTTACGGCATCTGTCTTAGCTGGTGAGTTACAACTCCCACTGTTCACTATCCGCTTAGATACAGTTATTACGCGTTATATGGGTGAAACAGCGTCGAAGTTACGACTGATCTTTGACCAGATAGCAACGACTCGTGGCGTCTATCTTTTCGATGAATTTGACGCAATTGGCGGGAGGCGTAACGCCGACAATGATGTAGGCGAAATGCGCCGGGTGCTTAACTCCTTCCTTCAGTTCCTTGAGGAACCCAATAGCACTGATAGCGTTGTAGTAGCCACTACGAACCACCCAGAGATTTTGGATCGTGCGCTATTTCGTCGTTTCGACGATATATTGGAATATGCCCTACCAGACGCTGACGGCATAAAATCGGTGCTGCACACACGCCTACACGACTATCTTCCCAAGCGGATGGCCTGGGCAAAGGTCACAAGCGCTGCCACGGGACTGAGCCAAGCAGAAATCACAAGAGCCGCAATCGAAGTAGTGAAAGGTTTAATCCTTAGCAATGAAGGGCAGCTTTCCGCAGAAACACTAATTGCCGCTTTGAATGAACGTCATACCTTACGAGAGACAATGTCTGGTATTACGCAAAGCTAACCTACTTTCAAATTGAGGCTGGAGGCCTAGCAGTAGTTTATGGAAGACTCTAATAACAAGACGCCTCCTTACAACCTACCTCACTTCCGTGTTGAGAAATTTAGAACTGAACACGAATACCAGCGCCCCGGTAAAGACCTCAGCGGAATCACGTCTGGGAGAGATTACTCAGCTCACGGCCCACACCTGAGAGCGGGACTCGCTGAAGCGTTTCAGGCTACCCATGCTTTGCCCAGCCTTTACGACGCTCAAATAAGTGTATCTCAGCCTGCTGTGTACCTTGAGGTCACAGTTCCAAAGGATGCAGCCATCCCAGACCTTTGCTGGAAACGCCAGGATATTCGCCTTTCCGCTCTTCGAGTAAATGACGATGGGGAGCAAATCGGTGCACTCTACGTCCCACACAATGCTGAAGAGTTTCTGACCGAGAAGGTTCGAGAATACGCAACAGAAACCACTGATACTGGAAAACCGAAACTCGAAAACAAGTTCTCTCCTGTTGAGCACTTTTCGGCAGGCAGCATTAGGACACTATGGACCGACTCCCGGCCATTCCCTCAACCAAGTGAAGAAATATGGTGGGAGTGTTGGTGCCTAGCAACACGAGTAGAAAATTTCGTCAGGCTTGCGCAAAAACTACAGCTAAGAGTTAGCGAGTCGCGACTAAGCTTCCCAGACACTGAAGTTGTACCCATCTTTGCCAATGCCGGAGAAATACAAAAGCTAATTCAAAACTCTGATGCCGTTGAAGAGCTACGTAAAGCATCTGACAACCCTTACTTCTTCACTCGGATAGTTCGCCACGAGCAAACAGCATGGGTTGACGGGCTGATTGAGAGAATCCAGCCCCCAACCAGCTCTAGCCCAGCGATCTGTATTCTTGATCACGGCGTAAATCAACAACATCCATTACTCAGCCTCGCACTTGCAATCGAAGACTGTCAGGCTGTGCATCCTGAATGGGGCAGCTACGACCACCACGGCCACGGGACCAATATGGCTGGTTCCGCTTTGTACGGTGACTTGACCTATTCGCTTGCCGATCAAAGAGGCATATCTCTGGCCGCAAGACTCGAATCAGTAAAGTTTCTTCCACCTCCAGGGTGGGAGCGTAATGACCCCGCTAACTATGGGATTATCACTCAATCAGCCGTCAGCATCGCCGAGACTCGAAATATAGAGCGGCAGCGAGTCTACTGCATGGCTGTTTCAAACTCGGATGTTTCTGGAGAGCGCCCTACCAGCTGGAGCTCAGCTATTGATCAGATTTGTTCGGGTTCAATGGCAGGTGACTGGGACAAGGACGAGGACGAAGGCGAGGGGCCGATTGAGCCGCTCAAGCGGCTTTTCATACTATCGGCAGGAAACATCCCCGACTCCTCAGACCCAGACGAAGTTTCAGATCTCGATGAATTCCCAATTGAAGATCCTGCCCAAGCATGGAATGCAATTGCGGTTGGAGGCTTTACCGACAAAATTGATCTTTCAGCCCAACCTGGATTAGAGGAATGGCAAGTACAGGCCGAGGCAGGTGATCACAGCCCCTACAGTCGCACATCTGCCGACTGGGATCACTCTCGCTGCCCGATAAAGCCAGAAATTGTTTTTGAAGCTGGAAATAGAGCCATAAGCCCTGACGGTCGCGAGCTACTTTCAGGGGTTGCTGCGCTCTCAATATTGACCACTGGAAAGGACTTCACGAGGGTGCCGCTGGAAGAGTTCTGGGCAACAAGTCCAGCTACGGCTCAAGCGGCAGGCATGGCGGCCGCCATTATGGCCAATCATCCCCACCTTTGGCCTGAGACAGTGAGAGCGCTAATGATCCATAGCGCACAATGGACGCCGGCGATGCTTGCACGGCTGAAAGGTAAAGGAAAGAAAGAGTGCATCCTTTTAGCTAGGCATTTTGGTTATGGCGTCCCTCAGCTAAATAGAGCCTTATCATCCGCGCAGAACGATCTAGCATTAATCTCAGAAGCTTATATTCAGCCATTCACTCGCAAACAGAATGATCAAGGCAACCTTTCAGCCACCCCATCATTTAATGAAATACATTATTACGACCTGCCTTGGCCGAAGTCCGAGCTTGAGAAATTAGAAAACAAAAAGGTCAGCTTGAAGATAACGCTGTCCTATTTTATTGAGCCAAGCCCTGGAGAAATGGCCCAAGTCGTACCCGCTCGCTACCAGTCCTTTGGACTGCGCTTTGAGCTTAAAAGAAAGTCGGACACAGAAGCCGTCTTCAAACACAGAATTAATAAATTAGAACGAAACGGACCGACACCACCAGAAGCCGAGACAGATAACCGCTGGACATTCGGACCGAAAAGCATTGCAGCTGGATCAGTGCACAGTGATGTATGGACAGGGCCAGCGATTGACTTATCCTCACGAGATAAAATTGCAATCTACCCTGTCGCTGGCTGGTGGAGATATCGCAATCACCTCAAGAGATATAACTCCGTAGCAAGATACAGCTTAGTAGTCTCTATATCCTCTCAAGAGGAAGATGTAAATTTATACGCCGAAATCGCCCAGATAATTGCAGCCAAAGTAGAAAGCGATATTTCTATCTGATAAGTCGCCCTCTGAGGTAGCGATAAAGTTGGCGAAGGCTAGATGTTCAGACCTAGCTTAGGGACGAACAAGCCTTGCTGGTGATTTGGTATTTTCCGGCATGGAGTGGCGTCAACTGGGTAGATCTGCCTGCCGCTTCACTTCCTTGCGAATCTCCTCCTGGAACGCCTCATCCAGGAGGTTCGGACGCCTCCTCCAAGGTTTGCGATCAGGCTCTGGCTGAGAAGCGTATGTCACGACTTCGCCCCCGTAAACGGCCTCAAATCGTTGTTTCTGGCGCTCCAGCTCAGCGCGCAGTTCGTCTTTCGTCATGCATTGTCCTACTGAAATAATGGCACTCTTCAACCTTACGGCGGCATAACTGAACAGTACATGGGGCCTGAGTGC
>AJXE01000025.1 GCA_000263395.1 Stutzerimonas stutzeri TS44
CCATTTTTTCGAGCTTGTATCGTGTTCGGGCCGCGAGCACCATCGGATTGGCTCTGCCGTCGGAGTTTCATTCGCTCCACCCTCCCATCGGCCTTACACTGCTTCCTTCATTATCGCTTTGGCTCCGCCATGTCAGAACTCGCCGCCGAACAGCTGGAACTCTTGCTCTTCCCCACCTGGCTCGTTCCAGTCGAGCCAGCGGGCATCATTCTTCGAGAACACGGCCTGGGAGTCCGCGGCGGGCGCATCGCCCTGATCGCCCCTCGATCGGAGGCCATCAAGCATGCGGCGCGGCACACCTTGGAGCTGCCGGGCATGCTTCTCGCTCCGGGACTCATCAATGCGCACGGGCATGCAGCGATGAGCTTGTTTCGCGGGCTGGCTGACGATCTTCCGCTAAAAAGCTGGCTGCAAGACCATATCTGGCCAGCTGAAACCCGCTGGGTTGACGAATCCTTCATCCGCACCGGTACGGAACTGGCGATTGCCGAACAACTGCAAGGCGGTATCACCTGCTTTTCGGACATGTACTTCTATCCGGAAGTAGCCAGTGAAGTCGTGCATAGATGTGGCGTACGAGCCCAGATCACCATTCCGGTCATGGATTTCGCCGTTCCCGGAGCACGCGACGCAGGTGAAGCACTGCGCAAGGGTGTAGCTCTTTTCGACGATCTCAAGCACCACCCGAGGATCAGCGTGGCCTTCGGTCCGCACGCCCCCTATTCGGTCAGCGATGAAAGTCTTGAACAAATGCGCATCCTGGCCGCGGAGACGGACGCAGGCATTCATATGCACGTGCACGAAACCGCCTCAGAGATAAATGACGCATTGCAGCGGCACGGCGAGCGTCCCCTGGCCCGCCTGGCGCAACGGCAGCTTCTGGGGCCGCGCTTCCAGGCCGTACACATGACGCAGATCGATGATGAAGACCTCGCGCTTCTCGTCGAGCACAATTGCAGCGTCATTCATTGCCCCGAGTCGAATCTGAAGCTGGCAAGCGGGTTCTGTCCGGTAGAACGGCTCTGGGCAGCCGGCGTCAATGTGGCGATCGGCACGGATGGCGCAGCGAGCAACAACAATCTCGACCTGCTGGGCGAAACCCGTACGGCAGCGCTTCTTGCCAAAGCCGTCGCGGGATCGGCCAGCGCGCTGGATGCCCATCGCGCCTTGCGCATGGCGACCTTGAACGGTGCGCGGGCATTGGGGCTGGACGAGCACACAGGATCGCTGGAAATCGGCAAGCTCGCCGACCTGGTGGCATTCGATCTTTCAGGTCTGGCGCAGCAACCCGTTTATGATCCGGTGTCGCAACTTATATATAGCTGTGGCCGGGACTGCGTTCGGCATGTCTGGGTAGCGGGAAAGCAGCTGCTTGCCGATCGCCGACTGACGCGAATCGATGAGGAGCAACTGCTGGCAAGCGTGCGCCAGTGGAGCACGAAGATTGCCAACGAAAAAACGGCCTGAACCACCATTTAGACAGCAGCACTGCGACAAACTGCCCCACGAGAGAGAACATTACCTTTCTCCTTTATCGGACTGAGGCTGGCAACATGAGCGATTGCAGCTCAAGCTTCACCTCAAGATCTCAAACGGAACAGACCATGAGCAACGTCGACAACGCCGAAATCGCCAAATTCGAAGCACTCGCCCATCGTTGGTGGGATCGTGAAAGCGAATTCAAACCGCTACACGAAATCAACCCGCTACGCGTGAACTGGATCGACGAACACGTCGCCCTGGCTGGCAAGAAGGTGCTCGACGTCGGCTGCGGCGGTGGGATTCTCAGCGAGGCGATGGCTCAGCGCGGTGCCCAGGTCACGGGGATCGACATGGGTGAAGCGCCACTTTCGGTCGCGCGCCTGCACCTGCTGGAGTCGGGACTGGAGATCGACTACCGACAGATAACCGCCGAGGACATGGCGGCGCAATGTCCCGAACAGTTCGATGTCGTAGCTTGCCTTGAGATGCTGGAACACGTACCCGATCCGGCCTCGGTGATTCGCGCCTGTTGCGCACTGGTCAAGCCCGGCGGCCAGGTGTTCTTCTCGACCATCAACCGCAATCCTAAAGCCTATGCACTGGCCATCATCGGAGCGGAGTACCTGCTGCAACTGCTGCCACGCGGCACGCACGATTTCAAGAAATTCATCCGGCCTTCCGAGCTGGGCGCCTGGAGTCGCGATGCCGGCCTGGCGGTCAAGGAGATCATCGGTTTCACCTACAATCCGCTGACCAAGTTCTACAAGCTGTCGGCGGATGTCGACGTCAACTACATGGTCCAGACCATCAAGGAGGTTTGATGCGCCTGCGCGCCGTTTTATTCGACATGGACGGAACGCTGCTCGATACAGCGCCGGACTTCATCGCCGTGGCCCAGGCCATGCGACTGGCGCGCGGCCTGACCCCGGTGCCGGATCAGCAGATACGCGATGTGGTTTCCGGCGGCGCGCGGGCGATGGTGCTCAGTGCTTTCGACGTCGATCCGATGTCGGACGAATTCGAAACCCTGCGTCTGGAATTTCTCGAACGCTACCAGGCACATTGCGCAGTGTTCAGCCGCCTCTACGACGGCATGGAGCAACTGCTTCAGGACATCGAGCAGGCGAAGCTGATCTGGGGCGTGGTGACCAACAAGCCGTTGCGTTTCGCCGAACCGATCATGCAGCAGCTCGGGCTCGCTTCGCGCTCCGCGGTGCTGATCTGTCCCGACCACGTGAGCCGCAGCAAACCTGATCCGGAACCGATGCTGCTCGCATGCAGCAAGCTGCAGCTGGACCCGTCTACCGTGCTTTTCGTCGGCGACGACCTGCGCGATATCGAATCGGGGCGCGCGGCCGGAAGCAAGACCGCCGCCGTGCGCTACGGCTACATCCATCCCGACGACAACCCGGGACTGTGGGGTGCCGACGTGGTGGTGGACAACCCGCTTGAGCTGCGCTCCGTGCTCGACCGGGCGCTGTGCAGCTGCTGAAAGCCGCTCGCTGTTCTGCGTCCAGATTTCTGAAATAAGAGAGATTTTCGATGTTTGACTACACTGCCCGCCCCGATCTCCTCGCGGGCCGAATCATCATGGTGACCGGCGCTGGCCGCGGGATCGGTGAAGCGGCCGCGAAGGCCTACGCCGCTCATGGCGCCACAGTGCTGCTGCTGGGCAAGAACGAAGACAACCTCAACCGCGTCTACGACGATATCGAGGCGGCAGGCCATCCGCGTCCTGCGGTCATTCCGTTCAACCTGGAGACAGCACTGCCGCACCAGTACGACGAGCTCGCTGCGATGATCGAGCGCGAGTTCGGCCATTTGGATGGCCTGCTGCACAACGCCGCCATCGTCGGTCCGCGCACACCGCTGGAGCAGCTTTCGGGCGACAATTTCATGCGCGTCATGCAGGTGAACGTGAACGCAATGTTCATGCTCACCAGTACGCTGCTGCCGCTGCTCAGGCTGTCGGCAGATGCGTCGGTCATCTTCACCTCCAGCAGCGTCGGCCGTAAGGGGCGTGCGTACTGGGGTGCCTACGCGGTGTCGAAATTCGCCACCGAGGGGCTGATGCAGGTTCTGGCCGACGAACTCGATGGCACCGCCTCGATACGTTCCAACAGCGTAAACCCGGGCGCCACTCGTACCGATATGCGTGCCAAGGCTTACCCGGGGGAGAATCCGCTGGTCAATCCGCTGCCCGAGGACATCATGCCGGTCTATCTGTATCTGATGGGTCCCGACAGCGCAGCCGTCAACGGCCAGGCACTGGACGCGCAGTAACCGAACGCCGCATAGCGAAACGGGGTGCACCGCATGCGGGCACCCCGTTTTTGTTAGTGAAGAACAGAGAACTGGCTCTCCGCTACCGGGCGATTCCAGGCCCGGTGGGCGTGTTCATGAGCTACGCAGTTGCTCGTCGGCGAGGAAATCCTCTTCCAACAGCGCATCCTGCATGCCGGCGGCGCCTTCACTTCCTTGCGCCTGGGCGACAGCACGCTTGCTGCGCAGTTTGCCGAAGTGATGACTCAGCGCGTTGCCCAGCTTATCGATGGCACCGTCGATGGCCTGCTCCAGCGACTCGGCCTTGTGGGTCACGGAAATCGGTGGCTGGCCCTTGGGGCGGGCCTCGATCTGGCAGCGTTTGTCCTGTGCGCCGGCCTTCTCGCCATTTTCATCGTTGAGATGTACGACGATCCGGGTCAGTTCGTCGTCGAAACGCTCCAGCTTGCTGGCGACACTGGCACTCACCCAGTCGACCAACCGGGCACTGCCTTCGATGTGGTTATCGCTATGAACCTGGATTTGCATACGTCGTCCTTACTTCCGCTTCGTGAAGGCCACCTTTTCGGATGGCTTGAGACAAGCTATGCCACCGTTGCCGCTTTTAAGCAACGGGGAAAATCAGCGCAGGGGATGAAAAAGCCCGAGCGCTACCGACACGGCAGTACCGTTTCGCGGCGCGATACCGGCAATTGCCCGTTGGTTGGCGAGCGTTCGGCGCTGCTACACCTGAAATGCAGCCGCATCGGAAACCCGCCGAGTCACGCATCGTTTTTCAGGCGGCCTCGGGAAACAGCCTCAAGCCGTGATCAAGGCACTGATCTACCAGCCATTTCCCATGCGCCAGGGAAAGTCGCTGGGCTTTGTCCAGCTCGGCCATGAAGGCGTGCTCGACCGGCAGAGACATGCGGCGGGTGGCATGACCCGCCGGGTCGCTGATTCGGCAGCCACCGGCCCAGGGGGTCGGCGAACCGGGGTACTCCATCACTTCGGTGATGATGTGGTAGCCACGGTAGGTGCATTGCATCGTGCTCATGATCGGTACCTCGCAGTCTCGAAGGCATCCATCAGGACGATACGACCGTTCGACAACAACAAAGCCCCGCTGGAATACCAGCACCCACCCGGCAAGCAGGCCGCGAACGATCCTGCCCGGGCGTACACGACAGGCTGCGCGCCTCGCCGCGGCAATGCAATGTGCGACCGACGAAGGGCGCCTCAGCCGTCCAGCGATGGCCCGATCAATTCCGCCAACTGCCCATAGACGCCCGGGCAGGCCACCAGATAGGGATTGCCATCGAGCAGGCCATCGTTGCGAAAGAAATCGTTGATCCGCCCGCCGGCTTCCTTCACAAGCACCAGGCCTGCCAGGCAATCCCAGCTCTTGAGCTGGGTTTCGTAGTAGCCGATCAACCGCCCGGCCGCGACATAGGCCGTCATCAGTGCACCGGAACCGTTGCGGATGAACATACCGCCCTCCTCCAGCAGCTTTTGCAGAAAGGGGATGAAATGCTCCTTGCCGCGCGGATGGAAGGTTCCGGTCCCCGTCAGGCCCTCACATACATGTTGCGCCTGGCTGACTGCGAGTGGGGTGTCGTTGACGAAGGCACCGCGGCCCAGGCAGCCGTGGAACAGCTCGCGGTGATTCGGATCGGCGATAGCACCGAGATACGGTTCGCCATCGACCAGCAGGCCGACCGATACGCACCAGTTGTGCAGGCCGTTGACGAAGCAGGCGGTGCCGTCGATGGGATCGATGACCCAGACGCAGCGCGCATCGAGGTCGGCCGAGCCGCTCTCCTCGCCGAGAAAGCCGTCCTCGGGAAAATGCTCGCTCAGCTGGGCACGGATGAATGCTTCGATCTGCTTGTCGGCAATGCTGACCACGTCCTGCCGGTCGCCGCCTTTGTGCTCTACCGTTAGCCCGTTGCGGTGTTGATAGAACTCCATTCCCAGTTGCGCTGCCTGCTGCGCCACGCTTTTCGCCCAGGCATAACGCGCCTCGATATCAAGCGCGCTGCCGGTATTGTGGGAAGAAGCCATCGCAGAATCCTCAGTAACCCGAAAGTGAAGCCGGGATTCTAGAGACAGCCAGCGTTCAGGCATACCGCCTCACGGCAACAACCATGTAGCCTTAATAAGCAACATTTGTATTAGTAGCCTATTAAGGCTACTTTTAGGCAAGTAGCGTAGACACACCACGGAGCGACTCGTGAACCTGACGGCGGTGCTGACCGGAGACCTCATCCACTCACGCGCGATGCGCGATCCCAGTGCGTACATCGCGCGGCTGAAGATCTTGCTCGACACGCTTGGCCGCCACTACGGCGCCCAGTTCGAAACCTTTCGCGGCGACGGCTTCCAGATGGTCATGCGCCACGCGCAGGACGCCTTCGATTGCGCGGTGGCGCTACGTGCCGGCCTGGTTGCCGCCAGCGCGCCAGGTGAGCGCTGGGACGCGCGGCTGGCCGTGGGTATCAGCCAGGTCGGCAACGCCGGGCAGCCCTACAGCGAAGCCTTCGTCCTCTCCGGCAGGGGCCTGGATGGCATGAAACGGGAGACGCTCTGCATCTTCAGCGACGAGCCCCAGCTCCAGCGCTGCATCGCGTTGCCGACCGCATTCCTCGCCGCGCTGATCGACCGATGGACGCCGGTGGAAGCGCAGACCTATTTCCTGCACCTGACCCAGGGGCACGACCAGCAGACCATCGCCGAGCAGCTGGGCAAATCCCGCGTGACGGTGACCAAGGCCCTGCAACGCGCCGACGCGCGCCTGGTGGATCGCTATCTGGCCTGCACGCGCGCTTGGGTCGAGGAGTTGCAGCATGGCTGACTCGACGACCCTGCTGCTGGCGCTGCTGCTCGGGCATGTCGCCGTGGATTTCCTGTTGCCGCTGCGCCAGCACATCGGCGCACGCGCCCCGGTCTGGCGCAGCCCGGCCCTCTATCTCCTGGCCTTTGCCCAAGGACTCGCGGCGCTGCTGATATTCGTCCTGCTGCGCAGCGGGCTGGCGTTCGCCTGCGGCGCGGCTCTGGTATTGGCACTGGCCCGCCTGCTGACGGCCGGCTGGGCCGCCAGTCGGGGACAGCGCTCGGCGGCCGCGCTGCTGCTGGAGCATGGCGTACAGGTCATGCTGGTGCTGGCGCTCTGGCTGTCCAGCGAGCGGCTGTGGCCCGCGTTGCCGCTCTTCCTGCAGACGCAGGCGAGCGCCCACCACCTGTCGATCCTGCTGGCCTACCTGGTGGTCTTCAAACCCGCCTCGGCATTGATCGGCGCTCTGCTCAGGCCCTGGCAGGAGCGCATCGGCACGGACGACTCACTGGTCAACGGCGGCGCTTTCGTCGGCTATCTCGAGCGTGGCCTGATCCTGACCTTCGTCCTGCTCGATCAATGGCAGGCGATCGGCTTTCTGCTCACCGCCAAGAGCGTCCTGCGCTTCAACGAACTGAAGGGACACAACAACCGCCAGCGCAGCGAATACGTGCTGCTCGGTACGCTGCTGAGCTTTTCGCTGAGCATCGCGCTGGGACTGGCCGTGGTTCTTATGCAGGATGCGTGAGCCCGCCAGGGATCACGGCGCGTCATGTTCTTGCAGGCGCACGCTGAGTTCCTCGGCGATCGGCGCCCACCCGGCATCTTCCCGCGGCCCGCCCTTGAGGCCGGCTACAGCGCCGCCAGCACGCGGTACTCGTCCTGGGCGAGCTGATCGGTCATGCCGCTGACCAGGTCCTGCAGCAAGCGGCTGCGGTAGTAGAACTCCCACAGCGCAAAGTCCGGCGAATCCGGCGGCACGTCCTTGAGTGCCTCGTGATAGGCCTTGACCAGCTGATCGGGCAGGCGCCGAGCGAGCATCTGCAGTTGCGGCTCACGCCGGCAGTTGCCGGCAGCCAGGGCGCGAAAGGTCGCCGGCGCAACCCGCAGCAACGCGCCATAGTCGTCCAGCAGTCCCTGGAGGATGCGATAGCCCTGCAGTTGCAGCGTTTCCACTTCGCGATGGCAGAACACCCGCTCCATCGCCACGTCCTTGAAGGTCTGCACGATGGCGTTCGATAGGCTGCGATCCTCCAGCAACGCCCGATCCAGCGTGCCGTGATAGATCGCCTCGATGTTGTCGATGAACTGCCGCGCGGCGTGCTGCACCAGCGGGTGAATCATCGTCACCCGCAGCCAGATGAAGAACTCGCCGGTCTTGTTGATCGGCTCACGCCCGGCACGCTCTAGCGCGTAGCCAACCATGCTGCGAAAGCTGCGCTCGACGCCAGGGATCGGCTCATCCAGCGCCCCGTGCTCGGCGAACTTGACCAGCAGCAGCTGCGCCAACTGCTCGATGCTGAAGATGCCCTTCTCCACCGAATCCTCGATATCGGCCAGGCAATAGGCGATGTCATCGGCGGCCTCCATGATGTAGGCGAGCGGATGGCGGCTACCGGGCTGCAGGCCGAGCACCTGCTGCAATTGCTCGATGAACGGCTGCTCCGACAGGTAGAAGCCGGGCTTTTTCTGCAGATAGGCGCCGGGACTGCCCTGCGGCGGCCGCTCGGCATACGCGGCACGCACGTACTTGAGCAGACAGGCGGTCTGGGTGTAGGTCAGGTTCAACCGCGACAGGCTCACCACCAGACGGATCGCCTGGGCGTTGCCCTCGAAGCACTTGAGGTCGGCCAGCATGCGCGCGCGCAGCCCGGTATCGCCCTGCCCGGGCGGCACCGCGGCGGCGAACAGCTCGTCGAGATGGCGCGCGAACCATTCGCCAATGGCGAATTCGCCGAAGTGGCCAAAGGGTGGATTGCCGATGTCGTGCATCAGGCAGGCCATCTCCACCAGGCTCTGCAGCACGTTTTCGAGCCCGTCCAGACCGTAGTCCGAGGCTCTGGCACCCAGCTGCTTGTACAGGGTGCGGACGATGAAGCGGCCGGTCTGCTGCACTTCCAGCGAGTGCGTGAGGCGGCTGCGCACCGCGGCATTGCGCTCCAGCGGGAACACTTGCGTCTTCTGCTGCAGCCGGCGCACGGCGGCGGAATTGATGATGCGGCCGCGATCACTTTCCAGCTGGTCGAGGATGGCGCCAAGGTCACCGTCGCTCGCCTTCATGCCGGCCTCGACCCTGCCGTAGGGGCGCTGGCGGGAAATCTTGTCCTTGAAATCAACCGGCATAGATCGCACTCACGAATACGTAAAGCGCCGAGCCTAACGCGCCGTCGTCGCGAGACCAAGCGTGGGACTGGCATTGGCGCACGGCCTCTGCTATCCAGTCGTCCACATCGACAGGAGGCCCCATGAATCGAGCGGATTTCCATGAGCAGAACGCTTCACGCGCCCAGGCCGAAGCACAGCGGCTGCTCGACCAGCGCGCCACGCTGGGCGCGCGATGGCTCGCCTGGGTCGCGACCGAGCTTTATCGGCTCAGCCCCGCGGAGTACGCCGCGATGGTCCGCCGCGAGCTCGAGCGACTCAGCCGCGAACGCCAGGATGAATGCGGCCGTCTGTCTCGCTGAGCAGGCTGCCTGGCGACAGAAGGTCCATACTGCTTGAGCGGACAGGCGCGGTTCGACCATGCCGACACCCGGTCCGCGGAGTCGATATACCCAGCCACTTACCGTCCGAGGTGAACATCATGAGCAAGGGTATGGATGCGAAGAAGCAGGCCAAGAAGAAGCCGCTGAAAACCGCCCAGGAAAGACGTCTGGCCAAGCGCGCCAAGAAGAGCGGCGCCACGCTCCTGGGCAGCCACACCGCGACCCACTAGGCGGTACCCGCCGATCACGCCCCGCATGCTGCGGGGCGTTTGGCCCCGGCAATCAGCCGTGCGGACGGACCCCGGCCGGGCGCATCCACCCGAGCAGCCGCGCGCCGCCTATATTGACCAGCAACCCCAGCATGACCAGCACGGCACCCGCCATCTGCAGCGTATCGAGACGCTCGCCGAGCAGCAGCACCGATGACGACAGCCCGACCACCGGCACCAGCAGCGAGAACGGCGCCACCTGGCTCGCCGGATAGCGCGACAGCAGCCGGCTCCACAGGCTGTAGCCGAGAATGGTCGCGCCGAACGACAGATAGGCCAGCACCAGCAGCGACTTCAGGCCGAAGCCCTGCAGCGCGGTCGCGATGGCCGTCGGCCCCTCGAGCCACCACGACAGCGCCAGGAACGGCAACGGCGGCACCAGGCTGCCCCACACTACCAGGCCGACCAGATTCACGTCGCCGATCTTGCGCGTCACGACATTACCCAACGCCCACATCGACGCCGCGCCGATGGTCAGCATGAAGCCGGCCAGCGTCATTCCCTGCCCGCTCTGCGCGCCAATCAGCGCCAGCCCGCCGGCTGCGACCAGCAACCCTAACAGATTGCCGGCACGTACCCGCTCGCCGAGCAGCAGCGCGGCAAAGAACAGCGTGAAGAACGCCTGTGACTGCAGGACCAGCGAAGCCAGCCCGGCGGGCATGCCCACCTTCATCGCCGAGAACAGGAAGGCGAACTGTCCCAGCGAGATGGTCAGGCCGTAGGCCAGCAGCCAGCGCAGCGGAACCCGCGGCGGCCTGATGAAGAAAACCGCCGGCAATGCCGCCAGCAGAAAGCGCAACGCCCCGAGCAGCATAGGCGGCACGTCCTGCAGACCGAGCATGATGACGACGAAGTTCAGGCCCCAGACCACGATCACGATCAGTGCGAGCAACAGATCTCTCGGCGACATGACACCCCACCCCGCATCGGGTAAAGAATCATTAGAGCCGCTGCCTGCCAGAGCCTATCCGTACAGTGACCCGGCATTTCGTCGATACAGTTCGCCGCCATTCGCCTGCTTACAGATGCCGCCGGGACGACGACCAGCTAGAATTCGTGGCTCGATCGACCTCACACGAGACAGGCTATGGGCGCACAGTGGAAAGCGAAACATAAGGAAGCGGCAGCGAACGCCAAAGGGCGGATCTTCGGCAAGCTGTCGAAGGAAATCATGATTGCCGCCCGCAGCGGCGCTGACCCCGACATGAATCCGCGTCTGCGTCTGGTGGTCGAGCAGGCCAAGAAGGCCTCCATGCCCAAGGACACTCTGGAGCGCGCCATCAAGAAGGGCGCTGGCCTGAGCGGTGAGGTCGTCCATTACGAGCGCACCCTCTACGAAGGCTTCGCGCCGCATCAGGTTCCGCTGATCGTCGAGTGCCTGACCGACAATCTCAACCGCACCGTGGCGGAAATCCGCGTGCTGTTCCGCAAGGGTCAGCTGGGGTCCTCCGGTTCGGTGAGCTGGGATTTCGACCATGTCGGCATGATCGAAGCGGCACCCGAGGGCGATGCCGATCCCGAAATGGCCGCCATCGAGGCTGGCGCCCAGGATTTCGAAGCGGCGGATGAAGGCGCCACGCTGTTCATCACCGAGCCGACCGACCTGGATGCGGTGTGCAAGGCCCTGCCGGAATTCGGCTTCACCGTGCAATCGGCGCAACTGGGCTACCGGCCGAAGAATCCGCTGAGCCTGTCGGGAGCCGAACTGGAGGAAGTCGAAGCCTTCCTCGAAGCCATCGACGCGCACGACGATGTCCAGCATGTCTACGTCGGCCTGGCCGGCTGACGTACGACGCATCTACACGCAAAAACAGACTCCAGCGAGCGGATCAGCGATGAGCACGAACAAGCCAACCACGCCCTACAGTCAACGCGAACAGGGTTATCGGGAAAAGGCGTTGAAGATGTATCCCTGGGTCTGCGGGCGTTGCGCGCGGGAATTTTCCGGCAAGCGTCTGAGCGAACTGACGGTCCATCACAAGGACCACAACCACGACAACAACCCCGAAGACGGCTCCAACTGGGAACTGCTCTGCCTGTACTGCCACGACAACGAGCATTCGCGCTATACGGACAACCAGTACCAAGCCGAAGCCCGCCCCGGCAGCGACCTGGGCCCGAAGGAAACCTTCAAGGCCTTCGCCAACCTGGCCGATCTGCTCAAGGGCAAGCCATGACGAAGGGCGGCCAGGCCGCCCGAACCGTCACTTGACCAGCAGAACCGGAACGGTCACCTCGTGGATCACCCGGGTCGCTACCGAGCCCAGCACCAGACCGGTGAAACTGCCCAGCCCGCGCGTCCCCATCACCACGGTATCGCAACCCAGGCGCTTGACCGCATCGTTGATCTGCTCGGAGATGTTGCCCAGCACCGCATGGGTCTGATGGGTGATTCCGGCAGCCGTCAGCTTCTGCGCAGCCTCGTCGAGCACTTCCTGAGCTTGCGCCATCAGGCCGGCGTTGAGATCGTCGATCAGGCTGGCGGTGACGTACTCGCCATAGATGATGGGTTCGTGCTGGACATTCAATACCTGCACCTGCAGCGGCAACGACGTATCGCGGACAAAGTCGATCACATACTGCAGAGCGCGCTTGGCGTTTTCCGAACCATCGAATGCAAGCAGAATATTACGCATAGGCACCTCCCTTGTTGAGTGAGGTTGAGCATAGCCCAGCAGCATGACAGCGGCTCGCCGCCATCGAGGCTGTATTGATCTGACGCAAGCGGGCATCATTTCACGCGACCTGCGCCACGCCGAGATAACCATGACAACCAGCGAAACACTCCCATTCGGCACCGCCGATGCCTCGTTCCAGGCCGCTGGCGGCACCGCCGGCATCGAGCGACTGGTGGATGACTTCTACCACGCCATGAATCAGCTGCCCCAGGCAGCAGGCATTCGCGCCATGTACCCCGAGGACCTGACACTGCCACGCGAGAAACTGGCCGCGTTCCTCAGCGGCTGGCTGGGCGGGCCGCGCCACTATGCGCAAAAGTTCGGTGCGATCAGCATTCCGCAGTTCCATACGCGCTGGGAGGTCGGCGACGCCGAGCGCGACGCCTGGCTCGACTGCATGGCACAGGCCATCGCACGGCAGCCCTATTCCGCCGAATTCGCCGAATACCTGCTCCGGCAGCTGCGCATACCTGCCCAGCGCATCCGCCAGGCGCAGCCAGCGCATGGCTGCCCAGGCACGAACCAGTAAGCTCGCGGCGCAGCTTCATCGCCCATGACTGGACGCTTGCCAGCTTCGCCAGGCTTCGATACGGCCGCCTCTAACGCTAGACTGGACGGTCTTGAACACCAGCGGACGGCCATGTCAGCCCTCGAATTCCTGCAGCTCTCTGCCGCGCAGCAGCCCCTGATCGTGAAGTTCTACCGTGCCCACCACAGCCGCAACCGGGTTCGGCCGCAGGCGCGCTGCTGGGTTGTGCGGCGGCACGGCGAGATCATTGGCGGCCTGTGCCTGACACCCGTGGCGACCGGCCATTTCCTGACCGGCCTGCTGATCGCCCCCGACGAGCGTAACCAGGGCATCGGCGCGCACCTGATGCGACAGGCCCTGGAGGGTATCCAGCAGCCGGTCTGGCTGTTCTGCCAGCCACGCCTGTATGGATTTTATGCACGCCTCGGATTTGCCCTGGCCAGCACCTTGCCCGAGCCGCTGGTCGACCGGCTGGCACGCTACCAACAAACCAAGACACTGATTGCCCTTCAACGCGATGCCCGGATGACCGCCTTGCCCAGACCAACGCTGACGATAGCCATTGCCTGCCTGTTCGCCGAGCCCCGTCGCATCCTTGTCGTGCGCAAGCGCGGCAGCCACTATTTCATGCTGCCCGGTGGCAAGTCGGAGCCGGGCGAAACGCCCATGCAGACGCTGCGGCGGGAACTGTGGGAAGAGCTGGGATTGCAACTGGAAGAAAGTGCATTCCAGCCGCTGGGACATCACTCGGCACCCGCAGCCAACGAGCCGGGACATTGGGTCGAAGCGCAAGTGTTCCAGGCGAACCTTACCCAGGCCGTACAGGCACAGGCGGAACTGGAAGAATTGGGCTGGCTGGATTTGCCGCCTGCGCGTACCGAGCACCTGGCACCGCTGCTGCGCGAAAAAATCCTGCCGCTGCTGCTGGAGCGCCTTGCCTAGCGCCTCGCGGCGAGGGATGGGTTCACAGCCGATCTACCGGTACGGACGGCCGAAAGTAACCGCTGCGCCTTTCACCCCGAGAAACTTTTCTACAGGCAAAAAAAGGGGCGGGAGTTTATCCCCGCCCGTCTTCTTCCCTGCTCCCTGTATATCCCCTCATCTTCCTGATGAAATCGCCTCCGCGATTGTTCCCTGGCCATCATCCCTGTGACCCATGCTTGTCCTTCAGCACGGTGGGGATATTAATGACTTTCCGAGCGCCGGCAACTCACGCAGATTGCATCCCGATCATGGCTTTTACGCAGCGGTCTAAAAAATTCTCTTATAAATCAGATAGATGTCGATTTATCTGATCAACAGGAGGGAAACGCAGCAGCCTGATTGCAGGCTTCTCCTACATCGCACGTAAGCAAATGCTTACGTCAGAAAGCGGCATATGGACAATTTTCCGGGACACCGATTAATTCCATCGGCGGATAGCCGTTGCGTCAGGAGCGGGCGCTCCACGGCGCCATGCCTGCGGAGGGCGCGCAGGCCTATCTGCCCGGCAAAGGCCGGGCAGATAGCGAATCAACACTTACTGGAACAGGGCGTCGCTGGACAAGCCGTTGCGCTCGAGAATCTCGCGCAGGCGGCGTAGCGCCTCGACCTGGATTTGCCGAACGCGCTCGCGGGTCAGGCCGATCTCCTGCCCCACCTCCTCCAGCGTGCAGCTTTCATGGCCGCGCAGACCGAAACGACGAACCACCACCTCGCGCTGCTTTTCGGTCAGATCGGAAAGCCACTGATCGATGCTGGCCGACAGATCGTCATCCAGCAGCAACTCGCAGGGGTCGCTCGGCTTGTCATCCGTCAGGGTGTCGAGCAGGGTCTTGTCGGTATCCGGCCCAAGCGACACGTCCACCGAGGTGACGCGCTCGTTGAGCCCGAGCATGCGCTTCACCTCCGCCACCGGCTTTTCCAGCAGGTTGGCGATTTCTTCGGGGCTGGGCTCGTGATCGAGCTTCTGGGTCAGCTCCCGGGCCGCGCGCAGGTAGACGTTGAGCTCCTTGACCACATGGATGGGCAGGCGGATGGTGCGGGTCTGATTCATGATCGCCCGCTCGATGGTCTGCCGGATCCACCAGGTGGCATAGGTCGAGAAGCGGAAGCCACGCTCGGGATCGAACTTCTCGACCGCGCGGATCAGCCCCAGGTTGCCCTCCTCGACCAGATCGAGCAGCGACAGGCCGCGGTTGACGTAACGCCGGGCGATCTTGACGACCAGCCGCAGGTTGCTTTCGATCATGCGCTTGCGCCCCGCCGGATCGCCCTTACGCGCCAGGCGGGCGAAATAGACTTCTTCTTCCGGGGTCAGGAGGGGAGAAAAACCAATTTCGTTGAGATACAACTGCGTGGCGTCGAGCGCCCGGTTGTAATCGATGAACTTGTGTTGCTTGGTGGCCGCGGGCTTGCCTTTGCCGCTCGCAGGGCTTCGATGCACATCGCCAGTCGCCTCGAAGTCCAGGGTGGGTTCCATGAGCAGAACCTCATCGTCAACGTCAAACTCCAGCGCTTTTTTTTCGAGTGCCATTTTTATTATCCCGTTCTGAGTTCGACAACGGGCTCAGGCGACGCACGATCCTTGGCGAAACCAGAGCCCATCCTACGTGGAACGGGTGGCCTTCAGATCAACGCCTTGGCAGATACTGCATGGGGTCTACGGGTTTGCCCTGACGGCGGATTTCAAAATGCAGCTTTACGCGGTCGGTCCCCGTCGATCCCATCTCGGCAATGCTCTGCCCAGCCTTGACTTGTTGACCCTCCCGAACCAGCAGCCTGCGGTTGTGGCCGTAGGCGCTTACATAGGTATCGTTGTGCTTGATGATCACAAGTTCGCCGTAACCCCGTAAACCACTACCGGCGTACACAACAGTCCCATCAGAAGCAGCCAAAACAGGCTGGCCTAATTGCCCAGCGATATCAACGCCTTTATTCAAACTCCCGTTTGAGGAAAAACGCCCGATGATCTGGCCGTTCGCCGGCCACGCCCAGCCGCTGGCCGAACGCGTCACCGGCGTGACCTTCGTGGCCGGCAACGACTGGGCTGGCGCTTTGCTGAGCGCTGGCGATGACTGCTGCGGGACCGGGGTCGCGACCATGGCAGGCGGCGCCGTCCGAGTCGTCGGGACAGGCGTTGGCGCGGTGCGGGGTGCCGGGCGGCTGGCCACGGCATTGCCCGTACCGCGATCGAAGCGGATGCGCTGCCCGGGGTGGATGACATAAGGCGGCCGGATCCCGTTTGCACGGGCCAGCGCGCGCCAATCCCAACCATAGCGACCGGCAACCGACGACAGCGTGTCGCCACGCCGTACCGTGTGATAGCCGCTGGTAACGGCCGGGCGGCCGTTACGGTCCACCACCTGCACGCTTCCCGGCTGGTGTGTCGAGCAGCCGGTCAGCAACCAGCCCGCCAATAGTGCACCAGGCAAGAAACGGAACAAGGGATCGCGAATCAACCGCTGAATGGCTGTAAGCCTCAATGCTCGCTCCCTGATGAAGAACTCTCTGTTCAGACGCGTTCGGCAACCGCCTGGCGGCGACTGGCTAGCCGCTCCAGGCCGAGTACCAACGCAATACCGGCGATCGCCAGAGCAACCGCCAGTAGCAATTGCGGATCCTGCCCGGTGAGGTCGCCATAAGCGCCCGGAAACAGATTCTGCTCCAGCACCGGCGTGCGCTCACCGTGCGAATTGGTACGCCAGGTCAGCGTTTCCTTCCACGGCCAGACCTTGTTCAGCGAACCCAGCATCAGCCCGGTGAGAAAGGCCAGGGTCAGATCGCGCCAGCGCTGCAGCGTCCAGTGCAGCAGTTTGGCGAAGCTGAACAGCCCCAGCGCACACCCGATCGCAAACACGACCAGCACAGAGATATCGAAACTCTTTACCGCACCCAGCACCGTCGGATAGAGACCGAGAAGCACCAATATG
Organism: Stutzerimonas stutzeri TS44; assembly: GCA_000263395.1. GTDB lineage: Bacteria > Pseudomonadota > Gammaproteobacteria > Pseudomonadales > Pseudomonadaceae > Stutzerimonas > Stutzerimonas stutzeri_C. The sequence continues at coordinate 16,670 of AJXE01000025.1, forward strand.
AAACTCCCGGAGATACCCGGCAAGATCATCGCGCAAATGGCAATGGCTCCGGCAAAGAACAGACTCAGGCTGTCCGCTCCCCACTGCATCGGCGCGGCCACGGTGATCCAATAAGCGAAGGCGATGCCCAGCACGAAGCTGATGCCGCTCGACAGGTTGCGTTGCCGGATCTCCCGGGCGACCAGATGCACCGAGACCAGAATCAGGCCGAAGAAGAACGACCACACCGGAATCGGGTGCTGTTCCAGCAGGTAGGTAATCAAGCGAGCCAGACTGAACACGCTGGTGAGGATGCCGGCCAGCAGGGTTATCAGAAAACCGGCGTTGGCGATTTTCCAGGCCTCGCCCAGACGGCCACGCAGCAACGCGCCCAGCGCCCGGGGAGACGCTGCGATTGAGCGCAGCAGTTCGTCATAGATGCCGGTAATGAATGCAACGGTGCCGCCGGAAACGCCAGGCACCACATCCGCCGCCCCCATCGCCATGCCCTTGGCATACAGCAACAAAGTGTCTTTCATGCTTCCTTCCACTGATGATCAAACAACCGGTCCATTGAGCAGCGGCACGAAGCGTACGGAATCCAGAAGGCGACGGGAAAAGCCGGTTTCTTCACGAACGATCAGCATCAGTTGCTGAACCTCGCCAGCCCCTACCGGAATCACCAGACGCCCTCCGGGCGCCAGTTGATCGAGCAGGGCCTGAGGTACCTCGGCAGCCGCCGCAGTCACGATGATGCCATTGTAGGGCGCCAGCGCAGGCCAGCCCTCCCAGCCATCACCCCAGCGAAAGACCACATTACGCAGCTTGAGTTCGGCCAGACGTTCCTTGGCACGCTCCTGCAGCGCCTGGATGCGTTCCACGGAAAACACCCGCTCGACCAGTTGCGCCAGCACGGCGGTCTGGTAACCCGAACCGGTGCCGATCTCCAGCACTTTGTCCAGCGGGCCGTCGGCCAGCAGCAGCTCGCTCATGCGGGCGACCATGAACGGCTGCGAAATCGTCTGGTTGTGCCCGATGGGCAGCGCGGTGTCCTCGTAGGCCCGGTGCGCCAGCGCTTCGTCGACGAACAGATGCCGTGGCGTGCGGCGGATCACTTCGAGCACATGAGGATTGGACAGCCCCTCCTCGTACAGCCGCTGGATCAACCGATCGCGGGTGCGCTGCGAGGTCATGCCGGTACCGTGTCGCATCAGATCGCCCGATCCGCGATGACTCACAGCAGATCCTCCAGCCAGCGATCGAGCCCTTGGAAGGCCTCGCGGAACGTGCGATCCAGCTGCAGCGGCGTGATCGACACGTAACCCTGCATTACCGCATGGAAATCGGTGCCTGGTCCGCCGTCCTCGACGTCGCCGGCGACGGAAATCCAATAGCCTTCCTTGCCGCGCGGATTGGCCTGCTTGACCGGCGGCTTGGCCCGGCTGCGATGCCCGAGGCGGGTCAGGCGGATGCCGCGAATGTGGTCCAGCGGCAGGTTCGGCACGTTGACACTGAGCACCGTGCGCGGCGGCAGATCGAGCTGATCATGCTTCTCGACCAGCGTCCGGGCGATGGCGGCGGCAGTCGGCAGGTTTTCCGGCGAGCGTGAAACCAGCGAGAAGGCGAATGCCGGACGACCGGTGAAACGCCCTTCGATGGCCGCCGCGACGGTGCCCGAATAAAGCACGTCGTCGCCCAGGTTGGCGCCCAGGTTGATGCCCGAGACGACCATATCCGGCGTCTCGGCCAGCAGGCCGTTGAGCCCCAGGTGCACGCAGTCGGTCGGCGAGCCGTTCAGGCCGATGAAGCCGTTGGGCATGCTCACGGGGTGCAGCGGGCGATCCAGCGTGAGCGCGCTGCTGGCGCCGCTCATGTCCTGGATCGGGGCCACCACCCGGCACTCGGCATAGTCGGCCAGCGCGTCATAAAGCGCGGCGAGCCCGGGCGCATGCACCCCGTCGTCGTTGGCGATCAGAATACGCATCAGATGTCCGTCTGCCCTGCCAGGTTGACCAGTTCGCGCACCACAGCGGTGGCGAAGCATCCGGTCGGCAGGACGAATTCCAGTTGCAGAATGTCAGGCCCGGGATAATGCCACGACAAACCTCCGATGGGGAGGCGAAGAATGCGCCGCTCGTGCTTCATGCCAGCATCTGCGAGCCACTTGGCGATCGCCGACTCGCTGCCGGCAAGCCGCTGTTCCAGTGCCTGGATATCGCCAGCGGCCGGCGATTCGCCAGCGCCCCACAGCGGCCCGGTGGGATGCAGGTCGAGAAGCGCCAGCCGCGGATCGCCGCACTCGGCCTCGCCTGCCGGAAAGAAGCTGCGACTGTCGGTAAACGCAAGCAGGTCGCCCACCTGCGCCTGGTCCCAGGTCGCCGCGGCGACCCGTTCGGCCAGCACGCGATTGAACAGGTAGCTGCGCCCGGCCGAGAGCAGGCGCGAACGCAGGTTGCGCTGCGCCGGCAACTCCGCCCGGGCGGCGAATTCGCGCGCACCGTGCACGTTGCCACCTTCGTGGCCAAAGCGCTGCAGACCGAAATAGTTGGGCACGCCCAGGCTCCGGAGGCGCTCCAGACGGGCATCGAGCGCCGCATGTTCGCCGCGCAGTTCCGTCAGGCGCAGGGTGAAACCGTTGGCCGAATGGGCACCGCGCTGCAATTTGCGCTGGTGACGACTGCGCTGGAGGATCTTCAGGCTTTCATTCTCCGCGGCGGCCAGCTCCGGGTCGGCCTTGCCCGGCAGGTGCAGGCTGAACCACTGCCGGGTCAGCGCCTGACGGTCCTTCAGCCCCGCGTAGCTGACCATCTTCAGCGGCACGCCGGCGGCACGGGCGATGCGCCGGGCGGCTTCCTCGGTGTTGAGGTTGCGCTTTTCCACCCACAACCACAGGTGCTCGCCCTCACCGGACAAGGCGATGTCCAGCACCTCGTCGACCTGGAAGTCCTCGGCAACGGCCTTCAGCACCGCGCTGCCGCAAGGCTCGCCATGCGCCCGTGGCCCCAGCAACTGATCCTCGGTCATGCGCCAACCAGCAGGGCGACCGCATGTACCGCGATCCCCTCCTCACGCCCGACGAAGCCGAGCTTCTCCGTGGTGGTGGCCTTGACGTTGACCTGATCCAGCGCCACCTGCAGATCGGCGGCGATCAGTTCGCGCATGCGCTCGATGTGCGGCGCCATCTTCGGCGCCTGGGCGATGATGGTGGCATCGACGTTGCCGACCTTCCAGCCCTTGGCCTTCACCTGCTCGAGCACATGACGCAACAGCACGCGGCTGTCGGCGCCCTTGAATTGTGGATCGGTGTCCGGGAAATGCTTGCCGATGTCGCCCAGCGCCGCCGCGCCGAGCAGTGCATCGCTCAGGGCATGCAGCAGCACGTCGCCGTCGGAATGTGCCAGCAACCCGAAGCGATGCGTAATCCGCACACCGCCGAGCGTGATGAAATCGCCCTCGCCGAAGCGGTGCACGTCATAACCGTGGCCGATACGCATAGGAGAAATACCCTCGAAGAAACGCAGGAGGCCGATTCTACAGGAGCCCGCTGCATCTGGATGCCAAAGAGCCGCTCGACTAATCGAGAGCGGCGATGAACATCATCAGCCGAATCGATAGCATATCGTCGAATCACGATATATAGTTCGCCTAAACCCGATATACCGATCAGCAGGACCTCCATGCCAGACGACCTCGACGACATCATCAAGGCGCTCGCCCACCCGCTGCGCCGCGACATCCTGCGCTGGCTCAAGGAGCCGCACCTGCATTTCGCCGAACAGCATCATTCACTGGAGAACGGCGTCTGTGCCGGGCAGATCGATCAACGGGCCGGGCTGTCGCAATCCACGGTGTCAGCGCACCTGGCGACCCTGCAGAAGGCCGGCCTGATCAGCAGCCAGAAGGTCGGCCAGTGGCATTTCTTCAAGCGCAACGAGGCCGTGATCCAGGCCTTCGTCGAGCGCATCGGCCAGTCACTCTGAGTCTATTCATTCCCCCCACTGCACAGGAGCGATATCGCTATGCCCACTCTCTTCGACCCGATCAGGATCGGCGATCTGGAACTCACCAACCGCATCATCATGGCGCCTCTGACCCGTTGCCGCGCCGAACCCGGCCGCGTTCCCGGGGCCTTGATGGCCGAGTACTACGCCCAGCGCGCCGATGCCGGCCTGATCATCAGCGAAGCCACTTCGGTCACGCCGATGGGCGTCGGCTACCCGGACACGCCCGGCATCTGGTCGGCCGAGCAGGTGCAAGGCTGGAAGAAGATCACCGACGCCGTGCATGCCAAGGGCGGCAAGATCGTGTTGCAGCTCTGGCACGTCGGCCGCATCTCCGATCCGCTCTACCTCGACGGCCAGTTGCCGGTCGCCCCAAGCGCCATCAAGCCGGCCGGTCACGTCAGCCTGGTGCGCCCGATGAAGGACTACGAGACCCCGCGCGCGCTGGACACCAGCGAGATCCCGGCCATCGTCGAGGCTTACCGCAAGGGTGCCGAGAATGCCAAGGAGGCCGGTTTCGACGGCGTGGAAATCCACGGCGCCAACGGCTATCTGCTCGACCAGTTCCTGCAGGACAGCACCAACCAGCGCAGCGATGCCTACGGTGGCTCGCTGGAGAATCGTGCGCGACTGATGCTCGAAGTGACCGATGCCGCCATCGGTGTCTGGGGTGCCGGCCGCGTCGGCGTACACCTGGCGCCGCGCGCCGATTCGCATGACATGGGCGACTCCAATCGCGCCGAAACCTTCGGCCACGTTGCCCGTGAACTGGGCAAGCGCGGCGTCGCGTTCATCTGCACCCGCGAATACGCCGGCGAAGACAGCCTCGGCCCGCAGCTGAAGCGGATATTCGGTGGCGTGTACATCGCCAACGAGCGTTTCACCAAGGAACAGGGCAATGCCTGGCTGGCAGACGGCAAAGCCGATGCGGTCGCCTTCGGCATTCCGTACATCGCCAACCCTGACCTGGTCGAGCGTCTGCGCCAGGATGCCCCGCTGAACGCGCCCAAGCCCGAGCTGTTCTACGGCCAAGGCCCAGCCGGCTACACCGATTATCCGTCGCTCTAAGCTCCGGCGATGGAAAAGCCCGGTCGGAAACTCCAACCGGGCCTTTTTTGTGCCCATCCCCAGCGAACACGCTTCGGCGCGCAACGCACCCGGTGTGTCATACGGTCACGAACCGGCAGTTGCGCCGTCCTCCACCCTACGCGTTCAGCGCCTCGGCGTGATGGCGCAGGTGGTCCTCGATGAAGCTGGCGATGAAGTAGTAGCTATGGTCGTAGCCCGGCTGAATGCGCAGGGTCAGCGGATGGCCTGCAGCCCTGGCGGCGGCTTCGAGCGCCTGGGGTTTCAACTGGCCATCCATGAAGTCGTCGCGATCGCCCTGATCCACCAGCATCGGCAGTTTCTCGCCCGCTTCGGCCAGCAGCGCGCAGGCATCCCACTCGCGCCAGCGTGAACGATCCCCACCCAGGTAGTTGCCGAAGGCCTTCTCGCCCCACGGGCAATCGAGCGGATTGCTGATCGGCGCGAACGCCGACAGCGACCGGTAACGCCCCGGGTTCTTCAGCGCGCAGATCAGCGCGCCGTGCCCGCCCATCGAATGCCCGCTGATGCCCCGCCGATCGGAAACCGGAAAGTTCGCCTCGATCAGCATCGGCAACTCATGCACCACATAGTCGTACATGCGGTAATGCTGCGCCCAGGGCTGCTCGGTCGCATTGAGATAGAAGCCGGCACCCAGGCCGAAGTCCCAGGCGCCGTCGGCATCGTCCGGTACGCCGGCCCCACGCGGACTGGTATCCGGCGCGACGATGATCAGCCCCAGCTCGGCGGCCAGTCGCTGCGCCCCGGCCTTCTGCATGAAGTTCTCATCGGTGCAGGTCAGCCCCGACAGCCAGTACAGCACCGGCAGCTTCTCGCCCTGCTCCGCCTGCGGCGGCAGATACACAGCGAACACCATGTCGCAGTTCAGGCTGCTGGAGCGGTGGCGGTAGCGCTTGTGCCAGCCGCCGAAACTCTTGTTGCTGGAAACGATTTCAAGGGTCATGGGCCCTCCGGGGCGCGACAAGCCACCAGCTGCAAGAAGGCAGACTTGTCGCCGCCGCTGCTTAGAAATGAATGACGGTGCGAATGCTCTTGCCTTCGTGCATCAGGTCAAAAGCCTTGTTGATGTCGTCCAGCCCCATGGTGTGGGTGATGAAGGTATCCAGCGGAATTTCGCCGGTCTGCGACTTCTCCACGTAGCTGGGCAGCTCGGTGCGCCCCTTGACGCCGCCGAACGCCGAGCCGCGCCACACGCGCCCGGTCACCAGCTGGAACGGACGAGTGCTGATTTCCGCACCTGCCGGAGCCACACCGATGATGGTCGATTCGCCCCAGCCCTTGTGGCAGCACTCCAGCGCCGCGCGCATCAACTGCACGTTGCCGATGCACTCGAAGCTGTAATCCACACCGCCGTCGGTCATCTCGACGATCACGTCCTGGATCGGCTTGTCATGGTCCTTCGGATTAACGAAGTCGGTCATGCCCAGCTCGCGAGCCACGGCTTCCTTGGCCGGGTTGATGTCGATGCCGATGATCCGGCTGGCCTTGGCCATCTTCGCGCCGATGATCGCCGCCAGGCCGATGCCGCCCAGACCGAAGATCGCCACAGTCGAGCCTTCGGTGACCTTGGCGGTATTGAGCACCGCGCCGATGCCGGTGGTCACGCCGCAGCCGAGCAGGCAGACCTTCTCCAGCGGTGCTTCCTTGGGAATCACCGCCACCGAGACTTCCGGCAGCACGGTGTATTCGGAGAACGTCGAGCAGCCCATGTAGTGATAGATCGGCTGGCCCTGGTAGCTGAAGCGCGTGGTGCCGTCCGGCATCAGGCCCTTGCCCTGGGTGGCGCGTACCGAACTGCACAGATTGGTCTTGCCGGATTTGCAGAATTTGCACTCGCGGCATTCGGCGGTATACAGCGGGATCACATGATCGCCGACCGCCACCGAGGTCACGCCCTCGCCCACCGCCTCGACGATGCCACCGCCCTCGTGGCCGAGGATGCTGGGGAAGACGCCTTCAGAATCCTGCCCGGACAAGGTGTAGGCGTCGGTGTGGCAGACACCGGTGGCAACGATGCGGATCAGCACCTCGCCGGCCTTGGGCGGTGCAACGTCCACCTCGACGATCTGCAGAGGCTGATTCGGGCCGAAGGCCACAGCGGCGCGCGATTTGATAGTCATGACGGGGCTCTCGATGTGACATGGAAAGCCGAGAGTGTAATTGAGCGACAGAATGGTTTAATCAGGCTTTTCTGGAAAACATTATTGCCAATGAGGGACAATTCCCGCCCGCACGATAAGCCGGGAGATCAGAATGAGTCGCTGGGAAGGCCTGGACGAATTCGTTGCCGTTGCCGAATGTGGCAGCTTCATGCGCGCCGCCGAGCATCTGCGCGTCTCGTCTTCGCATGTCAGCCGCCAGGTCGCCCGCCTGGAAGAGCGTCTGCAGGCACGCCTGCTCTACCGCACCACGCGGCGGGTGTCGCTGACCGAGGCGGGCCACACCTTCTTCGCGCGCTGCCAGCGGCTGATCGAGGAGCGCGACGAGGCCTTCCTGGCCATCAGCGACCTGCACGCCGCGCCCACCGGGCTGCTGCGCATGACCGCTGCGGTGGCCTACGGCGAGCGCTTCATCGTGCCGCTGGTCAACGAATTCATGGCGCAGCACCCGCAATTGCGGGTCGAGATTGAGCTGTCCAACCGCACGCTGGATCTGGTGCAGGAGAGCTACGACTTGGCGATCCGCCTGGGCCGTCTCGGCGAGTCGCGGCTGGTCGCCACCCGGATCGCACCGCGCGCGATGTACCTGTGCGCGGCGCCATCCTACCTGGAGCGCTACGGGCGACCGCACACGCTGTCGGAACTGGGCCGGCACAACTGCCTGATCGGCACCGGCGACACCTGGACCTTCCAGCTCGACGGCCGCGAACAGCACTTCAAGCCGAGCGGCAACTGGCGCTGCAACAGCGGCCAGGCCGTGCTGGACGCCGCCCTGCGTGGCTTCGGGCTCTGCCAGTTGCCCGACTACTACGTGCAGGAACCGCTGCGTCACGGCGAGCTGATCTCTCTACTGGAGGCCAACCAGCCGCCGGACACCGCCGTCTGGGCCGTCTACCCGCAACGGCGCTATCCGCTACCGAAGGTGCGCCTGCTGATCGAGGCGCTGAAGACCGGCCTGGCGCAGCGCGCCGAATATGCCGGAGCGCTGCGCTAGAGCGCGTACTCATCGCTATCCAGCGGCAGCGGGCAGCGGCTTCTAGCGGTTGTCAGACGTCTGGGCCGGCCAGCGCTGCTGCAACCAGAGCAGGTCCTCCGGCCGGGTGACTTTCAGGTTATCCGCCCGCCCTTCCACCATGCGCGGCGCGAAGCCCGCCCATTCCAGCGCCGAAGCCTCGTCGGTGACGCTGACACCGCTGCGCAGCGCCTTCTCCAGCGCATCGCGCAGCAGGCCGAGACGGAACATCTGCGGCGTATATGCCTGCCAGATCACGCTGCGATCCACCGTCTCCAGCACACGCCCATCGGCGCCGACGCGCTTGAGGGTATCGCGCGCCGGCACGCCCAGGAGCCCGCCGACAGCATCGTCGCCCAGCTCGGCCAGCAGCCTGTTCAGGTCTTCACGCGTCAGGTTGGGGCGCGCCGCATCGTGCACCAGCACCCAGTCCTGATCCTGCGCCCCCAGCTCGCCAAGCCGCTGCAGGCCATTGAGCACCGAATCACAACGCTCGCGCCCGCCGGCAGCACGCTGAATGCGCCCGTCGCGGGCGCAGGCGAGGCCCGGCCAGTACGGATCGGCGTCGGCCAGGCTCACCACCAGTCCGCGCAGGCCTGGATGATCGAGGAAGCAATCGAGGGTGTGTTCGATGATGCAGCGCCCACCGAGCGGCAGGTACTGCTTTGGGCGATCGGCACGCATGCGGCTGCCCACGCCGGCCGCCGGTATCACCACCCAGAAGTCGGGCAATGCGCGGTTCATTCGGTCAGCTGATAGAGGGTCTCACCCTCTTTGACCATGCCCAACTCCTGCCGCGCGCGCTCCTCGACCGTCTCCATGCCGGCCTTCAGCTCCAGCACTTCCGCTTCGAGGATACGGTTGCGTTCGAGCAGGCGCTCGTTCTCGCCCTGCTGCTCGGCGATCTGCTTGTTCAGGCTGGTGATCTGGGCAAGGCTGCCCTCACCTACCCACAGGCGATATTGCAAACCGCCCAGCAGCAGGATCAGCACGACGAACAACCAGTAGGGACGGCGCATAGCAGGCATGACACGAACTTCGGCGATTTTCAGTATGGATAGGCAGTGAGCACCGCTAGCGGCCCGAGTGGCTTCGGCGGAGGCTGAATGTCGAGCCGATTGAAACAAAAAAGGGCGACTCGCGCCGCCCTTTTTTAAGTGCCGCGAATCAGCCGCGGAACTCGGCGCGACCCTTGTACGGTGCCTTGCCGGCCAACTGCTCTTCGATACGCAGCAGCTGGTTGTACTTGGACACGCGGTCGGAACGGCAGAGCGAGCCGGTCTTGATCTGGCCGGCAGCGGTACCCACGGCCAGGTCGGCGATGGTGCTGTCCTCGGTTTCGCCGCTGCGGTGCGAGATCACTGCGGTGTAGCCGGCGGCCTTGGCCATCTGGATGGCTTCCAGCGTCTCGGTCAGCGAGCCGATCTGGTTGAACTTGATCAGGATCGAGTTGGCGATGCCCTTGTCGATGCCTTCCTTGAGGATCTTGGTGTTGGTGACGAACAGGTCGTCGCCGACCAGCTGCACCTTCTCGCCAATCTTGTCGGTCAGCGCCTTCCAGCCGGCCCAGTCGGATTCATCCATGCCGTCTTCGATCGAGATGATCGGATAGCGCTGGCTCAGACCGGCCAGGTAGTCGGCGAACCCGGCGGCGTCGAATGCCTTGCCTTCGCCGGCCAGATCGTACTTGCCGTCCTTGAAGAACTCGCTGGATGCGCAGTCCAGCGCCAGGGTCACGTCACTGCCCAGCGTGTAGCCGGCCTTCGCGACCGCCTCGGCGATGGCCGCCAGGGCGTCTTCGTTGGAGGCCAGGTTCGGCGCGAAGCCGCCTTCATCACCCACGGCGGTATTCAGGCCACGGGCCTTCAGCACGGCCTTCAGGTGATGGAAGATCTCGGCCCCCATGCGCAGCGCATCGGCGAAGGTCTTGGCACCAACCGGCTGGACCATGAATTCCTGGATATCGACGTTGTTGTCGGCGTGCTCGCCGCCGTTGATGATGTTCATCATCGGCACCGGCATGGAGTACTGGCCGGGGGTGCCGTTGAGGTCGGCGATGTGCGCGTACAGCGGCACACCCTTGGCCTGGGCAGCGGCCTTGGCGGCGGCCAGGGACACGGCGAGGATCGCGTTGGCGCCCAGCTTGGCCTTATTCTCGGTACCGTCCAGCTCAATCATCGCCTGGTCCAGACCCTTCTGGTCGACCGGGTCCTTGCCCAGCAGCAGATCGCGGATCGGCCCGTTGACGTTGGCCACGGCGTTCAGCACACCCTTGCCCAGATAGCGGCTCTTGTCGCCATCGCGCAGCTCCAGCGCCTCACGCGAGCCGGTGGATGCGCCGGACGGTGCGCAGGCACTGCCGATGATGCCGTTATCGAGGATCACGTCGGCTTCCACGGTCGGATTGCCGCGGGAGTCGAGGACTTCACGCCCCTTGATGTCGATGATCTTTGCCATTTTTTATTAACACTCCATAGATAGCTGCAAGGCTTTCAAGCAGTTTCGATTGGCGGAAAATTCTTGACCAGATCATCCAGCTGCTTGAGCTGGGTGAGGAAGGGTTCCAGCTTGTTCAGGCGCAGCGCGCAGGGACCGTCGCACTTGGCATTGTCCGGGTCCGGATGGGCCTCCAGGAACAATCCGGCCAGACCCTGGGACAGGCCAGCCTTGGCCAGGTCGGTGACCTGGGCACGGCGCCCGCCGGCTGAATCGGCGCGGCCGCCCGGCATCTGCAGGGCATGGGTGACATCGAAGAACACCGGGTACTCGAACGCCTTCATGATGCCGAAGCCGAGCATGTCGACCACCAGGTTGTTGTAGCCGAAGGACGAGCCACGCTCGCAGAGGATCAGTTGATCGTTACCGGCTTCCTCGCACTTCTTCAGGATGTGCTTCATTTCCTGCGGCGCGAGGAACTGCGCCTTCTTGATGTTGATCACCGCGCCGGTCTTGGCCATCGCCACTACCAGATCGGTCTGCCGCGAGAGGAAGGCCGGCAGCTGGATGATGTCGCAGACCTTGGCCACCGGAGCCGCCTGGTAGGGCTCGTGCACATCGGTGATCACCGGCACGCCGAAGGTCTTTTTCACTTCCTCGAAAATCTTCATGCCCTCGTCCAGGCCCGGGCCGCGGAACGAGGTGACCGAGGAGCGATTGGCTTTGTCGAAGCTGGCCTTGAACACATAGGGGATGCCGAGTTTCTCGGTGACCCGCACGTACTCTTCGCAGGCGGTCATGGCCAGATCGCGCGACTCAAGCACGTTGATGCCGCCAAACAGCACGAACGGCTTGTCGTTGGCGATCTCGATGTTGCCGACGCGGATGGTTTTCTGAGTCATGCCTTGCTCGTCTTGTATTCCAGCGCCGCATTGACGAAACCGCTGAACAGCGGATGGCCGTCACGCGGCGTGGAGGTGAATTCCGGGTGGAACTGGCAGGCGACGAACCACGGATGATCCGGCGCCTCGACCACTTCCACCAGCGCGCCGTCGCCGGAACGTCCGGTGATCTTCAGGCCGGCGGCCTGCAGCTGCGGCAGCAGGTTGTTGTTGACTTCGTAGCGATGACGATGGCGCTCGACGATGCGCTCCTGGCCATAGCACTCGAACACCTTCGAACCCGGCTCCAGACCGCACTCCTGCGCACCGAGACGCATGGTACCGCCCAGGTCCGAGCTATCGCTGCGGGTTTCCACCGCACCGCTGGCATCTTCCCATTCGGTGATCAGCCCCACCACCGGGTGAGTGCTGTTCTTGTCGAACTCGGTGGAGTTGGCGTCCGTCCAGCCCAGCACGTCACGCGCGAACTCGATGACCGCCACCTGCATGCCAAGGCAGATGCCCAGGTACGGAACCTTGTTCTCGCGGGCGTATTTGACCGCGGTGATCTTGCCTTCCACGCCACGCAGACCGAAGCCGCCGGGTACCAGAATCGCATCGACGCCCTCGAGCAAGCCGGTGCCCTGGTTCTCGATGTCTTCGGAGTCGATATAGCGCAGGTTCACTTTGGTACGGCTCTGGATGCCAGCGTGGCTCATGGCCTCGATCAGAGATTTGTAGGCATCGAGAAGTTCCATGTACTTGCCGACCATGGCGATGGTGACTTCCTTCTCCGGATGCAGCTTGGCATCGACCACGCGGTCCCATTCGGAGAGATCGGCGCCACCGCATTTGAGGTCGAAGCGCTCGACGACGTAATCATCCAGGCCCTGGGCATGCAGGATGCCCGGAATCTTGTAGATGGTGTCGGCGTCCGGCAGGCTGATCACCGCGCGCTCTTCGACGTTGGTGAACAGCGCGATCTTGCGCCGCGAGGAAACGTCAATGGCGCGATCGGAGCGGCAGACCAGCACGTCCGGCTGCAGGCCGATGGAGCGCAGCTCCTTGACCGAGTGCTGGGTCGGCTTGGTCTTGGTCTCGCCGGCGGTGGCGATGTACGGCACCAACGTCAGGTGCATCAGCATCGCGCGCTTGGCGCCCACTTCCACGCGCAACTGACGGATCGCCTCGAGGAACGGCTGCGACTCGATGTCGCCGACGGTGCCGCCCACCTCGACCAGGGCCACGTCAGCATCCCCGGCGCCCTTGATGATGCGGCGCTTGATTTCGTCGGTGATGTGCGGAATGACCTGAATGGTCGCGCCCAGGTAATCACCACGGCGCTCGCGGCGCAGCACGTCTTCGTAGACGCGACCGGTGGTGAAGTTGTTGTTCTGGGTCATGCGGGTGCGGATGAACCGCTCGTAGTGGCCCAGGTCGAGATCGGTCTCAGCGCCGTCGTGGGTGACGAATACCTCGCCGTGCTGGAACGGGCTCATGGTGCCCGGATCGACGTTGATGTAAGGGTCCAGCTTGAGCATCGTGACCTTCAGGCCCCGCGCCTCCAGGATGGCCGCCAATGAAGCCGAAGCGATGCCTTTCCCCAAAGAAGAAACAACACCACCCGTGACGAAGATGTAGCGCGTCATGAAAAACCCTAGAAGTCTGCGTTAAGCGGCCAGCGCCGCCGGGGGAAAGCGAAGATGCCATTGCGCGCCAGGCGGCAATAGCGCAACTGCCGCGGATTCGAAGAAACCGCAGAAGCTGTATTGAGACGGGAGCGTAGTCTACTGGAAAGCACCTACCAGCTCAAACCTGCATCGGCCGGCGGCTGCCAGTCGAATGCCAGCGGCAGCGTGCACAGTCCGGGCAGATTCGCCACGCCGACCAGCCGGTCATCGACATACAGCAACGGCAGGCGCGCCCTGGCGAAACGTGGCACACCCGCCTCGTTGAGCAGGCGCTTGAGATCGCGGCTGCCCCGCCCCGGCACCTGCAGCACTTCACCGCCCTGCCGATAGCGCACCTCATAGCGCGCCGGTGCAGCGGCACCCGCAATCCGCACCGAGCCGTTGTCCGGCAGTTGCAGCGACTGATTCGGATCATGCCAGGCAACCGGGCCGGTCACGGGGCGCAACCAGCATCCCGACAGCCACCACAGGCGATCGCCACTGCGCTGCAGCTCACCCGCGGCCAACCGCCACACCGGCGTTGCATCCACCGCCGCGGCGCACAACGATTCCCAGCCCTGCCAATGCTCGCTATCGGGCAGCGCCGTGAGCGGCGCCAGCCAGTGGCGCAATGCATTGCGCTGCCGGGCGGAACTGAGCGTCAGCAAGGGCGCAAGCGCCAGGCTCGGCACCGGCAGCCAGGCGCAAGCGCCGGGCGGCGCCATCATCGCGAGATCCATCTTCGCCAGCTCGTCCAGCAACGTCTGCGCCTCGGCCATGTGCGCCGCTGTGCGCGCCAGCGTCGTTGCGGTCTGTGGCCAGCGCTGCGCCAGCAGCGGCATCACCTGATGGCGCAGATAGTTACGTGAGAACTCGAGGCTGTCATTGCTGGGATCCTCGACCCAGCCCAGCCCCAGGCGCCGAGCATGGGCCTCCAGCTCGCTCCTGCTTACATCCAGCAGCGGCCGCACCAGCCAACCCCGGCCGAGCCTGCGCCGGGCCGGCATGGCAGCCAGCCCGCGCACGCCGGCACCGCGCAGCAGACGGAACAGCAGCGTTTCGGCCTGATCGTCGCGATGCTGGGCCGTCAGCAGCACCTCGTCTTCCTCAAGGCGAATTTCGATGGCGGCATAACGCGCCTGTCGTGCCGCCTGCTCCAGGTTGCGCCCCGTCTTGACCTGGACGTACAGCACCTCGAGCGGCACGCCGAGCGCCGCACAGACGCGTCGGCAGTGCTCGGGCCAGGCATCCGCCGCCGGCTGCAGGCCGTGGTGGACATGGATCGCCCGCAGCGGGGGCAGCGCTTCGCGCCGGGCAAGGTCGGCCAAGAGCTGCAACAACACCGTGGAGTCGAGCCCGCCGGAGAACGCCACGCACCAGCGCGGCGCATGACGGTCAAAGCTCAGGGCGGACGACAAGCGGGCTTCAAGAGACATATCGATCACGGCGCAACGTCAGAGAGCGCAATGCCCCAAATGAAAAACGGACAGGGCACATTGTGCACCCTGTCCGTTCGTGTCGCGTGGATGGGCAGCGCGATCAGGCGATGCCGTAGCTCATCAGGCGCTCGTAACGACGCGCCAGCAGCTTGTCGGTATCCAGCGTCTTGAGCATGTCGAGCTGCTTGATCAGCTCCTGGCTCATCGCTGCCGCCATGACCGCCGGATTGCGATGTGCACCGCCCAACGGTTCGGGAATGACCTTGTCGACGATGCCCAGGTTCTTCAGGCGCTCGGCGGTCACGCCCATCGCCTCGGCCGCTTCCGGCGCCTTCTCGGCGGTACGCCAGAGAATCGAAGCACAGCCTTCCGGCGAGATCACCGCATAGGTGGAGTACTGCAGCATGTTCAGCTGGTCGCAGACGCCAATGGCCAGCGCACCGCCGGAACCGCCCTCACCGATCACGGTGGCGATGATCGGCGTCTTCAGCCGCGCCATCACACGCAGGTTCCAGGCGATCGCCTCGCTCTGGTTGCGTTCCTCGGCATCGATGCCCGGATAGGCGCCGGGCGTGTCGATGAAGGTCAGGATCGGCAGCTTGAAGCGCTCGGCCATTTCCATCAGACGGCAGGCCTTGCGATAGCCTTCCGGACGCGGCATACCGAAATTGCGGCGCACCTTCTCGCGCACCTCGCGGCCCTTCTGGTGACCGATCACCATCACCGGCTGGCCGTTCAGGCGAGCCGTGCCACCGACGATGGCAGCGTCATCGGAGAAATGGCGGTCTCCGTGCAGTTCTTCGAACTCGGTGAACAGATGATTGATGTAGTCCAGCGTGTAGGGGCGCTGCGGATGGCGCGCCAGACGGGCGATCTGCCAGCTGGTCAGGTTGCCGAAAATGCTTTCGGTGAGCGATGCGCTCTTGTCCTGCAGGCGGGCAATCTCGTCGCCGATGTTCAGCGAGTTATCGTTGCCTACCAGGCGCAGCTCTTCGATCTTGGCTTGCAGGTCGGCAATCGGCTGTTCGAAATCGAGAAAATTCGGGTTCATAGGTATCCGTCATGCGTCGACGGCCAGGCGGCCGGGCGGCTGTTCCGTTTTTTGCGCCATACCTTACGGGAGCGGCGCTTCGAGGTCGAACAAAAATTGTTCGCAAGCATGACCCGATCGAAACCGGGCCGTTCTGGCACCACTCAGGGCGCCAATGGATCGGGGTGCTCGGCAGCGACCACCCGTCATCGGTATTGCAGGAAGACGTTGTCGCGTCCGAACTGGTCACGCAACGCCTGAATCAAGTTGTCTGCCGGGTCGATGCGCCAGTTCTCGCCGAACTGCAACAGCGCGCGCGCGTCAGGCCCGGTGTATTCGAGCGTGATCGGACAAGCGCCACGATGCCGTCCGAAGACCTCGGCGAGCCAGCGCATCCGATCGCCCTTGAGCGCCTCGCTGGCGACCTTCACCCGCAGACTTTCGGCCAGGCCGGTACGCGCCTCCTCCAGACTCATCACGCGCTTGGCGCGCAGGCGCAGGCCGCCGGAGAAGTCATCGTTGCTGACCTCGCCCTCGACCACCACCAGCGCGTCGGTCTGCAGCAGCGCCTGGGCGCTGCTGAAGGCCTCGGCGAACAGCGAGGCCTCGATGCGTCCGGAGCGGTCGTCGAGGGTGATGAAGCCCATCTTGTCGCCCTTCTTGTTCTTCATCACCCGCAGGTTGACGATCAACCCGGCGATGGTCTGGGTATCGCGTGCCGGCCGCAGGTCGACGATGCGCTGGCGGGCGAAGCGCCGCACCTCGCCTTCGTATTCGTCGATGGGATGGCCGGTGAGATACAGCCCGAGGGTGTCCTTCTCGCCCTTCAGGCGCTCCTTGAGCGACAGCTCGCGGGCCTTGCGGTGATTGGCGTAGACATCCGCCTCGGGCTCGGCGAACAGCCCGCCGAACAGGTCCATGTGGCCGCTTTCCTCGCTGCGCGCGGTCTGTTCGGCGGCCTGTACCGCTTCCTCCATCGCCGCCAGCAGCACCGCGCGGTTGCGGTCGATGTTCGCCTGGTAGGCCTTGGCCTCTTCATGGAAATACGGACCGAGGCGATCCAGTGCACCGGAACGGATCAGTGCTTCCAGCGTGCGTTTGTTGATGCGCTTCAGATCCACGCGACTGCAGAAATCGAACAGGTCCTTGAACGGCCCGCCCGCGGCGCGGCACTCGGCGATCGCCTCGACCGGGCCTTCGCCGACGCCCTTGACCGCGCCCAGACCGTAGACGATGCGGCCGTCGTCGTTGACGGTGAACTTGAACTCGGAGACGTTGACGTCCGGCGGATCGATGCGCAGCTTCATGCTGCGGCATTCCTCGATGAGGATTACCACCTTGTCGGTGTTGTGCATGTCCGCCGAGAGCACTGCGGCCATGAACGGCGAAGGGTAATGCGTCTTGAGCCAGGCGGTCTGGTACGACACCAGGCCGTAGGCGGCCGAGTGCGACTTGTTGAAACCGTAACCGGCGAATTTCTCCACCAGATCGAAGATGTTGCCCGCCAGCTCGCCATCGATACCGTTATTGGCGCAGCCCTCGATGAAGCCGCCGCGCTGCTTGGCCATTTCCTCCGGTTTCTTCTTGCCCATTGCCCGACGCAGCATGTCGGCGCCGCCGAGGGTGTAGCCGGCCATGACCTGGGCGATCTGCATCACCTGTTCCTGATACAGGATGATGCCGTAGGTGGGCTTGAGCACCGGCTCGAGACCCGCGTACTGGTAGTCGGAGTGCGGGTAGGAAATCTCCGCACGGCCGTGCTTGCGGTTGATGAAGTCATCCACCATGCCCGATTGCAGCGGGCCGGGGCGGAACAGCGCCACCAGTGCGATGAGGTCTTCCAGGCAGTCGGGCTTGAGCTTCTTGATCAGCTCCTTCATGCCGCGTGATTCGAGCTGGAACACCGCCGTGGTCTCGGCTTTCTGCAGCAGCTGGTAGGTCGGCTTGTCGTCCAGCGGGATGAAGTCGATGTTGACCGCTTCCAGGCCCTTCTTGGCCTGCTCGCGGTTGATGGTCTCCAGTGCCCACTTGATGATGGTCAACGTGCGCAGGCCGAGGAAGTCGAACTTGACCAGGCCGGCCTGCTCGACATCGTCCTTGTCGAACTGGGTCACCAGGCCGCCGCCTTCCTCGTCGCAGGCAATAGGCGCGAAGTCGGTGAGCTTGGTCGGTGCGATCACCACGCCGCCGGCGTGCTTGCCGGTGCCACGGGTAATGCCTTCGAGCTTGAGCGCCATGTCCCAGATTTCCCGGCCATCCTCGTCGACGGCGAGGAAATCGCGCAACGGCTCCTCCATCTCGTAGGCCTTGTCCAGGGTCATGCCGACTTCGAAGGGAATCATCTTCGACAGGCGATCGGCCAGACCGTAGGACTTGCCCTGCACCCGCGCCACGTCGCGCACCACGGCCTTGGCCGCCATCGAGCCGAAGGTGATGATCTGGCTCACCGCGTTGCGCCCGTAGGCTTCGGCCACGTAGTCGATCACCCGGTCGCGGCCGTCCATGCAGAAGTCGACGTCGAAGTCGGGCATGGAAATCCGCTCGGGATTGAGGAAGCGCTCGAACAGCAGGTCGTAGGCCAGCGGGTCGAGGTCGGTGATCTTCAGTACATAGGCCACCAGCGAGCCGGCGCCCGAGCCCCGGCCGGGACCCACGGGCACGCCGTTGTTCTTCGCCCACTTGATGAAGTCCATCACGATCAGGAAGTACCCGGGGAAACCCATCTGGATGATGGTGCCCAGCTCAAACTCGAGGCGGTCGATGTAGACCTGCTTCTTCGTCGCGTAGTCCGGCGTGTCCTTGGGCAGCAGGACTTCCAGACGCTCTTCCAGGCCCTCGTAGGACACCTGGCGCAGGTAGTCGTCGATGGTCATCCCGGCAGGTACCGGGAAGTTCGGCAGGAAGTAGGTGCCCAGCTGTACCTCGATGTTGCAGCGCTTGGCGATCTCGACGGTGTTTTCCAGCGCCTCCGGCAGATCGGCGAACAGCTCGGCCATCTCTTCGGGCGTCTTCAGGTACTGCTGGTCGGAATAGTTGCGTGGGCGACGCGGATCATCGAGGGTGCGCCCCTCGCCGATGCAGACTCGCGTCTCATGGGCCTCGAAATCTTCCTGCCGGAGGAAGCGCACGTCATTGGTCGCCACCAGCGGCGCGCCGCAGCGCCCGGCAAGCGCCACCGCAGCATGGAGATACTCTTCATCGTTGACGCGACTGGTGCGCTGCACTTCCAGATAGAAGCGCCCGGCGAACACCGCGCTCCATTCCTTCAGCAGCGCCTCGGCCAGCCCTTCGTCGCCATTGAGCAGGGCCTGGCCGATCTCCCCTTCCTTGGCTCCGGACAGCGCGATCACACCCTCGGCCGCGTCCTTGACCCAGTCGCGTTCGATGATTACAAGGTCGTTGCGCTGGCCCTCGGTCCAGCCGCGGGACACCAGCTCGGTGAGGTTGCGATAGCCCTTGGCATCCATCGCCAGTAGCGTCAGCCGACTGAGCGGACCATCCTCCTCGCGGCTGGCCAGCCAGATATCGGCACCACAGATGGGCTTGACCCCGGCACCCTGCGCCGCCTTGTAGAACTTGACCAGCGAACACATGTTGCTCTGGTCGGTCACCGCCACGGCCGGCATGCCGGCACTGGCGACTGCCTTGATCAGCGGCTTGACGCGCACCAGGCCGTCGACCAGCGAGAATTCGGTATGCAGGCGAAGGTGGACGAACGAAACGGACATGAACGAATCCCGGAAGCGGTGGCGACAAGCCGGCGATTGTAGCGGAAAGCCGCTCAGCGGGCCGAGCAATGGTGCCAGGTGGCGTCGCGCCGGTTGGCGATCAGCGCACCCGCTCGCCAGCCGTCGCGGCGGTTACGGCGAGTGCCGCCCGTTCAAGCAGCACGCGTACCGGCGCGAAGGAACGCCGATGGATGGGCGTCGTCCCCAGGCGCTCCAGGGCCTGGAGATGCGCCGGAGTCGGATAGCCCTTGTGGCCGGCCAGCCCGTAGCCCGGGTAAACCAGATCCAGCGCCCGCATTTCCCGGTCGCGACTGACCTTGGCCAGAATCGAGGCGGCAGCGATCGCCGGCACGCTGGCATCGCCCTGCACCACCGCCGCACTGGGCACCGGCAGAACCGGACAGCGGTTGCCGTCGATCAGCGCCAGTCGAGGCACCACACTGAGCCCCTCGACCGCACGCTGCATGGCCAGCATGGTGGCGTGCAGAATGTTCAGTCGGTCGATCTCTTCCACCTCGGCGCGAGCGATGCACCAGGCCAGTGCCTTTTCCTGAATCTCGTCGAACAACGCCTCGCGCCGCGCTTCGCTGAGCTTCTTCGAATCATTGAGGCCCTGGATCGGCCGCAGCGGATCAAGGATCACCGCCGCCGTGACCACCGGACCGCATAGCGGGCCACGGCCGACCTCGTCGACGCCAGCGACCAGTTCCTGCACCAGATCGAAATCGAGCCCTAGCTGCATCAGTCTTGTCCGACCAGGCCAAGCACCGCGTCGGCCGCCTGGCTGGAGGCCTCGCAACGCAGGGTACGGTGGATCTGCTCGAAGCCCTCGGTCTGCACCTCGCCGTTGTCGAGCAGCGGCGACACGGCCTGGGCCAGGGCCTCGGGAGTCGCGGCATCCTGCAGCAGTTCGGGCACCAGCAGGCGCTGCGCCAGCAGGTTCGGCAAGGCCACGTATGGGCTTTTCACCAGACGTTTGAGAATGCGGAAGGTCAGCGGCGCGACGCTGTAGGCGACAACCATCGGCCGCTTGAACAGCAGCGCCTCCAGCGTTGCCGTGCCGGAGGCGATCAGCACGGCATTGCACGCCGCCAACGCTTCGTGAGAACGCCCATCCAGCAAGGTCAGAGGCAGGTCGCGGCCGGCCAGCATAGCCTCCAGCTGCGCGCGGCGCTCAGGGCTGGCGCAGGGCAGCACGAAATGCACCCCGGGGCGCATCGTCCGCAGACGTTCCGCGGCGGCCAGGAACAGCTCGCCCAGACGCGCCACTTCACCGCCACGGCTGCCCGGCAGCAAGGCAACGACCTGCCCCTGCGCGGGAAGGCCCAGCGCCTGGCGCGCCGGTTCGCGCTCGGTGTGCAACGGAATCGAGTCAGCCAGCGGATGCCCGACGAAGCGCACCGGCACGCGGTGCTCCTCATAGAACCTCGCCTCGAAGGGGAACAGCGTCAGCATCAGGTCGCAGGCTTCGCGAATCTTGAAGACCCGCTTCTGCCGCCAGGCCCACACCGAGGGGCTGACATAGTGGACGGTGCGGATACCCGCACGGCGCAGCTTGAGCTCGAGATCCAGATTGAAATCCGGCGCATCGATACCGATGAACACGTCCGGGCGCGCCTCGAGCAGATCGCGCAACAACCGCCGGCGTCGCGCCAGCAGCTCCGGCAGCCGCCCCAGCACCTCCACGAGTCCCATCACCGCCAGACGCTCAAGCGGGAAGTACGACCTCAGGCCTTCGGCTTCCATCCGCGCGCCACCGACACCGATGAACTGCACATCGGGATGGCGCGCCTTGAGCGCCTGCATCAATCCGGCGCCGAGAATGTCGCCGGACGATTCACCGGCGACCAGCGCAACCTTCAGCGGCGCGCGCATATCAGCGGGTGATACCGCGGGTCGAGGCCTGGATGGAGTCACGGAACATGGCCACCTCCACGAATGTCTTGGCGTCCTCGGCCAGCTCCGCCAGCGCCGCCTCGACAGTCAGGCCCTTGCGGTAAACCACCTTGTAGGCACAGCGCAACGCATGAATGGCCTCGTCGCTGAAGCCGCGTCGGCGCATGCCCTCGAAGTTCATGCTGCGCGCCTCGGCAGGGTTGCCGAACACGGTAACGAAGGCCGGCACGTCCTTGCCGATGGCCGTCCCCATGCCGGAAAAGCTGTGCGCGCCGATATGGCAGAACTGGTGCACCAACGTGTAGCCGGAAAGAATCGCCCAGTCGCCAACGTGCACATGCCCCGCCAGCGCCGTGTTGTTGACCAGGATGCAGTGGTTGCCGATCACGCTGTCATGACCGATATGGGCGTAGGCCATGATCAGGTTGTGATCGCCCAGCGTCGTCTCGGAACGATCCTGTACGGTACCGCGGTGGATCGTCACGCCTTCGCGGATCACGTTGTGATCGCCGATCACCAGTCGTGTCGGCTCACCCTTGTACTTGAGATCCGGCGTATCCTCGCCGACCGAGGAAAACTGGTAGATCCGGTTATGCCGGCCGATCACGGTCGGCCCCTTGATGATCACGTGCGGCGCGATCACCGTTCCCTCACCAATTTCGACATTCGGCCCGATGATCGACCACGGGCCGATCTGGACGTCATCCGCCAGCCTGGCCGTGGGATCGACGATGGCACGAGGGTCGATCAACGTCATAGTTCGCGTTCCGCACAAATGATTTCAGCCGAGCAGACCACCTTGCCTTCGACGCTGGCCTGGCATTCGAACTTCCAGATGCCACGCTTGACACCGAGGAACTTTGCCTCGAGTACCAGCTGGTCGCCCGGCAGCACCGGCTGGCGAAAGCGCAGCTTGTCGGAACCGACGAAGTAGTACAAGGTCCCATCCGAAGGCGTCGCCCCCATCATCTTGAAGCCCAGCAGGCCGGCGGCCTGCGCCATCGCCTCGATGATCAGCACGCCCGGCATGATCGGATGCTGCGGGAAATGACCATTGAAGAACGGTTCGTTGATGGTCACGTTCTTGTACGCGCGAATGCGCTTGGCGTCCGTGTCCAGCTCGACCACACGGTCTACCAGCAGGAACGGGTAGCGGTGAGGCAGGTATTCGCGAATCTCGTTGATATCCATCATGTCAGCAAAAAGCCCGTAAATGAGTATGGGAGCCGCCATCGCCCGCACCGTCGGCTCAGGCAGGCACTACCCTTGAAAAAAGACGGCGATCAGAGAGATAGCTCAGGCATCAGAAGCCGCATCCCCATCCGGGGTCACGGCGGCGAGGCGCTTTTCCAGTTGCTGCAGGCGGCGCGCCATATCATCGAGGTGGCGAATACGCGCCGCGCTCTTGCGCCATTCGGCCGCCGTTTGCATCGCCGTGCCGGACGAATAGCTGCCCGGCTCGGTGATCGAACGCGTCACCATCGTCATCCCGGTCACGAATACGTTGTCGCAAACCTCGATGTGCCCCACCATACCGACGCCGCCGGCGATCATGCAGTTACGGCCGATCTTGGTGCTGCCGGAAATGCCGGCACAGCCCGCCATCGCCGTGTTGTCGCCGACCTGCACGTTGTGCGCGATCATGATCTGGTTATCCAGCTTGACGCCATTGCCGATCAGCGTATCGGAAAGCGCACCACGATCGATGGTGGTATTGGAACCGATCTCGACGTCATCGCCGATGGTGACGCCGCCGATCTGCGCGATCTTCTGCCACACGCCTTTCTCGTTGGCGAAGCCGAAGCCCTCGCCACCGATCACTGCACCGGACTGGATAACCACCCGCTTGCCGATCTGCACGTCATGGTAGAGCGTGACGCGTGGCGCCAGTCGCCCACCTTCGCCGATCCGACTGCGTGCACCGATGAAGCATTGCGCGCCGATTACCACATCCGGACCGATCCTGGCACCCGCCTCGATCACCGCGTAGGCACCGATGCTGGCCGAAGGATCAACCTGTGCATCGGCCGCGATGATTGCACTGGGATGGACACCCGCCGCCACCGTCGGGCGCGTCTCGAACAGATGCGACGCCCGAGCGTAGGCCAGATAGGGATTGTCGATGACCAGTGCGGCGCCGTCATAGTCAGCGGCGTCCGCTGGCGTCAGCAACACTGCGCCGGCACAGGTGCCATCAAGAAACTTGCGGTACTGGGTGTTGGCCAGAAAAGTGAGCTGCTGCGGGCCCGCTTCCTGCAGGGTGGCCAGGCCGCAGATCGGCAGAGCCGCATCGCCACGCAACGTAGCCCCCAGCAGCTCGGCCAGCTGACCGAGCGTATAGACGATCGCAGACATATCAGCGCAGCTGGTTCATGCGCTCGATGACCTGGCGGGTAATGTCGAACTGCGGCTTGACATCGACCACCGCCCCACGCTCGAACACCAGATCGTAATTACCTTTCTTGATGACCTCTTCCACGGCCTGATCGAGCTTGGGCTTGAGCTGCTTGAGCATGTCCCGGTCAGCCACGGCCTTGGCCTCGTTCAGCTCCTTGGACTGGAACTGGAAGTCGCGTGCCTTCTGCTTGAACTCCAGCTCAAGACGCTCACGCTCGGCCTGCTGCATCTTGTCGCCATCCTTGACCAGGCGATCCTGGATGCGTTTGGCATCGCTCTCCAGCGTCTTGAGCTTGTTCAGCTGGGGGCCGAACTTCTTCTCGGCATCCACCGCATAGCGCTTGGCTGCATCGGATTCGAGCAAGGCCATCTGATAGTTCATCACCGCGATCTTCATCTCGGCGAAGGCCGGAGTCGCAACCAGGGCCGCGACGACGAGGAACAACTGAGTCAACTTACGCACGGTATACACCACTCCTGAAAAGGCACTGAAGCGCGACGCTGCAGCGTTAGAATGTTTGCCCCAGCGAGAACTGGAAGACTTGGGTATCGGCCTCGTCCGGCTTCATCACCGGCATCGCCAGACTGAAGCTCAACGGCCCCATCGCCGTGATCCAGGTCAGACCGACCCCCACCGAGCTGGCCATGTCACCGAAGTCGATGTCGCTGCAGTCATCCGAGTCGGAGCGGCAGTTGGTGTCGAAGACGTTGCCCACGTCCCAGAACACGGAGGTGCGCAGCGAGCGCTGATCCTTGACGAACGGCATCGGGAACAGCACTTCCAGGCCACCCTGGATGAGCACGTTACCGCCGAACGGCAGCGGATCCTGATCATCGGTGCAACGCCCCGAAGAATCACAGGAGCCTTCCGGCAACAGGTTCCCAGCAGAATCGTAAGCGCGGCTCGGCGTACTACGCGGCCCCAGGCTGCTGTCCTCGAAGCCACGCACGGAGTTGAAACCGCCCGCATAGTAGTGCTCGTAGAACGGCAGGCGCGAGGTCGAGCCGTAGGCGTCGCCGTAACCCAGGCGCGTATGCATGCGCAGGGTGTAGTCCTTGCTCATCGGCACGAACAGCTGGCCGTTGTAGTCGAGCTTGTAGAACGACAGATCACTGCCCGGCAGTGTCGTCTCGAAGACCAGACTCTGCGAATGACCGCGCGTGGCCAGCACGCCACGGTTGAGTGTCGATTCCGACCAGCCCACCGAGCCCTTGAAGTTGAGGAAGCTATCGCCCTCCTCGTCCATGAATTCGTAGATTTCATCGACCGTGTAACGACCGGTGTCCAGATCGTCCTGCTGCGCCGACAAACCGAACGACAGGCGCGCCGTTTCACTGATCGGGTAGCCGATATTCACACCGCCACCCAGGCTGTCGACGGAATAGCTGGAAACATCGTAATCCAGCTCGTCGTAGTCGGTGGTGCGATAGAACGCGTTGTAGCCCAGGCTGACGCCGTCTTCGGTCCAGTAGGGGTCGACGAAACCGAAGTTGTAGCGCGACTGGTATTCGCTGCGGGTCAGACCCAGCGACACGCGGTTGCCGGTGCCGAGAAAGTTGTTCTGACTGATCGAACCACCAAGGATCAGACCGGCATTCTGCGCAAAACCGATGCTGGCCATGATCGAACCGGACGGCTGCTCTTCGACACTGTAGTTGACGTCGATCTGATCATCCGTGCCCGGGACCTGGGGCGTCTCAACGTTAACTTCCTTGAAGAAACCGAGACGCTCGAGGCGAGTCTTGGATTGGTCGATCAGATAGGTCGAAGCCCAACCACCTTCCATCTGGCGCATCTCGCGGCGCAACACTTCGTCTTCGGTCTTGGTGTTGCCACGGAAATTGACGCGATTGACATAGGCGCGATTGCCCGGATCGACCACAAAGGTGATCGAAACGGTGTTGTCCTCATCGTGCGCCTGCGGCACACCGTTGACGTTGGCGAAGGTGTAACCCTCGTTGCCCAGGCGCCGGGTGATCAGCTCGGAAGTCGTGGTCATCACCTTACGCGAGAATACCTGCCCTTCCTTGGCCAGCAGCAGTGCCTCGATATCCTGCTGCGGCACCTTGAGGTCACCGCTGAGTTTGACTTCGCGCACAGTATAACGCTCGCCCTCGGCGATGTTCACCGTGACGTAGACATCCTTCTTGTCGGGCGTGATGGATACCTGGGTCGAGGTGATATCCATGTTGATGTAGCCGCGGTCCAGGTAATAGGAGCGCAGGCGCTCAAGGTCGCCGGAAAGCTTTTCGCGGGCATACTTGTCGTCATTGCGGAAGAAGGACAACCAGTTGGTGGTCTTCAGCTCGAACAGGTTGATCAGGTCCTCCTCAGGGAAAACCGTATTGCCGACCACGTTGATGTGCTTGATGGCGGCGACCGAACCTTCGTTGATCTTGATCTTGAGGGCCACGCGATTGCGTGGCTGCGCGACCACCTCGGTATCGATGGTGGCCGAGTAACGACCTTGCGCAACATACTGGCGCTGCAGCTCGTTACGTACGCCTTCGAGGGTGGCACGCTGGAAGATCTCGCCTTCGGCGAGCCCCGACTGCTGCAGACCGGCGAGCAGGTCCTCGGTCTTGATTGCCTTGTTGCCTTCGATTTCGATGGCCGAGATCGACGGACGCTCGACCACGCTGACCACCAGCACGTTGCCCTCGCGACCGAGCTGGATATCCTGGAAGAAACCGGTTTTGAACAGTGCACGAGTGGCTTGGACCAAGCGTCCATCATCGGCGGCGTCGCCTACGTTCAGCGGCAGTGCGCCGAATACACTTCCGGCGGAAACCCGTTGCAAACCGTTGACTCGGATATCGGAGATGGTAAAGGACTCAGCGTGAACTTCGGCAATCATCAACGCGGAAATTACCGCAGGTAGCAGCAGACGTTTCATGAAGTCCTTTCTTATTCAAACCTGAAAAATGAACTCGCGTTTGGCGCAGTGACATTAAAAGCCCGCGTTACAGTCGACCGATATCGTTGACCAGCGCCAGCAGCATCACCCCGACGACCAGCGTGATACCGATCTGCATCCCCCACCCCTGGACTCGATCCGACAGAGGCCGGCCTCGAATCCACTCGACCATATAGAAGAGCAGATGGCCCCCGTCGAGCACCGGGATAGGCAGAAGATTGAGAACCCCCAGACTAATGCTCAAATAGGCGAGGAAATTCAGGAAATCCCCCAGACCCGACTGGGCAGAAGCGCCCGCCACTTTAGCAATGGTTATCGGGCCGCTCAAGTTTTTTACCGACAGCTCTCCGAGCAGCATTTTCTTCAGTGAATCGAGCGTCAGCAGGCTCATCGCCCAGGTTCGCCTGCCTCCTTCGGCTATCGCTTCGAGCGGCCCGTAGCTGACCTCGCGCAGCATCTCGGCAGGCCATTCGCCGGGCGCCACGCCCGCGCCGAGATAACCACGGGTACCCGCCCCTTCGCCGCGAACACCCAGCGTCAGCGCGATTTCCTCCTGCCGGCCATCCCGCTCGACAACCAGACGCACCGGCTGACCCGGCAGACGCCCGACCTGATCGATGACCTGCTGCCAATCAGACAGCGGCTGCTCGTTCAGGCTCAACAGGCGATCACCGAGCGTGACGCCAGCCGAGCGCGCCGGCCCCTCGGGGTCGAGCTGCGCGATGACCGGCGCCACCTGCGGGCGCCACGGACGAATGCCGAGCGCAGCGATCGGGTCCGGCTCCTCGACGCCCTGCAACCATTCATGCAGTGCAATCTGCCGATGCTGCTCCTGAGAAGCCCCCGGCTCGCGCACCGTCAGGTCAAGCTGGCCGCTTTCGCCGAGCCGCCGAATCAGTTGCAGATTGACATCACCCCAGCCCGACACCGATTTGCCGTTGACGGCCAGGATTTCCTCGTCAGCCGCCAGCCCTGCCTGCTCGGCGAGACTGCCAGGTTCCACCGCACCGATCACGGGGCGCACCTGCTCGCTGCCCAGCATGGCCAGCAGCCAGAAGAACACCAGGGCAAGCAGGAAATTGGCCAAAGGTCCGGCCGAGACGATCGCGAAACGCTGACGCACGGATTTGCGATTGAAGGCACTACCCAGCAACGCATCCGGCACCTGGGCTTCGCGCTCGTCGAGCATCTTGACGTAGCCACCCAGGGGAATCGCCGCGATCACGAACTCGGTGCCGTGACGATCCGACCAGCGCAGCAGCGGCTTGCCGAAACCGACCGAGAAGCGCAGGACCTTGACCCCGCAGCGCCGCGCCACCCAGAAATGCCCGAACTCGTGAAACGTGACCAGCACTCCCAGCGCGACCAGGGTGCCGACAATCATGTAAAGCGTGCCCATCGAATCCTCCAGGCTAGCGCCCGTGGCGATCGAGCCAGGAGCCGGCGAGAACCCGGGCCTGTCGATCGGCCGTCAGTACGTCCTCAAGGCAGCGAGCCGCAACCGACGCCTCGCGATCCAATACGTCGTCGATGATACCTGCGATCTCGGTGAAACGAATCCGCCGTTCGAGAAACGCCTCGACGGCCACTTCGTTGGCTGCGTTGAGCATCGCCGGGCTGGTGCCACCCGCCTCCGCGGCCTGCCGAGCGAGACGCAGACAGGGGAAGCGCTGTTCATCCGGCGCCTGGAAATCGAGCCGACCGATACGCAGCAGATCGAGCGCCGACACGCCGGAATCCATTCGCTCGGGCCAGGCCAACGCGTGGGCAATGGGCGTACGCATGTCGGGATTGCCCAACTGCGCGAGCACCGAGCCGTCGACATAGTCGACCATCGAATGAATGACGCTTTGCGGGTGCACCACCACCTCGACCTGATCAGGACGGGCATCGAACAGCCAGCACGCCTCGATCAGCTCCAGTCCCTTGTTCATCATGCTGGCCGAGTCGACCGAAATCTTGCGGCCCATGGACCAGTTCGGATGCGCACAGGCCTGCTCGGGCGTCACGCTGGCGAGCGCGGCGGCCGGCAGTTCGCGGAAGGGACCGCCGGATGCGGTCAGCAGAATGCGCCGGACGCCGATCTCGCCCATGCCGCGCGCATAATCGTGCGGCAGGCACTGGAAGATCGCATTGTGCTCGCTGTCGATCGGCAGCAGCACGGCCTCGCTGTCACGCAGCGCCTGCATGAACAGCGCGCCGGACATCACCAAGGCTTCCTTGTTGGCCAGCAGAACCCGCTTGCCGGCCTGCACGGCGGACAGCGTCGGGCGCAGGCCGGCGGCGCCAACGATCGCGGCCATCACCACATCCGTCTCGGGATGGGCCGCGACTTCACACAACCCGCCCTCGCCCACGAGAACCTGCGTGGACACGCCATCGCGTGCCAGCTCCGATTGCAGGACACGCGCCTGTGCCTCGTCGGCCACCACGGCATAGCGTGGCTGGTGCAGCAGGCACAGCCTGTGCAGATCAGCCATCCGCGTGAATGCCGTCAGGGCGAAGACTCGGTAGCGCTGCGGATGACGCGCCACCACATCGAGCGTACTAAGCCCGATCGAGCCGGTGGCGCCCAGCACCGTAATGAGCTGTGGCCGCATCACCATGCTCCCCATCCCGCCAGCCAGAGCAGCACCGTGAACAGCGGAATCGCTGCGGTGAGACTGTCGATGCGATCCATCACCCCGCCGTGACCGGGCAGCAGCTGGCTGCTGTCCTTGATGCCGGCGCTGCGCTTGAACATGCTTTCGGTCAGGTCACCGATCACCGACACCCCCACTACCAACGCCGCGCCGAGCAGGGCCAGCACCAGTTCGCGCGCGCTCCAGCCGCGATAGAGCCCGACCGCCAGCGTGATGGCCAAGCTGGTCAGCAGGCCGCCGACGAGGCCTTCCCAGCTCTTGCCTGGGCTGACCGCCGGCGCCAGCTTGCGTCGGCCGAATGCCTTGCCGGAAAAGTACGCCCCGATATCCGCCGCCCAGACCAGCACCATCACCGCGATGATCAGCCAGTTGCCGGCCGGCCATTGCTTGAGGATCAGCAGTGCCTGCCAGGCCGGCAGCAGAATCAGCAAGCCGATCAGCAGACGGCCCGGCGCTCCGCCCCAGAACCGCTGGCTCTGCGGATAGCCGAGCACCAGCGCGGTTGCCGCGACCCACCAGAACACCGCGGCCGTCATCAACCAGGGCGCCAGCGCCGGAAGCCGATGAAGCCCGACCAGCAGCAAGGCGACCAGCGCAGCGTAGGCAACGCGTACCGGCTGCGCCTCGAAGCCCGCCAGATGCGCCCATTCCCAGGCGGCCAGCGTCACGACCAGACCGATGAACAGGGCAAAGGCGATGCCCTCGAGATAAAAAAAGCCAAAGATGGCGACGGGCAGCAGGATGGCCGCCGTGATGATCCGCTGCTTCAGCATTCGGCCTTGACCTCGTTTTCCACTTGTTCGCCAGTCTTGCCGAAGCGGCGTTGACGCGAGGCGAAGTCGACCAGTGCGCGACGCATTGCCTGGTGCTTGAAGTCGGGCCAGAACAGATCGGAGAAATACAGCTCGGCGTAGGCCAGCTGCCACAGCAGGAAATTGCTGATGCGCCGCTCACCACCGGTACGGATGCACAGGTCGGGCGGCGGCAGATCGCCCGTGGCGAGATAACCCTGGAACAGTGCGGGAGTAATCTCTTCAGGGTTCAGGCGCCCGTTCCGGGCCTCTTCCGCCAGGTGTCGGGTGGCCTGAAGGATGTCCCATTGCCCACCGTAATTGGCTGCGACCTGCAGAATGAAACGATGATTGTGCGCGGTAATCGCCTCGGCCTCGAGCATCGCCGCCTGCAGCTCGGGATGGAATCGCGAACGGTCGCCGATGATCCGCAAACGGATGCCGTTGTCGTTCAGCTTGCGCGCCTCTCGGCGCAGCGCCATGAGAAACAGCTCCATCAGCGCACCGACCTCGTCGGCCGGACGCTGCCAGTTTTCGCTGGAGAAGGCGAACAGGGTCAGCACTTCCACACCAGACTCGGCACACACCTCGATGACCGCGCGCACCGCGTCGACGCCGGCCTTGTGTCCGGCCACACCCGGCAACAAGCGCCTCTTCGCCCAGCGATTATTACCATCCATGATGATCGCTACGTGACGGGGAATACTCCGCCCGGCGATCTGCCTGACCTTTTCCATCAAACAACTCTACTTGCGCTGAAACACGCTTCGAACGATGAGAGGCGCAGCAAAAGCCGGCCAAACGCATCGATTGGACTGCCATGTCCGGCAGCGGTTTCGTTCATTGTGCCGGCCTGGGATCGAGATGACAGATTAGACCGCCATCAGATCGGCTTCCTTGCCTTCCAGTGCCTTGTCGATTTCACCGACGAACTTGTCGGTCAGCTTCTGGACATCGTCCTGCCCGCGACGCTCGTTGTCCTCGCTGATTTCCTTCTCCTTCACCAGGTCCTTGAGCTGTGCCAGGGCGTCACGGCGAATGTTGCGCACGGCGACGCGGGCATTCTCCGCTTCGGCGCGGGCCTGCTTGGTGAAGCCCTTGCGGGTCTCCTCGGTCAGCGCCGGCATCGGCACGCGAATGGTGGTACCGGCAGTAGCAGGATTGAGGCCGAGATCGGAAGTCATAATCGCCTTCTCGACCGCCTGGATCATGCTCTTGTCGAACACAGTCAGAGCGAGCGTGCGCGAATCCTCGGCGATCACGTTGGCGACCTGGCGCAGCGGCGTGTCGGCACCGTAGTAGGAGACCATCACGCTATCGAGGATACTCGGGTGCGCGCGACCGGTGCGAATCTTGGAAAACGCGTTATCCAGCGATTCCAGGGTCTTCTTCATGCGCTCCTGCGCGTCTTGCTTGATCTCGTTGATCATTCGTTCGATTCCTCGATCAGGGTTCCTTCGGCGCCACCGAGCACGATGTTCAGCAGGGCGCCGGGCTTGTTCATGTTGAAGACGCGCAGCGGCATATTGTGATCACGGCACAGGCAGATGGCGGTGAGATCCATGACACCCAGCTTGCGGTCGAGCACGTCATCATAGGTCAATTGCTCGAATTTCTCGGCATTGGGATCCTTGAACGGATCGGCCGTGTAGACGCCGTCCACCTTCGTCGCCTTCAGCACCACATCCGCCTGGATCTCGATGGCGCGCAGGCAGGCGGCCGAATCGGTGGTGAAGAACGGGTTGCCGGTGCCGGCCGAGAAAATCACGACCTCACCGGACTTGAGATGACGCATGGCCTTGCGCCGGTCGTAA
Source organism: Stutzerimonas stutzeri TS44 (assembly GCA_000263395.1). GTDB lineage: Bacteria > Pseudomonadota > Gammaproteobacteria > Pseudomonadales > Pseudomonadaceae > Stutzerimonas > Stutzerimonas stutzeri_C. The sequence continues at coordinate 48,570 of AJXE01000025.1, forward strand.
TGATCGGTCACACCGACCATCGAAATGGCCGACATCACCAATGCCGGGATATTCGAACGCTCCAGCGCGTCACGCATGGCCAGGGCGTTCATGACCGTCGCCAGCATCCCCATGTGGTCGCCGGTCACGCGATCCATGCCCGCGGCGGAAAGCGCGGCACCTCGGAACAGGTTGCCCCCACCGATGACCAGACCGACCTCCACGCCGATACCGACCAGTTGGCCGACCTCCAGCGCCATGCGATCCAGCACCTTGGGATCGATGCCGAATTCCTCGGAGCCCATCAGGGCCTCGCCGCTCAGTTTGAGCAGAATGCGTTTATAGCGAGGATTGCGTGAACTCATCTGCTGAGCCATTGGCATGTGTCTCCTGCGGCGTTCAAATGACTAGATTGATTGGCCAGACAAAAAATATCTGCGGTTTGACACTGCACGCGCAGTTTGGTGCCCGGCGGCGAGCATAAAGCGAAAAAACAATTTGCGCGCCCTCTGAAAAAGAGGCCGCACGCGTGAGCGGGCAGCCTCTTCGGGGGACAGCGGAACCGACGTATTACTGCTTGCTGGCTGCGACCTGGGCGGCCACTTCCGCAGCGAAGTCGACCTCAGCCTTCTCGATGCCCTCACCCACTTCGTAGCGGACGAAGGAAACGATCTGCGCACCGGCCTTCTTGGCCAGATCGCCGACCTTGACTTCCGGATCCTTGACGAACGGCTGCTCGACCAAGCTGGCTTCGGCCAGGAACTTGTTGATACGGCCCTTGATCATGTTCTCGACGATATTTTCCGGCTTGCCGGCGATCTTGTCGGCGTTGAGCTGCAGGAAAATCTCCTTCTCCTTGGCAATCAGCTCCTCGGAAACATCGGTCGGGCTCAGAACTGCCGGATTGCTGGCCGCCACATGCATGGCGATGTCCTTGGCCAGTTCGGCGTCGCCGCCTTTCAGGGTCACCAGCACGCCGATGCGATGGCCGTGCAGGTAAGCACCCACCACCTCGCCTTCGACCGCAGTCAGGCGACGGATGTTGACGTTCTCGCCACACTTGGCAACCAGCGCCTCGCGAGCGGGTTCGCGCGAAGCGATCAGCGGTGCGGCTTCGGTCAGCTTCTGCTCGAAGGCCTCGTCCAGGCTGTCCTTGACGAATGCCTTGAAGTCGTCCTGCAGGGCCAGGAAGTCGGTCTGCGAGTTGATTTCGATGATCAGGCCACGACCGCCTTCGACGCGAACGGCGATGGCGCCTTCAGCAGCGATGTTGCCGGACTTCTTGGCCGCCTTGATGGCACCGGAAGCACGCATGTCGTCGATGGCCTTCTCGATGTCGCCACCAGCGGCGACCAGCGCCTTCTTGCATTCCATCATGCCCTGGCCGGTACGCTCGCGCAGCTCTTTGACCATCGCCGCAGTGATTTCTGCCATGTTCGGAATCCTCTCGATTGGTTTCTAACCATTCGCCCGACAGCGCGGACGATCAATTCGGAAGTGGCAAAAAGGGGGCCTAGCCCCCTTTTTGTCCATCGGGTGTCACGCTAGAGCGTCGCTCTCAGCCTTGAGCGGCTTCGGAAGCGACTTCCTCGACGAACTCATCGGCGCCGGCACCAGCATTCTGGCGACCACGCAGGACAGCATCAGCCATCGAGCCCAGATAGAGTTGCACGGCACGGATGGCGTCATCATTACCGGGAATGATGTAGTCAACGCCTTCCGGGCTGCTGTTGGTATCGACGATGCCGATGACCGGAATGCCCAGCTTGTTGGCTTCGGAAATGGCGATGCGCTCGTGATCGACGTCGATGACGAACATCGCATCCGGCAGACCGCCCATATCCTTGATGCCACCCAGGCTGCGCTCGAGCTTCTCGAGGTCACGGCTGCGCATCAGGGCTTCTTTCTTGGTCAGCTTGTCGAAAGTGCCGTCCTGGGACTGGGCTTCCAGCTCGCGCAGGCGCTTGATCGAGGCGCGGATGGTCTTGTAGTTGGTCAGCATGCCGCCCAACCAGCGATGATCGACATACGGCGAGCCGCAACGCGCGGCCTCTTCGCGGACGATCTTGCCAGCGGAACGCTTGGTGCCGACGAACATGATCTTGTTCTTGCCGGCTGCCAGCTTTTCAACGAAACGCAGGGCGTCGTTGAACATCGGCAGGGTCTTTTCCAGGTTGATGATGTGAATCTTGTTGCGCGCGCCGAAAATGTACTTGTCCATTTTCGGGTTCCAGTAACGGGTCTGGTGGCCGAAGTGCACACCGGCCTTCAGCATATCGCGCATGGTGACTTGAGACATGATACGTCCTCGAATAAGTCGGGTTAGGCCTCCACGCGTCCCGATATCCAACTCTTTCGAGCACCCAGGATACCGTGTCGACACGTGTGTGGGTTCAGGCGCAACGGGGGTCCCCGCTGAGCGGCGCGTTTTATAGCATAGAAAACCTGCACAAGCTACAAGCGAACACCGATGCGCGGCCCCTCGACCCGGGCCGCAGCCGGCTTCAGGCTTGCCGCCTCAAGCTGCTACCATACCGGCCTTTCCTTTCGTGCCCGAGAGTTCCCATGACAGTCAGCATCAAGACGCCCGAAGACATCGAGAAAATGCGTATCGCCGGCCGGCTCGCCGCCGAGGTACTGGAAATGATCGAAGAGCATGTCAAGGCCGGCGTCACCACCGATGAACTGGATCGCCTCTGCCACGACTACATCGTCAACGTGCAACAGGCGATTCCGGCGCCGCTCAACTACAAGGGTTTCCCCAAGTCGATCTGCACCTCGCTGAATCATGTCGTCTGCCACGGTATTCCCAACGACAAGCCATTGAAGGATGGCGACATCCTCAACATCGACATCACCGTGATCAAGGATGGCTATCACGGCGACACCAGCCGGATGTTCATCGTCGGCCAGGTCCCGGAATGGGCCGAGCGGCTGTGCAAGGTCACCCAGGAGTGCCTATATATAGGCATCGGCATGGTCCGCCCCGGTGTACGCTTGGGCGACATCGGCGAAGCGATCCAGAAGCACGCCGAGAAGAACGGCTTCTCCGTGGTGCGCGAATACTGCGGTCATGGCATCGGCAAGGTGTTCCACGAGGAACCACAGGTGCTGCACTACGGCCGTGCCGGCACCGGCATGGAACTCAAGGAAGGCATGACCTTCACCATCGAGCCGATGATCAACCAGGGCCGCGCCGAAACACGCCTGCTCGGTGACGGCTGGACCGCGATCACCAAGGATCGCAAGCTGTCCGCGCAGTGGGAGCACACCATCCTGGTGACCGCCAGCGGCTACGAAATCTTTACCCTGCGCCAGGACGACACCATCGCACGCACCTCGGCCTGACCTTTCCATCGTTAGCGGCATCGGGAGGTACGCATGCCTCAGGTTGATCCAGAGCTGTTCGACCGCAGCCAGTTCCAGGCCGAACTGGCGCTCAAGGCCAGCCCCATTGCCGCATTCAAGAAAGCCATCCGCCAGGCCCGCGAAGTGCTCGACAGGCGCTTTCGCGATGGCCGGGAGATTCGCCGGCTGATCGAGGACCGCGCCTGGTTCGTCGATCAGATCTTGCGCGCCGCCTGGAGCCGCTTCGACTGGAACACGGGCGCGGATATCGCGCTGGTGGCGGTCGGCGGTTATGGTCGCGGCGAGCTGCACCCCTACTCCGACATCGACCTGCTGATCCTGCTCGACGCTGGCGATCATGAGATGTTCCGCGAGTCGATCGAAGGGTTTCTCACCCTGCTCTGGGACATCGGGCTGGAAGTCGGCCAGAGCGTGCGTTCGATCGCCGAATGCGCCGAAGAGGCACGCGCCGACCTCACCATCATCACCAACCTGATGGAAAGCCGCACTATTGCCGGCCCCGAGCACCTGCGCAGGAAAATGCTGGAAGTCACCCGTCCCGAGGTGATGTGGCCGAGCAAGGATTTCTTCCTCGCCAAGCGCAACGAGCAGCGTCAGCGGCATTCCAAGTACAACAACACCGAATACAACCTGGAGCCGAACGTCAAGCGCTCGCCTGGCGGCCTGCGCGACATCCAGACCATTCTCTGGATCGCCCGCCGCCAGTTCGGCACGCTCGACCTGCAGGCGATGGTCGACCAGGGCTTCCTCACCGAGGGCGAACACAGCCTGCTGACCGCCGCCCAGGAGTTCCTCTGGAAGGTGCGCTACGGCCTGCACATGCTGGCCGGACGCGCCGAGGACCGCCTGCTGTTCGATCACCAGCGTTCGCTCGCCGCCCTGCTCGGCTACGAGGACAGCGACGCCAAGCTGGCCATCGAACGCTTCATGCAAAAGTACTACCGGGTGGTGATGAGCGTTGCCGAGCTGAGCGACCTGGTCGGCCAGCATTTTGCCGAGGTCATTCTCTGGGAAGGCGACTCCGGGCCGAGCACCGCGCTCAACAGCCGCTTCCTGGTGCGCGACGGCTATCTCGAGGTACGCGACCCGGCGGTCTTCAAGCGCACCCCGTTCGCGATCCTGGAAACCTTCGTCCTGCTGGCCCAGCATCCGCAGATCCGGGGCGTGCGCGCCAACACCATCCGCCTGCTGCGCGACCATCGCTACTTGATCGACGACGAGTTTCGCAGCGATATCCGCAACACCAGCCTGTTCATCGAGCTGTTCAAGTGCAAGGAAGGCATCCACCGCAACCTGCGGCGGATGAACCGCTACGGCATTCTCGGCCGCTACCTGCCGGAGTTCGGCCACATCGTCGGGCAGATGCAGCACGACCTGTTCCACATTTATACGGTCGATGCGCATACGCTCAACGTCATCAAGTACCTGCGCAAGCTGACCAAGCCGGGCGTGGCGGAGAAGTATCCGCTGGCCAGCGCGCTGGTCGAGCACCTGCCCAAGCCGGAGCTGATCTACATCGCGGGGCTCTACCACGACATCGCCAAGGGGCGCGGCGGTGATCACTCCGAGCTGGGCGCCGTGGACGCCGAGCAGTTCTGCAACCGGCACAAGCTGCCCGCCTGGGATACCCGACTGGTCGTCTGGCTGGTACAGAACCACCTGGTGATGTCCACGACCGCGCAGCGCAAGGACCTGTCCGATCCGCAGGTGATCGTCGACTTCGCCCAGCAGGTAGGCGACGAGACGCACCTGGACTATCTCTACGTGCTGACCGTCGCGGACATCAACGCGACCAACCCGACGCTCTGGAACTCCTGGCGCGCCAGCCTGCTGCGCCAGCTGCACACCGCCACCCAGCGCGCGCTGCGACGCGGCCTGGAGAACCCGCTGGGGCGCGAGGAGCAGATCCGCCAGACCCAGCGCGCCGCGCTGGACGAGCTGGTGCGCAACGGCGGCGACCCCGACGAGGCCGAGCAGCTCTGGGCACAGCTGGGCGATGACTATTTCATGCGTCACTCGGCCAGCGACGTGGCCTGGCATACCGCGGCGATCCTCGCGCACGGCGAGAACAGCGGTCCGCTGGTGCTGATCAAGGAAACCACGCAGCGCGAGTTCGAGGGCGGCACGCAGATCTTCATCTATGCGCCGGACCAGCACGACTTCTTCGCTGTGACGGTGGCGGCGATGGACCAGCTCAACCTGAACATCCACGACGCCCGCATCATCACCTCGAGCAGCCAGTTCACGCTCGATACCTACATCGTGCTGGATGCCGACGGCACACCGATCGGCGACGACCGCGAGCGGATCGAGGAAATCCGCCAGGGCCTGATCGACGCGGTGCGCAATCCCGACGAATACCTCACCAT
>AJXE01000026.1 GCA_000263395.1 Stutzerimonas stutzeri TS44
TTAAGGGGAGCGTGAATTTTTCCCGACGGGAGATAGCTGCATACCAATAGTCGCTACCCACATAGTTATCCAATAGCTGTAATACGATCAGGCCGCAAGAGAGCTGTTCTACGCGGGCATATCCGTCACTATCCAACGCACCCGTATATCGCTGCCCGAGGCTATCTTGCAATTGGTAAGCAAGGCCGGCAAAAGGTAGGCCACTCCCATGTTCATCTACTAAACGAAAGCTGGCCCACTCGCGGCGAAGTGGGCAATTAAGCCTGGAAGAATTATCAGAAGCATTCATCCCTGAATCACTCAATGCAATTTGGGTAAACGGCGCATTCACGACCGTTCATCATGAACGTGCGAAACTGCGGCGGGTCCATACAAAGCTCTTCAGAGCTCGTCCCCCAACGCCCAGTACAGGGCTTCCAACCACGCACAGTCTTTAGCCAATATCCCCTCAAATACGGTTTTTCTTCCTTGATAACTTCAAAATTTAACCGTAAGGTTTTTTGTGCAAGCTGATTGAATACGAGATGGCCTCCTGCTCTCTTGCAACTTAAAAGCTTGCTAATCTCGCCTTGTCGCGATCTCGCCTTACTTAGCTGAAACAACCACAAACATTCTGCAGTTTTGGTAAAAGACCCGTTTGCCTGGAAGACTGAAGCACCTTGCGGAAGTTTATCGACTATGACCAACCCCCCGTTGTCATAGGTTTGCTGCCACTCTTTTTCGCCATAACGTCCGTTTATAGTCAGCTTCACCTTTGCCAGTTGCATTTCACATAATCCGGAACGGTAGTTGACCGGAATCTTGAAACGATACTGATGCGGAGCGCTTTCATAATCCGTCTTGAATGTCTTGCTTTGGCTGCGGCCATTGCATGCATCGGCGACGTCATATTCCGCTTGCGCCTTGAGCGAGAAATCGGCCGGTAATTCGCCTTCAAAAATGAAGGATTCACCGCCGAACGAACCCAGTGCACTGCAGGCACTCAAGGAGAGTCCCAGCAGCAAGGGTGAGAGCACGTGAATGCGGGATGTCTTGAGGTAATGATTCATCGCTGATGATTCCGAGCAGTAGAAATGGCGTGCAGCACCTGGCTGAGCCTGGCGAAATGCGCTTCAGGAGATTCCCGCTCCTCGGGAATCCAGGCGGGATGGTCCGCGAGTTCCGGATTGAGCTGGTAACGCAGCAGGAACTGTAAGTGCTCCGGCGACTGCCAGCCCCAGACGCCGGCCTTATCCAGCTGCTCACTCAGCCAATCGCTGAGTACGCGGGTTTCGGCGAGGCGCGCGCTGGCCGGCGCATGGTTCTGCCACAGCCAAAGCGTCAGGTTATGACGGTGGACTTCCCGCACGACGCTGTCCGGTTCGGGCAGGGCCAGCCAGGCGGCTTCGAACGGTGCCGCGTACTGTCCCGGGCGTGGGTTATCGAAACACCGCCAGCGCTCACCATCCCAGCACAGGGCGCTCGTCAGGGGCCCAAGCAGCAACGGTTGCTGGTGCGTTTCGAGCTCGGCTAGGTGACGGGCGATGACCCGGTTGTCCTGGAATCGGTACAGCGAGCGCTGTCCCTGTTCATCCACCTGCATGCGTTCGCGCCAGTGCTGCGCGAGGGCGGGCAGGTCGATGCGCTCGGCGCTGGCCAGCCAGCCCCAGTTGCGCTCGGGCGCATCGAGCAAAGGCTGAATCCGGGCGATGTCGAACTCGTTCAAGGCGACCAGCCACGGACCGATATCCGCCAGGTCGGCAAACTCGGTTCCGTGATAGAGATTGACGTAAGCGTGCATCAGGTCGCCGGCAAACAGCTCCTGCACGGGATTGGGTTCGGCCAGGGCGTCGATGACGAGTAGCAGTTGCCGCTGTTGCGCCCGCTGCTCATCGAGCCATTGGTACAGGGGATCGCTCATGCGCTCGGCCCCGTGTCGCAGATGCCGTCCCTGCAGGCCTCGCAGATCGGGCAGCGGCTGGCGCCGATTCGCTGCGCCTTGCGTGCCATCATCAGCTGGGTGTTGGCCAGTGCCAGCTTCGGCTTGGCACCGGCGCGGTCTTTGTCCGCCGCATTGGGTAGAGCGGACGCAAGTACCTTCAGCCCCGAGCCGCTACCGGGCGCGCCACCCGAATTCATTTTGATCGTCGCGCCGCTAAGCGTAACGCCACCGGGGTCGAGCTTGAGGAAGCTGCCGCCGCCGCTGGCGGTGAGTTCCATGCCGGCGTCGATGACGACCTTGCTGCCGGCGTGGTAGTGGATTTCATTGCCGGCCTCAACGAACTGGCCGCTGCCGAGCTTGATGTGCTGGCTATCACCGACCGTGAGGTGATCGCTGGCTCTGACCTCGGTCTTGCGGTCGCCATGCGTCGTGCGGTGTTCCTCGGCGCGGAATTCGCTGTAGCTGTTGGCCTCCACGGTGTCGTGACGCTCAAAGCCGACGCGAATCTTCTGGTCGTGCTCGATGTTCTCGTCCCAGTCGCGCTGAGCGTGGAGGTAGATCTGCTCGGCGCCCTGGCGGTCTTCGATGCGCAGTTCGTTGTAGCCGCCACCGCCGGGGGAGCTCAGGGTCTTGAACACCGTGCGGGCCTTGTTCGCCAGCAGGTCGTAGGGGACTTGATGCTCCTTGTGATACAGGCAGCCAGTCACTAGCGGTTGATCGGGATCGCCTTCGAGGAAGGTCACCAGCACTTCCATGCCGACCCGCGGGATGGCGATGCCGCCATAACGGTCGCCGGCCCAGCTGGAGCTGACGCGCAGCCAGCAGCTGGTCTTGTCGTCGGCCACACCGATGCGATCCCAGTGGAACTGGACCTTCACCCGGCCGTACTCGTCGCAATGGATTTCCTCGCCGGCGGGGCCGGTGACCACGGCGGTCTGGCTGCCGAGAACCTTGGGTTTGAGATGTTCGCGCGGCGGGCGGTAGAAGACATCCCACGGCGTGGCGGCAAAGTGGTTGCGATAGCCCTGATGGAAGTCGGCGTCGCCACCTTCCGCTGTGGCGGTGCTGATCGACTCTTCCAGCACCTGTGGCTGTCGGCCCTGATGAAACACTTCGGTGAGCAGCCAGAGATCGTTCCACGACGGACGCGGATGGTCGGTGAGGGCGAGGAAGTGACCGCTGGCCAGATAGGCGTCGCTGGCGCCCTCGGCCAGCTCGTAGTCCGCGCGCAGGCGCTGCAGGTTGCGTTTGGCCAGGTGCTTGCCGCGCTCGCGGGTGGTGAAGCGCCCGGGATAGTCGTAGGCCTCCAGTAGCGGCGCGAACTCGCCGCCATGCCCGGCTTCCAGCCGCAGCCTGGACTGCTCGAAGTCGTAGTCGCGCAGGCTGGCGTGGCTGCTGCGGGTTTCCAGGCGCACGCCGAAGCGCTTGACCACCGCACGGTCGGCGACCAGCCCGGAATCCTGCTGGTAGGCCAGCGGCGCCAGCTTCGCGAACACCGTCTGATCGTCACCGAACACCAGCACATGGCCGGCTTCGCTGTGCTGGAAGTGGAAGCTGATGCCCTCCTCCTCGCACAGTCGCTGGATGAAGTGCAGGTCGCTCTCGTCGCACTGCACGCAATAGTCGCGCTCGGGATAGGCATGACCGAGCTGGAAGCGATAGGCATCGGCCTGGATGCCGTGAGCTTCGAGCACCTGGGCGATGATCTGCGGCACATCGAGATGCTGGAAGATGCGCTGGTCGTGGCTGTGCGCCAGGTAGGCCAGCTGCGGGCGCAGGCTGAGGCTGTAGTGCGTCAGGCGCTTGCCCGATTCACCCTGGCGGACGCGCTGCAGCACCCCGTGCACGCCCCTGCCGGCCGGGCCGAAGGCGAGATACGCCGGGCGATGCAGCAGGGCTTCGAGATCGAGATCGGGGCGCTCGCCGACCACCTCGATATCGAAGCGGTAGGGCTGGTTGAGTTTTTCGTGGCCGTCGAAACTGAGCACTTGCAGGTCGGTTTCGACGCCGGCAACGGCGAGGGTGATATGCGCTTGATTGGCATCCAGCATGCCTTGGCCTCCATCCTTGAGTCAGGCGAAGGCCGAAGGTTGAACGACCTCGGTGCCCGATTCAATGATGGCGGGACGAGCGCATGACCGGAATCACGCTTCCTGCTGCGCAAAATCCACGCGATTTTCGCCGTCGGCTAACCCAGCAGTTCGGCAAGCTGAGCGGCGGGCACCGGGCGACTGACGAGGTAGCCCTGGATTTCATCGCAGCGCTGGTCCTTGAGAAAATCCATCTGCGCCTGGGTTTCCACGCCCTCGGCTACCACCTGCAGCTCCAGATTGTGCGCCATCGCGATGATTGCGCGCACGATCGCGGCGTCCTCGGCCGAATGCTCCAACTCGCAGATGAAGGTGCGGTCGATCTTCACGTAATCCACCGGGAAGCGCTTGAGGTAACTCAGCGACGAATAGCCGGTGCCGAAATCGTCGATCGCCAGCTTGATGCCCAGCGTACGCAGCTGGCGGCTGATGTTGATGGCGTTGTCGATGTCATCGAGCAGCTGGCTCTCGGTCAGCTCCAGCTCCAGCATCGACGCCGGCAGCCCGGTTTCTTCCAGCACCTGGCGTACCAGACTGACGAAGTTACCCTGGCGCAGCTGCCTGACCGACAGGTTCACCGAGACGCGGATCGACGCCAGCCCCTGCAGCTGCCACTGGCGCGCCTGCCGGCAGGCCTCGCGCAGCACCCACTCGCCGAGCGGAAGGATCAGGCCGGTCTCCTCCGCCAGCGGGATGAACGTCGCCGGCGTCACCAGCCCCTGTTGCGGATGACGCCAGCGCACCAGCGCCTCGGCGGCCTCCAGGCGGTCGTCGAGCAGGGTCAGGCGCGGCTGGTAGAAGACTTCCAGCTGTCCCTCGGCCAGCGCCTTGCGTAGCTGGAGTTCCAGCTGCAGATGGTCGAGGCCGGGCGCTTCTTCACCGCGGGCGAAGAACTGCAAGGTGTTGCCGCCCAGGCGCTTGGCCTGCTGCATGGCCTGATTGGCCTGGCGCAGCAGGGTCGCGGCGTCGCGGCCGTGGTCCGGCAACAGGCTGACGCCGACCGAGGCGCTGATCACCAGTTCCTCGCCCGCGACCGTCACCGGTTTGCGCACCCGCGCCAGCAGGCGGCTGCCCAGATGGGCGAGGCTCGACAGGCTGCCGTAGCCTTCCAGCAGCACGACGAACTCGTCACCGGACAGTCGGGCGATGGTATCGGCCTCGGCCAGGGTCTGACTGATGCGCCGCGACATCTCGCCGAGCAGGCGATCCGCCGCCTCGTGGCCGAGGCTTTCGTTGAGGTTCTTGAAACGGTCCAGATCGATGTACAGCACCGCCAGCGTGCGACCGCTCTGCTGCGCACGCAGACAGGCCGCGTGCAGGCGCTCCTTGAGCAGACTGCGGTTGGCCAGCCCGGTGAGACTGTCGTAGTGCATCAGGTAGCGCAGGCGCTCTTCGGCCTGGCGGCGCACGGTCAGGTCGGAGAGGAAACCGACCACATGGGAGATACCGCCCAGCGCATCGCGCACCTCGCGCAGCTGGAGCCACTGCGGGTAGACCTCGCCGTTCTTGCGCACCTCCAGCAGTTCGCCCTGCCAGCCGCCGTCGCGCTGCAGGGCCTCGCGCATCGCCGCGTAGCGCCGTTGCGATTCCGCCGAACCGGCCAGTCGTGCGGCACTGCGTCCGAGCAACTCCTCGCGGCTGAAGCCGGACAGCGCGCAGCAGGCATCGTTGATCGCCAGGATGCGGAAGCGCGGATCCATGATCACCATGCCCTCGCCTGCCGCCTCGAATACCGTGGCCGCCAGGCGCTGCTGTTCGGCCTGGCGACGCAGGTCGCTGATATCGCGACGCGTGCCGAGCATGCGCAGCGCACGTCCGTCGGCGTCGCGGCTGATCACCCGGCCGCGATCCTCGACCCACAGGTGACTGCCATCGGCGCGCAGCGCGCGGTATTCGACGGCGTACAGCTCGGTCTCGCCCTTGAGGTGCGCGATCAGCTTGGCGCGCACGCCAGGCAGATCGTCCGGGTGCAGGTCGGGCAGCGGTCGTCCCTGGGCGTCCGGTCGCTGGCGGGCGTCCAGCTCGAAGGACACCTCCAGGCGCGAGTAATGCACCTTGCCCTGCGCCAGGTCCCAGTCCCACAGGCCCAGCTCGCTGGCTTCCAGCGCCAGGCTGAGGCGCGCTTCGCTCTGGCGCAGTTCGTCGGCCACCCGGGCGAGTTCCGCGGTGCGCCCAGCAACACGCAGCTCCAGGCCGTCGTAGGCACGCCGTAGCTGCCGCTCGGCGGCGCGGCGCTGCTCCACTTCGTGCGCCAGTTCGGCGTTCAGCTGCTCGGCACGACTCGCCGCAGTGCCCAGCCGCTCGATCAGCTCCAGGCGGTGCAGACGCTGGCTCAGGCCATCGCCGACGATCCGGCTGATCTGCCAGGCGATCAGGCTGAGGGTCGCCAGCACGATCAGCGCCAGCAGCCCCCAGCCCTGTTGCTGCGGATCCGCGGTGGTGAGCAGGTACAGCCCGGCGGGCAACAGGCAGGGCACGGCGAAACTGAGAAAGGCCGGCAGGCTGACGCCGTAGGCGACGCTGGCGACCACCACCACCGAGCCGATCAGGCCATAGAGCAGCGCCTGCTGGAGGAAACCGGCCGGCGGCACCAGCGCGACCATCGCATACCCCAGGCTGAGCGCCGAGGCCACGCTGCCAAGCAGGAAGCAGCGATACCACGACGGCGCCGCCTGCTCGCTGCCGGAGGCCTGGCTGAAGGCGTTGACGTGCCGCAGCCACAGCAGGCCGAGCACGACCATCCAGAGGAACCAGGCGCCCAGCTCGATACCGCCGCGCTCGGACCACAGCAGCAGTACGCACGCCACGCTGGCGATCAGCGACAGCAGCGCGGGGATGCGCGAGCCGCGATACAGCAGGCGGGTGCGCTCGACTCCGTCAGGACACGCGGGTAGCCGGGAATCGGTGCGAGTGTCATCGCTGACTGAGAATGAGCGAGCGGCGCGGACAGAATCGGTCATGGATATTGTTCTTGTAATGGTCCCCGAGGCGGCCGTCAGACGGCAGGAAGCGGCCGATAATGGCACGTTGATAGCAGCCTGACCTGTCCGGGATGACGAAAAGGTGACAACCGGCACGCTGGCTGACCGACGGCACTGATGTCAATGAGCCATTAGAATGATTCCAGCCCTCGCCCGCCACACCGGCGCCGGCCAGGACCGCCGGGCGAGCGCAGCGCGGGCATTTCCCATAGAATGCCGCGATGCATGACGATCTCTCTCTCCTCCTGAATTCCCTCAACGATGCCCAGCGCCAGGCCGTGGCCGCGCCGCTGGGCCGTCAGCTGGTATTGGCCGGCGCCGGCTCGGGCAAGACCCGCGTCCTGGTGCACCGCATCGCCTGGCTGCACCAGGTCGAACGCGCCTCGCTGCACTCGATCCTCTCGGTGACCTTCACCAACAAAGCCGCCGCGGAGATGCGCCAGCGCATCGAGCAGCTGCTGCACGTCAACCCGCAGGGCCTGTGGGTCGGCACCTTCCACGGCCTGGCGCACCGCCTGCTGCGTGCCCACTGGCAGGAAGCGAACCTGCAGCAGAATTTCCAGATTCTCGACTCCGACGACCAGCAGCGGCTGGTCAAGCGGGTGATCCGCGAGCTGGGCCTGGACGAGCAGCGCTGGCCGGCGCGCCAGGCGCAGTGGTGGATCAACGCGCAGAAGGACGAAGGCCTGCGCCCACAGAACATCCAGGCCGGCGGCGACCTGTTCCTCGCCACCCAGCTGAAGATCTACGAAGCCTACGAGCAGGCCTGCGCCCGCGCCGGGGTGATCGACTTCTCCGAGCTGCTGCTGCGCGCCCTCGACCTCTGGCGTAATCACCCGGGCCTACTGGAGCACTACCAGCGGCGCTTCCGCCATGTGCTGGTGGACGAGTTCCAGGACACCAACGCCGTACAGTACGCCTGGCTGCGTCTCCTGGCCCGCGGCGGCGAGAGCCTGATGGTGGTCGGCGACGACGACCAGTCGATCTACGGCTGGCGCGGCGCGCGGATCGAGAACCTGCAACAGTTCAGCCAGGATTTCCCCGACGCCGAGACCATCCGCCTGGAGCAGAACTACCGCTCCACCGCCTGCATCCTCAAGGCCGCCAACGCGCTGATCGCCAACAACCAGGGCCGTCTGGGCAAGGAGCTGTGGACCGACGGCTGCGAAGGCGAGCCGATCAGCCTGTACGCCGCCTTCAACGAGCACGACGAAGCGCGCTACGTGGTCGAGAGCATCGAAAAGGCCATCCGCGACGGCCTGAGCCGCAGCGAGATCGCCATCCTCTACCGTTCCAACGCGCAGTCGCGGGTGCTGGAAGAGGCGCTGCTGCGCGAGAAGATTCCCTACCGCATCTACGGCGGCCAGCGCTTCTTCGAGCGCGCCGAGATCAAGAACGCGATGGCCTACCTGCGCCTGATCCAGACCCGTCACAACGACGCGGCACTGGAGCGGGTGATCAACCTGCCGGCGCGCGGCATCGGCGAGAAGACCGTCGAGGCGCTGCGCCAGCTGGCCCGCGAGCAGGAACTGTCACTGTGGGCCGCGCTGCACCAGGCGGTCGGCAACAAGGTGGTTTCGGGTCGCGCCGCCAGCGCGCTGAACGGCTTCGTCGAGCTGATCGACAGCCTGGCGCTGAAGGTCGAGGGCATGCAGCTGCACAGCATGGCGCAGCTGGTCATCGAACAGTCCGGGTTGCTCGCCTATCACCGCGATGAAAAGGGTGAGAAGGCCCAGGCGCGGGTGGAAAACCTCGAGGAACTGGTCTCCGCCGCACGCGCCTTCGACAACTTCAACGACGAGCAGGAAGACGAGCAGACGCCACTGGCGGCCTTCCTCGACCACGCCTCGCTGGAAGCCGGCGAACAGCAGGCCGGCGAGCACGAGGACAGCGTGCAGCTGATGACGCTGCACAGCGCCAAGGGGCTGGAGTTCCCGCTGGTGTTCCTGGTCGGCATGGAGGAAGGACTGTTCCCGCACAAGATGAGCCTGGAGGAAGCCGGCCGTCTGGAAGAGGAGCGCCGCCTGGCCTACGTCGGCATCACCCGCGCCATGCAGCAATTGACCATCACCTACGCCGAAACCCGCCGGTTGTACGGCAGCGAGACCTACAACAAGATCTCGCGCTTCGTCCGCGAGATTCCGCCGACGCTGATCCAGGAAGTGCGCCTGAGCAACACCGTGACGCGCTCGTTCAGCGGCAAGAGCATGGGCGGCGGCTCGCTGTTCGACGGTGCCGGCGTGCCGGATACCCCGTTCAGCCTCGGCCAGCGCGTGCGTCATGCGCTGTTCGGCGAAGGCACCATCCTCAACTTCGAAGGCTCCGGCGCCCAGGCGCGGGTGCAGGTGAATTTCGAGGATGAAGGCAGCAAGTGGCTGATGCTCAGCTACGCCAAGCTCGAAGCACTGTGAGCCAAGATTCCAACAAGAACCAAGGACCTCCCCCCATGAAACGCCGCCATCTGTTCGGTGCCGCCGCCCTGCTCGCCGGCCTGTTCCTCACCGGCTGCAAGGACGAGCAGGCGCCGGTCACGGGCCAGCCCGCCAGCGAACCGGCCAAGACCTATCAGTGGAAGATGGTCACCGCCTGGCCGAAGAACTACCCGGGCCTCGGCACCTCGGCCGAGCGCCTGGCCGAACGAGTCACCACCATGAGCGGCGGCCGCCTGAGCATCAAGGTCTATGCCGCCGGCGAGCTGGTGCCGGCGCTGGAAGTCTTCGACGCCGTCTCGCGCGGCACCGCCGCGCTGGGTCACGGCGCCGCCTATTACTGGAAAGGCAAGGTGCCGACCGCGCAGTTCTTCACCTCGGTGCCGTTCGGCCTGTCCGCCATCGAGATGAACGCCTGGCTCAGCAAGGGCGGTGGCCAGGCGCTCTGGGAAGAGGCCTACGCACCGTTCGGCGTGCTGCCGATGGTGGTCGGCAATACCGGCATGCAGATGGGCGGCTGGTTCAACAAGGAAATCAACGCGCTGGACGACCTGCGCGGCCTGAAGATCCGCATGCCGGGCCTCGGTGGCGAAGTCCTCTCGCGCCTCGGCGCGACCAGCGTCAACCTGCCCGGCGGCGAGGTGTTCACCGCGCTGCAGACCGGCGCCATCGACGCCACCGACTGGGTCAGCCCCTACAACGACCTGGCCTTCGGCCTGCACAAGGCGGCGCGCTACTACTATTACCCCGGCTGGCAGGAGCCGCAGGCGGTGCTGGAGCTGCTGGTCAACCAGCAGGCCTTCGACGAGCTGCCGGCGGACCTGCAGGCGATCCTCACCGAAGCGACCCGCGCCGCCAGCCGCGACATGCTCGACGACTACACCTATCACAACGCCCTGGCGCTCGATCAGCTCAAGCAGCAGGGCGTGCTGCTCAAGCGCTTCCCGGACGAGGTGCTGCAAGCCATGCGCAACGAGTCCGAGCAGGTGCTCGGCGAGTTGGCGGCGCAGAGCGAGCTGAACGGCCGCATCTGGGCCTCGATGAAGGCCTTCCAGGCGCAGGCCGAGGCGATGCACGCGATCTCCGAAAAGGAACTCTACGACTGGCGCTGAGCCAGCCCCGCCGGCCGACCGCACCCGCGGCGCGGCACGGCGCGACGAACCGCCGCACGCAAAAGCCGGTAACATTCTGCCCCTCGCCAACACCTGCCCGGCTCGGCAGGATGGCGCGCGTACCTCTTCATTTCATAGCGGGAACACTCAATGCAACGTGTGCTTAGCATTTTCATGGCGCTGTGTATCAGCCTGACCTTCGCGCTCGACGCCACGGCGGCCAAGCGCTTCGGCGGCGGCAAGAGCTTCGGCTCGGCGCCCAGCCACCAGACGCGCCAGGCGCCGCAGCAGACCCAGGCCGCGCCGACCCAGGCTGGCAAGACCGCCGCGGCACCCAGCGGTGCTTCGCGCTGGCTCGGCCCGCTGGCCGGTCTCGCCGCCGGCGGCCTGCTCGCCTCGATGTTCATGGGCGACGGCTTCGAGGGCATCCAGTTCATGGATATCCTGATCTTCGGTCTGATCGCGTTCCTGCTGTTCCGCTTCCTCGCCGCCCGTCGCCGCCAGCAGCAGCCGGCCATGGCCGGTCACGCGCCGATGCAGCGCGAGATGCCGCAGCAGCCCGCGGCCTCGATCTTCGGTGGCAGCGCGGCTCCGGTTGCCGCCGCGCCGGTGATCAACGCGCCAGCCTGGTTCAACCAGCAGAGCTTCGTCGCCGCGGCCCGCGAGCACTTCCTGGCGCTGCAGCAGCACTGGGACGCCAACGAGATGGACAAGATCGCCGAGTTCGTCACCCCGCAGCTGCTGGCCTTCCTCAAGCAGGAGCGCGCCGAGATCGGTGATGCCTACCAGTCGACCTACATCGACGATCTGCAGATCCAGCTCGAGGGCGTCGACGACAACGCCGAGAAGACCGTCGCCACGCTGACCTTCAGCGGCGTCTCCAAGACCTCGCGTTTCGACCAGGGCGAAGCGTTCAGCGAGAGCTGGCGCATGGAACGCACCCAGGGCGAAAACCAGCCGTGGCTGCTCGCCGGCATCCGGCAGAACGCCTGAGGCGCAACGCGGCATAAAGAACCCGGGCACATCCCGGGTTCTTTTTCTGCGCGTCCCGTGGGGACCTGGCTGCCCGATGGCGGACTGCCAGTCCGCTGGCCAATCCCCGCCCTTCCCGCGAACGCGCAATGCACCGGCAAACCCGCCACTCAGGCCGACAGCGGCAGCACCGCGCGACGACGGAACCAGCCGGTGACCGACAATCGATCGGCCTGGGTCGCCAGCACCTCGTGCGGGAATTCGCCGGCCATGAACACCACCAGGGTGCCGGCCTCGGGGGCCACATCGAGGCTCTCACCGTCGGCCAGGTACAGGCGCAGGACGCCGCCGTGATCGGGCTGCCAGTGCGGGTTGAGGTAGAGCACGGCAGTCACGCAGCGGCTGTCATCGTCGCGAAAGCGGTCGAGATGGGTCTTGTAGAACGCCCCCGGCGGATAGAAGGCGAAGTGGCACTCGAACTCCTCCAGGCCGAGGAACAGCTCGCGGTTGAGCTGCTCGCGCAGCGCATCCATCAGTTGCAGGTAGCCATCGCTGGCGGCCGACTGGTCGGGTTCCAGCCAGAGAATCTGGTCGCCGCGTATGCCTTCATGCACCGCCTGGGCTTCGCCGCGGCCGATCGCGGCTGGCACCATGACACCCTCCGCCTCGCGGCGGCGACATTCCTCGGCGAGGCGGAGGGTGTCATGGCCTGGGATGAACGCACGCTGTACCGACCAGCCACGCACGGCCAGGTCATCGATGAGAGTCGAAAACTGCAAGATCAGGGCTCCGAGAGATCAGGATCATCAAACCGCCACGACGGGCCAAGCGGCGCAGCGGGGAACGATGCGCGCAGATGACATTCAAGATGACCTGGGAAGAGGCGCACGATCATGCGCCCGGTGACGTATTCTGCGCCCGCCGGGTGGCATCCGGGAATGCCCGCATGGCGGCTGGGCGTGGCAATTCATTCATGCCAGCCGCCGCGCCCGCCCCGCTCGACAGCCGGCCAGGCGGCGTCGACAATGCCCGGTCCCGAACAGGAGTTCCCATGCGCGCCCTTCTTGCCCTTGCCCTATTGCTCGTCAGCTTCGCCAGCCAGGCGGATGTCTACGAAGAACTCTACGAAACCGCCGGCTGGCCTGATCAGCGCGCCAATTTCAGCGACGCGCTGAGCGCCGCCCAGCAGCGCTACAAGGACAGCCTGCCGCCCGCGGTATTCCAGGCACTGCTCGACAACAGCAACCGCCGCTTCGCCAGCGACGCCGTGGACCGGCGCGCCCTGCAGGCGCTGCGCGAGCAACTGGCCGAGCCACAGCCGGCGCTGCAATTCTTCCAGACCGCGCTGGGACGCAAGATCGTCGCCGCCGAGGTGCTGGCCGGGCGCCGCGAACAGCTAACGCAGCACGTCAACGGCCTGCCGCGCATGGATGCCGGCAGCAATCGCCAGCTGCTGATTCGCCATCTGGCGCAGGCGATTCCGGCCAGCGCCGCCGGGGCCGAAGTCAGCCTGGCGCTGGCCGGGGTCGCCGCCGACAGCCTCAGCCAGATGCTCCCGGGCATTCTCGGCGGCGGCCAGGCACAGGAGCTGCTGAACAGCCAGCGCGAACGACTGGTGCAGCAGATCGACGACGATCTCGACAATACGCTGCTGTATGTCTACCGCACGCTGTCCGATGCCGAGCTGGAGGAGTACCTGCAATTCGCCCAGTCCACCGCGGGCGAGGCGTACTACGCAGCGGCCCTGCAGGCGCTGCGCGCGGGGCTGGCGGTCGGCACGAATTCGGCCGCGGTCCGCTGAGCGCCGCCGGCGCTCATTTCAGGCGTTCGCGCAGGAAGGCGAAATAGCGCTGGCGCAGCGCCTCGTTCTCGTTGATCAGGTGATGACGCGCCGCCGGCAGGCGCAGGATTTCCGGCGCGGCGAACTTGCTCTGCAGCACCGGCAGGTTGTACTGCCAGTCCACCGTCATATCGGCCTCGCCCTGGATGATCAGCGGTGACTCGCTGCTGCCCGGCGCCTGCTCGATACGCGGAATCCAGCGCGACAGCGCGCCGACCCAGGCCGTCGGCAGGATGCTCGCCTGCAACGGGTCCTCGGTCTGCACGAAGCGCAGGAAGCGCGCATCGCTGGAGTTGTCGCTGAAGGCCCGCGGAATCTGCTGGACGAAGCGGCGCACCAGCTCGTAGCTCAGCCGCGAGCGCAGCCAGCCGCGCGGCCGGATCAGCGGCGCCAGCAGGATGGTGCGGCCCAGTTCGTCATTCGGTGGCTGGTGCAGCAGGTAATCGAGCAGGATCGCGCCGCCGGTGCTCTGCCCGAGCAGGTGCCACGGTCGCGGCAGATCGAGCTGGCGCGCCTGCTCGAACAGGCCGCTGAGCACCGCCTGGTATTCCTCAAACTCGTTGATGCTGGCCGGCGGCCCGCTGGACAGACCGTGCCCCGGCAGGTCGCAGGCGAGCACGGCGAAGCCCATGTCCAGGCCCCATTCGACGGCATGGCGGTACAGGCCCATGTGATCGTAGTAGCCATGCAGCAGCAGCAGGCTGGCGTGCGGCTGCGGCGGCCACCAGGCCTGAGCCACCACATCGTAGGCGCCCACGCGAAAGCGCCCGAGGCGGCTGTGGATGTCACGCCGCTGCGGCAGGTCGAGGCCGTAGTACGCCTGGTAGTGCCGCGCCTCGGGCGACAGCGCGCGGGCATCGCGCAGCGCGCCGAGTTGCGCGCGCAGCAGGTCGGGTTGGATTCGCTCGGACATGGCCTTTCCATTCGTCGATAACCGCGGACGCCGCGCGGAAAAGCGCCGCGACGCTGCGGCATCAAGGAATATTCCGCTCTGCGGCGAGGCATGGCAAGCTGGCGCCCCCGCCGCCGAGACCCGCCATGCGCCGCCGCAAGCTCCTCATCACCGCCCTGCTCGCCCTGCTCGTGGCCGGTGCCCTGCTGGCCGCGGTCCAGTGGTTCGAGGCGCGCTACCTGCGCACCTTCGAGGGCGAGCGCGCCGAACTGTTCTCCGGCGACCACCTCAGGCTGCCCGCCGAGCTGCAGGGGCCGGGGCCGGTGCGCTTCGTGCATTTCTGGGACCCGGGTTGCCCGTGCAACGTCGGCAACCAGCAGCACCTGGAAGAACTGCTCAAGCGCTTCGCGGGTCAGCCGGTGGCGTTCTACGAAGTACGCAAGCCCGGCAGCAAGGGCCGTCTGCCGCCGTCGCTGGCCGCGCTCAAGCCGCTGAACGACCTCGAAGGCGCCGCCGAGCTGCCCGCCAGCCCGGCCGTGGGCATCTGGGACCGCAGCGGCGAACTGGTCTACATCGGCCCCTACAGCGAAGGCGCGGTGTGCAGCTCGGACAACAGCTTCGTCGAGCCGATCATCGAGGCCGTGCTCGCCGGGCGCACGGTGCGCGCCACCCATTCGCTGGCAGTGGCGTGCTTCTGCGCGTGGGACTGAGCGAAACTTGATTCCAATCAAATAATAATCATTCTCGCATAACTGAGAATTACTCCCATCTGTCCGGCACTCCAGTCGGCCCATCTGGGAGCAGTTCGATGATTGCGCGTCTCCACCCGCTGGCCCTGGCCTGCCTCGCCGCCAGCACCACCGCCCTCGCCGCTCCGCTGGAGTTGCAGGAAACCGTCGTCACCGCCAAGGGCTACGAGGCGGTGGCGCAGGACATCCCGCAAGCCATCGAGGTGCTCGAACCCGCCGCGACCCACGGCACGCAAACCGCCGGCAGCCTGTTGCGCGGCAAGCCGGGCCTGGCCGTGCACGGCGACGGCGCCTGGGGTCAGAATCCGGTGCTGCGCGGGCTGAAGAAGGAAAGCGTGGTGCTGATGGTCGATGGCGTGCGGGTCAATTCGGCGCAGCCGCAGGGCTCACTCGGTTCCTTCCTCGACCTCGGCCTGCTGGAGCGCGCCGAGGTGGTCAAGGGCCCGGGTTCGGTGCTGTATGGCAGCGGTGCGATGGGCGGCGTGGTCAACCTGATCACCCCCGAGGCGCGCTTCACCGAACAGGCCGAACAGGGCGGGCGCTTCGGCCTGTCCGCCAGCAGCGTCGATGAAGGCTTCAACGGCGCGCTGCTGCTGCGCGATTCCAGCAGCGATCACGCGCTGGTGCTCGGCGCAGCGGGTCGCAAGGCCAACGATTACGACAGTCCCAGCGGCACCGAGCAGCGCACCGGCTACAGCTCCGACAGCCTGTTGCTCAAGTACAAGCAGCGCCTGAGCGACGAGGTGAACGTCAGTCTCAACCTGCAGCGCCACACCGACCGTGACGTCTGGTATCCCGGCTCGACGCGCACCGGCACGCCGGCGCGGCTCGGCCAGGTGACCATGCACTCGCCGGAGCAGAGCCGCGAGCTGTACCAGCTCGGCCTGGAGAACCGCCTCGGCGACGGCACACTGAACACCGAAGTCTACCGTCAGGAGGTCTACCGCGAGATTCGCGCCTACTCGTCGGCGCTCGGGCGCAATCAGGTGCGCAACGACGTCAGCTTCATCACCCACGGCCTGCGCACGTCCTACCTCATGCCGGTGGGCGATCATTTGCTCACCGTCGGCGGCGAAGGCTGGAAGATGACCGGCGACCCCGAGCGGCATATCCACAGCAACCCGCCGCTGTTCAACAACGACCAGCGCAACGACCCGTTCAAGGATGGCGAAGTCAGCTCCTACGGCGTCTTCGTGCAGGACGAGTTCGAGCTGGGCGGCACCGCCATCGTTGCCGGCGCCCGCCTGGACCACGTCAGCGGTGATGCCAAACAGAAGGGCGCCAACCAGACCAGCGGCCTCGCCAGCAGCGACAACAACCTGTCCTGGTCGCTGGGCGCCACTCATCCGCTGAGCGACACGCTCAACCTCTATGCCAACGTCGGCCAGGCCTACCGCGCGCCCGACCTGCGCGAGCGCTTCGAGGACGCCGCGCGCGGCGACGGCTACTACCACATCGGCAATCCGCAACTGGACCCCGAGCGCTCCACCAGCTTCGAGGTCGGGCTCAAGGGCCACGGTGGCGATTTCGACTACCGCCTGGCGGCCTTCCATACCCGCATCGACGACTACATCGCCGGCCGCGTGACCGGCGCCCGCGCACCCAACGGCCTACCGATCAAACGCACCGAGAACCTCGACGAAGTCGTGATCTATGGCCTGGAAGGCAGCGCCAGCAAGGCCGTCGGTGCCTTCGTGGTCGACGCCGGCTTCACCTGGCTGCGCGGCGAGAACAAGCAGGACGACGAGCCGCTGTACCAGATGCCCGCCCACGAGCTGACCCTCGGCATCGGCCAGCCCGCCGAGCGCGGCCTGTACTGGCACGCCCAGCTGCGCGCGGTAGCCGAGCAGGACCGCGTCGCCACGCGCTTCTCCAACGGCACCGAGGACGAGACCGCAGGCTTCGTCACCGCCGATGCCAACCTCGGCTGGGGTTTCGGCAGGATCGGCGTGCTGCAGACCGCCAATCTTGACGCCAGGCTGAGCAATATCTTCGACCGCGCCTACCATGAGCACCTTGCCGACGGCGTCAGTGGTTACGAGCTGGAGGCGCCGGGCCGGGGACTCACCCTGGCACTGACTGGAAGCTTTTGAACATGAGCCTGCTGAACATGAATATCGTGAGCCGTCTGCTGTTGGCCGTCCTGCTGCTCGCCAGCGGGCCGGTGCTGGCGGAAAAACTGCCACGCCTGGTGCTGGCCGGGCCGTCCTCGTCGGTCTCCAATCCGCTGATCCACATGGCCGAGTCCGGCGCCCTCAGCGATCTGGCCGAGCAGGTGGAGTTCGTCAGCTGGCGTGACCCCGACCAGCTGCGGCTGATGGCGCTCAACGGCCAGGCCGACGTGCTGGCGATGCCGGTCAACGTCGCCGCCAACCTCTACAACCGTGGCGCCAAGCTGCGCCTGCTCAACGTCTCGACCTGGGGCCTGCTCTGGCTGGTGTCGCGCGATCCGGGCCTGACGCGCATGGCCGACCTGCGCGGCAAGGAAATCACCCTGCCGTTTCGCGGCGACATGCCGGACATCCTCTTCGGCCTGCTGGCAGAACGCGAAGGCCTGGACCTGCGCAAGGACCTGCGCCTGCGCTACGTCGCCACCCCCATCGACGCCATGCAACTGTTGCTGACGCGTCGCACCGACCATGCGCTGCTGGCCGAGCCGGCCATCTCGATGGCGCTGCGCAAGGCCAACTCCGGCGCGCTGAGCCTGGTCGCGCCGGAACTGCACCGCAGCATCGACCTGCAGCAGGAATGGGGCCGTCTGCTGCAGCGTGAGGCGCGCATTCCCCAGGCCGGCATCGCGCTGATGGCCAGCGTCAAGGACAACCCGGCGCTCGCCGCGCGCATCGAACAGGCCTACGCCGCCTCGCTGCAATGGTGCGGCGAACATGCGCAGGATTGCGGCAAGCTGGTCGCCAGCCGCCTGAGCATGCTCAGCGCCGAGGCCGTCAGCGACTCGCTGGCCGTGGCGCAGATGCAGGCCGTGCCCGCCGCCGAGGCGCGTGCAGAGGTCGAGTTCTTCTTCGATCAACTGCTGCAGAAGAACCCGGCGCTGATCGGCGGCAAGCTTCCGCCTGCGGACTTCTACACGCCCGCCCCGGTCCATCCATGAATCTGCTGCGCAGCTGGCTGGCGGGCCTGCCGGGCTATCTGTGGAGCGGCTGGGGCGCGCTGGCCAGCCTGTTCCTGCTGCTCGGTGCGTGGGAGGCGGTCGCCGCCTACTACGGCCCGCTGGTACTGCCGCCGCCGCTGGAAACCTTCGCCCGTCTCGGCCAGCTGATCGATGCCGGCGCCGCCGGTCCGGAGCTGCTGGCCACCGCCCGCCGCGCGCTACTCGGCTTCGCCCTGTCGGTGCTGGTCGGCAGCGTGCTGGGGCTCGCTGCCGGCGTGTCGATGACCGCCTCGATGATGTCGCGGCCGCTGGTCACGGTGCTGATGGGCATGCCGCCGATCGCCTGGCTGGTGCTGGCCATGCTCTGGTTCGGCGCCAGCGACGGCACGCCGGTGTTCACCGTGTTCATCGCCAGCTTCCCGCTGGTCTTCGTCGGCGCGCTGCAGGGCACGCGCACGCTGGACAACCAGCTCAAGCAGGTGGCGCTGGCGTTCCGCCTGCCGCGGCGCATGCTGTTCTTCGATGTGTACCTGCCGCACGTGGTGTCCTACCTGTTTCCCGCGTGGATCACCGCGCTGGGCATGTCCTGGAAGATCGTGGTGATGGCCGAGCTGCTGGCCACCCAGGATGGCGTCGGCGCCGCCCTGGCGGTGTCGCGCTCGCACCTGGACACCAGCGCCACGATGGCCTGGATTGTCGCGGTGGTGGCGCTGCTGCTGGTGGTCGAATACCTGCTGCTGGAGCCGATCAAGCGCGAAGTCGAGCGCTGGCGCGAGGTGCCATCATGAAACGCCTGCACGCACGCGGCCTGGCCCACGCCTTCGGGCGCGACGAGATCTTCAGCGGCATCGACTTCAGCCTCGACGCCGGCGAGGTGGTCGCCCTGGTCGGCCCATCCGGCTGTGGCAAGACCACCCTGCTGCGCCTGTGCGCCGGCCTGCTGGACGTGCAGGACGGACGCATCGACAACGGCTTCGCCAACCCCGCCAGCATGTTCCAGCAGCCCAGCCTGTTGCCGTGGAAAACCACCCGCGACAACATCGCCCTGGGCCTCAAGGCCCGTGGCATCGGCAGGCCGCAGCGGTTGCAGGCGGCCGAAGCACTGGCGCTGCGTCTGGGACTGGCGGCGGGCGATCTCGGCAAGTTTCCGCACCAGCTCTCCGGTGGCATGCAGAGCCGCGTGTCGCTGGCCCGCGCGCTGGTGCTGCAGCCGGACCTGCTGCTGCTCGACGAACCCTTCGCCGCGCTGGACATCGGCCTCAAGGAAGAGCTCTACGCGCTGCTGCTGGCCGAGCAGGCCGCGCGCGGCATGGGCGTGCTGATGATCACCCACGACCTGATGGAAGCGGTGCGCCTGACCGACCGCATCCTGGTCATGGCCGCCGAGCCGGGACGCATCGTCAGCCAGTTGGCGCTGCAGCTGCCGGCCTTGCAGCGCAGCGACGCCTGGGTCTACCAGCACACCGCCGAGTTGCTGCAACTGCCGGCGGTACGCGGGAGTTTCGGCCTGAGCGCACGCACGCAGGCGCCGCAACAGCAGCCGGCCACCCTACCCGGCCAATCCTCCATTCGCGAGGTGGCCGCTGTCGCCCGACCCGCCAAGGTGCGTTCAGGATGCTGACTTTCCCCCTTGCCCGACGCCTCGCAGCCTGGCCCCTGCTGCTGTGCAGCTTCCGCCCGCTGTTTCTGGCGACCGCGTTGCTGGCCGTGTTCGGCATCACCCTGTGGCTGGGCTTTCTCACCTTCGGCCTGCCGCTGCCCTCGGTGCCCGGCGGCCCGCTGGTGTGGCACGCCCATGAACTGCTGTTCGGCTTCGGTCTCGCCGCCGTGGCCGGCTTCGTGCTCACCGCGGTGCCGGAATTCACCGCCACCGCGCCCTTCGGCCGGCGCATCGGCCTGACGTTCCTGCTGCTCTGGCTACTGGCGCGCCTGACGTTCTGGCTGTCCGGTCTGCTCGGCCCGTGGCCGGCGGCGCTGTGCAACGGCGTCTTCGCCGTGGCGCTGCCACTGCTGCTGACGCCGCGCCTGCTGGGCGATCCGCGGCGACGCCAATGGGGGTTCTTCGGCGGCCTCGGCGCCCTGGCGCTGGTGGTGCTCGGCTTTCACGTCGACACGCTACGCGGGTTGTATCCGATGCGCTGGCTGCATGCGGCGGTCGGCGTGATGATGGTGCTGATCGTCGTCGCCATGAGCCGCATCTCCATGCGCATCGTCAACGACGCCATCCAGGCCCGCCGCGATGCCGGCCATGAGGTGGACGAGGATTACCGCGCGCGACCGCCGCGGCGCAACCTGGCGATCTTCTGCATCGCGCTGTTCAGCCTCGGCGAATGGCTGGCGCTGCCCGGCGCGCTCAATGGCTGGCTGGCATTGGCGGCGGCGGCGGCGCTGCTCAACCTGCTCAACGACTGGCACGTCGGACGCGCCCTGCTGGAGCGCTGGGCGCTGATGCTCTACAGCGTCTACGCGCTGATGGCGCTGGGTTATGCGGCGCTCGGCGTGGCGCTGCTGTTCGGCGACCTTGCCGCCAGCGCCGGTCGGCACCTGCTGACTGTCGGCGCGATGGGCGTATCGATTCTCGCCGTGCTGTGTATCGCCGGGCGCACCCACAGCGGCTATGCGCTGGATCAGCGGCGCTGGGTGCCGCTGGCAACCATTGCGCTGGTGCTGGCGGCGTTGCTGCGCGCGGGTTCGGGACTGCCGGGGATGCCGGCGCAGGCCATGATCCTGCTCGCCGGCCTCGGCTGGCTGGGCGCCTTCGCCCTCGCCTGCCGCTACCTGGCGCCGATCTGGCTGAGCCCGCGGCCGGACGACGGCAGCGGTTGTGAGGAGCCGATGGACGCCGAGGGCGCAGGCGGCTGTAGGGTTTAGCCTGTTTGCTGGAAACCGGCTGTGGTGGGAGCGGATCTATCCGCGAATTCGCGGCTGAAGCCGCTCCCGCAGGTGCTGCTCCGTCATCTGGATTAGCCGCCTAACGGGCGCTCTGGCCTCTGCTTTTCCGCTCAGCCGTGCGCCACTGGCGGCAGCATGGTTTTGCGCTCGGTGTTGATCTCGGCATCCATGGCCTGCTGCATCGCGCGGGTACGGTGCTTCTCCGCACGCCGGGTGAGGTACCAGGCGATAAAGGTAAACAGCGACACGCTGAGCAGGATCAGGCTGGCCACCGCGTTGATCTCCGGCTTCACGCCCAGGCGCACGGCGGAGAAGATCTCCATCGGCAGCGTGGTCGAGCCAGGGCCGGAGACGAAGCTGGCCAGCACCAGATCGTCCAGCGACAGGGCGAACGACAGCATGCCGCCGGCGGCCAGCGATGGCGCGATCATCGGCATGGTGATCAGGAAGAACACCTTCCACGGCCGCGCGCCGAGGTCCATCGCCGCCTCCTCGATGGACAGGTCCAGCTCGCGCAGGCGCGCCATCACCACCACTGCGACGTAGGACGAACAGAAGGTGGTGTGGGCGATCCAGATCGTCACCAGACCGCGCTGCTCTGGCCAGCCGATCAGCTGCGCCATCGCCACGAACAGCAACAGCAGCGACAGGCCGGTGATCACCTCGGGCATCACCAGCGGCGCGGTGACCAGCCCGCCGAACAGCGTGCGCCCGCGGAACACCGGAATGCGCGTGAGCACGAAGGCCGCCATCGTGCCGAGCGCCACCGCAGCGATGGCGGTGTAGAAGGCCACCTCCAGCGAGCGCATCACCGAGCCCATCAGCTGGCTGTTGTCGAGCAGGCCCAGGTACCACTTCACCGACCAGCCGCCCCACACCGTCACCAGCCGCGAATCGTTGAACGAGTAGATGACCAGGATGACCATCGGCAGGTAGATGAACAGCAGGCCGAGCACCAGGATCAGGTTGGAGAAGCTCCAGCGTTTCATAGCTTGCCCTCCAGTTCCTTAGCCTGGTTTCTGTTGAAGAGGATGATCGGCACCAGCAGGATCGCCAGCATCAGCACCGCCAGCGCCGAGGCCACCGGCCAGTCGCGGTTGTTGAAGAATTCCTGCCAGAGCACCTTGCCGATCATCAGCGTCTCCGGGCCGCCGAGCAGCTCGGGGATGACGAACTCGCCGACCACCGGGATGAACACCAGCATGCAGCCGGCGATGATGCCGTTCTTCGACAGCGGCACGGTGATCTTCCAGAAACTGGTGAGGTTGCGCGCGCCGAGGTCGGACGCCGCCTCCAGCAGGCTCGGGTCGTGCTTCACCAGGTTGGCGTAGAGCGGCAGGATCATGAACGGCAGGTAGGAATAGACCACGCCGATGTACACCGCGATGTCGGTGTTGAGGATCTGCAGCGGCGTGTCGATCAGCCCGAGATCGAGCAGCAGGCCGTTGAGCAGGCCGTTGCTGCTCAAGATGCCCATCCAGGCGTAGACGCGGATCAGGATCGCGGTCCAGGTCGGCATCATGATCAGCAGCAGGAAGACGGTCTGCAGATCCTTGCGCGCGCGGGCGATGGCATAGGCCATCGGGTAGCCGATCAGCAGGCAGAGGATCGTGCTGAAGAAGGCGATACGCAGCGAGCCGAGGTAGGCCGCCAGGTACAGCTCGTCCTCGCTGAGGAAGATGTAGTTGCCCAGGTTGATCAACACCTGCAGCTGCTGCTCGGCGTAGCGGAATATCTCGGTGTACGGCGGAATCGCCACGTCGGCTTCGGCGAAGCTGATCTTCAGCACGATGGCAAACGGCAGCAGGAAGAACAGCATCAGCCAGAGGAACGGCACGCCGATGACCAGCCGGCGGCCGTTGTTCAGCGCGGGCCGGCGGCTCATGCCTGCAGCACCACGCCGCTGTCACTGAGCCAGTGCAGGTACACCCGCTCCTCCCAGGTCGGCCATTTGACGTGACGCTCGGCGTTGGCGACGAAGGCCTGCAGCAGCATCCCGGACGCCAGCTTGATGTAGTACACCGAGTGGCCGCCGAGGTAGGCGATGTCGTGCACCACGCCCTCGACCCAGTTGTAGTCGGGCAGCTCGAGCACCGGTTTCTCCAGGCTCATCAGCAGCTTCTCCGGACGCAGGGCGTAGGTCACACGCTTGTCCTGGGCGCGGGTACTGATGCCGTGGCCGACGTAGATCGGCCGCTCCAGCTGCGGGCAGGCGATCACCGCGTGGTCTTCGAGGTCCTCGACCAGCTCGCCGTCGAACAGGTTGACGTTGCCGATGAACTCGCAGACCAGCCGGCTGGCCGGGGTCTCGTAGATGTCCATCGGACTGCCGACCTGGGCGATCCAGCCCTGGCTCATGATGGCGATGCGCTCGGCCATGGTCATGGCCTCTTCCTGGTCATGGGTGACCATCACGCAGGTCACGCCGACGCGCTCGATGATCTGCACCAGCTCCAGCTGCATCTGCGAGCGCAGCTTCTTGTCCAGCGCGCCCATCGGCTCGTCGAGCAGCAACAGCTTGGGCCTTTTCGCCAGCGAACGCGCCAGGGCCACGCGCTGGCGCTGGCCGCCGGAGAGCTGGTGCGGCTTGCGCTTGGCGTACTGGGTCATCTGCACCAGGCCGAGCATCTCGCCGACGCGCTGGGTGACCTCGGCCTTGGCCAGGCCATCCTGCCTGAGGCCGAAGGCGATGTTCTGCTCCACCGTCATGTGCGGGAACAGCGCGTAGGACTGGAACATCATGTTGATCGGCCGCTCGTAGGGCGGCAGATCGGTGATGTCCTGGCCATCGAGGAAGATCCGCCCCTCGCTCGGTCGTTCGAAGCCGGCGAGCATGCGCAGCAACGTCGATTTGCCCGACCCGGAGCCGCCGAGCAGGGCGAAGATCTCGCCCTGGTGAATGCTCAGCGAGACGTCATCGACCGCCACCGTCTCATCGAACTTCTTGGTGATGCGGTCGATCTTCAGCAGCACCTGCTTGTTCTGGCTCTCGCCGGTGAGGGCCTTCTTGTAGGCGCTGGAGGCAACGGCC
Source organism: Stutzerimonas stutzeri TS44 (assembly GCA_000263395.1). Lineage (GTDB taxonomy): Bacteria > Pseudomonadota > Gammaproteobacteria > Pseudomonadales > Pseudomonadaceae > Stutzerimonas > Stutzerimonas stutzeri_C. The sequence goes on from AJXE01000026.1 coordinate 24,019, forward strand.
ATGCGCGATCTCCCGGAAATGTAGATTGGCCGGCCAGCGCCGGATATCGATGGTCGTTGCAGCGGGCGGCAAGCGCCCGGGTGTCTATTTGCCGGACTTCACCTTGGTCCAGCTGCGGGTCATCAACCGCTGGATCTTCGCCGGCAGCTCGGCCGAGACATACAGGCGATCCAGCACTTCCTGCGGCGGGTAGACCGCAGGATCGTTGCGTACCTCTTGATCCATCAGTTCGCCCGCCTTGAGGTTGGGGTTGGCGTAGCCGACGTAGTCGCTCACCGCGGCGATCACCGCGGGACGCAACAGGTAGTCGATGAAAGCGTGGGCCTGCTCGACGTTGCCGGCATCGGCCGGGATGGCGAGCATGTCGAACCAGAGATTGCCGCCTTCCTTGGGAATGGCATAGGCGATCTCGATGCCCTTGCCGGCTTCCTCGGCGCGCGCGGCGGCCTGGAACACATCGCCGGAGAACCCGGCGGCGACGCAGATATTGCCATTGGCGAGATCGGAAATGTACTTGGAGGAGTGGAAATAGCGCACGTGCGGGCGCACCGCCAGCAGCTTCTCCTCGGCCTTGCGGTAGTCGGCGGGATTCTCGCTGTTGGGGTCCAGGCCCAGGTAGTTGAGCACGGCCGGGATCATCTCGTCGGCCGAGTCGAGCATGGCGATGCCGCAGCTGGCGAGCTTCTCGGCATTCTGCGGCTCGAACAGCACCGCCCAGGAGTCGATCGAGTCGACGCCGAGCGCGGCCTTGACCTTCTCCACGTTGTAGCCGATGCCATTGGTGCCCCAGAGATAAGGCACGGCATGGGCATTGCCCGGATCGTTCTTCTGCAGTTGCTTGAGCAGCGCGGGATCGAGGTTCTCCCAGTTCGGTAGCCTGGACCTGTCGAGTTTCTGGAAGGCGCCGGCGCGAATCTGCTTGCCGAGGAAGTGGTTGGACGGCACCACCACGTCATAGCCGCTGCGCCCGGCCAGCAGCTTGCCCTCGAGGGTTTCGTTGGAGTCGAAGACGTCGTAGACCGGCTTGATGCCGGTTTCCTTCTCGAACTCTGCCAGCGTCGTTTCGCCGATGTAATCCGACCAGTTGTAGATGTGCACCGTGGCCGCCTGGGCCGTGGCGGCGCCGGCGAACGCGGCGGCGATGATCAGCGAGGTGAGGGTCGAGCGCATGGGATGAGTCCTCTGGTTTCAGGCCGTGCGTTGCCCCGAGGGGAAAGCCGGGCTGTTTATTGGAAAAACCTCTGAAAATCAACAGGTGACGCAACAAAAACCGAGTGTTGCGCGAGGAAAAGCTGCGCCAGCGGACTACTGACTGACGCAACTCCCGTTGGCTCGGCCATCCCTCGCCCTATCGCCACCCGGCAGCACGGCGGCTGCCGGGGCTTTCGCCAGCCCTCAGCGACCGGACTTGATCTTGGTCCAGCTGCGGGTCATGGCACGCTGGGTCTTCGGATCGAGGTCGGGGAAGGTGTAGAGCTTCTGCAGCACGTCCTGGCTCGGGTAGATGCCCGGATCGGTGCGGATCGCCTCATCCACCAGCGGCGTGGCCGCCGCGTTGGCACTGGGGAACTGCACGTAGTTGACGATGGGCGCCATGACTTCCGGCTTCAGCAGGTAGTTGATGAAGACGTGGGCGTTGTCGACGTTCTTCGCATCGGCGGGGATGGCGACCATGTCGAAGAAGCTGCCGGCACCTTCCTTGGGAATCTTGTAGCCGACCTTGACGCCGTTCTTGGCTTCCTCGGCGCGCGCCTTGGCCTGGTAGATGTCGCCGGAGTAACCGATGGCCACGCAGACGTTGCCGTTGGCCAGGTCGGAGATGTACTTGGAGGAGTGGAAGTAGGCCACGTGCGGGCGAATCTGCAGGAACAGTTCTTCGGCCTTCTTCAGCTCGGCGGTCTTGTCGCTGTCCGGCGCGTAGCCCAGGTAATGCAGGGCGGCCGGCAGGATCTCGGTCGGCGAATCGAGGAAGGAGACGCCGCAGGCCTTGAGCTTCTCGATGTTCTCCGGCTTGAACACCAGGTCCCAGGAATCCACCGGCGCGTTGTCGCCGAGCACGGCCTTGACCTTGTCGACGTTGTAGCCGATACCGATGGTGCCCCACATGTAGGGAATCGCGTACTGGTTGCCCGGATCGCTCGGCTCCAGTGCCTTGAGTAGGCTCTTGTCGAGGTTGTCCCAGTTCGACAGCTTGGACTTGTCCAGTTTCTGGAACACCCCGGCCTTGATCTGCTTGGCGAGGAACGGGTTGGACGGCACCACCACGTCGTAGCCCGAGCTGCCGGCCAGCAGCTTGGCTTCCAGCACCTCGTTGCTGTCGAAGACGTCGTAGACGACCTTGATGCCGGTTTCCTTGGTGAAGTTCTCCAGGGTGTCCTCGGCGATGTAGTCGGACCAGTTGTAGACGTGCAGTACCTTTTCTTCGGCCTGCGCAGCCCCGGCAACAGTGCCGGCCAGCGTCATGGCGAGTAGGGTCTTGGCGAAGGGATTCATCCGTGCAGCTCCTGTTGTCGTTTATATCGGGGCAGTGGAACAGTCCATCAGCAGCGCGGCGGGCCATCAGCGGCTCACCGTCGGTAAACGCCGGCCACGCGCAGCGCGCAGTCTGGCAAGGTCGGGGGCGCATTTTCAACAGAGCGCGCCCCCCTCGCACGGAACCTTAGCAGGCTGTTGAAAAACGTAGGCGAGGCAGCCAGTGCAAGGCAAAAACAGGCGAAAAAGCGCAGTTTACGAGTTGTAAATGAGCATTTTGAGCCTGTTTTTAACGCCGCAATGGCTACGCAGGTAGTTTTTCAACAGCCTGTCAGCCCAGCACGTCCTTGGCGGTGATATCCAGACACAGCCGGACCTTGTCGATCAGCTCATCGATTTCCTCCTCGGCGATCACCAGCGGCGGCGACACGATCATGGTGTCGCCGACCGCGCGCATCACCAGGCCGTTGCGGAAGCAGTGCTCGCGACAGCGCATGCCCACCCCCGCCTCGGCGAAGCGCTCGCGGGTCTTCTTGTTCTTCACCAGCTCCAGCGCGCCGAGCATGCCGACACCACGCGCCTCGCCCACCAGCGGGTGCTCGGCGAGCGCCTGCCAGCGCGATTGCAAATAGGGTGCTGTCTTGCTCTTGACCCGCTCGACGATCTTCTCCTCGCGCAGGATGCGGATGTTCTCCAGCGCCACCGCGGCAGCCACCGGATGCCCCGAATAGGTGAAGCCGTGGTAGAACTCGCCGCCCTCGTTGAGCGTGCGCACCACGTCGTCGCGCACCACCACACCGCCCATCGGGATGTAGCCCGAAGTCATGCCCTTGGCGATGGGCATCAGGTCCGGCGTGAGGCCGTAGTAGTCGCTGCCGAACCATTCGCCGGTACGGCCGAAGCCGCAGATGACCTCGTCGGCGACGAAGAGGATGTCGTAGCGCGCGAGGATTTCCTTGATCTTCGGCCAGTAGCTGTCCGGCGGGATGATCACCCCACCGGCGCCCTGGATCGGTTCGGCGATGAACGCGGCGACCTTGTCCTCGCCCACCTCGAGAATCTTCTGTTCCAGCTGCTCGGCGACGCGCACGCCGAACTCCTCCGGCGACAGCTCGCCGCCTTCGCCATACCAATACGGCTGGTCGATGTGCTCGATGCCGGGGATCGGCCCGTCGCCCTGCTCGTGCATGGCCTTCATCCCGCCGAGGCTGGCGCCGGCCACGGTGGAGCCGTGGTAGCCGTTCCAGCGGCCGATCACCACCTTCTTCTGCGGCTGGCCCTTGACCGCCCAGTAATGGCGCACCATGCGCAGCACGGTGTCGTTGGCCTCCGAGCCGGAGCCGGTGAAGAACACGTGGTTCATCCCCGCCGGCGCGACATCGGCGATCGCCTTGGCCAGCGCCACCGCCGGCGGGTGCGCGGTCTGGAAGAACAGGTTGTAGTAGGGCAGCTCGCGCATCTGCTTCGTCGCCGCCTCGACCAGCTCCTCGCGGCCGTAGCCGAGGTTGACGCACCACAGGCCGGCCATGGCATCGAGGATCTTGTGCCCCTCGCTGTCCCACAGGTAGACGCCGGAGGCCTTGGTGATGATGCGCGTGCCCTTGGCGTTCAGCGCCTTGTAGTCGGTGAACGGCGGCAAGTGGTGGTCGCGGCTCAGGGCTTGCCAGTGCAGGGTTTGCGAATCGCTCATCGGTCACCTCCCATCGATTGTTTTGGTTTTGACTCCGGCTCCGGCTCCGGCTCCGGCTCTGCAAGCTTGAAGCTCAGAGCTTCCGGCTGCTTCTACACCGAGAGCATCAGAAACTCGCGCTCCCAGGAGCTGATGACCCGGTGATAGTTCTCCTGTTCGGTGCGCTTGACCGCGACGTAGCCGGTGATGAATTTCGGACTCAGGTACTTGCGCAGCTCGCGGCAGTTCTCCATGCGCTCCAGCGCCGCTTCCAGCGTCAGCGGCAGGCGCAGGTTGCGCCGCTCGTAGCCGCGGCCCTTGACCGGCGGGCTCGGATTCAGCCCCTCGACCATGCCGATGTAGCCGCACAGCAGGCTGGCGGCGATAGCCAGGTAGGGGTTGGCGTCGGCACCCGGCAGGCGGTTTTCCAGGCGACGGTTCTGCGGGTCGGAATCCGGCACGCGCAGGCCGACGGTACGGTTCTCCTCGCCCCACTCGACGTTCACCGGCGCCGAGGTATCGGGCAGGAAGCGGCGGAACGAGTTGACGTTGGGGGCGAACAGCGGCAGCAGCTCGGGGATGTACTTCTGCAGACCGCCGACGTGATGCAGGAACAGCTGGCTCATCGAGCCGTCGGGGTTGGAGAACACGTTGCGCCCGCTTTCCAGGTCCACCACGCTCTGGTGCAGGTGCATGGCGCTGCCCGGCTCGCCGGTCATCGGCTTGGCCATGAAGGTGGCGGCGACGTTGTGCTTGAGCGCGGCCTCACGCATGGTGCGCTTGAACACCAGGATCTGATCGGCCAGATGCAGCGCCTCGCCATGACGGAAGTTGATCTCCATCTGCGCGGTGCCTTCCTCGTGGATCAGCGTATCGAGGTCCAGGCCCTGGGCCTCGCACCAGTCGTACATGTCCTCGAACAGCGGGTCGAACTCGTTGGCCGCGTCGATGGAGAACGACTGGCGGCCGGTCTCCTGACGCCCGGAACGGCCGATCGGCGGCTGGAACGGCAGGTCCGGGTCTTCGCAGCGGCTGGTCAGGTAGAACTCCATCTCCGGCGCAACGATCGGCTGCCAGCCACGGTCGGCGTACAGCTTCAACACGCGCTTCAAGATGTTGCGCGGCGACAGCTCGATGGGGTTGCCCATCTTGTCGTAGGTATCGTGGATCACCTGGGCGGTGGGCTCGATGGCCCAGGGCACGAGGAACACCGCATTGGGATCGGGGCGGCAGAACATGTCGATGTCCGCCGGGTCGAGCAGTTCGTAATAGATGTCGTCCTCGACGTAATCGCCGGTGACGGTCTGCAGCAGCACGCTCTCGGGCAGGCGCATGCCCTTCTCGCCGAGGAACTTGCTGGTCGGGGAGATCTTGCCGCGGGCGATGCCGGTCAGGTCGCTGATCAGGCATTCCACTTCGGTGATCTTGCGTTCTTTGAGCCAGCCGGTGAGCTGGTCGAGCTGGGTAGTCATGATGACCTCGGGTTGGGTGTTGGCGCCGCGTCCGATCAGCGCTGTCTCGCGCGTTCCCGGCAGGCTTCGGCGAAGCCCTGGAACAGCGCCAGGTAATGCGGGTGTTCGTGCACCTTCCATTCCGGGTGCCACTGTACGCCGAGGGCGAAGCTGCGGGCATCCTCGACCGAGAACGCCTCGATCAGCCCGTCCGGCGCCAGCGCCTCGATACGCAGCCCCGCGCCCAGACGCTCGACACCCTGGCCGTGCACCGAATTGACGCGGACATGCGCCGGCAGGCCGAGGCGCTCCAGCAGGCCGCCGGGCTGCACGTGCAGGTCGTGACTGAGGCCGTATTGCTCATCGAGCGGCGCCTCGGGGTTCTCGCGATGGTCCTGGTAGGGCGCCACCTCGTGCACTTTTTGCAACAGGCTGCCCCCGAAGGCCACGTTCATTTCCTGGAAACCGCGACAGATGCCGAACACCGGAATGCCGGCGTGCACGGCGGCACGGATCAGCGGCAGGGTCAGGCGGTCGCGCGGCGGATCGTGGGGGGTGTCCGGTGCGCTCTGCGGCCCGGCGTAATGCTGCGGTTCGACGTTCGACGGCGAGCCGGTGAACAGCAGGCCATCAAGGCTCTCCAGCAGCGTGGCCTGGTCGATCAGCTCGTCCAGCGCCGGGATGATCAGCGGTACGCCGGCGACGGCAGCGGCGCGCAGGTACTTGTCGCCGGCGATATGGAAACCGTGCTGGCCGATCATGCGGGTGCAGGCGGAAACGCCGATCAGGGGCTTGCGCGACATGGGATGCTCGTCTTCCGGTTGATGGCCTACCGGAGAGTAGTCTTGTTCATTTTTATAGACAATAGCCGAACGGAGCGGCGATCCCGCGGTTTTTCCCGCGCCGTGCGCCGGGCACAAAACATGCCCCGTAAGCGCCCATACTGGGCCATCATGGGGCGTCACGGGGCGCTATTGACAGGCGTCTGGCTTTCGGATTGACTCCTAATCGAGCAGTCTGATGATTGAAATTTTTAACAATTAAGGTGCTTCATCATGCTTCCCCCGCCGCGTGCAGTTCAGCTCAACGAAGCGAACGCGTTTCTCAAGGAACACCCGGAGGTGCTCTACATCGACCTCCTCATTGCAGACATGAACGGCGTCGTGCGCGGCAAGCGCATCGAACGCGCCAGCCTGCACAAGGTGTACGAGAAAGGCATCAACCTGCCCGCCTCGCTGTTCGCCCTGGATATCAACGGCATCACCGTGGAAAGCTCCGGCCTGGGCATGGACATCGGCGACTCGGACCGCACCTGCTTCCCGATTCCCAACACGCTCAGCCGCGAGCCCTGGCAGCGCCGCCCCACCGCACAGCTGCTGATGACCATGCACGAGCGCGATGGCGAGCCGTTCTTCGCCGACCCGCGCGAGGTGCTGCGCCAGGTGGTGGGACGCTTCGACGAGCTGGGCCTGACCATCTGCGCCGCCTTCGAGCTGGAGTTCTACCTGATCGACCAGGAGAACGTGAACGGCCGGCCGCAACCGCCACGCTCGCCGATCTCCGGCAAGCGCCCGCAGTCGACCCAGGTCTACCTGATCGACGACCTCGACGAGTACGTCGACTGCCTGCAGGACATTCTCGAAGGCGCCAAGGAACAGGGCATTCCGGCCGATGCCATCGTCAAGGAGAGCGCCCCGGCGCAGTTCGAGGTCAACCTGCATCACGTCGCCGACCCGATCAAGGCCTGCGACTACGCGGTGCTGCTCAAGCGGCTGATCAAGAACATCGCCTACGACCACGAGATGGACACCACCTTCATGGCCAAGCCCTACCCGGGCCAGGCCGGCAACGGGCTGCACGTGCACATCTCGCTGCTCGACAAGGACGGTAACAACATCTTCGCTACCGACAACCCGCTGGAAAGCCAGGCTCTGCGTCACGCCATTGGCGGCGTGCAGGAGACGATGGCCGCGTCGATGGCCTTCCTCTGCCCCAACGTCAACTCCTATCGCCGTTTCGGCGCGCAGTTCTACGTGCCCAATGCACCGTGCTGGGGCCTGGACAACCGCACCGTGGCGCTGCGCGTGCCGACCGACAGCCCGGACGCCGTGCGCATCGAGCACCGCGTCGCCGGCGCCGATGCCAACCCCTACCTGTTGCTCGCCTCCGTACTGGCCGGCATCCACCACGGGTTGACCAACCGCATCGAGCCGAACGCGCCGATCGAGGGCAACTCCTACGAACAGGTGGAACCGAGCCTGCCGTCCAACCTGCGCGACGCCCTGCGCCAGCTCGACGACAGCGAGATCATGGCGCGCTACATCAGCCCGGATTACATCGACATCTTCGTCGCCTGCAAGGAAAGCGAGCTGGCCGAGTTCGAGCATTCGATCTCCGACCTCGAATACAACTGGTACCTGCATACGGTCTGAGGGCGGCTGCAAGCTGCTCTGCAGCCGTAGGGTGGGCTTCAGCCCACCAACAGCGGCGGCCCCGGTGGGCTGAAGCCCACCCTACCCAACTGCAAGCTGCAAGCTGCAAGCTGCAAGCTGCAAGCTGCAAGCTGCAAGCTGCAAGCTGCAAGCTGCAAGCTGCAAGCTGCAAGCTGCAAGCAAATCAGTGTGGCGGCTGGCATGGAACGCCCGGCAAGCTCTTCCGCTTTTTTACTTGAAGCTTGAGGCTTGCAGCTTATAGCTGCCCTATCGCCTAGAATCACTCCAGCCTGAAAGTCCAACTCAGCGAGGCCCCCATGTCCCGTACCGTCACTGTCGCCGCCACTCAGATGGCCTGCTCCTGGGATCGCCAGGCGAACATCGCCAACGCCGAGAAGCTGGTGCGCGAAGCCGCCGCCAAGGGCGCGCAGATCATCCTGATTCAGGAATTGTTCGAGACCCCCTACTTCTGCCAGAAGCCCAACCCCGAATACCTGCAGCTGGCCACCTCGGTCGAGGACAACCCGGCGATCCGGCATTTCCAGAAAGTCGCCGCCGAGCTCAAGGTGGTGCTGCCGATCAGCTTCTTCGAGCAGGCCGGACGCGCGCGCTTCAACTCCATCGCCATCATCGACGCCGACGGCTCGCTGCTCGGCGTTTACCGCAAGAGCCACATCCCGGACGGCCCCGGCTACCACGAGAAGTACTACTTCAACCCCGGCGACAGCGGCTTCAAGGTCTGGCAGACCCGCTACGCGCGCATCGGCGTGGCCATCTGCTGGGACCAGTGGTTCCCCGAGACCGCCCGCAGCATGGCGCTGATGGGTGCCGAGCTGCTGTTCTACCCCACCGCCATCGGCAGCGAACCGCACGACCCGAATATCACCTCGCGCGACCACTGGCAGCGCGTGCAGCAGGGCCATGCCGGCGCCAACCTGATGCCGCTGATCGCCAGCAACCGCGTCGGTAAAGAGGAGCAGGACGGCTACGACATCACCTTCTACGGCTCGTCGTTCATCGCCGACCAGTTCGGCGCCAAGGTCGAGGAAATGGACGAGACCAGCGAGGGCGTGCTGGTGCACCAATTCGATCTCGATCAGCTGGAGCACATCCGCAGCGCCTGGGGCGTGTTCCGCGACCGCCGGCCGAACCTCTACGGCCCGATCCGCACCCTCGACGGTCAGACGCCGTCGGAATGAACGTAGGGTGGAAAACGGCCAACGGCCTTTTCCACCGTTGCACCCTCGGTGGAAAACGCTGCGCGGTTTTCCACCCTACGAGAGAGATCGCGATGACCACCCTCACCTCCACGCCCCGCCAAGACGGCTTCCACATGCCCGCCGAATGGGCGCCGCACAGCCAGACCTGGATGGTCTGGCCGGAGCGCCCGGACAACTGGCGCAACGACGCCGGCCCGGCGCAGCAGGCCTTCACCGCCGTGGCCAAGGCCATCGCGCGTTTCGAGCCGGTGACCGTGTGCGCCTCGGCCGCGCAATACCTGGCCGCCCGCGAGCAGCTCGACGATCCGCGCATCCGCGTGGTGGAAATCAGCAGCGACGACGCCTGGGTGCGCGACACCGGGCCGACCTTCGTCATCGACGGCAAGGGCGGCCTGCGCGGCGTCGACTGGAGCTTCAACGCCTGGGGTGGCGAGGATGGCGGGCTGTATGCCGACTGGCAGCGCGATGACGAGGTGGCACGCAAGATCCTTGAGATCGAACGCTGCGAGCGCTACCGCACCGAAGGTTTCGTGCTCGAAGGCGGCTCGATCCACGTCGACGGCGAAGGCACGCTGATCACCACCGAGGAATGCCTGCTCAACCGCAACCGCAACCCGCAGCTGTCACGCGAGGAGATCGAGGCGGTGCTCGCCGAGCACCTGGCCATCGACAAGGTGATCTGGCTGCCGTGGGGCCTGTACAACGACGAGACCGACGGCCACGTCGACAACTTCTGCTGCTTCGTGCGGCCCGGCGAGGTGCTGCTGGCCTGGACCGACGATGCCAGCGATCCCAACTTCGAGCGCTGCCATGAGGCGCTGCGCTGCCTCGACCAGGCCCGCGACGCCCGCGGCCGCGCGCTCAAGGTGCACAAGATGCCGATTCCCGGCCCGCTGTATGCGAGCGAGGCGGAATGCGCTGGCGTACAGCCGGCCGAAGGCAGCCAGACGCGCGCCGCAACGATCCGCCTGGCCGGCAGCTACGTGAACTTCCTCATCGTCAACGGCGGCATCGTCGCGCCGAGCTTCGACGACCCGTACGACAGCGAGGCCGAAGCCATTCTGCGCAGGCTGTTTCCCGAGCGCGAGGTGGTGATGGTGCCGGGTCGGGAGATTCTGCTGGGCGGCGGCAACATCCACTGCATCACCCAGCAGCAGCCGTTGCCGTAGGCGGGCTGGAAGCTGGAAGCTGGAAGCTGGAAGCTGGAAGCTGGAAGCTGGAAGCTGGAAGCTGGAAGCTGGAAGCTGGAACAGTGGAGTCCTGATTCCGTGCACCAGCAACACTGTTCCAGCTTCCAGTGCTGCAATCGAAGCGCCTGTTAGCCGACCACCACTTGGTTCTTGCCCAGCCGCTTGGCCTTGTACATCGCGGTATCGGCGCGGGCGAACACCGCGGCCAGTTCGCTGTCGTTGGCGCGCAGGTAGGTCAGGCCGAAGCTGGCGGTGACGCTGAAGCGTGCGCCGTTCGGCAGGTTGAACGACAGCCGCTGGATCTCGCGCTGCAGGCGCTGGGCAATCTGCTCGGCCAGGTCCGGCTGGCAGCCGGGCAGCACCGCGGCGAATTCCTCACCACCGATACGGCCGAACACATCGCCGCGGCGCAGCACCGAGGAGCCGCAGCGGGCGACGCGCTGCAGCACCTGGTCGCCGATCGGGTGACCGTGGGTATCGTTGATCCGCTTGAAGTCATCGATATCCAGCAGCAGGAACGCCAGCGGCGAGGCGAACCGCTGGGCATGCTCGAATTCGCGCTGCGCGCAGTCGAAGAAGTGCCGCCGGTTGCTGCTCTGGGTCAGCACGTCGGTGGTCGCCAGGCGCTGCAGTTCGCCTTCGAGCTGCTTCTTCTCGGTGATGTCCTCGGCGATGCCGACGATGATCGGCCCCTGGCCGTTCTCGGCACGCCGGCCGAGGAAACACTTGTCGCTCAACCAGCGCAGCTGGCCGTCGCCGCGGATGATGCGGTACTCGCGGGTTTCCACGGCGCCCTCGTCGAGCACCTCGAGCAGGCTCTTCTGTGCGTAGTCCAGGTCGTCGGGGTAGATGCTGTTGCGCCACTCGCCATAGTCGGCCAGCAGCAGCGCCGCCGAGCGACCGAAGATCTGCTCGTAGGCCGGACTGACATAGACCATCCGCTGCGCCTGCCAGTCGAAGGCCCAGAGCACCGCATTGACCCCGCCAAGCAGGGTGCTGAACAGCTGATCGCGCGCGCTCAGGCGCGCCACTTCGCCACGCGCGTGCATCAGGGCCATCAGCGTCTGCGCATCCGCCCCCGGCAGCATCCCTATCCCCTTTTCGCTTCGTTTGCTCGCCAACTGCATGAGTTCGTCCCGGCCCGCCGCAACAGTCGGTCGCGGCAGCTCCACCTATGATTCAAGAAGCTGTTGAGAGACTCGGCAACCGACAAAGTTCCGGGGTGCGACCCAATGGTCGCTTGCGCCGCCTGAAAGGTCGGCCCCGGCGGCCGGGCTGATCGGCACGCAGCGCGGCGAGCGCGTCCGGGTCGGCGTGCGCGACCAGGGCCCCGGCGTGCCGGAGGCGATGCGCACGCGGATCTTCGAGAAGTTCTCCCAGGCCGATTCGTCCGATGCCCGGCAGAAGGGCGGCACCGGCCTGGGCCTATCAGCAAGGAGCTGATCGAACGCATGGGCGGGCGCATCGGCTTCGATTCGGTCGAAGGCCAGGGCGCCTGCTTCTGGTTCGAGCTGCCCGTCGCAGCGCCCGCCCCGCACGATCCTGACTCGCCCTCCCCGGAGCACCTGGCATGAGTGAACTACGCCGCATCCTCCACGTCGAGGACGATCCGTCCATCCAGGCCGTGGCCCGCCTTGCGCTCGAAGTGGTTGGCGGCTTTCAGGTGCTCTCCTGCGCCTCGGGCACGCAGGCACTGGACGAAGTCGAGACCTTCGCCCCCGACTTCATCCTGCTGGACGTTATGATGCCGGGCATGGACGGTCCGCAGACACTGCGGTGCCTGAGCGAACGCATCGATCTGACGCAGGTGCCGGTGGCCTTTATGACCGCCAAGGTGCAGCCGCGCGAGATCGAACACCTGCGCAGCCTCGGCGCCCGCGACGTGATCATCAAACCGTTCGATCCGATGCGCCTGGCCGATCAGATTCGCAGCATCTGGGCGGCTGGCCGATACTAGGGTCTGTTGAATCACCGTCGTCCCGCGCCGGGCTGGCGACATTCGGCGCGGCAACGCGGCTCGCGACGAGACCTCGACAGCCCCTGGGGCGCTAGCCACCCGATCCAAGCAACCGTGCAGGCTTCCATGCAGTCAACGCCACCGAGCCCAGCGTCACCCCCGGCGCCCTCCGCGCCCCGCGAGCTGTCGCGGCTGGCGGCGCTGCTGCGCTACGAAATCCTCGATACGCCCGAGGAAGACCAGTTCGATGACTTCACCGTGCTCGCCGCGCGCCTGTGCGGTACGCCGATCGCGCTGATCTCGCTGGTCGACGAGCACCGCCAGTGGTTCAAGAGCCGCGTGGGTCTGGGGGTCAGCGAAACCCCGCGGGAAATCTCCTTCTGCACCCACACCATCGCCGGCAGCGGCATCTTCGAAGTCGCCGATGCGCAGCAGGACCCACGCTTTGCCGACAACCCGCTGGTCACCGGCGACCCGCACATCCGCTTCTACGCCGGCGCGCCGCTGAGCACCCCGGATGGCTACCAGCTCGGCACGCTCTGCGTCATCGACCGCCAGCCGCGCCAGCTCGACGCCGAGCAGCGCGACACCCTGGCGCGTCTGAGCCGCCAGGTCATGCGCCTGTTCGAGACGCGCCTGCTGGCACACCGCCACGCCGAACAGGCCGCGCTGCAGCAGGCAATGCTCGACAGCGCCACCTCGGCGGTGCTGGTCACCGACATCGACGGCCATATCGCCAGCCTCACCCCCACCGCCGAGCGGCTGCTCGGCTTCAGCCAGCAGGAGCTGCTCGGCCAGCCGCTGGTCGGGCTGTTCGACCCGCGCGCGCTGCAGCGGCACGCCGCGGTGCTGAGCGCCGAACTGGGCCGGCCGCTGGCTAGCGACTTCGCCGCGCTCACCACGCCGCTGCCCAATTGCCGGCGGGAAATGTCGCGCTGGCAGCTGCGCCATCGCAACGGCGCCGAGGTGCCGGTGCTGCTCAGCGTCGCGCCGATTCGCGACGAACAGGACGCGCCGCGCGGCTACCTGATCAGCGCCTACGACCTGGCCTATCAGGAGCAGCTGCGCCTGCGCCTGCAGCAGATCGCCGCGCAGGTGCCGGGCATGCTCTTCCAGTTCCAGTGGCGGCCGAACGCACCGGGACGCTTCCTCTACGTCAGCGAAGGTGTCGAGGCGATCTACGCGCTGACGCCCGCCGAGCTGAGCACCAGCATCGCGCCGATCTTCGCGCGGGTGCCGCTCGCAGACCGCCCGGCACTGCTGCGCAGCATTCGCCAGGCCACCTCCAGCCTGAGCAGCTGGCATGCCGAACACCGCATCGATCACCCGCGCAAGGGCCTGATCTGGATCGAAGCGCGCGCCACGCCGCTGCCGCAGGCCGACGGCTCGGTGCTCTGGCACGGCCTGGTCACCGACATCACCGCGCGCAAGGCCGAACAGCTCGAGCTGGACAAGCAGCAGGAAATGAACCGCCGCCTGCTCGAAGCGCTGTCCGAAGCCGTCATCGCCTGCGACGCGGCCGGCAACTTGACGCTGTTCAACGAAAAGGCCAAGCAGTGGCACCGCGCCGATGTGCTGCCGATCCGCGTGCAGGAGTGGAGCGCGCATTACCGGCTGTGCCTGCCCGACGGCGTGACGCCGATGCCGGCCGAGCGGATTCCGCTGTGGCGCGCGCTGCACGGCGAGCGCATCAGCAACGAGGAAATGACCCTGATCGCCGGCGACGCGCCGCGCCACGTGCTGGTCAACGCCGATCCGCTGTACACCTCCGCCGGCGAGCCGATGGGCGCGGTGGCGGTGCTGCACGACATCACCGAACGCAAGCGCATCGAGCGCCTGCAGCGCGAGTTCATCTCCACCGTCAGCCACGAGCTGCGCACGCCGCTGACCTCGATCACCGGCGCGCTGGCGCTGCTCGGCTCCGATGTCATGGGCGTGGTGCCGGGCGAGATGCGCGAGCTGCTGGACATCGCCTACCAGAACAGCCAGCGGCTCGGCGCGCTGATCGACGACCTGCTCGACATGGACAAGCTGGCCGCCGGCAAGATGCGCTTCGTCCCGCGCGTGCAGGCGCTGCAACCGCTGCTGCAGCAGGCGCTGAGTGGCAATCGCGGCTACGCCGAACGCCACGGCGTGCATTTGCAACTGCAGCCCGGCGAGGCCCTGCGGGTGCGCGTCGACGAACGGCGCCTGCATCAGGTGCTGAGCAACCTGCTGGCCAACGCGGCGAAATTCTCCCCGCCCGGGGAAACCGTCGAGCTGCGTGCCGAGCGACGTGACGACCGGGTACGCGTCAGCGTCCGAGACCGGGGTCCGGGAATCCCCGCCGGTTTTCGCGAGCGGGTGTTCCAGAAGTTCGCCCAGGCCGACTCGTCCGACAGTCGCCAGCAGGGCGGCACCGGCCTGGGCCTGGCGATCAGCAAGGAGCTGATCGAGCACATGGGCGGACGCATCGGCTTCGATTCGGTCGAAGGCGAAGGCGCCTGTTTCTGGTTCGAACTGCCCTGCGAGCCACCCGCGACGGCCGAGGAAGGCGCCCGATGAGAGAGCTCAAACGCATTCTGCATGTCGAGGACGTGCCGTCGATCCAGGTGATCACCCGCATCGCGCTGGAGAAGCTCGGCGGTTTCGAGGTGCTCAGCTGCCCGTCCGGTCAGGCCGCGCTGGAGCAGGTCGAGGCCTTCGCGCCGCAGCTGATCCTGCTCGACGTGATGCTGCCGCAGATGGACGGCGTCGAGTTGCTGCGCCAGCTCGCCGAACGCATCGACCTGAGCGACGTACCCGTGGTGTTCCTGACCGGCAATCTGCAGTTCGAGGAGCACGACGAGCTGTCCCGGCTGGGCATGCGCGCCGTGCTGCACAAACCCTTCGACCCGCTGCAACTGGCCGACCGGCTGCGCACGATCTGGGAGGAGTGCCACGATGCTGCCTGAGGGCGCGCTCGCCGAAGTGCAGCGCGCCAGCCGCGCGAGCAAGCCGACCAGCGTGGTGATACTCGATCTCGACCACTTCAAGCAGGTCAACGACCGCTACGGCCACGCCGCCGAGGCCGATCAGACGCTCTACGCCGCCAGGCGCGTCGGCCGCAACCAGGTGCGCCTGGCCAGCGCCGGCTGAGCGCGCCCTACAGCTTGATCCAGGTGGCCTTCAGCTCGGTGTACTTGTCGAAGGCGTGCAGCGACTTGTCGCGGCCGTTGCCGGACTGCTTGAAGCCGCCGAACGGCGCGGTCATGTCGCCGCCATCGTACTGGTTGACCCACACGCTGCCTGCACGCAGTGCCCGCGCGGTGCGGTGCGCCTTCGACAGGTCGGCGCTCCACACCGCTGCCGCCAGGCCGTAAGGCGTGTCGTTGGCGATGGCGACGGCTTCCTCGGCGCTGTCGAAGGTGATCACCGAGAGCACCGGGCCGAAGATCTCCTCCTGGGCGATCTTCATCGCGTTGCCGACGCCGTCGAAGATCGTCGGCTCGACGTACAGCCCGCCGGTTTCCTCCAGGGTGCGCTGGCCGCCGAGCAGCACCTGCGCCCCCGCCGCGCGGCCGGCCTCGATGTAGCCGAGCACGGTGTTGAGCTGCTGGGTGTCCACCAGCGCGCCGACGTTGGTCGCCGGATCGAGCGGGTTGCCCGGCTTCCAGGCCTTGAGCGCCTCGACCACCAGCGGCAGGAAGCGCGCCTTGATCGAACGCTCCACCAACAGCCGCGAGCCGGCGGTGCAGACCTCGCCCTGGTTGAAGGCGATGGCGCCGGCCGCAGCCTGGGCGGCCGCCTGCAGATCGGGCGCGTCGGCGAAGACGATGTTCGGGCTCTTGCCGCCGGCCTCCAGCCAGACGCGCTTCATGTTGGATTCGCCGGCATAGATCATCAGCTGCTTGGCCACGCGGGTGGAGCCGGTGAACACCAGGGTGTCGACGTCCATGTGCAGCGCCAGCGCCTTGCCGACGGTGTGGCCGTAGCCCGGCAGCACGTTGAGCACGCCGGCCGGAATGCCCGCCTCGAGCGCCAGTTGCGCAATGCGGATGGCGGTCAGCGGCGACTTCTCCGACGGCTTGAGCACCACCGAGTTGCCGGTGGCCAGCGCCGGGCCGAGCTTCCAGCAGGCCATCATCAGCGGGAAGTTCCACGGCACGATGGCCGCCACCACCCCGACCGGCTCGCGGGTCACCAGCCCGAGCTGGTCGTGCGGCGTCGGCGCGACTTCGTCATAGACCTTGTCGATCGCCTCGCCGCTCCAGCGCAGTGCCCGCGCCGCGCCGGGAACGTCCACCGCCAGCGCATCGCCGATCGGCTTGCCCATGTCGAGGGTTTCCAGCAGCGCCAGCTCCTCGGCGTGCGCCTCCAGCAGGCTGGCGAAGCGGATCATCACCGCCTTGCGTTTGGCTGGCGCCAGCCGCGCCCAGACGCCGGCGTCGAATGCCGCCCGCGCGCTGGCCACGGCGCGTTCGGCATCGGCCTGGTCGCAGCTGGCCACCTGCGCAAGCAGCCGACCGTCGATCGGGCTGATGCAGTCGAACCGGGCGCCGTCCGCCGCCGCGGTGTATTCGCCCTGGATGAAGGCACGCCCTTCGATGCGCAGGTCACGGGCACGCTGTTGCCAGTCGGCGAGAGTCAGGGTGGTCATGAGGCGTCCTCTTGTGGTTGTTCGGCTGCAGGAAAAGGCACCCTAAACCAGCGGCGCGGGGGCTATCAATATTTTTTACGAAGGCCGCGGTTTTTGCCTTGTTTTGTTCGTTTTATTAAACATAGACTCGAACGACCCCACTGTGCGCACGGCTCGTCGCCGACGCACGATCCCGCCGTCGAACCTGTCGCCTCTGCCGGAGCCCGTCATGGCCAACGATCTTCATCCGTCCGCATCGCCCGATCACTTCTGGATGCCCTTCACCGCCAATCGCCAGTTCAAGGCCGGCCCGCGCCTGCTGGAGAGCGCCGAGGGGCTGTACTACACCACCAGCGGCGGCCGCCAGATCCTCGACGGCACGGCCGGGCTGTGGTGCTGCAACGCCGGTCACGGCCGCCGCGAGGTCAGCGAGGCGGTGAGCCGGCAGATCGCCAAGATGGATTTCGCACCGACCTTCCAGATGGGCCACCCGCTGCCGTTCGAGCTGGCCGAGCAGCTCAGCCGCATCACCCCGCCGGGGCTGAACCGGGTGTTCTTCACCAACTCCGGCTCCGAATCGGTGGACACCGCGCTGAAGGTCGCCCTGGCGTACCAGCGCGCCATCGGCCAGGGCACCCGCACCCGCCTGATCGGCCGTGAACTGGCCTATCACGGCGTCGGTTTCGGCGGCATCTCGGTCGGCGGCATGGCGAACAACCGCCGCGCCTTCGGTGCCCTGCTGCCGGGCGTCGATCACCTGCCGCATACCCTCGATCTGCAGCGCAACGCCTTCAGCCGCGGCCTGCCGCAGTACGGCGTCGAGCGCGCCGACGAGCTGGAGCGGCTGGTGACGCTGCATGGCGCAGAAAACATCGCCGCAGTGATCGTCGAGCCGATGTCCGGCTCGGCCGGGGTGATCCTGCCGCCGCTGGGCTACCTGCAGCGCCTGCGCGAGATCACCGCCAAACACGGCATCCTGCTGATCTTCGACGAGGTGATCACCGGCTTCGGCCGCGTCGGCAAGGCCTTCGCCGCCGAACGCTGGGGCGTGACGCCGGACATCCTCACCTGCGCCAAGGGCCTGACCAACGGCGCGGTGCCGATGGGCGCGGTGTGCGTCGCCGATCACCTGTTCGAGGCCTTCATGAGCGGCCCGGAGAGCGCCATCGAGTTCTTCCACGGCTACACCTACTCCGGCCATCCGGTGGCCTGCGCCGCGGCGCTGGCGACCTTGGAGATCTACCGCACCGAGCAGCTGTTCGAGAAGGCCATCGCGCTGGAAGACTACTGGCAGGACGCACTGTTCAGCCTGCGGAACCTGCCCAACGTGATCGACATCCGCAGCGTCGGGCTGGTCGGCGGCCTGCAGTTCGCCCCCCATGCCGACGGCGTCGGCAAGCGCGGCTACGAGGTGTTCCGCCAGAGCTTCGAGAACGGCCTGCTGGTGCGCGCCAGCGGCGACACCATCGCGCTGTCGCCGGCGCTGATCGTCGACAAGCCGCAGATCGACGCGATGATCGAGCGCTTCGCCGATGCCATCCGCACGGCGGGATAAAACACCCGTCCGGAAATGAAAAAACCCGCCGAAAGGCGGGTTTTTCTTCAAGGGCCGATCAATTACTTGATCTTGGCTTCCTTGTAGATCACGTGCTTACGCACGACCGGATCGAATTTCTTGATCTCGATCTTGTCGGGGGTGGTGCGCTTGTTCTTGTCGGTGGTGTAGAAGTGGCCGGTACCGGCGCTGGACACCAAACGGATCAGGTCACGCATGATTTTCTCCTTAAACCTTTTCGCCGCGGGCGCGCAGCTCGGCCAGAACGGCGTCGATGCCACGCTTATCGATGACGCGCATGCCCTTGGCGGAAACGCGCAGACGCACGAAGCGCTTCTCGGACTCGACCCAGAAGCGGTGATGCTGCAGGTTCGGCAGGAAACGACGACGGGTTTTGTTGTTCGCGTGGGAAATGTTGTTCCCGGTTACCGGACCCTTACCGGTAACTTGACAGACTCTCGACATGCCTCAGCCCTCTAAACCACATGCCCAACCCGGCATGGGTTGGCCGCTTGAATTCACTTGTCAGTTCGGCGCTCAGCGCCACGTTTCATGGGGGTCTTACCGGTCACGTTGCGCACAAAGATACCGGGCCCCTAGAAAAGAGCGCTGCTTTATATCAGAAACCCCCCAGGGCAACAAGCGCGGGATGGTTTTTCCCGCCTGGCTGCGATGGACGGAACGGGCCGGGTGAGCCGCGCCATTCGTCAGCCTTCGCTAGACGCGCACGCTGTCCCAGGCGATCTGCGCCAGCAGGTCGCGATGATCGGCCAGCGCCCGCTTGCTGCGCCCGGCCAGCCAGTTGCGCGCCATGTCCTGTGCCGGGCCGATCACCACCGAGACGAAGCACTCGCCGGGGATCGCCTTGAACGCGCCCGCCTCGCGATGCCGGCGCAGGACCGCGCCGATCCGTTCGCCATGGGCGCGGTTGACCTCGCGCAGCCGGTCGCCCAGCTCGCCGGCCTCCACCCGCCCGCGGTTGTGCAGGACGAAGCGCGCCCAGTCCGGGTTGGCCACCACCCAGTCGATGTAGCTGGTGACGAACAGCTTCACGCAGGCCTCGGCGTCCAGCGTGTCGATCAGTCCCGCCTCCAGCAGCGCTGCGTACTCGCCGATGCCCTCCAGATAGAGCGCGGCGATGATCCGCTCGCGGTTGCCGAAGTGGTGATAGAGGCTGCCGATGCTGGCGCCGGAGCGGTCGCGGATCATCTCGATGGTGGTGCCATCCACCCCGGATTCGCTGAAACAGGCCAGGGCGGCCTGGAGGATTTCCTGCTTGCGGCTGCTGCGGGCCATGCGCGCTCCGATACTAGAATAACTTTCTAGAAGAATCTTCCGAACGCCTTATACTGCCACGCACCCGTCGCCCCGGAGAACAACAATGGCTGCACCCGAATTCCAGCCCCGCACCCTGGCAAACCGCAGGGGCCGCCCGCTGGCCAGCCGCTGGTACGCGCCGCGCGGCGAGCCGCTGGGGGCCGTGCTGATCGCCCCGGCCATCGGCGTGCCACAGCGCTTCTACCGCGACTTCGCCGGCTGGCTGGCCGGGCGCGGCTATCTGGCGGTGACCTTCGATTACCTGGGCATCGGCGAATCGCTGTCCGGTTCGCTGCGCGCGCTGGATGTGAACGTGCTCGACTGGGGGCGCGACGACGGCAGCGCGATGCTCGATGCGCTCGCCACGGCTGCCGGCGATCTGCCGCTGTACTGGCTGGGGCACAGCCTGGGTGCGCAGATCCTGCCGCTGGTGGAGGGGCATGAGCGCCTCGCGCGGATCATCACCATCGCCGCCGGCAGCGGCTACTGGCGCGACAACAGCCCGCAGATCCGCCGGCAGGCCTGGTTGCTGTGGCACGGCCTGGCGCCTGTGCTGACGCCGCTGTTCGGCTACTTCCCGGGCAAGCGCATCGGTGCGGTCGGTGATCTGCCGGCCGGGGTGATCCGTCAGTGGCGGCGCTGGTGCCTGCACCCGGAGTATCTGGTGGGCGCCGAGGGCGAGTCGCTGCAGCGCGCCTTCGATGCCGTGACCACGCCGCTGCTGTCGCTCTCGTTCAGCGACGACGAAATGATGTCGGCGCAGAACACCGCCTCGCTGCACGGCTTCTACCGCTCGGCGCCGAAGACCATGCAGCGCATCGCGCCGGCCGACGTCGGCGTGGCGCGCATCGGCCACTTCGGCTTCTTCCGTCCGACGCTGCGCGAAGCGCTGTGGGAACCCTACCTGCTGCCGGCGCTGGCACCGACCTGATCACATCACCGGCATCAGCCGCGCACCGGCCTTGCGCCGATGGTCGGCACCGCCATGCAGCTGGCTGACGCCGGCCCGAGCCGATGCACGGCCGGGCCGGCGCAGGGACTCAGAGCGCCATGCAGAGGTACTTGATCTCCAGGTAATCCTCGATGCCGTACTTCGAGCCTTCGCGGCCGAGCCCCGACGACTTGACCCCGCCGAACGGCGCCACCTCGGTGGAGATCAGCCCGGTGTTGATGCCGACCATGCCGTACTCCAGTGCCTCGGCGACACGGAACACGCGGCCCAGGTCGCGGGCATAGAAGTAGGAAGCCAGGCCGAACTCGGTGTCGTTGGCCTTGGCGATCGCCTCGGCCTCGTCCTTGAAGCGGAACAGCGGCGCCAGCGGGCCGAAGGTCTCTTCCTTGGCCACCTTGGCGCTGTCCGGCACATCGACCAGCACGCTCGGCTCGAAATAGCTGCCGCCCAGCTGATGCGCCTGGCCGCCGGCGACCAGTCGCGCGCCCTGGGCGACGGCGTCCGCGATGTGCTCGCGCACCTTGGCGGCGGCGCGGTCGTCGATCAGCGGGCCGACGTCGGTGCCCTCCTCCAGGCCGTTGCCGACCCGCAGTTTGGCCACCGCAGCCTGGAATTTCTCGGCAAAGGCGTCGTACACGCCGTCCTGCACATAGATGCGGTTGACGCACACGCAGGTCTGCCCGGCGTTGCGGTACTTGGACTGCATGGCGCCATTCACCGCCTCGTCGAGGTCGGCATCGTCGAAGACGATGAACGGCGCATTGCCGCCCAGCTCCAGCGAAACCTTCTTGATCCCCGGCGCGCACTGTTCCATCAGCCTGGCGCCGACTTCGGTGGAGCCGGTGAAGGAAAGCTTGCGCACCTTGGGGTTGGCGGTCAGCTCGCTGCCGATGTCGCCGGCCGAACCGGTGACCACGCTGAGCACGCCCTTGGGAATGCCGGCGCGCTCGGCCAGCTCGACTAGCGCCAGCGCCGAGAACGGCGTCTGCGAGGCCGGCTTGATCACCATCGTGCAGCCGGCCGCCAGCGCCGGGCCGGCCTTGCGGGTGATCATCGCCGAGGGGAAGTTCCACGGCGTGATCGCCGCGGTCACGCCGATCGGCTGCTTGATGACGATGATGCGCTTGTCTTTCTGATGGCCGGGAATGGTGTCGCCGTAGATGCGCTTGGCTTCCTCGGCGAACCACTCGATGAAGGAGGCGGCGTAGGCGATCTCGCCCTTGGCCTCGGCCAGCGGCTTGCCCTGCTCCAGGGTCATCAGGCGGCCGAGGTCGTCCTGGTTCTCCAGCAGCAGCTCGAACCAGCGGCGCAGCTTCTGCGAGCGCTCCTTGGCGGTCAGCTCGCGCCAGGCCGGCAGCGCGCGCTCGGCCGCGTCGATGGCGCGGCGGGTCTCGGCGGCGCCCATCTTCGGCACCGCGCCGAGAATCTCGCCGGTGGCCGGGTTGTTCACGCTGATGGTCTGGCCGCTGTCGGCATCCAGCCAGGCACCATCGATATAGGCCTGCTGGCGGAACAGCGCGGGGTCTTTGAGTTGCATGGCAGTCTCCTCGGACATCGTAGCGGCAGGCCCGCTGCGGAAAGTTTGGCTAACGCGACGATGATCTGAACCGTCCTCGGGCGTCCGGTTCCTGCCGCTTCGTTACTGCGAATGGTCATGCTAGGACCGCGGCCAGCCGGCCGGCAAGTTCATGGCGCGCGGCGTTGTCCTGCCATTGACCGGTCTGCTGCACGGGCGCGTCTGTTACGCCTTGTTACCCATTGCCCGCCACCCCGCACGGTATAGTCACGCGCCGGCGGCCAGGCCGCCGCATCCCGTTGACCGAAAAATGGAGCTATTCGTGAAAGCATTGATGACAGGCGTCGCGACTGCCGTTCTGCTGCTCAGCACCGCCGCGCAGGCGCAGTTGAAACCGGAAGAAATGGTCGAAACCCGCCAGGCCGGCTACCAGTTCATGTCGTGGAACATGGGCAAGATCAAGGCCCAGGTGGTCGACGGCGAGGAGTCCTACGACCAGGCCAAGGTCGCCGCCGCCGCCAACGCCATCGCCGCCATCGCCAACTCCGGCATGGGCAGTCTCTACAGTCCGGACACCACCACCGCGCAGCTGGGCGACCAGACCCGCCTGAAGCCGGAGTTCTTCCAGAACCTCGACGAAGCCGGGCGCATCGGCCGCGACTTCACCGCCGCCGCCAACCAGCTCGCCAAGGTCGCCGCGGCAGGCGATCAGGCTGCGATCAAGAAGGCCTTCGGTGACGTTGGCGGCAGCTGCAAATCCTGCCACGACAAATTCCGCGCCGAATAAGCGCTCCGGCCTGCCGGTCGCCTGCCGCGACCGGCCGTGCCTCCTACCAGTCCAGGCTGGGCGCCGCCGCGGCGGGTGCCGGCTTCATCCGCTCCGCCACCACCTGCACCGCCCACACGCTGCCCACCGCCACGATAACCGCCAGCGCGGCCGCCAGCAGCGAGCCACCGCGGGCATCCTGCTGCGCGGGATGCTCACGCCGGGCGCGCCCGCCGATCATCGCCCGCACCAGCGGCTTGCGCCGGACCAGTCCATGCCAGCCGATCGCCGCCAGATGCAGGCCGATCAGCCCCAGCAGCAGCCACTTCGCCTGGCGATGCAGGCCACTCAGCCAGTCGCCGGTCGCGCTGTCGACCAGCGCATACAGCGGCCCCTGGAAGGCGATGTCGTCGGTCGCCAGCAGCCCGCTGACCACCTGGAAAGCAACCAGCCCCAGCATCGCCAGCACCGAGAATGCGCCGAGCGGGTTGTGCCCGGCCTCGCGCCAGTTGTCCCGCAGGTAGTCGCGCACCCCGAGCATCGCGGCGAAGATGCGCGACCAGCGCGCATAGGTGGAACCGACGAAGCCCCACAGCAGGCGGAACACCAGCAAGCCCAGCACCAGCAGGCCGAGGCGCCCGTGCCAGACCATCAGATTGCCGCCGATCCAGCCGCTGACGATGGCGCCCGTCACCGACGCGGCGAACAGCCAGTGAAAGATCCGCAGTGGCGCATCCCACAGTTTGATATGACCCACGTGCCCCCCTCAGCGATCCAAACCCACACGGCCGCCGCGGCCGTGCGCCCGCAAGGGTAACAGCCGTCCGCAACGCCGGCAGCCGTCCGGCGGTCGCACCGCGTCACGCCGACAACCGCGCCCCCGGCCGGCATGGACGCCTGCGGAGGACATGCGTATGATTGCGCCCCGCAACGCATCCGTAGCTCAGCTGGATAGAGTACTGCCCTCCGAAGGCAGTGATCATCGAGTTGAGAAGGGTGCAGGCTAGTGGTCAAATAGTTCGCCGCAACACATACGCACCTGTAGCTCAGCTGGATAGAGTATTGCCCTCCGAAGGCAAGGGTCGTGGGTTCGAATCCCGCCAGGTGCGCCATATCCTCTTGATTCAATGGCCTTTTTCTAAGGCTTCGCCGCTTCCGCTGCTGAATCGGCGCCCTCCAGCAAAATTCCCTTGATGCCAGCTCTCAGGCTGCGATGAGCACTGCCCTCAGTGTCATCTAGCGGCGGCTTTTCAGGCTGTGCCAATTCTGTGCCCAAAGCGTGCCGCACGGTGAGATGGCATGCCGGTTACTTCGCAGAGATTGAGTATTAGCCACAATCAGGCACAACTCCCAACCCATCTGAAAGCACCTAAGCAGAAGGGGCCTTTCGGCCCCTTCGTTACTTTAGTTGTTGAGCATGCTCTCCAGCTTTTCGATCAGGAAGTCCAGCGGGCTGCGCCCCTCCAACCGTTTCTCGAAGACCTCATTACGGTGATAGGCGACCCAGGTATCGAGCGCCTGGCGGTTGTTCTTCTCGTAGCCGGAGCCAAGGATGCAGACCAGTTCATTGCCGTTGGGGCTCTCGAGGTAGTGGCTCATGGCAGAAGCCAAATGCTTCAAGTACTGGTGTTCACGAGCTTCCATCGCCGGATGCAGGTACGTGACGTTGCTGCGGTTGATCAATTTCATGTGAGTACTCCTCAGTCTTCAAATTGGCTTGGATCAGATTGTCGAAGGCGCTTCCGTCACGTCGGGTCAAGTTAGGCACGTAGCGCGAGTAGACGCGGAACAGCATCTCTGTAGTTGTGTGGCCCATCTGCCGGGCAATCCACTCCGGGTTTTCGCCTGCAGCCAGCCAAAGGGTCGCAGCCGTATGGCGGGTCTGGTAAGGGCGTCGCTGGCGCAGCCCCAGATGACGCAGCAGCGGAAACCAAACCCTGTTGTTGATGTTGCGGTACGAAAAAGGCGTACCTTCCCGAGAACAGAAGACGAACTGACCACTCCCCGTCTTCTTCTGCTGATCGAGCAGGGCCTTGTACACCGGGCCAGACATGTCGATTTCGCGTTGCGAGCCGTCATTCTTCGTGTAGTCGAGCCGGCCACCGACCCAAGTTTCGCGGATAAGGATTTGCCGCCTCTGAAAGTCGACGAATTTCCACTGCAGGCCGTCGACTTCTCCCGTGCGCATCCCGGTGAAGAAGCGCACCGTGTAGTAGTTGCGGAAGTCCTCGCGCACGGCACCGAGAATCTGCAGCACTTCATCCAGAGTGAACGGCTCCACATCGGTCTTGGGAACCTTCAGCGATTTGATGTTGAGGTACGGTGAAGTAAACTCAAACCGGTCAGCCGCCTCACTAAGGATCATGCGCAATGGCGTCATGATGTGGTTGATTCGCGTCGCTGACAGAGCCTGCCCCTTCAGCCCGGGAACTTTGCCGAGTGCCGAGCGGAAGGACAGGATTTCTGCCTTGGTGATGGCGCTGACTTCTTGTCTGCCGAATGTTGGTAGCAGGTATTTATCAAGGGTCTGACGTACCGTCGTTGTATGTGTGTCGCGCCACTCCACACGCTTTTCGTCGAACCAGCGTTCGGCGAAGTCCCTAAATGGTGGAGTCTTCAATATCGCGCAGCCAGCCCGCAGTCTTGCGAACTCCTGAACCTTGCTGCGTTGCGGAAAGTAAGTGGCATAGTCGAAGCTTCCCAGCGTGATTTCTGCCTCAATACGCTCAAGGATTTTCTCCAGCTTTTTTCGATTGGCCGGCGTATCAGGCAACGTGGTTTGCTCACGGCAGCGTTTGTCCAGATAAGTGAAGTCGAAGAACAACTTCTCGTTGTCGGCACGGGCACGAATCTTACCCATGGCAAATGCCTCCGCCGGCCATAGGTATCAAACTGGAGGTGCGGGAATGCTTCTGCATGTCCTTTTCGATGGCCTCCCAAATGAACAGGATCTTTCGACCACCAAACGGGCGGAAGTAATGGATGCCTTCGAGCAGTACCGAGTCCTTCAGGCGGTTACGGATGGTGCGCACGTCGTACTTCATACGCGTGGCCAGCTCCTCGGTGGTCAGATAGGTGTGAGACATAGCAATGCCCTCTCTGCTAAATTGAACGACAGCGGATTCTTATGAGCTCCTGATAGCTCATAATGATCTCCTGAAGATCAATATAACGCTCATTTTGGGCTTTGCAAGTACAAAATGATCTCTAGAAGATCATTTTTTGGAGATTGAGATGGTCAAGTGCCATTTATCTCGCCTACTCGGTGAGCGGAAATTGAAGATAAGTGACGTGGTTAGGGACACGGGGATCAACCGCGGAACCCTCACGCGGCTCTATCACGAGACCGCGCAACGGGTGGAGCTCAAGGACCTGGAGACGATCTGCCAGTACCTGAACTGTGAGGTGGGTGAGTTGCTGGAACTGCAGGATGATCCGGAGGGCTGAATGCCCTCCGGACTTGGTCAGGCACGGAAATGCCAGTCGATGGAAGCCATCAGCATCAGGTAGCGCAGGGCTGCGCCGGAGTGATGGTTCTGCTTAGCCTCACCCTTCAGTTCAAGTTTCGCCCTGATGCCCAAATGTGGATTCGCTACATCGCTATTCTCTGGCGCGTGCTGACTGAACGGCCGACGAGTGTTTCCGAATTGCTGACGCCAGTAAGACTTGGCAGCCTTGGGTTTGCTGATGTCGTACACGATCAGCTCGATAGATCGAGCGTGAATACCTATGGCAGTCAGCAGCCACAAATAGTCCTGAGCATGTTCCTCGTCACGATCACGCTGGAATCGCAGGGTGGTTTCCGTCGTCCAGCAGCGCTCAACAAAATCATCAATCACGCGTTGGGCACGTTCGCTGTCGGGGCCTTCGAGCAGGTCGTAGAGGCGCTGCGCATACTCGGCCACAGCCTCACGCCCACCATGCTTTGGAGGCGAGGGCAACAGCGACAGATACGACGAACCTTCTGCATACAGAGCAGGTTGCAGCCTGTGTTTAGGGCTTGCGCTGCTTGCTCCCGGTCGCTGTTGCATATCGCGGATACAGCGTGCCCGCTCAAGCATCATTTCACGCGCCTCGGCAGAAAACTCGACCCAGTCGAGATTGACCGCTCGACCTGTCTGCTCGGCATATGAGGCATACGCCAGCATCGACTCGATAGCCAGAATTCGCCCAATCGCCCAGTTCTGCGCCACCTGTTCAGCCTGGCCTCGACTCGCCTTCTTCCGAGCACGCTTACGCTCCTTCAGGAGTCTAATGCGACCGATGATGTTGAGTAGCACGCCGCACTCAGCTGAAATGCCTTCACGGGGCTCAGTGCTCATGGTGGGTTGGCTTACTTCGGCTATCGTGGCGACGTTTGCGGCGTTGAATATCCAGTTCTGGGGATTCCACTGCCACATCATTGCCATGATCTGAGGCAGGCTATGGACGTAGTGCAACAGTGTGGTTTTTGGGCTGCCGTGCCCGAGGATGGCACTGACAATATGGACGATTCGCCGGGTGGGGCCCTCTACAGGCAACATCGCCTTACGCAACCTGAGGTCACCTCTGAGCCAGCGAGTGGTAAGGGGCAGATCTTTGAAAATCAGCTCTGGTGATAGCGCATTCTGCGCACCCATCAACTTGAGCAAAAACCACGTAGCGCAGGAATGGCGCAGGTGATGGTAATGCAGGAACTCGGAACCCGTGACTGCTCGCATGCAGTCATGTAGAGCTGGGAACAGGCAGCTCTCGCTGACCCACTGAGTTCTCAGCTGTGGGATGCAGAACAGGAATTCCGACGTTGAATTTTGGCTTTCTTCCTGCTGCCGCTCTCGATACCAGTCGATCAGCAACGTGAGCTCATCGGGCTCAAGCAGCTCACGCAGCGGCAAACTCCGAACCGCATTCTGGGTTTTCAACCCACGCTGTGCATGGGGGCGAATGAGCAGGTCAACGGGCAGCTCTATTCTGGCCTGTTCATCTTTAGATAGCCTGCGCATATGCGATTGCCGAGCTTGAATATGCGCGCACTCCGCTGCTGAAAATTCGGGCAGATGCAAATCACGTAGGCGAAGCTTTAGAGCCTCGTTACGCCGCAATCCCAACCGGAACCCCAAGATCAACAAAAGCCTCGCAGCCGTCACCAGACGTGGCGTTCGCAGCTCAAGCCCGCATGTGCCGAGCGCCTGCATAACCAATTTGTACTGCTCCTCGCTGATAATGCGAGCATCCACCCTGGTCACACCTTTGCCGATGCCTAGGATTGAGTAGGGGCTGATTGTCGGGTAGTTGTAACGACGCTGCAGAAACGTGTGAAACTCCTGGACTGCATTGGCCAGGGTGCGCCGTTTGCTATCTGTGGCCTGAGCATCCAGTGCGGATTCATACACAAGTTCCAGCGCGTCAATTTCGAGCTCGAAGATGCTTATGCCATCTAACCGAGAGGAAAGTGCTGCGCCTAGTACTTGGGTATATCGCTTTATCGTGCTTCGCCCAATACTGTGGCCGTATGCGGAGGCGCCACCCAGCATGTAGGCAAGCCAACCCTGGATTAGGCCGGGAAGTTCTCCATGAGACTCCGCTTGTAAAGGGCTCTCTATGGGCAGGTTGTCCCGGATCCGATCGCGCAGTTCCTCCAGCCATGCGGGTGGGTCAGGGTTATCCTCAGTTACATCCGAAACAGATTCATCGTCATAAGTCCCCGCAGGGTCCTCGAGATCATCTAGGCCGAGAATATTGCCCCAGGATGAGGGGCGCAGTGACTGCGAGACAAAACCCTTGCGGCAGGCAAAATTCACCAGCACCTGCGGCAGCCGCAACTGCATTTGCATCCTTAGAAAATCAAACAGGTCGCTGGGATTCTCTGGATGATACTGTTCAGGTACCTCAACCTTCTTCAGGAATGCACA
Organism: Stutzerimonas stutzeri TS44; assembly: GCA_000263395.1. Taxonomy (GTDB): domain Bacteria; phylum Pseudomonadota; class Gammaproteobacteria; order Pseudomonadales; family Pseudomonadaceae; genus Stutzerimonas; species Stutzerimonas stutzeri_C. The sequence continues at coordinate 53,004 of AJXE01000026.1, forward strand.
GACACAGCGCATGTGCCAATTTCTACGCTTTAGTTTGCCGGTGCTTTTTTGAACATCATCCACGCAGCGTATCAACAGAGCCAGCGTTGCCGGATCAGGGAACCACTGCCGAAATTCAGCGACGGCATTGCCGCGGATCGATAGCGGCAGACGTATCTCGGGAATTCCCGCTACCCAATCGATGCTGTCTGGCGTCGTGCTGAGCATGGCATTCAGCTGAGCCACATCGAGCAATCCGCCGTTGTAGGCCGCACTCATTAGTAGCAGACCAATGCGCTCATCCGTGCTGAGCGCATCGATATCCAGTTTCAGACCCTGCTGCAGGGCGTGAATCAGTTGGCAGCTGCGTTGAATTCGCTCAGCCGTGTAGACGTCAGGATTGATCGGGTTTGCTGCACGCCTGACGGCAATGGCTATTCGTGCCAGCGGAAATCCTGGGATTTGGTCCCGGACTCGCTGAGTGATGCTGCGCAGTACGTTGCGCAACGTGTGATTTGTGCCGAGCTGTGCCTCCAGTTCACGGACGTGCGTCGTCGAGATCCCGGATATGGCGCATTCACCCAACAGCCATTTGCCGAACGCCGTCCCGGACTTCTCGGCAATCGATTTCAGAAGCGCCCGCATCTCGGG
>AJXE01000027.1 GCA_000263395.1 Stutzerimonas stutzeri TS44
CAAGCGCTTCACCCCGCGCGACAAGCTGCGCGTGGTCAGCCGGGCGCTGTGGCGGCGGGTGACCGGTTGAGGAGCGCGCCATGAATCTTGCGTCCTATCGGCTGGCCGCCAGCTGCGCTGACTACCGGCGCCTGGCCCGGCAGCGCCTGCCGCGCTTTCTGTTCGATTACATCGATGGCGGCGCGAACGACGAGCAGACCCTGCGCGCCAACTGCGAGGATTTGCAGTGCCTCAACCTGCGCCAGCGCGTGCTGCGCGACGTGGACAACCTCGACACCCGCTGCGAACTGCTCGGCCAGGCCGCCAGCATGCCGCTGGCGCTGGCACCGCTGGGCATGGCCGGCCTCTATGCGCGCCGCGGCGAAGTGCAGGCGGCGCGGGCAGCGGCGGCGGTCGGCGTGCCGTTCAGTCTGTCCACCGTCGGCATCTGCTCGCTGGCCGAGGTGCACGCGGCAACTGTGCAGAAGTGCTGGTTCCAGCTCTACATGCTGCGTGACCGCGATGCGGTGCAGGGGTTGTTGCAGCAGGCGCGCCGCAACGGTTGCGACACGCTGCTGTTCACCGTCGACCTGCCGGTTGCGGGGATTCGTCGGCGCGACATTCGCAACGGCATGCTCGATGCCAGCTGGCGCGGTCGGCTCGCCAAGGCCACGCAACTGGCGCAGCGTCCCGGCTGGCTGCTCGACGTGGGGATTCGCGGCAAGCCGCATCACTTCGGCAACCTCAGCGATCGCGTGGCCGATCCCAGCGACCTGCATGCCTTCAAGGCTTGGCTGGATGCGCAGTTCGACCCGCGCGTGAGCTGGGACGACATCCGCTGGCTGCGCGCGCAATGGCCGGGGCGGCTGGTGCTCAAGGGCATCATGGAGCCGGACGACGCCTTGCGCGCGCTCGATTGCGGCGCCGATGGCATCGTCGTCTCCAATCACGGCGGCCGGCAGCTGGACGGTGTGGCCTCGACCATTCAGCAGCTGCCGGCGGTGGTCGAGGCGCTCGGCGGGCGGCTGCCGATTCTGCTCGATGGCGGCATTCGCAGCGGTGTCGATTTGCTCCGGGCGCTCGCTCTGGGTGCGCAGGGCGTGCTGATCGGCCGCCCCTGGGCCTGGGCGCTGGCGGCCGGCGGCGAGGCGGCGGTCGTCTGCTGGCCAGCCTGCAGGCCGAACTGGCCACGGCGATGGCGCTGTGCGGCGTCAACCGCCTGGAACAGATCGACGCCGGTTTGCTGGAGCGCCGCGACTGAGCTAGTCGCGCTGATCGGCATCCGGCTGTTGCGCCGTCTCGTCCTCGTGGCGCTCCAGCGCGACCTGGCGGATCGACAGGCGCAGCTCTGCCGGCAACACGCGCTTGGCCACGCCTTCGGCCACCTCGCCGAGGTCGTCGTGGTAGCCGAGCTTGCCGTTGGCGTCGGCGCTTAGCACGTTCTGCTCCAGCAAGCCCTGGATGAAGTGGCGGAACAGGCTCTTGTCGAAGAACTCCGGCGCGTTCAGCCCGTGCAGGATCGACAGGCGCTGGGCCATGACCGTGCAGAGGTTTTCCAGCTCCTCGGCAGTCAGGCTGTGCTGGCCGCTGTTGAGCAGCAGCGAGGTGGCCATGTAGAAGCGCTGCAGCGTCTGCACAATTACCCGCGAGAGCAGCGTGAGCAGGACGAACTGCCGCGAACTCGGCGCCGGCCGCACATAGCTTTCGCCGTCCACCTTGAGCAGCCCCTGCTCGACGAACGCCGCCAGCCACTGGTCGATCACCGCCGCGAGTTCGTCCACTTCCCAGCGCATGAACAGCTCGGCGCGCAGGTACGGGTAGAGCGCCTCGCTGTAGCTCAGGATCTGCGCGCGGCTGATGCGCGAACTGCTCTGGAAGAAGCTCGCCAGCAGCGCCGGCAGGGCGAAGATATGCATCACGTTGTTGCGGTAGTAGGTCATCAGCACCGCGTTCTGCTCGTCCAGATAGAGGATGTCGCCCAGCGCATCCTTCTGTTCGGCGATCAGGTCGAGGCTTTTCACATAGTCGATCAGTGCGGCGCCATCGCCTTCCGGCAGCGTGGTGTGCGGCGAGTACGGCACCGCGCGCAGCAGCCGCTGGTAGAGATCGAGAATGCGTGCCAGCGAACGGCGATCCAGCGCCTGGCGGCTGGTGGAGAGCATGGCCAGCGCCACCAGATTCACCGGATTGACCGCTGCCGCCTCGTTCAGGCGCTGGGCGATGCGTTCGGCCAGCCGGTTGGTCGTCGCGTTGAGCCGGTCGGGGCGAAACTCCGGCGCATGGTTCTGCTGGCGCCAGCCCGGTTGTTCCTGATCGAGAAACTCGTTGAGCTTGAGCGGTTCGCCGAAATTGACCCAGACCTGGCCGAAGCGCTGCCGGAGCGCACCGATGACCTTGAAGATGTCGAAGATCGATTCCTTCTTCTTCGCCGCCCCGCGCAGCTCGCCCAGGTAGGTGCGGCCCTCCAGCACGCGCTCGTAGCCGACATACACCGGCACGAACAGGATCGGCAGGCGCGAGGAGCGCACGTAGCTGCGCAGGGTCAGCGCCAGCATGCCGGTCTTCGGTCGCAGCATGCGGCCGGTGCGCGAGCGGCCGCCCTCGACGAAGTACTCCACCGGAAAGCCGCGGCTGAACAGCGTGTGCAGATACTCGTTGAACACCGCGGTGTACAGCGGTTTGCCCTTGAACGAACGGCGCATGAAGAACGCGCCGCCGCGGCGCAGCAGGCCGCCGATGACCGGCATGTTGAGGTTGATGCCGGCGGCGATATGCGGCGGCGTCAGGCCGTTGCGAAACAGCAGGTAGGACAGCAGCAGGTAGTCGATGTGGCTGCGATGGCAGGGCACATAGATCACCTCGTAGCCGCGCACGGCGTCCTGCAGCGGCTCGATATGGCTGACGCGGATGCCGTCGTAGATCTTGTTCCAGAACCAGGACAGCACCACTTCGAGAAAGCGCACGGCGGTGTAGGCGTAGTCCGAGGCGATCTCGTTGGCGTAGCGCAGCGCGCGGGCTTCGGCCTTGTCGAGGGCGATGTTCTCGCGCGCGGCCTCCTCGCGGATCGCCTCGCGCACCTGCGGGCCGTGCACCAGCCCCTTCACCAGGTTGCGACGGTGCGAGAGGTCCGGGCCGATCACCGCGGTCTTCTGATTGCGGAAGTGCACGCGCAACATGCGGTGCACCATGCGCAGCGTGCGCTCGTGGCCCTTGTTCAGCGCGACCAGTTCGTTGAGCTGGATCGGTGCGGAGAACTGCACGCGCGTCTTGCGCCCCAGCACCAGAATGCTGAGCAGCTTGCGCAGCCGCCCGGTGACCGCCCAGCTATCGGCGAACAGCAGCTTCCAGGCGCTGGTTTCGCGGTTCGGCGACTGACCCCAGAACACGCTGACCGGCACGATCTGGGCATTCTCCACCGCGTTGTGCTCCAGCGCGCCGACCAGCCGCACCAGGGTCGGCGGGGCGACCAGCCGGGTACGCCGGCCGAACCAGCTCGCTGCCGGATTGAGAAAGAAGAACGCCGCCGGCTCGACATGCTCGCCCACCGCTACCTCGGCCACCGGTCGCGGCAGCCCGGCCTTGGCGCACTCGACGTCGAGCACCGCCAGATCGCTCAGCGACGCCTGTTGCAGCACGTAGAACACCGGCTTGCTGCGATCGAGCTTGAGGGTGAAGGCGGACTGGTTGATGGTTTCCGAACGCACCCAGAGGTACTGCAGGCGGCGCAGCGCGGAGAAGATCAGACGGCGAACGGGGGAGCGGGTCATGCGTTGGATTCGACTGTGGAAAGGGGCCAGGCCCTCGAAGGGCGCAAGTGTGACGCATGCGGTGATGGCGGGCAAAACGTCGTCGAATCCGCGCGACCCGGAAGCGAACCGGCGGGAACGGTGCGGTGTCGGTTGTGGGGGCGCTAGCGCTCGGCGCCGGCCTGTTCGCCCAGCTCCACGTCGAGCTCCTGCAGTTGCCGGAGGATGGCGACGAGCTTGTCGCCGGCGGCGGTGAGCGCGTATTCGGTACGCGGCGGAAGCTCGGGATAGCAGTGTTTGCTCAGCAGCCCGTAGGCCGTGAGCTTGCGCAGGCGCTCGGCCAGCACCTTGGCGGAGATCCCTTCGATATGCCGTTCCAGCGCCCCGGGGCGGTTCACGCCCTGCGCCACGCCGAGCAGCACCGACACCGACCACTTGCAGCCGACGATCTCCTCCAGCTTGTAGTAGGTGCTATGCGAACGTTTGATGGCTTTTCCCTCGTGATTCAACCGGTTGAACCGCGCGGTGGGCCCCCACCGTTTGGTGCCCGCTGTTTTCGCCGGGCCGCGTGGTCTATGGTCGGGATGTGCCTGCATCCGGCAGGCCACCATAGAAGGAGTGCGATGATGAGTAGTAAAGCAATTTTCTACCACGCCGGCTGCCCCGTATGCGTCGCGGCCGAGAGCAGCGTGGCCGGTGCCATCGATCGTTCGCGCTATACGGTGGAGGTCGTGCATCTGGGCCAGGACAAGTCGCGCATCGCCGAGGCCGAGGCTGCCGGCGTCAAGTCGGTACCGGCGCTGGTGCTAGATGGTGTGCCGTTTCATATCAACTTTGGGGCGAGCATTGCCGATCTGAAGTAGTTGCCCGCTGGTTGCGGCGCCTGTGAGAGGCGCCGCCTGTTTTTGCCTGAGTTTGTTGACTGAGTGCCTTGCTTCATGGCGATTGGCGAGTCGTTTGTGAGCTTGGTTTCGCCCCGCTGGGCGACTCACTTTTTTCAGTCGCGAAAAAAGTAAGCAAAAACGCTTGCCCCTGCATCCGGCCCCGGCTGCGCCGGGGTTCCCTCGCTCCATCGTCGCTCCGGGGGCCGGCGTACAAGGGCCATCCCTGGCCCTTTACGCCTCTCGCGGCATCCATGCCGCTCGCTCCCCTGCGCAACGATTCCACTCGGCCTCCTGAAAGGGGCGGTTGGTGCTGCCTGGCAGGCCGTGCAGGAAAAGCACAAAGCGCAGCAAAGCCAGCTTCTCGATCTTCCAGGCAACTCGGCCGGGTGGCCGAAGCCTGGGACATCAGCGTTCTCGGAAATCGCCCGGATCTCCAAACGCAAAATCCAAACCCGCTCTAATAACCCCCACTCCAGCCTCAAACAACCAGGCGCGAAGACCCCGTTCTTCCGTACCTATGGACTCACCTTCCCATCGCCTCGGAACTTCAACCCGCCGCGGATGGTTTATGGTTGTCGGAGTCCTCAATTCGCAACGGGAGTAAGGCATGCATCCACGAGTTCAGCAGGTCACCGAACGTCTGGTGGAGCGCAGTCGCAAGACCCGCGAACGCTATCTGGCGATGATGGCCGCGGCAGCCAGCGAAGGTCCGCAGCGCGGCAAGCTGCAGTGCGCCAACTTCGCCCACGGCGTCGCCGGTTGCGCTTCGAGCGAAGACAAGCAGCGCCTGCGCCTGATGAACGAGGCCAACGTGGCGATCGTCTCGGCCTACAACGATATGCTCTCGGCGCATCAGCCCTATGAGCATTTTCCCGAGCTGATCAAGCAGGCGCTGCGCGAGGTCGGCTCGGTCGGCCAGTTCGCCGGGGGTGTGCCGGCGATGTGCGATGGCGTGACCCAGGGTGAGGCGGGCATGGAGATGAGCCTGGCCAGCCGCGAGGTGATCGCCATGAGCACGGCGGTGGCGCTGTCGCACAACATGTTCGATGCCGCGCTGCTGCTCGGCATCTGCGACAAGATCGTGCCCGGGCTGATGATCGGCGCGCTGCGCTTCGGCCATCTGCCGACCATTTTCGTGCCGGGCGGGCCGATGCCCTCGGGCATTCCCAACAAGGAAAAGGCCGAGGTGCGCCAGCGCTACGCCGAGGGCAAGGCCAGTCGCGAGGAGCTGCTGGAGTCGGAGATGAAGTCCTACCACAGCCCCGGCACTTGCACCTTCTACGGCACCGCCAACACCAATCAGGTGGTGATGGAGATCATGGGGCTGCACCTGCCGGGCTCGTCGTTCGTCAATCCGTACACGCCGCTGCGCGATGCGTTGACCCGCGAGGCGGCACGGCAGGTCACGCGCCTGACCCATCAGGGCGGCAACTACATGCCGCTGTGCCAGATCGTCGACGAGAAGGCCATCGTCAACGCGGTGGTCGCGCTCAACGCCACCGGCGGCTCGACCAATCACACCTTGCACATCCCGGCATTCGCCCGCGCCGCCGGCATCCAGCTGACCTGGCAGGACATGGCCGACCTCTCCGAGGTGGTGCCGACGCTGGCCAAGGTCTACCCCAACGGCCAGGCCGACGTGAACCACTTCCATGCCTGCGGCGGGGTGCCGTTCATGGTGCGCACGCTGCTCGATGCCGGGTTGCTGCACGAGGACGTCCATACCGTGGTCGGCAAGGGCCTGCGCCGCTACATCCAGGAGCCGTTCCTCGATGGCGAGCAACTGGTCTGGCGCGACGGCCCGACGCAGAGCCTGGATGAGAGCATCCTGCGGCCGGTGGCGCGGCCGTTCTCGCCCGAGGGTGGTCTACGCGTGCTGGAGGGCAACCTCGGGCGCGGCGTCATCAAGGTCTCCGCGGTGGCGCCCGAGCACCGCGTGGTGGAAGCGCCGGCGCGGGTGTTCATCGATCAGGGCGAACTGGCCGCGGCGTTCAAGGCCGGTGAGCTGGAGCGCGATTTCGTCGCGGTGGTGCGCTTCCAGGGACCGAAGGCCAACGGCATGCCGGAACTGCACAAGCTCACGCCGTTCCTCGGCGTGCTGCAGGATCGCGGCTATCAGGTCGCGCTGGTCACCGACGGGCGCATGTCCGGCGCGTCGGGCAAGGTGCCGGCGGCCATCCACATCTTCCCCGAGGCGCTGGACGGCGGGCCGCTGGCGCGGGTGCGCGACGGCGACATCATCCGCGTCGATGGCGAAACCGGCCAATTGCTGGCCTTGGTCGATCCGGCCGAATGGGTGGCACGCGATCCGGCGATCCGCCCGGAAGACCTCGGTATCGGCTGCGGCCGCGAGCTGTTCGGCTTCATGCGTGCCGCCTTCAGCAGCGCGGAGCAGGGCGCCAGCGCCTTCACCGAGAGCCTGGAGGCACTGCAGTGAGGATCGCGCTGGTTGGTGATATCGGCGGCACCAATGCGCGCTTCGCGTTGTGGCGCGATCAGCATATCGAGCAGATTCGCGTGCTGCCGACGGCGGCCTACACGCGACCCGAGCTGGCGATCCGCGCCTATCTGGCCGAGATCGACCAGCCGCTGGAGGCGTTGCAGACGGTGTGCCTGGCCTGCGCCGGGCCGGTGGACGGCGATGCGTTCCGCTTCACCAACAACCACTGGCAGCTCAGCCGCGCGGCGTTCTGCGCGGAGCTGGGGCTCAGCCAGTTGCTGCTGATCAACGACTTCACCGCGCAGGCGCTGGGCATGACGCGCCTGCGCGAAGGCGAGCGCATCTGCGTGTGCGACGGCGAATCCGCGCCCGGGCGCGTGCGGCTGGTCATCGGGCCTGGCACCGGACTCGGTGTCGCCGGCCTGTTGCCGATGCCGGGTGGCGGCTGGCGCGCCTTGCCGGGCGAGGGCGGGCATATCGGCCTGCCGGTCGGTAACGAGCGCGAGGCGGCGATCTGGCGCCATCTGCACGGGCAGTTTGGCCACGTGGATGCGGAAATGGTGCTCAGCGGCCCGGGCCTGCTGACGCTGTATCGCGCCTGCAGTGCGCTGGACGGCCGCGCGGTGACGGTCGATTCGCCGGCCGCGGTGACCGCCGCCGCCCTGACCGGCGAAGCCTATGCCGTCGAGGTGCTGCAGCTGTTCTGCCGCTGGTTCGGCCGGCTGGTGGGCGACAACGTGCTGACCCTCGGCGCGCGCGGCGGGGTGTACCTGGTCGGCGGGGTGCTGCCGCATTTCGTCGAGTTCTTCCTGGCCAGCGAGTTTCGCCACAGCCTGTGCGACAAGGGGCAGATGAGCGGCTATTTCGACGGGCTGCCGGTGTGGCTGGTGACGGCGCCGTATCCGGGACTGGAGGGTGCCGGGGTCGCCGTGCAACCCCTGCTGGAAAGTGCCTGAGCCGGGCGCGGCGGAAAAATTGTCCGGGCGCCTTGAGCCTTTTGCGTCAATTCCTGTCTGTTGCACAAGAGCATCACGCAACGCCCGCTCCGGCGGCCACGCTGCAATGACCACGAGTGCTTATGCCTGCTATCAACGTTGAACCGATTACCTTTGCCCTGTTCGGCGCGCTGGGCGATCTGGCGCTGCGCAAGCTGTTTCCCGCGCTCTATCAGCTCGATCGCGCCGCCCTGTTGCACGCCGATACGCGGCTGCTGGCGTTGTCCCGCGAGGGCGGCGAGGCGGACGAACAGATGGCGCGGATCGAACAGGCGCTGCGCCGCCAGATTCCGCCGCACGAGCTGGACGATGCCGTGCTGCAACGCTTTCTCGCGCGTCTGCGCTGTCTGCGCATGGATTTTCGCCGCGGCGAGGATTACGCCGCGCTGGCGCAGAACGTCAGCGCCGAGCTGCCGCTGATCGCCTATTTCGCCACGCCCGCTGCGGTGTACGGCGCGATCTGCGAGCACCTGGCCGGCGCCGGGCTGGCGGCGCAGGCGCGGGTAGTGCTGGAGAAGCCCATCGGCCATGACCTGGCGTCGTCGCGGGTGATCAACGATGCGGTCGCGCAGTATTTCGCCGAGAGCCAGATCTATCGAATCGACCACTATCTGGGCAAGGAAACGGTGCAGAACCTGATCGCCCTGCGTTTCGCCAACAGCCTGTTCGAGACGCAGTGGAACCAGCACCACATCTCGCATGTGGAGATCACCGTGGCCGAAACGGTCGGCATCGAGGGCCGCTGGGGTTACTTCGACCAGGCTGGCCAGTTGCGCGACATGATCCAGAACCACCTGCTGCAGCTGCTCTGCCTGATCGCCATGGACCCGCCGAGCAACCTCACCGCCGACAGCATCCGCGATGAGAAGGTAAAAGTGCTCAAGGCGCTGGCGCCGATCACGCCGGACATCCTCAGCCAGCGCGTGGTGCGCGGCCAGTATTCGGCCGGGATCGCCGGCGGCAAGCCGGTGCCGGGCTATCTGGAGGAAGAGAACTCCAATGCCACCAGCAGCACGGAAACCTTCGTCGCCCTGCGCGCCGACATTTGTAACTGGCGCTGGTCCGGCGTGCCGTTTTACCTGCGTACCGGCAAGCGCATGGCGCAGAAGCTGTCGCAGATCGTCATCCACTTCAAGGAACCGCCGTTCTACATCTTTGCGCCCGAGCAGCGCTCGCTGATCAGCAACCGGCTGATCATCCGCCTGCAGCCGGACGAGGGCATTTCCCTGCAGGTGATGACCAAGGAGCAGGGGCTGGACAAGGGCATGCACCTGCGCAGCGGGCCGCTGCAGCTGAATTTTTCCGAGACCTACAAGAGCGCGCGCATCCCCGATGCCTACGAGCGGCTGCTGCTGGAGGTGATGCAGGGCAATCAAAACCTGTTCGTGCGCCGCGACGAAGTCGAATACGCCTGGCAATGGTGCGATCAGCTGGTCGACGGCTGGACCCGTATTGGCGACAGTCTCAAACTCTATCCTGCCGGCTCCTGGGGGCCGGTGGCTTCGATTGCCTTGATTACTCGTGACGGGAGGTCCTGGTATGGCGATTTCTGAACTCGACCTGCCTACCGGCGTGGTTGCCCACAGTCTGGCCGACGCCGCTGGGCAGGCGCGGCTGATGGCTGACGACGCGGCCAAGGTGCTGAACTACGCGGTGCGCACCCACGGCGTGGCCAGCCTGGTGGTATCCGGCGGGCGCAGCCCGGTGCCGTTCTTCGAGGAACTGTCGCGCCGCGAGCTGGATTGGTCCAGGGTGCAGATCAGCCTGGCGGACGAACGCTGGGTGCCGCCAAGCGATGCGGCCAGCAACGAGGGGCTGGTGCGTCGTCATCTGTTGCAGAACGCCGCGGCCGTGGCGCAGTTCATCGGTTTGTATCATCCGGCGGCCACCCTGGAGGAAGCCGCGCAACTGGCGGACCGACGTCTGGCCGAACTCGGCCAGCCGATCGACGTGCTGGTGCTGGGCATGGGCGAGGATGGCCACACCGCATCGCTGTTCCCCGGCAGCGCGGGGCTCGAGCATGCGTTGCGCCAGGACTGCCCGGATCGCTGCGTGGCGATGTGCGCGCCGAGCGAGCCGCGCGAGCGCCTGAGCATGACCTATCCGCTGCTGGCCGCGGCGCGCATGCAGTGTCTGGCGATCCAGGGCATGACCAAGCTGGAGACCCTGCGCCAGGCCTTGAACGCCGATGCGTTGCGGATGCCGATTCGCGCCTTCATCCATTCTCCGCTTGAGATCTACTGGTGCCCCTGAAGCCCTGAGGATTGCCCATGACCATGCAACAGAAGAACGACCTGATCGAGCAGCTGTGCGTGAGCGCGCGCATCCTGCCGGTGATCACCATCGGCAGCGAGGCGCAGATCCTGCCGCTGGCCGATGCCCTGGCGGCGGGCGGCCTGCGCACGCTGGAAATCACCCTGCGCTCGGCGCACGGGCTGACGGCGATACGCCGGCTGCGCGAGGAGCGTCCCGAGCTGTGCATCGGCGCCGGCACCGTGCTCGACCGGCGCATGATGGATCAGGTGGAAGCGGCCGGCGCGCAGTTCGTGGTCACCCCAGGCGCCAGCCGGGAAGTGCTGGAGGCCGGGGTGCACTGTGCGGTGCCGGTGCTGCCGGGCATCGCCACGGCAACGGAAATCATGGAGGGCTATGCGCTGGGCTATCGCCGCTTCAAGTTGTTCCCGGCCGAAGTCTGCGGGGGCATCGCCGCGCTCAAGGCGTTCGGCGGACCGTTCACTGACGTGCGCTTCTGCCCGACCGGCGGCGTCAACGCGGGCAACGCCGCGCAGTACCTGGCGCTCGGCAATGTGATGTGCGTCGGCGGCACCTGGATGATCGATGCGTCCAGCCTCGCCGGTGGCGACTGGGCGCGTATCCGGCAGGCCACCGCCGATGCGCTCGCCGCACTCGGCTGAGCGGCTTGGGCGTGCGTGCGCGAACGGTGCGTGCGGACGTCGATGCGCGTATGATTCGCGCCCTTTCAATCGGAACTGACACACCGGGAGGTGCTTAGAATGACCGAGCATGACGATTCCACCCCTCACGTCGCCCACGGCGAAAAACTGCAGAAGGTCCTGGCCCGCATGGGGCTGGCCTCGCGACGTGATATCGAACAATGGATCAGCGAAGGCCGGGTCAAGGTCAACGGCGCGGTGGCCAGCCTCGGCCAGCGCGTGGACCGGCTCGACGCCATTGCCGTCGATGGCCGCCTGATCAAGCGCGAAGAATCCGCCGTGGTGCGGCGCGTGCTGATCTACAACAAGCCCGACGGCGAAATCTGCACCCGCAACGACCCGGAAGGCCGCCCGACCGTATTCGACCGCCTGCCGCGGCCGAAGGAAGGCCGCTGGATCAACATCGGCCGGCTGGATATCAACACCACCGGGCTGCTGCTGTTCACCACCGACGGCGAACTGGCCAACCGCCTGATGCATCCGTCCTACGAGATGGACCGCGAATACGCGGTGCGCGTGCGCGGTGAGGTCGACGACGAGATGATCGAGCGGCTGAAGACCGGCGTCATGCTGGAAGACGGCCCGGCGCGCTTCACCGACATCCAGGAAGCGCCCGGCGGCGAAGGCTTCAACCACTGGTATCACTGCGTGGTGATGGAAGGCCGCAACCGCGAGGTGCGCCGCCTGTGGGAATCCCAGGGGCTGGTGGTCAGCCGGCTGAAGCGGGTGCGTTTCGGTCCGGTGTTCATGACCTCCGACCTGCCGATGGGCCGCTGGCGCGAGATGTCGCAGGCCGAGGTGGACATTCTCAGCCAGGAGGTCGGCCTGACGCCGGTTTCCCTGCCGACGATGAAGGCCAAGGCGAAGGAAAAGATCGACCGCCAGCAGCGCAAGGTGGCCAAGCCGCTGGCGCGTGGCGAGCGCCGCCCGCGCGTGCTGCGTCCGGCCGGCGAAGCCGACGTGCCGCGTACCGGCGACAAGCCGCGTGGCGAGCAGCCGGCGCGCAAGCCGCGTCCGGCCGAGCGTGGCGAGCAGGGCCGTGGCACGCCGGTGGCCGAGCGACCGAGCGAGGTGAATCGCAAGCGTGGCAAGCGCCCGGAAGGCGCCGGCGGTGACAAGCCGGCTCCGGCCAAGCGGCGCGGCCCGCCGGCGGGTGAGGGGCAACGTCCCGGTTTCGGCCGTGGTGATCGCTCCAAGCGACCCTGAGCGCGGTTTCGGGGAAGCGGGGATTTAGCCGGCCTGGCGAGTCTGGGCGTTGATTGAATGTTTAGACTCGTGCCTTGGAGATCAGGGCGATTACTGAGTGTGCTGGCGGTTCTGGTTTCTGCCCCCCGGCCGAGTCACTTGAATCGCTTCGCTCGCCCTTCGGGCCAGCCTTCGGTTGCTACTTCGTTACGCTCCGTATCTCGTTGCTTGCAGAGAAAGTAACCAAAGAGAAGGGCACTCGACATCCGGGTTTGGCCTGCGGTCAGACCTCCCTGGCTCGGCGTCCTGCCTCGCGACCCACTGCGCAACGATTCCACTCGGCCTCCTAACGGGGAGTTGAGTCCGAGTCGCCTGGAAGATCGAGAAGCTGGCTTTGCTGCGCTTTGTGTTTTTCCTGCACGGCCTGCCAGGCGGCACCAACCGCCCCTTTCAGCAGGCCGAGTGCAATCGTTGCGCAGGGGAGCGAGCGGCATGGATGCCGCGAGAGGCGTAAAGGGCCAGGGATGGCCCTTGTACGCCGGCCCCCGGAGCGACGATGGAGCGAGGGAACCCCGGCGCAGCCGGGGCCGGATGCAGGGGCAAGCGTTTTTGCTTACTTTTTTCGCGACTGAAAAAAGTGAGTCGCCCAGCAGGGCGAAACCAGACTCTCAGACAACTCGCCAACCGCCATGAAACAAACCTTTCAGGCGCCCCCCCAAAAAACCTAGCAACCCGAATACGAAAAGGCCGCAGATCAACCGAGTCGATCTGCGGCCTTCTTGGAATCGCCGGCCCTTACTTGGACAGGTTGTACTCCGCCGCGGCACCGGTACCAACCACGCTGGCCGAAGGCAGCAGCTGGCTGATGAAGCGGTTCCAGCGAGTGATATTGGCCGGTCCGACGAAGACCACATCCTGCGGCTGGAGAGGGAAGTGCTTGGCCAGGGCGAACGCGGTAGGCGACTTGGCATTCAGCTGGAAGACCTTCGCGGGTTCCTTGGCCATGTTTTCCGCACCGCGGATGACATACAGCGCCTCGCCGTCAGCGGTTTCCTGGGCAATGCCGCCAGCGGTGCCGATGGCATCCATCAGGTTCATGCTGGTTGCCTTGAAGGAGAGCGCCTGTGGCTGCCTGACCTCGCCCAGCACATAGATCTTGCGCTGATCGTTGTAGGGCAGGTGGAGCTGATCGCCGTCCTTCAGGTAAACCTGATGCAGCCAGGAGTCCGGACGGTTGAGCGAGTCGACGTCCAGCATGTATTCACGGCCGTCGCGCTTGAGCGTCAGGCCCGTCAGATCGGCGGTTTCGGTGTCGACACCGGACTGGCCGATGGCCTGAACGATGGTCATCGGCGCGGTGGTTACGGGAACCTCGCCGGCCGTGTCGAATGCGCCGGAAACGATGACCCGCTGGCTGCCAAAGCGCAGGATGGAGACGTCGACTTGCGGGCTGTCGATGTAGTTGGTCAGGCGACGGGCGATGGTCGCACGCAGCTCCTCGATGGTCTTGCCTGCCGCCTCGACGTTGCCGATATAGGGGTAGAACAGCGTGCCGTCTGGCCGCACCAGGCGTCCGTTGGCGTCCAGCTGCTGCTGCGGACCGGACGGGGCGGTGAGTTCGGGGTGGTCCCAGACGGTGATGTAGAGCAGATCGTTCGGCCCGATGCGGTAGGGCAATGGCTTGTAGCTCAGCAGTTCCTGCTTGCTGGACGTCCCCACGTCGGAGACCAGTTCACCCTTGAGCATCTCGGGCGTGATGCGGATCAGGCGCACGGTACCGTGTTCCGCTTCGGCGCCTTCGGTGAATTCATCCGGGTCGAGGTACTGGCCGGGCGCGAAGGCACAGCCCTGAAGCGCCAGGGCACTGGTTAATGCAAGAGCGGTGAATGCTTTCATGGGTGTGTTCATCCTTGACGGAGTGGTTTCTGTTCAATGGGTGAGACGGCATGTTTCACGGGGCTGGGTAAGACATCGGGTTCGTTCTGCCTGGCAAAGACGACAGCCAAATTTCTCTCCTTCCGACCGACCTTCATTCCGCTGAGTGCGCAGCGAAGAAGAGGTCTTTTTCTGTGTTACCTGCGCACTCTCGGCGTTGGTGTTTGACCGGCGGCGTACCAGTGGCGACCTGTCGTGTGTGCTCGAAAATCCTCGAGCGACCATGTCGAAACGCCATTCCTGTCATTCGCTTCAGTACGGATAGACCGTCTCGTTTTCTTGTGGTTCAAGTCACATTCGCGTATTTAGACCAGTTTTTTCGATATTTTCGCTACAAGTCCTGATTTGCCGGCGCTGCCCTGTGGGTGCGGCTGTTTTTTTCCTTGCGGTAGGCCGGGACGATGAACAGCGCGTCGTGGACATAGCGCCTGACCAGCCGGCGAGGCTCGGAAAGCATCCGGTGCAGCCATTCCAGCTTGCAGTTCTGCATCCAGCGCGGCGCACGCTTGATGCTGCCGGTGGCGAAGGCAATGGACGCGCCGATGCAGAAGCCCATGCCGGTGCGCTCATGGCTTTCGATGGCGCTGGCGAGGATCTCCTGGCGCGGTGCCCCGACCGCGTAGAAGACCAGTTCGGAGGGATGTTCGCGGACGAACTCCAGGCAGCGTCGGACTTCATCCGGCCGGTTGATGAAGCCCATCGGCGGGTTGTGGTGGTAAATCCTGATACCCGGATAGAGGGTCTGCAGCTTGGCGCATTCCTCGTTCGATGCGCCGATCAGGACGATGCTCAGTTGCTCGCTATCGGCCCAGCGGAGCAGGTCGACCGTCAGGTCGCTGCCCGGAATCACCTCTTCCACCGCAACGCCCAGGCGATGCAGCAGGGGCATCAGCACACGGCTGTCGCACAGTCGCAGCCGGGCTTTCGAATAGGCTGCGCGCAGCTCCGCGTTGTGCTGCAGCTGGGCAAGGTGATCCACGTTCGGCGTCACCACGAACGAGTAGGGTTGCTTCACCCCTTCCCGGATACAGGCGAGCAGGGCCGCCTTGCTGCCGGTATAGAAGGACACGCCGAAGGCGCGGTTCGTATCACTCGACACGCATCGTTACTCCCTTGAAAGCGCCCTTGATGCCCGACCACGCAAGGTCGGGATGGTTGAATTCCTTCATGACGGTTATCGCCGACAGGAAACACGCCGAGGCCAGCGCGAACGGCGCGCCGTAGAAGCGCTTGTTGAAACGCGTGGCTGCGCGGTTGCGGTAGTAGTGGTAGAACGCCGAGCGTCCACCGGAACTGAGCGAGCCGTAATGGAACAGCCGGCTCTGCGGGACGACCTGGATGGAGACGCCGAACTTCCTGGCGTGGTACTGCCAGTCCACTTCCTCGGAGTACATGAAGTAGGCCTCGTCCATCATGCCGATGCGCGCGAGCAGTGCCGCGGAGAAGGCCAGGCTGCAACCCATCAGGTAATCGGGCTTCTCCCGGGTCTGCTGCATGGCTTCCAGGGGCTGGTCCTTGCCCAGCAGTTTGGCCTTGCCCAGCAACGGATAGAGCTTGCCGCCGCCGTAGCACTCCAGACGGCCGGTGTCGGCACTGAGGATCACCGAGCCGACGAACTGGCTGTCGTTCTGCTTGAGCGCCGCCAGCAGCGGGGCGAACGCATCGGAGTCGACGTAGGTGTCGTTGTTGACGATCCAGAAATATTCGGGCTGCAGATTCTCCAGCGCCCAGCGCAGGCCGTAGTTGTTGCCGCCGGCGTAGCCGTTGTTCTGCGGGTTGGCGAGCACCGTGACGTTGTGCAGGCTCCGTTCTTCGCGCCACTGAGTGAAGGCGGCGAAGGAGCCGTCCTTCGAGTCATTGTCGATGACCACCACATGGTCGACCGCCGGGCAGTGCGCGAGCAGACTCTCTACGCAACTGATCGTTTCAGTAGCAGCTTTGTAGTTGAGAATAAGTGCGACGTTCATGGATTCGTTCCTGGCTGCGGAGGTGGCGAGCTTTCAAGGCGTGGATGACAAAGAGCATGGCGATGACCGGTTGCCCGTATTCCATCAGCCCGTTGAGCGGCCAGATGACGAAGTACGCGAGCATGACGGGGTAGATGAAACTCATGTCCGGGCTGATGTTCTTGGCGATCCGGCGGTAGACCAGCAGCGTCAGCGGAATCATCAGAAAGGTCAGGAAGCCGAAGCGGAACAGCGTGCCGATGATTCCGACGTCGGAAAGGAAGAAGTGTTCCCCGAAGTAGGGGATGAAGCCGTCCTGCCACATCAGCGACAGCGAGCCGCTGGGCAGCCAGTTGACGATGTCCAGATGGTTCATGATCGCCGCGATGGTGATCGAGCGCGCACCGTCCTCCACGCTTTCCAGCGAGCTGTCGTAGAACTCGACATTGAGGCCCAGCACCTCGAGCAGGCTCGGGTAGAAGTAGAACGGCGACATCAGGATGGTCAGCGAAGCGGCCCAGATGATCGCCTTCGCGCGCAGGCAGAACAGCGTGAATGCCAGGCAGAGCACGATCAGCTGGCGGGTCTGGGTGGCGAACACCAGCGTGAGCAGCAGCAGGGCGGCCAGCACCAGGTACAGGGTCTTGTTGCGCGCGGCGCCGGAGATCGGCGAGGCGCCCTTGGACCAGATCTGGATGCAGTAGAAGTAACCGAAGCAGATCAGGAACGGGCCGATGGACGAGCGGTCCGGGCGGTCATCCGAGAGCACTTCCGGGCGCATGTCGGGAATCACGCCAAACTTGAAACACCACGAGAAGAACGCGGCGAACAGCGCGGCATAGATGAGCGCGCGCTCGAACTGTAGCGTGCTGACCCGTTTGCAGAGAAACAGCAGGGGCGCGAAACCCAGGCAGAACAGCACGCGCCGTTCCTCGATCAGTCCGTAGACGATCGGTTGCCCGTAGGTGAAGTAGGCGAAGACCGCGGGCAATACCCAGAACACCACCATGCTGTACAGGCAGTAGTACATCAGCACGCGAAATTCGCGTGACGCCTCCTCCGCCGAAGCCAGCACCAGCAACAGGGCGAAGGCGATGCAGAGCGCCAGGAACAGCTCGTTCACCCCCTTGAGGCCGTAGGGGTTGTGCGGGCTGTCGCCGAACACGGAGAAATGCAGCACGATCGCCAGGAACAGCAGCGGGAAATAGAAGAAGCGTGACGTGAATGTATTCATCAACCTGAATCCTTAGGTTTGGGTTCCCTGTCCGCAGGGCCGCTTCATGCGGACTCCAGGGCCCGCCGCTTGATCTTCTTGCGCCGCACCAGCAGCCCGGTGAACGCCTTGAAGCTCTGGTAGAGGCCGATTTCCCTGATCCCCTTGCCCAGCTCGAAGCCCTTGTAGCTGGGCGTCTTGAGCATCAGCAGCTTCATCGCCCACAACCGCGGCAGGATCGTGGTGCGCCGGTAGTACTGGAACGGCTGGATGGCGAAGATGCCGGCCGTATCGAAAGCCTCCGCTTGGACAACGCCATCGGCCTTTGCGTTGCGAAACAGTTCGCGCCCCTTGTCGGTTCGGATCAGGATCAGCGAATTGCCGTCGCGCTCCTCGAACGACGGATAGCCCTTCTCGTCGCCTTCCCAGCCGTCGGCGCAGACGATGTCGGCGAACTCGCCGATGCCATCCGGGCAGATCTTGCAGCGCGTCTGCAGGTGGCGGTTGAGCACCTTTCCCCAGGAGTCGTTGTAGGTCATGGTGCGCGCGTCGCCGTTCTTCAGCGTCGCCTTGGTCAGCCCCGGCCAGCCGTCGCCGCGATAGCGGAAGCTGGTCACGTCCTCGCGCTCGACGCCAAGCTTGTCCAGAACCTGCTCGGTGCCGTGCAGGCTCGGCGTGCCGGCGCACATGAACGACACCACGTAGGGGATGTTCTGCTTCAGGCGCGGGTCGTGCGCCTGCATCTGGCGTACCGCGGCGACATCGCAGGGTTTGCCGATGAACAGATACTTCTCGGTGGACATCGCCACCCACTTCAGCGCCTGGGCCGGCGAGGCCGGCGCGTAGCGCGAGCCGGATGAGGCGATGATGTTCTGCCGCGAGCGGCTGATGGTGGCGACGTTCTCCAGCGGATCGGTTTGCGAGGCCTGGATCTGGATCACCCCATCGACCAGTTTGTGCTCCAGGCAGTACTGCGCCAACGCCGAAATCACCCCGCCAGACGAACCGGCCTGGCGCACCTCGTTGTCCAGCGCGTGGCCCTTGAGCGTCTCGAGGATTTCGCCCCACACCGGGTGATAGTTGGCCGTTTTGTACGGACGGATATCGAGGTTGAGCGCCGGGCAGGATTTGGCGAAGGCGCTGCTGGCCTGTTCGCTGGCAATCGACTTGCCGGCGTAGGCCTTGTTCAGCACCGGGCGATGGTAGCCATCGGCGTTCAGCCGGATCTGTACGGCATCGTCCGCGGCGACCGAGCTGCACATGCCGCAGCCGCTGCACAGGTCGTTCTTCAGGACGCGATTCAACAAAGCTTTCATAGCAGCCTTCCCTTGAGCTGCGGGACGCGCGTGCTGCGGCCCCGGTGTTGGACGATGCCGGTCATGCGCTGTACTGCCTGCGGTAGATGTTCTGCACCGCATAACCGTAAATGAGGGTCAGCACCGCCATGCCCAGAGTGGACACCCAAGGTGCTGCTTGTATCCCGTGGCCGGGAATGAAAATCCAGTAACAGGCGACCGTAATCACCCCGGAGAAGATGATTCCGAAGGTGCGCAGGAAGCCCGTGCCCATCGCCATCAGCTGCACGCCGAGGCCGGCGGCGAAGAATCGGGCGAAGGTGAAGCAGGCGAAGGCCAGCCACAGCGTGTTGAGTTCGGCGTAGCTGGCACCGAGGAAGTAATCGGTGAACAGCGGGCCGATGAAATAGAAGGCGAGGGCGAATATCAGGCCCATCGCCAAGTATTCGCCGAGGATGCGCACGCCGTAGCGCAGCAGCTCGCGGCTCTGGTTATGCAGCTGGTAGGCGAAGCGCGGGATGTGCACGCTGGCCAGCAGCACGCTGAACGGCACCGCACCCTGCAGCAGGCGCGAGCCGGCGAAGTAGATGCCCGCGGCCTCGCGTCCGGCCAGGTGGTTGACCAGGATGACGTCCAGCTGGGCGAAGATGTTGGTCGCGCCGCTGTCCACCGCGAAGCTGGTCGAACTCTTGAAGCGCTCGGCCAGCACTCCCCAGGAATTGCGCAGGATGCCGGCCAGATGGACGATCTTCGCCAACGCGCGCAACGCGCCGGCCGCATAGATCAGGCGCGAGACGAGGAACGCCAGGCCGATGGCGACCACATCGTTACGCAGCACGATGGCCAGCCCGATCAGCACGAAGTGGATCAGCGCGGTGGCGACCACGATGCGCGTCTCGCGCTGGAACTGGCCGATACTGCGAAACACCGTCAGCGCCAGATCGCCATAGGACGAGGCCAGCGTACCGAGCAGGAACAGCACCGAGGCGACGCGCTCGGCCATGCTCAGGTCCAGCACGAACAGGATCAGCGGCAGCAGGATCGCGCACGCCGGCAGCACCAGCAGCGTCTTCGCCGCCAGGCTGGCCGACATGATCTCCCCGGCACGCTCGCGCTCGGCGCCGATATCGCGCAGCGCGCGCATGCCGAAACCGTAGTCGGTCACCAGCGCGACGATGGTCGACCAGGTGATGACGATCGAGATGAAACCGAAGTCGGTGGGGCCGAGCGTCCGTGCCAGGATCAACAGCGTGCCCAGCTGCACGGCGGTGCGGGCCGCCGTGGTGACTCCCATCAGGGCGTGGTCGCGCATGGTTATCTCTGGTACGCGGGCTGGCCCTGGTTCAGCGAAACCAGGAGCTGCTCCAGCCCGAGGCTGTAGGCATCGAGCTTGCGGCGGATGATCGCGCCGCTGGCGGCGACTTCCGCCCTCAGCTGCTCGCGCTGGTCCAGATGCTGCAGCACGGCTTCCAGCGCGCTGGCGGTCGTCTCGGTCTTGAGGTCCACCACGCGGTGGTAATCGAGCGACTGGTAGAGCCCGGAGAACTTGCGGCTGTAGGCCAGCGGCACCACCGGCACGCCGGCGGAGAAGGCGGCGATGGTCGCGTGCATGCGCGCGCCGACGAAGAAATCCAGCCCGCTGATGTACGACTTCGCCTCGATCGGCCCCTTGAAGCGCGGCGCCAGTTTCAGCTCCGGATAACGCTGCTGCAGTTGCAGCGATATCGTGTAGTCGTCCTCGGCGGGGAAGCCGATGGGAATCACATGCGGCACCAGATGCACCTCATGACCGCGTGCCAGCAGCGCGCGAATCAGCTCGTCGGTGAGCTGCTTGTAGTCGGCGCGCAGGCCGAACTGGTTGGCGCTGCCTTCGTAGCCGCCGTGATGCAGCAGCGCCGAGACGCTGATGCCGATGGCCAGCCGGTCCGGCTGACGCTCGCGCACCTGACGCTCGAAGGGCAGGTGGAAGGCGACGTCGATCACCTCGTCACGGTTGACGATGCCGAGCTGCTTGAGCACATCGAACGACTGGTGATCGCGGGCGAACACCAGCGTGCTCTTCTTCATCACCCAGGCCGAGGCCTTGGTGCCCCAGCCCGATTTGAACGGGCCGATGGTCTGCGGCGAGAGGATCAGCGGCACCCGCGCGCCCAGCGCCATGCCCTTGCTCACCAGCAGTTTGATCAGCCGCTTGGCACCGTAGATATCGGAAAAGCTGTCGCCCTCGCCGATATCGAAGATCGCATCGCACGAGGCGATCGCGCGGTACAAGCCGTGCGGGTTCTTCAGCAGGTTCTGCTCGTTGAACTCGATGAATTCGTACTTGAAACGCTCGGTCGACGGCGGGTAATCGCACGGACCCGACGAGCCGATGATGAGGAACTCAGGGGTTATGCCGCATTTACGCGCGGCCTCGTCGATCAGCAGCATGTTGGAAATGCTCAGCGCGCCGACGCCGAGGTTGCCGGAAGAGAACGAGTGCCATAGCAGTCCGAATTTCATGTTGATCACTCCAGAAAAGGTCAGGGCCGGTGAGCGGGCGCGGGGCCGATGGCCGTGCAAGCGTTGCCGAGGTGTTTGCGCATGAGCGCCATTTGCGGGCGGTCCTGGCCATCGCGTGGCTCGACCGCCAGCTTGTAGCGGCCCCAGCCCGGGCCGCCGGCCCAGTAGGCGCTGGGTATGCAGTGTTGGTTGAGGTAGGCGAGCAGGTTGTCCATCGCCACCGCCGCCTCGGGGTTGTCGTCGGGAATCCCGTATTCGCCGAGAAAGCCTTTCTGGCCGTGCTGCTGCAGCCATTCGACGAACGGCCGGGCGCGCTCCACGCCGAGCATCGGGTCGATGTTGCCGCTCTTGCCCGGCAGGTACTTGCCCGAATAGTCCTGGTCGAAATACAGGTGCGCCTCGTAGACGATGCGTCCGGCCGGGTCGTCGATCAGCAGGTTGGCGTTCACCAGCGGCCAGTGGTAGGCGCTGGCCCAGCGTTCGCCCTCGATGAAGATCAGCGTCTGCCTGTCCACCTCGCGGATGGCATCGACCGCCGCCTGCGCCGCGCCGGGCCAGAGGCCGGCGGTGCCGTGCGGCTCGTTCATGATGTCGTAGCCGTACAGCGCCGGATGGCCCTTGAAGCGCTCGGCGAGCTTGCGCCAGACATCGGCATATGCGGCGTAGGGCACCGCCGCCGAACCGATCAGCTCGCCCTGGTAGCGGCCGTAGTTGTGCATGTCGAGGATGACCTTCTGGTCATGCTGCATGGCCAGGTCGAGGGTCTTCTTCAGCAGGCGCACCTGGTCGAAGTTCAGCCCTTCGCCCTGGCGGTGCTGCACGCGCTCCCAGAGGAACGGGAAGCGGATCAGGCGGATGCCCTGCTGGCGGTAGTAGGCAAAGTGCTTTTTCTCGGGATAGAAGTAGTGCGTGCCGTTCTTGCCCGGCACCACATGCGGCGCGAAGCCGGCGCCGGACAGGTTCACGCCGATCAGGTCGATACCGCGTTGCGCGTCCTCGGCCGCCTGCGCGGGCAGGGCTACGAGCAGCAGCGCGGCGAGGGCTGCGGCCAGTCGTGTCGCCTGTGTCGGTCGCGGGCGGGAGTGGGGCGTCATCGCGTTACACCTGTCGATCGGCAAAAGAAGGTCCGCCGAGGCGCGCGGCCTCGCAGCGGGGGATAGGAAAAAGGGCGCCGCCGTGCGGCTCGAACAGGCACCACAGCCAGCGGGCTGCGGTGCCTGCGGTGTCATTTGCTGCTGGCGTATTCGTACTGGTAGTACCCGTACTCGCCGTAGGTGGAGGCCTTGCGGACCACGGCGTTGAAGATCACGCCCTTGACCAGCAGGCCGTTCTGCTCGAGGCGGCGCTTGGCAGCCTCGATTTCCTTGATGCCGTTCATGCCGTAGCGGGTGACCATCAGCGTGGTGCCGGCCTGGCTGCCGACCAGCGCAGCGTCGGTGACGGCGAGGATCGGCGGCGTGTCGAAGATCACCAGGTCGTACATGGTGCTGATTTCCTTGACGAACCGCGCGAAGTTCTCGTGCATCAGCAGCTCCGACGGGTTCGGCGGCAGCTGGCCGTGGCTGATCACGTGCAGGTTGTTCAGCTGGGTCTTCTGGATTGCATCGAACAGGGTGACGCGGCCGGAGAGGATGTCCGACAGCCCCCGCTCGCCATCGGCGCGCATGACTTTGTGCAGGTAGCCCTTGCGCATGTCGGCGTCGACCAGCAGCACGCGCTTGCCAGACTGGGCGATGACCGCGGCCAGGTTGGTGGTGACGAACGACTTGCCGACCGTCGGGCTCGGGCCGGTGATCATCAGCACGTTGTTCTTCGCCTCGATCATCGCGAAGTGCAGGCTGGTGCGCAGGCTGCGCATGGCCTCGGTGGCGAGATCGGCCGGGTCGTTGACGGTCAGCAGGTAGGACGCCGTGCTCTTGTCGCGCTTGAAGTTGGCCAGGCGCTTTTCCAGCGCGGCCTGCTTCTCGCTGAACGGAATCGCGGCGTACACCGGGGTGCCGGCGCGCTCGATGTCCTCCGGGTTCTCCACGCCGCGCTTGAGCGCCTCGCGCACGTAGACGAAGGCCACGGCGAGCAGTCCGCCGAGCAGGGTGGCGACGATCACCAGCAGCGGCTTGTTCGGCTTGACCGGGTTTTCCAGGTCGGCGGCGGCGTGGTCGATGATGCGCACGTTGCCCACGGTGCCGGCGCGGATGATGTCCAGCTCCTGGGTCTTGTTGAGCAGCATCGAGTAGGTTTCCGAGGACACCTCGACGTCGCGGTTCAGGCGCAGCAGCTCCTGCTGGGTCGAGGGCAGGGTGCCGATCTGCTTCTCCAGCTCGGCCTTCTGCGTCTGCAGCTGGTTGATCTGGTTGATCAGCGCCTGGAAGTTCGGGTGCTGGCGGGTGAAGCGGCGCTCCATCTCGGTGCGCTTGAGGTTCTGCTCGGAGATCTGCGCTTCCAGATCGACGATGCGGTCCAGTACCGACTGGGTCTCGGCGGTGATGTCCACCGTGCGCGTACCGGTCTGGTACTTGTTCAGCGCGGTCTGGGCGGCTTCCAGCTGCTTGCGCACGGCCGGCACCTGCTCGTTGAGGAACTCCAGGCTCTGGGTGGCTTCGGCCGCGTTGCGCGCGACGTTCTGCTGGACATAGCGCTGCGCGACTTCTTCAAGCACGCGGACCGCTTCTTCCGGGTCGGTGTCCTCCAGCGTCACGTTGACGATGCCGGACTGCTTGCCGTGTTCGGCGGCCGACAGGCGCTGCTGGTAGCTTTCGGTGGTGTTGTAGGTGCGGTTCTTGATCACCGTGAAGGTGGTGCCGGGACGGGCGATCAGCTTCTCGACGTTGACGCGCAATTCCTCGGTTTCCACCGGCTCGCCGACCACGCCCTGGACCAGGACTTCGCCGTCCGGGTCGCGCAGGATGAAGCCGTTGTTTTCCGCCGCCTCGAGCACCAGCTCCTCGCCGTGCAGTTGGTCCGGCACGTCCAGTTGAGTGATCTGCAGCTGCTCGCCGCCCCAGGCGTAGGACTCGAAACCGGCCGGATACCAGCCCAGTTCGCCTTCTTCCTTGGGCTCGAAGCGACGCGCCATGAAGCCGCCGATGAGCGGGAAGTGGTGCGGCTCGATGATGATGTCCAGGTTCAGGCCTTCTACCGCGCCACCGACCACCGAGCGCGATTTCAGCAGGGCGATCTCGGTCTGCGCCGGCGAAACCGGTGGGTTGGTGTTGACCACGTCGGTCAGGCTGGGCAAGCCGTTCTTTGGTTCGATCTGGATCATGGCGCTGGCGAGATACACTGGGGTCGACAGCAGCGCGTAGGCAATGCCCAGCGCGGCGAAGAAGCCGGTGATGCTCATGATGAGCGCGCGGTTGTTGAGGAACGTGTCAAAGAGGTGGGCCAGGTCGATGTCCTTGTCCTCTTTGGTTTCATAGATCGGGCGGGGCATGGTTGTCATCGAAGTTCCTTCTTCTTATTTCAGGTAAGGAAGCCAGCTTTCGACGGCTTGCGTCAGAAGCGTGTGTACGTGTTCAAAGGCGGGCCGGGACTGGCGGTAGGGATCGGGGATCTCCCGCTCGTCCTGCCACTTGCCGATCAGGAATGTCTTGCCATGCACTTCCGGCGCGATCTGGCGGATGTGCTGGATATGGCTGTGTTCCATCGCCAGGATGAGGTCGGCGTCGTGCAGCATGTGACTGTCGACCTGGCGGGCGCGGTGGGCCGTGAAGTCCAATCCGTGCTCCTGCAGTACGTCATGCGCGGTTTTGTCCATCGGGTTACCTACTAATGCACCGATACCTGCCGAACTGATCGTCAGGCCTTGTCCGCTGAGTCTGTGGGCCAGCAACGCCTGCGCTGTGGGGCTGCGGCAGATGTTTCCGACACAGACGATCAAGATGTTTTCAAACATGTGCGTTCCGCCTTGCCGGCTGATTGCCGGCCACGGCGGAGCCCGCCGGTGCTGAACGCCAAAGTGAGATAGTGGTGGGGTTCATTAGTTCCTTCCTGCCGCGCCCGCCGCGCCGTGGGCATCGCTGCCCATGAAACGCGGCCCGGCGGGCGCGTGCGGATCAGTAGACGTCTTTGTTGAAGAGCAGCGCCGGAACGGTGCGAAAGAGGATGTAAAGATCGAACCAGACCGACCAGCGTTCGATGTAGTCCAGGTCGTACTCGACGCGTTTTTCGATCTTTTCGAGGGTGTCGGTTTCACCGCGATAGCCGTTGATCTGCGCCCAGCCGGTGATGCCCGGCTTGACCCGGTGGCGTGCCGAGTATTCGGCCACGGCATCTTCGAACAGCACGCCGGCGGCCTTGGTGGCGGTCGCGTGTGGACGCGGACCGACCATCGACATGCTGCCGAGGAACACATTGATCAGCTGCGGCAGCTCATCGAGGCTGGTCTTGCGGATGAAGCGGCCGACGCGGGTGATGCGGTCGTCGTGGCGCGTGGTCTGGCGGTCGGCGTTGGCGTCGCTCTTCTCGTGGTACATCGAGCGGAACTTGAACACCTCGATCAGCCGGTTGTTGTAGCCGTAGCGCTTCTGCTTGAAGAACACCGGCCCGCGCGAGTCGATCTTGATCGCCAGCGCGATCAGCAGCATCACCGGCGCGGCGGCCAGCAGGGCGATGCTGGACAGCACGAGGTCTTCCAGGCGCTTGAACAGCGGTGACCAGCCACGCAGCGGCAGGTCCGAGGCGATCAGCGTGGGCAGACCGGCGACTTCGGTGATGCGCTTGTTGGCGTGGCGGAAGGCGACCATGTCCGGCACCAGCAGCACGTTGACCGGCAGCTTGCGCAGCTCGTTGATCACCTGGCCGATGCGGCTGTCGGCGAACCAGGGCAAGGCGACCAGCACCTGGGTGACCTTTTCCTCGCGGATCATGAGCTCCAGGTCGCGGGTGTTGCCCAGCAGCGGCAGGTTGCCGAGCTGGTTCGGCAGGCGCTCCAGGCGGTCGTCGATGAAGCCGAGCACGCCGGTGCGGATGTCGCGGTTGTGCTGCAGGTATTCGGCCACGCGCTGGCCGTTCTCGGTGCCGCCGAGGATCACCGCGTTCTGCAGGTACATGCCGCGCGCCATCAGACGGCGGAACAGCGCCAGCATGGCCAGGCGCTCGGCGCCGAACAGCACCGCGCTGGTGATGAACCAGAACGCCAGATGCTCGGCGTTCAGATAGCTGAACAGGCCCATGCCCTGGTGCATGAAGATCAGCAGGCTGAACGCCGCGGCCCAGCCCAGCAGCATGATGCGAAAGCGCAGCAGGGTGCTGAACACTTCCTCGCTGTAGATGCCGACCGACTGGAAGATGACGATGCTCAGCACCCCGAAGAACATCAGGAAGGCACTGAACGCACCGCTACCGGCCGGCAGGTCCTGCAGGAACATCAGCAACAGCAAGCCCGGCAGAATGGCCGTCAGGCCGTGAATCAGGCGGACGCTGGCGAGAAAGTAATCGACGAAACTGGGGTGAGCGTACTCAAGTGTTCCTACGGACTGTAAACGCATTACAAGGCTCCCTTCCTCAGCTACAACGGCTGGTCATTACACGATCGAGTCGCCGCGGCACGCTGCCTGATGGCAGGCGGCTATCGCAGCCTCATTTGGGACAATGGCTCCGACCGCCTTCGGAGAAATGAGTTCATTGGCTGGCCAGATGCCGTCAGGAATCCGTAAAAATCCACGTTATCGCCGTAACCTATTGATATTAAAGGTGCGCCACTATTCTGACGCATCGCTTGAGCGGTGCCGGCGTGACCCAGGTTGCCGACCGGTGGCCACACTTATCGAAGTTTTGGGTTAATCCCGAACGCGGCGCCGACTACAACTTTCCACCGGCGCTGCAGGTCTGATCTGTGTGCTCGACAAGAAGGAAGCCTTTCATGATCCAGCTCAAGGCCATGCTCATCCTGCATGGCAAGCAGTCGCTCAACGACGAAGTGCGCGCAGCCGTGCAGCACCAGCGTGAGCTCGGCTGGGACCTGGCGGTGCGCGTCACCTGGGAGGCTGGGGACGTCGAGCGGCTGGTCTGCGAGGCGCTCGATGCCGGCCAGCGGCTGCTGATCGCCGGCGGCGGCGATGGCACCCTGCATGAGGTGGCCGACGCCATGCTGCGACATCCGGCCGAGGCCAGCCTGGCGCTGCTGCCACTGGGCAGCGCCAACGATTTCGCCCGCGCCGCGGGCATCCCGCTCGAACCCTTCGAGGCGCTGGCGCTGCTGGACCAGCCGGCGGTGGCGATCGATGTCGGCGAGATGAACGGCAGCCCATTCGTCAACATGGCCACCGGCGGATTCGGCTCGAAGGTCACGGCCAACACCCCGGAAGAGCTCAAGCGCGTGCTTGGCAGCGGCGCCTACCTGTTGACCGGGCTGACGCGCTTCGCCGAGATCCACTCCGCCTACGGCCGTTTCCGCGGGCCGGGGTTCGAGTGGGAGGGCGATTTCCTCGCGCTGGGCATCGGCAACGGTCGTCAGGCCGGGGGTGGACAACTGCTCTGCCCGCAGGCGCTGGTCGATGACGGCCTGCTGGATGTCTGCATCGTGCCGGCGCCGGAAGATGCCGTGGGCACGCTGGGTACGTTGCTCAGCGGCGGATTGCGTGGCGTCGAGGCCGTCTCGGTGAACGCGCGGTTGGCTTGGCTGGAAGTCGAGGCGCCGGAGCCGATCGACATCAATCTGGATGGCGAGCCGGTGGCCGAGGCCAACCTGCATTTCCGCGTGCGGCCCGGCGCATTGCGCATGCACCTGCCGGCGGATTCGCCGCTGCTGCGTCAGGATTGAGCCGCTGCGCGGCGGGCGAGGACGGATCTGGCGGTCGATTTCACCAGCGGATCGACATCGTGCTTAAAGGGCGTGGCAATGTGGCCGATATCACGATATCCACTTCGTCCAAGGAGCCCGCAATGGCCGGCATTCTCGATTCAGTCGATCAGCGCACCCGCTTGGTGGGCCAGAACCGGCTGGAAATCCTCATGTTCCGCCTGTCCGGGCGCCAACGGTTCGCCATCAACGTGTTCAAGGTGCAGGAGGTCGTCCAGCTACCGAAGATGACGCTCATGCCGCATCGTCACAGCTCGGTATGCGGGGTGGTCAACCTGCGCGGCCAGACGCTGCCGGTGATTGACCTGTCGCGCGCCATCGGCCTGCGCCCGCTGGTGCCGGACGAGCGCAGCACCATCATCGTCACCGAGTACAACCGCACGGTGCAGGCCTTCCTGGTCGGCGGCGTCGACCGCATCCTCAATCTGAACTGGGAGGAAGTGCTGCCGCCGCCGGGAACCGCCGGACGCCAGCACTACCTCACGGCGATCACCAAGGTCGACGACGAGCTGGTCGAGGTAATCGACGTCGAGAAGGTCCTGGCCGAGATCGTCCCTTACAGCACCAGCATTTCCGCTGATCGCCTGGCCGATCCGCTGCTCGAACGGGCGCGCGGCCGTGAGGTGTTGTGCGTCGACGATTCCAGCGTCGCCCTGGCGCAGCTGCGTGAAACGCTGACCCAGCTCGGCCTGACGATCCATACCGCCAGCGACGGCCTCAAGGGCCTGAATCAGCTCAAGGCCTGGGCCGACGCCGGCGAGGTGCTGACCGACAAGCTGCTGATGGTCTTCACCGATGCCGAAATGCCGGAGATGGATGGCTACCGGCTGACCACCGAGATCCGCCAGGACCCGCGCATGCGCGATCTCTATGTGGTGCTGCACACCTCGCTGTCGGGCAGTTTCAACCAGGCGATGGTGCAGAAGGTCGGCTGCGACAACTTCCTCTCCAAGTTCCAGCCGGAGAAGCTGGTCGACGTGATCCGCGAGCGTCTGCAGCGCGACGAACCGGCCTGATCCGCTCTGCTATGCTGCTGCGCTTTCCGCTCGCTGGAGGCGCAGCATGCACCTGTCCTCGCTGTACCGTTTCCCCCTCAAATCTGCCGCCGGCGAATCGCTACAGCGCTGCGCCAGCGACTCCCTCGGCCTGATCGGCGATCGGCGCTGGATGGTGGTCGCGGCCGGTACCGGGCGCTTCCTCACCCAGCGCGCGGTGCCACGCATGGCGTTGCTGCGTGCGCACTGGCAGGGCGATACGGCGTTGCAGCTGGCAGCGCCGGGCATGCCCGAGCTGCTGGTGAGCGTGCCGGGTGACCAGCTGATGCGCTGTGTGCAGGTCTGGAACAACCACCCGGTGGTGCCGGATGCCGGTGAAGCCGCGGCTGCCTGGCTGTCGGAGTTTCTCGGCCAGGCCTGCCGTCTGGTCTACCTGCCGGAGGATTACGGCATCCAGGTCGACCTCGACTATGCGCGACTCGGCGAAAACACGGCCTTCAGCGACGGTTTCCCCTTTCTGCTGATCGGCCAGGCCTCGCTCGATGACCTCTGCGCGCGGATCGGCCGGCCGCTGGAGATGCTGCGCTTTCGCCCGAACCTGGTGGTCGCCGGCGCCGCGCCCTATGCCGAGGATGACTGGAAGCGTATCCGTATCGGTGCGCTGACCTTCCGCGTGGTCAAGCCCTGTTCGCGCTGCGCGATTCCGACCATCGACCTGCACACCGCCGAGCGCAGCGCCGACAGTGAGCCGCTGGCGACACTGCTGGGCTATCGCAAGCGGGCGGGCGGCGTGTTCTTCGGCCAGAACCTGATCGCCGAAGGCAGTGGGCTGCTCGAAGTCGGCATGCCGGTGGAAATTCTCGAATGATCCGGCCGGGGCGGCACTTGCCGCCGCCCCGGCAGCGCCTCACTGGTTCTCGAAATAGCGCTCGTGCCACTCCACCAGCGGCTGCGGCGCGTTGAGCTTCTGCCCGTAGATCACCGAATAGGTGAGCACGTTCTGCACGTACTGGCGGGTCTCGTCGAACGGGATGTTCTCCACCCAGACATCGAACGACAGGTGCCCGGCATCGCGCAGCCATTGCCGTACGCGGCCGGGGCCGGCGTTGTAGGCGGCCGAGGCCAGCACGCGATTGCCGTTGAACTGCGCGTAGATCTGGCTGAGATACGCCGCGCCGAGCTGGATGTTGACGTTCGGGTTGAGCACCTGCTGCGGCGAGGACAGCGGAATGCCGAAGCGCCGCGCGGTTTCCTTGGCCGTGGCCGGCATCAGCTGCATCAGCCCGCTGGCACCGACGTGCGAACGCGCATCGGCCATGAACGCGCTTTCCTGGCGGGTGATGGCGAACACCCAGCTCGGGTGGATTTCCCGTGCCTTCGCCGCGTTGACCAGCGTGCTGCGGTGCGCCATCGGGAAGCGGATGTCGAGGTCGTCCCAGTACTGTGCCTGGCTGATGCTGCGGATCGCCGGGAAATACCAGCCCATCTCGTAGGCCAGTCGCGCCTGGGCCACCAGCTCGTCGCGGCTGAACAGCCGGCTGACGTGATACCACTCGCGGCGGCCATCGACGATCTGCCCACGCGCATGGAATTCCAGCGCGCGGCGAATGCCGGCAGTGTTGCGGACCTTCTGCACCAGCTTCGGCGGCAAGGCCAGCGGCTGGTGGTTGAGCTTGTACGGCGCCTGGATGCGATCGGCCGAGAGGAAGCCATAGAAGTCGCGCTCGGCGGCGACCGGCTGGTACAGCGAGATCGCCTGCGGGCTCTGCGGCTTGGCCAGCTCCAGGCTGCGCGCCCGCCAGTAGCGCCAGCGGTTGCTCTTGGCCAGATCGTCGGGGAAACGCTGGGTCAGGGCGTAGACATCCTCCCAGCGACCCAGGCGCAGCAGCAGGCGCGCGCGCCATTCGCTGACGGTGTTGTCGCGCAGCTCCGGGTCGTATTCGGCCATCACCTGCAGCGCACGGCTGTCGAAACGCTTGGCCAGCGTCAGGCCGATCTGCCGGGCGATCGCCACCTTTTCTTCAGCGGAGAAGGCGTGGCGCCGGGCATAGCCGTCGAGCAAGGCCAGCGCCTTCTCCGGGTCCTGGCGGGCGAGGCGGCGCAGGCCGATGGCGACCACGTCGGCCATGGCCGGATGGCCGCCGGAAAAACGCTCGGTCTGGCTCAGCATCGGCGGCTTCTGCGCGACCTCGACGAGCAGCTCGCCGTGGCCGCGCAGGCTCGACAGGTTCTTGCTGAGGAAGCTGGCCAGCCCGTAGTTGCCGGCCTCCACCGCGAGCTTGGTGCGTTTCCAGCGGCGCTCCTCGGTGAGCCCGCCCTTGGCGGTCCATTGCGTGAACAGCACGTCGCAGGCTTCGGGCTGCGATTTGCCGACCAGCCAGAGGCGCTCGGCGGTGGCATCGCCTTCGGGCAGGCCGCGGCCGAGCTGATACTGGCCGAACAGGCAGTCCAGCTCGGTGAAGTTCAGCTTCGGATCGTAGTACTTGAGGAACGTGGGCCAGTCGCCGCGCGCTGCCAGAAGACGCAGCCAGCGCAACTTCATCCAGCTGATCTGCGGCAGATCGCCGTGTTCGGCGAGAAATTTCTCGATTTCCGCGGTGCTCGCGGTCTTGAGTCGAGCGGTCAGCTCCTCGTAGGCCAGGTACGGTTCCAGCGGATAGTCGCGCAGTGCGCTGGCGTGGCGCCGGTACGGCGCGCTGTCGCCCTTGGCGAGGGCGCGCTTGGCTTCATCGTAAAGCTGGCGCTGCTGGGCCAGGCTAGCGGCCGAGACATCCATGGCCAGCGCTGAAAAACACAGGCAGAACAGCAGGTTGGAGAGTCGACTGCGCATGAGACTTCCGGGAAGAGGCGGGTGTATTACGGCGCTAGCTTAGCCTGCCGGGGCGGTCAGTTAAATGCGCTTTGGACGAGTGCCGGGAACTATTGCGCGGCGTCTGGCCTGGGCGTGCGCGAGCCGCTCCCGATCTGCCGTCGGGGCGGGCGTATCCGCGGTCCACAGGCGCGCATCTGCTAGACTGCGCGCCCTGTTTTCCGGAGGTAGTCATGACCCTGCTCAAGTTCACCGATGTATCCCTGGCCTATGGCACCACGCCGCTGCTCGACGGCGTGTCCTGGCAGATCGCGCGGGGTGAGCGGGTCTGCATCATCGGCCGCAACGGCACGGGCAAGTCGAGCATGCTGCGCCTGGTCAAGGGCGACCGCAGCGCCGACGACGGCGAGATCTGGCGCGCGCCGGGTCTGAAGATCGGCGAGCTGCCGCAGGAGCTGCCGCGCGCCGATGACCGTACGGTGTTCGATGTCGTTGCCGAGGGGCTGGAAGGCGTCGGCGAACTGCTGGCCGAGTACCACCACCTCAGCATGAACATCCAGGACCAGGACGATCTCGACAAGCTGATGCACGTGCAACAGGCGCTGGAAGCCAAGGATGGCTGGCGCCTGCAGCAGCTGGTCGAAAGTACCCTGAGCCGTCTGCAGCTGCCGGCCGACCGTACCCTGGCCGAGCTTTCCGGCGGTTGGCGGCGGCGCGTGCTGCTGGCCCAGGCGCTGGTTTCCGAGCCCGACCTGCTGCTGCTCGACGAGCCGACCAACCATCTGGACATCGGCGCCATCGCCTGGCTGGAAGAGGCGCTGACCGGCTTCAACGGGGCGGTGCTGTTCATCACCCACGACCGGGCATTCCTGCAGAACCTGGCCACGCGCATCCTCGAACTCGACCGTGGCCATCTGATCGACTGGAACGGCGACTACGCCAGTTTCCTGGTGCACAAGGAGCAGCAGCTGGCGGCAGAGGAAACCGCCAATGCGCTGTTCGACAAGAAGCTGGCCCAGGAAGAAGTCTGGATCCGCCAGGGCATCAAGGCGCGCCGCACCCGCAACGAGGGCCGCGTGCGCGAGCTGAAGGCGCTGCGCGTCGAGCGCAGTCAGCGCCGCGAGCGCCAGGGCAAGGCGACCTTCCAGCTGGAAAGCGCGGACAAGTCCGGCAAGCAGGTGATCGCCGCCGAGCAGGTGGGTTTCGCCCACCCGGGTGGCGAGCCGCTGATCCGCGATTTCTCCATGGTCGTGCAGCGTGGCGACCGTATCGGCCTGCTTGGCGCCAACGGCACCGGCAAGACCACGCTGCTCAAGCTGCTGCTCGGCGAGTTGCAGCCGACCAGCGGCAGCATCGAGATCGGCACCAAGCTCGAAGTGGCGTATTTCGACCAATTGCGTCATCAGCTGGAGCTGGAAAAGACGGTGATCGACAACCTCGCCGAGGGGCGCGAATTCATCACCATCGACGGCCAGAATCGCCACGTGCTGAGCTACCTCGGTGACTTCCTGTTCAGCCCGCAACGTGCGCGTACACCGGTCAAGGCGCTGTCGGGTGGCGAGCGGGCACGCCTCTTGCTCGCCAAGCTGTTCAGCAAGCCGGCCAACCTGCTGGTGCTGGACGAGCCGACCAACGACCTCGACGTCGAGACGCTGGAGCTGCTCGAAGAGGTGCTGCTGGGCTTCCCGGGCACGGTGCTGATGGTCAGCCACGACCGGGCCTTCCTCGACAACGTGGTGACCAGCACGCTGGTGTTCCAGGGCAACGGCGAGGTGCGCGAGTACGTCGGCGGTTATCAGGACTGGCTGCGCCAGGGTGGTTCGCCACGCCTGCTTGGGGTGGGTGAAGCCGCCGAGAGCAAGGCCAGCGCCCAGCCGCGGTCGGAGCCTGCGCCTGTGGCACCGGCGGTTGCCGAACCGGCACCGGCGAAGAAGAAGCTCAGCTACAAGCTGCAGCGCGAGCTCGAGGCGCTGCCTGGGCAGATCGATGCGGCGGAGCAGGCTATCGCAGCGTTGCAGGCGCAGGTGTCCGATCCGGCGTTCTACCAGCAGTCGGCCGAGGTAACGGGCGCGGCGCTGGCGCGTCTGGAGGCACTGCAGCAGGAGCTCGATCAGCTGCTGGAGCGCTGGGCCGAGCTGGAGGACTGAGACGGGCCTCCACGGGCGCCGGTCGTGCTTGAAGATGTCCGCAGCGGGTAGCCGGACTTCCTGAGGTGGATCAATACCTTACGGAGGCCGGCTGGCTAAGTTCGCTGCGGTTTGCAGTCATGACGATGGAGCATTGATGACTATTGAATATCGCATCACCCTGGATGATGAGCACGATTTCAGTTACCGGATCGAACTGGATCGCGCCTACGACAAGGAACGCGCCGCCCAGGCACCGAAGTGGACACGTCTGGAACACCAGCAGTGCAGCAACTGCCCGCTGAGCCAGAACGATTTCAGCCATTGCCCGGCGGCGGTCGACCTGCACCGGGTCGTCGAGGATTTCCAGGGCCTGCCGGCGATCCAGAAGGCGCTGGTCTGGGTGCGCACGCCGGAGCGCGAATACACCAAACTGGTCGGTCTGGAAGAAGGGTTGCGCGCGCTGCTCGGGGTGATCATGGCCACCAGCGCCTGCCCGGTGCTCGGCCGGCTCAAGCCGATGGCCCAGCAACACCTGCCGTTCGCCAGCAATCGCGAGTTCGTGCTGCGGGCGGTGTCGCTGTACCTGGCGCGTCAGTACTTCAACATGCGCGAAGGGCGGCATGCCGACTGGGAGCTGCGCGGGCTGGTGCGTTCGTTCCAGCAGCTGCAGCTGGTCAACCAGGCGTTCTGGCAGCGAATCTTCGACACCTGTGAAGGCGACAGCAACCTCAAGGCGTTCCTCAGCTTCTTCTCGATGGCCTCGAGCCTGACCTACTCGCTGGAAACCCAGCTGCAGAAAATCCGCCCGCTGGTGATGAGCGCAGGCGAGGGGGCCGAAGCGCTCTGAGCGGGACTTGGCCCGCTCAGGCCGGTGCGATCAGTCGGCTTTCTTCAGGCGTACCGCGAGCACGTCGCACGGCGCGCCGTGCAGAATGTCGTTGGCCGTCGAGCCAAGCAGCAGCGCCAGTCCGTGGCGGCCGTGGCTGCCGACGACGATCAGGTCGCACTGCTGCTCCTTGGCCAGTCGGTGCACTTCCTGACGCGGCTGGCCATAGGCCAGATGGCGATGTTCCGGCGTGAGGCTGGGATAGATATCGGCGAAGCCGTCCATCCGCTCGCGCGCCTGGTCGAATTGCTGCTGTTGCAGCATCGACAGGTCCATCGGCACGTCGCCGCCGAAGGCCATCGCCATCGGTTCGATGATATGCACCAGCGCCAGCGTGGCGCCGGCAGCGGTGGCCAGAGCCTGGGCGCGCGCGACTACCGCGTGGCATTCGTCGGTCAGGTCGACGGCGACCAGAATGTGCTGGTAGGGCATGATGACTCCTCCTGAGCGGGTCGGCATGGGCAGTGTCGCCGGGCCGACGGGTGGTTTGCATTGAGCCTGTATCTATAAGGGTTTATACGGCGTTGCCGATGGCTTCGCCAGTACCCGTTGGCGCCGCCCAGGACGTGTCGGGCTGTTATCATGCTGCGTCGCGCCTGCCGGTCGGTCCGGTTGGCTCACCGAGAGAATTCCGATGTCGATGCCATACACCGATTATTCCCTGGCCTGGGCCGTCTACGGCGTGGCTGCGCTGGGCAGTCTGCTGGTCTGGTTCCAGGTGACGCGCTGGATGTGGCGCTGGCTGCGCGAGCCGTTGCGGCTGCTGGCGGCGGTGCTGCTGCTGACGCCGACCATCGTCGATCCGGCCAAGGAACTCTTCGCCCCTGCCGTGGCCATTACCGCAATGGACGTGTTGCTCAAGGTCGGCAACAACGCCTGGCGCGCCGTCGCCGATCTGGCGCTGTACGGCCTGATCGCCTTCGTCCTGTACCTGCTGCTGGTGGCCATCCGCTGGCCGCTGGAGCGGCGCAAGCGCGCCAGCCGACAGAGTGCTGCGCCCGATGACGACCCGCGCACCCTGCGCGAGCGCATGGCCGACGACGAGGATGACGACTATTTTTCGCAGCCGGGGCGCCGGGTGCGGACCGAACCGCGCCTGTAATCCCTTCGCGTTTTCACGGGAAGCCAACCTATGTGCGAATTGCTCGGCATGAGCGCCAACGTCCCCACCGATATCGTCTTCAGCTTCACCGGTCTCATGCAGCGCGGTGGCCGCACCGGGCCGCACAAGGATGGCTGGGGCATCGCCTTCTATGAGGGCCGCGGTCTGCGGCTGTTCCAGGACCCGGTGGCCAGCTGCGAGTCGGAAGTGGCGAAGATGGTCCAGCACTATCTGATCAAGAGTGAAGTGGTGATCGGCCACATCCGCCACGCCAACGTCGGCAAGGTCGCGCTGGCCAACACCCATCCGTTCGTGCGCGAGCTGTGGGGGCAGTACTGGTGCTTCGCGCATAACGGCCAACTGAGCGGTTTCGAGCCGTCCGTCAGCTTCTACCGAGCGGTGGGCGAGACGGACAGCGAGGCGGCGTTCTGCGACCTGCTCAACCACATCCGCGCCGACTTCCCCGAGCGCGTCGAAGCCGAGGCGTTGCTGCCGACGCTGCTGGCCGCCTGCCGGCAATACCGCAGCAAGGGCGTGTTCAACTGCCTGCTGAGCAACGGCGAATGGCTGTTCAGCTTCTGCACTACCAAGCTGGCGCAGATCACCCGGCGCGCGCCATTCGGCGCTGCGCAGCTCAAGGACGCCGAGCTGACGGTGGACTTCCAGGCCGAGACCACGCCGCGCGACGTGGTCACCGTGCTCGCCACCGAGCCGTTGACCGACAACGAATGCTGGACCATCCACGAGCCCGGCCAGTGGAGCCTGTGGCGGCGCGGCGAGTGCGTCGCGCAGGGGCGGGACGACGCATGTTGAGGAGCTATCTGCGTCTGCTGCTGTTCGCCTTCGGCCTGCTGGTCGGCGTGCAGGTGCCGGGCTTCATCGACGCCTACGCGCAGCGCGTCGAGGCGCATCGGCAGGAGGCGCAGCGCGGCCTGCAGGGCTTTCGCGATACCGCGCAACGCTTCTTCGACGGCGATCTGAATGCACTGGTCGAGCACTACCGTGCCAGCGACGATGCGGTGATCCAGAGCGATGCCCGCAGCCTGGAGGCATTGGTGCAGCGCATGCGCCTGCTGGATCGCGAATGGCAGGCCATGCAGCAGCCGTGGTTCGTGCGCAGCTGGCACGTGCTGCTCGGCGCCGACCGCGAACTGCGCCGGGAAACCCTCGCCGGCTACCGCTACCAGGTGCTGCTGGCGCCGGAGGCGATCGCCTGGGGGCTGGGCTGCGCGCTGTTGCTGGCCTGGCTGGTGGAAAGCGTATTGCTGGCGCTGAGCTTTCCGCTGCGCCAGCGT
The DNA here is from genome assembly GCA_000263395.1 of Stutzerimonas stutzeri TS44. Taxonomy (GTDB): domain Bacteria; phylum Pseudomonadota; class Gammaproteobacteria; order Pseudomonadales; family Pseudomonadaceae; genus Stutzerimonas; species Stutzerimonas stutzeri_C. The sequence continues at coordinate 37,090 of AJXE01000027.1, forward strand.
CGCCGTCGCCACCGTCTGTATCGCTGAGCGGGCGCGCCGTTTCGCGGCCCGCCCGGCGTCAGCCCGGATTCACTTGGCGAGAAAGCGCATGCCGTCTTCCAGCCCGCTGAGGGTCAGCGGATACATGCGGTCTTCCACCAGCTCGCGGATGATGCTGGTGGATGATGTGTAGCCCCAGGTGTCCTTCGGGTAGGGGTTGATCCAGATAAGCTTCCGGTACTTCTCCATGAAGCGCTGCATCCACACGTAACCGGCTTCCTCGTTCCAGTGCTCGACGCTGCCGCCGGGCTGGGTGACCTCGTAGGGCGCCATCGCCGCGTCGCCGACGAACACCACCTTGTAGTCCGGGCCGTACTTGTGCAGCAGGTCGAGCGTCGAGGTGCGCTCCGAGGTGCGGCGGAAGTTGTTCTTCCACACCGACTCGTAGATGAAGTTGTGGAAGTAGAAGAACTCCAGGTTCTTGAACTCGGTACGACAGGCCGAGAACAGCTCCTCGCAGACCTTGACGTGCGCGTCCATCGAGCCGCCGATATCCATCAGCAACAGCAGTTTGACCGCGTTGCGTCGTTCGGGACGCATTTGAATGTTGAGCAGACCGGCGTCGCGCGCGGTGTGGTCGATGGTGCCGTCGATGTCCAGTTCTTCCGCGGCGCCCTGGCGGGCGAACTTGCGCAGGCGGCGCAGGGCGATCTTGATGTTGCGCGTGCCCAGTTCGACCTGATCGTCGAGGTTCTTGTACTCGCGCTGGTCCCAGACCTTGACCGCGCGGCCCTGACGCTTGCCGGCATCGCCGATGCGGATGCCTTCCGGGTTGTAGCCGCCCGAGCCGAACGGACTGGTGCCACCGGTGCCGATCCACTTGTTGCCGCCGGAGTGCTTTTCCTTCTGCTCCTCAAGGCGCTTCTTGAATTCCTCGATCAGTTTGTCCAACCCGCCGAGCGACTGGATCTGCGCGCGCTCCTCGTCGGTCAGGCTGCGCTCGAATTCCTTGCGCAGCCATTCCTCGGGAATCAGCGCTTCGAGATGCTGGTCGAGGCTCTGCAGGCCGTTGAAGTAGGCGCCGAAAGCCCGGTCGAACTTGTCGAAGTGGCGCTCGTCCTTGACCATCACGGTGCGCGCGAGGAAGTAGAACTCGTCCATGTCGGCGAACACCACGCGGTGTTCGAGGGCATCGATCAGGTCGAGCAGTTCGCGCACCGATACCGGCACCTTGGCGGCGCGCATCTCGTTGAACAGGCCAAGCAGCATGGGAAACCTCTGGCGCCGGGGCCGGCGCGCTGTACGGGGCGCTCAGCGGATGCCGTCGCCGGAGTGTTCGGGAAGCCCGTCGCGGATCTCGTACCAGCCGGCCTTGGAGCCGACGAAGATGTGCGACTGCGCGGGCACCGGCAAGGGCGAGTCGAGGGTGCCGGCGGCGACGCCCACCTGATGTTCGCGATTGTCGACGAACAGCAGGTTGGCGCCGCAGCGGATGCAGAAGGTGCGCGTCACATGCTCGGAGGAGTGGTAGACACCCAGCTGGTCCTTGCCCGACAGGAAGTGCAAGGCCTCCAGCGGCACGCTCGCATAGGTAGCGAAGGCGGCGCCATGCGCCTTGCGGCACATCTTGCAGTGGCAATGAGTCAGCTCGGTGATCGGTGCGTCGACGCGATAGCGCACGACGCCGCACAGGCAACTACCGGTATGCGTTTGCATGAGTGATCCTCCAGTGAGTGAGCGGCCGGCGCTCGCGACACGGATGGGTCAGCGACTGCCGGCGCGGCGACTCATGAAGGCTAGACGTTCGAGCAGCATCACGTCCTGCTCGTTCTTCACCAGCGCGCCGGCCAGCGGCGGAATGGCCCGTGTCGGGTCGCGCTCGCGCAACACGGCTTCGCCGATATCGTCGGCCATCAGCAGCTTGAGCCAGTCGACCAGCTCGCTGGTGGACGGCTTCTTCTTCAGGCCCGGCACCTTGCGCACGTCGAAGAAGATGTCCAGCGCTTCGCTGACCAGCGTCTGCTTGATGTTCGGGTAGTGCACGTCGACGATCCGCTGCAGCGTCTCGCGATCCGGGAAGGCGATGTAGTGGAAGAAGCAGCGACGCAGGAAGGCGTCGGGCAGCTCCTTCTCGTTGTTCGAGGTGATGATGATGATCGGTCGCTGGGTGGCCTTGATCGTCTCGTTGGTCTCGTAGACGTAGAACTCCATCTTGTCGAGTTCCTGCAACAGGTCGTTGGGGAACTCGATGTCGGCCTTGTCGATCTCGTCGATCAGCAGGATGACCCGCTCCTCGCTCTCGAAGGCCTCCCATAGCTTGCCCTTCTTGATGTAGTTCTTCACGTCGTGGACCTTGTCCACGCCCAGCTGCGAATCGCGCAGGCGGCTCACCGCGTCGTACTCGTAGAGGCCCTGGTGGGCCTTGGTGGTGGACTTGATGTGCCAGGTGATGAGCCTGGCGCCGAACGACTCGGCGAGCTGCTCGGCGAGCATGGTCTTGCCGGTGCCGGGCTCGCCCTTGACCAGCAGCGGGCGCTGCAGGGTGATGGCGGCGTTGACGGCGAGCTTGAGGTCGTCGGTGGCGACGTACGACTGGGTACCTTCGAATTTCATCGCGGATTCCTTGGGCCGGCCTGGCATGCAGGCGCTTGGTGTGGAATTGAAAGAGCCCGACTATAAGTGATGGGTCTTCGTCTGTGAGCGCGAGACGATAATTCAGTCACTGAATGATCGTTGCTGCGGATTTCGGCCAGATTCAGCGGTCGTCTTGCGGTGAGCGCTCGAAGCGGGCGTTGAAGGCTTCGACGAAGGCGTTGCGTAGTACGGCGACGAAGGCCTGGAACGGGCTGACGTCGGCGTCGCGTGTGCTGCCGGACAGTTCGATGCGCGTGGCGAACTGATCCTCGCGCTGATTCTGCAGCACCTCCTGGCCGCCGCCGACCACCGCCTCCCAGAGCCCACGCAGCAGGCTCCTGTCTTCGTTTTCCAGGTCCTGTTCGAGGTCGAACACATCGACATTGCGAAATAGCGGCTTGATGTAGCCGTCCAGCCGACTGTCGGTGGCCTCGACCTCGACGACCAGATCGCCGCTGCCGCCGGCGAAGTCGAACTTGCCGTAGGCGCGGCTGAAGTCGTTCAGCTGCTTGAGCGCGATATCGGTGGCACGCAGGTTCAGCTCGAAATCTTCCCACTCGGTGAAAGGATCGAAGCGGGCGTTCGCCTCGATGGGCGAGTGGTTGAACAGCTTCCCGCTACCCTCGAACGTCGCGACCCGGCGGCCTTGCGCGTCGGCGGTATTGGTCAGGTTGTAGAGCGTGGCGTTGATGCCGCTGGCATAGACGTGTACCGGCGGTTCGGCGGTGAAGTTGCGAAACGACAGCTGGCCATCGAGCACGCGGATTTCGTTCAGCGTGATCGGCAGCAGGGCCTCCAGTTGATCGCGCCAGTCGACGCCTTCGCCGGTTTGCGACTCGCCCTTGTCGCCGCCGTCGACGAAGTTCAGCGTCGGTTGCTCGAACGCCACCTCGCCGACCACCGCCTGTTCGTGCCACAGCGCGCCCCAGCTGATGGCGATATCGATGCCCGGTGCGGTGAACAGCGGCGCCTGCACCTGCTTGTCCTTCTTCTCGATATGCAGCCCCTCGACGCGGTAGGCGCCGCGCCACCAGGCCAGGTCGACATCCTCCACCCGGCCGCGATACTCGCCCATGTCGGCCAGGTTCTGGTTGAGGTAGTGGCGCACCAGCGGCGGTAGCGCCAGATGCAACAGCATCAGCAGGGCGGCGAGGACGAGCAGCAGCCACAGGGGCAAATAGCGGCGTTTCATGGCGATCCGGTAAGCGCGGTATGTCCTGGATGGACCGCCGGCCCGCGCGGCGAGTTCGGCTGGACGACGCGGGTGAGTGCGCATAGGCTTTCTGGCCTTGGTTACTTTCGCGCAGGGATAGACTGATGAGCCGCATTTACGCCGACAACGCACGTTCCATCGGCAACACGCCGCTGGTGATGATCAACCGCCTGGGCCCCAAGGGCGTGAGCATCCTGGCCAAGATCGAGGGCCGCAACCCCGGCTACTCGGTCAAGTGCCGCATCGGTGCGGGCATGATCTGGGACGCCGAGGAGACCGGCCGCCTCAAGCCGGGCATGACCATCGTCGAGCCGACCTCCGGCAACACCGGCATCGGCCTGGCCTTCGTCGCCGCGGCGCGCGGCTACAAGCTAATGCTGACCATGCCGGCCTCGATGAGCCTGGAGCGGCGCAAGGTGCTCAAGGCGCTCGACGCCGAGCTGGTGCTGACCGAGCCGGCGCTGGGCATGAAGGGCGCGATCGACAAGGCGACCGAGATCGCCGCATCCGATCCCGCGCGCTACTTCCTGCCGCAACAGTTCGAGAACCCGTCGAACCCGGGCATTCATGAGCGCACCACCGGTCCGGAAATCTGGAACGACACCGATGGCGGCGTTGATGTGCTGGTCGCCGGCGTCGGCACCGGCGGCACCCTGACCGGCGTGTCGCGCTACATCAAGAACACCAAGGGCAAGCGCATCGTCAGCGTGGCGGTCGAGCCGACCAGCTCGCCGGTGATCACCCAGGCGCTGGCCGGCGAGCCGATCAAGCCGAGCCCGCACAAGATCCAGGGCATCGGCGCCGGTTTCGTGCCGAAGAACCTCGATCTCTCGCTGGTCGACCGCGTCGAGCTGGTGGACGACGAAGAGGCCAAGAACATGGCCCTGCGCCTGATGCGCGAGGAAGGCATCCTCTGCGGCATCTCCTGCGGCGCGGCGATGGTGGCCGCGGTGCGCCTGGCCGAGCGCCCGGAGATGCTGGGCAAGAACATCGTTGTGATCCTGCCGGACTCGGGCGAGCGCTACCTGTCGACCATGCTGTTCGCCGACCTGTTCAGCGAGCAGGAACTGGTGCAGTGATCTTGCACGGCGCCGCCTGATCCGGCGGCGCCAAGCGCCTGTAATGCAAGGAATCGCCATGACGCAGCAATTGGCGGCCGAGATCGCCCGGCAGATACTGCTGGGCTTCGACGACTACCGCGAGCAGTTCCGCCTGATCACCGAGGGCGCTCGCGCGCGCTTCGAGCAGGCGCAGTGGCAGGAGGCGCAACAGGCCTCGGCGGCGCGGATCGCGCTCTACGAGCAGAAGGGCGGCGAGACGCGCGAGCGCCTGCTGGCGACCTTCGACGCGGCGCAGCTGCTGCAGGTCGAGTACTGGCCGCAGATCAAGAGCGCCTACATCGAGCAGATCAACCCGCGCTTCGACGATGAACTGGCCGAGACCTGGTACAACTCGATCTTCTGCCGGCTGTTCAGTCACGACTGCATCAGCGACGGCACCATGTTCATCCACACCACCCGGCCGTCGGGGCGGCCGCGTGAGCGGGTGGTGCAGACCCGCCGCTACCTGCCCAAGGGCGATTTGGGTGCGGTGCTCGAACAGATTCTCGACGACTTCGCCTTCGCCGTGCCCTATGCCGACCGCGCCGGCGACCTGGCCCGGCTGCAGGCGCAGCTCTGCGACTCGCTGCCGGACTGGGTGTGCAAGGACCCCGAGCTGACCATCGAGCTGTTCGCCTCGGTGCTCTACCGCAACAAGGGCGCCTACCTGATCGGCCGCATCCTCACGCATGACGAGCAGTGGCCGCTGGCGATCCCGCTGCTGCACCGCGAGGGTGAGGGCATCGTTGCCGATGCGCTGATCACCGACGAGGCGGAGGTGTCGATCATCTTCTCCTTCACGCGCTCGTACTTCATGGTCGAGGTGCCGATTCCGCTGGAGTTCATCGGCTTCCTCAAGCGCATCCTGCCTGGCAAGCACATCGCCGAGCTGTACACCTCGATCGGCTTTTACAAACAGGGCAAGTCGGAGTTCTACCGCGCGCTGATCAACCACCTGGCCGGCACCGACGACCGCTTCATCATGGCGCCCGGCGTGCGCGGGATGGTGATGAGCGTGTTCACCCTGCCGGGCTTCAATACGGTGTTCAAGGTCATCAAGGATCGCTTCGCGCATACCAAGAGCGTCAACCGCGCCACGGTGATCGAGAAATACCGCCTGGTGAAGAACGTCGATCGGGTAGGGCGCATGGCCGATACCCAGGAGTTCGCCGATTTTCGTTTCCCCACTGCCAAGTTCGACCCCGATTGCCTGGCCGAACTGCTGGAGGTCGCGCCGTCGACCGTGCAGGTGCAGGGCGACACGGTGCTGGTGCGCCACTGCTGGACCGAGCGACGCATGACACCGCTGAACCTCTATCTGGAGAAGGCCAGCGAACAGCAGTGCCTCGAGGTGCTGGAGGACTACGGCCTGGCGATCAAGCAACTGGCGGCGGCGAATATCTTTCCCGGCGACATGCTGCTGAAGAACTTCGGCGTCACCCGCCACGGTCGCGTGGTGTTCTACGACTACGACGAAATCTGCTTCCTGACCGAAGTGAACTTCCGGCACATCCCGCCGCCGCGCTACCCGGAGGACGAGATGGCCTCCGAGCCCTGGTATTCGGTCGGCCCCAACGACGTGTTTCCCGAGGAATTCCCGCGCTTTCTCTTCACCGATCCGGCGTTTCGTCGCCTGTTCGCCCGGCTGCACGGCAACCTGTACGACGCCGACTACTGGAAGGGGCTGCAGAACGCCATTCGCGCCGGCAAGGTGATCGACGTGTTCCCCTATCGCCGCAAGGGCGAGCGCTACTGAGGCGCGTACCTGCCGACGCGCGGTTGTTGAACGCTTGCGCGAGGGGCGGTCGAAACTATCAGGAGACGCCGCGCAGTAGTCGTTCAACAAGCGTCGCTTTCGACACCGGGGCGGGCAACCGGCCCCGAGTTGGATTACGCTATTGATGAAGGCGGCATGGCTCTGAGGTGGCCCGTTATCAAGCAGGAGGGTTCGACCATGAAAGCAAGGCTCAGGGAAATAGGCTGGAAATTGGCTGTGGCGCTCGGGCTGGTCGAGCCGCCGCGCATGCAGCCGATCCCGGTTCGTACCGAACGCGACCCCGCTGAGCGGCGGCGTCGGTAAGCCGACAGCGCGATCGTTCAGCCCTGCTGTGACGGTTGCGCCGGTCCGCCGCGTTCGGTGGCACGTTTATAGGCCGGGCGCTGGCGGATGCGCTGAAGAAAATCCATCAGCCGTGGACGGCTCGCGTCCAGGCCTGCGCGGGCCTGCGCCACCTCTATCGGAAAACTCATTTGAATGTCGGCGGCGCTGAACGCATCGCCGGCAAACCACTTCGTCTGTTCCAGCGCCGCTTCCATGTGATCCAGATGCGTTTTCAGCTGCGGCCCGATGAACGCCGAGTGCGCGCCTTTGGCGATAGCGCGTGCCACCGGTCGCACGAAGAACGGTAGCGGCCCGTCGGCGATGCGGTCGAAGACCAGCTTGAGCAGCAGCGGTGGCATCGCCGAGCCTTCGGCATAGTGCATCCAGTAGCGAAAGCGCAGGTGCTCGATGCTGCCGCCGGGTGGCATCAGGCGGCCATTGCCGTAGCGCTCCAGCAGGTATTCGAGGATCGCCGCCGACTCGGCGAGCGTCAGCTCGCCATCGGTCACCACCGGCGACTTGCCCAGGGGATGTACGGCCTTCAGCTCCGGCGGCGCGAGCAGGGTCTTCGGATCGCGCGCATAGCGTTCGACTTCGTAGAGCAGTTCCAGCTCTTCCAGCAGCCACAGGACGCGGTGCGAGCGCGAATGCTCCAGATGATGGACGGTGATCATGGCGGTTCCTCGAGACGGACCGCAGCAAGCATAGATGGCCTGCGCTGAGCGGCTCGCTATGGCAGACTGCGCCGCCGAGGTGAAGCCATGTCCCGACCCCGTTGCCCGCGCTGCCAGCGCCCCCTGATGCAATGCCTGTGCGCGCTGATTCCGTCGCTCGAGAGTCGTACGCAGGTGCTGATCCTGCAGCACTCCAGCGAGGCCGGGCACGCGCTCAATACCGCACGGCTGGCGGCGCTGGGGCTGCGTAATGCGCAGTTGCTGGTCGGCGAGCGCTTCGCTGAGCCGTGCGACGACGACCGCCCCACTTATCTGCTGTTTCCCGGCGAGGGCGCGCTTGAGCTGGACAGCCTGGCCGGCCGCGCGGAGCCGGTGCGCCTCATCGTGCCGGACGGCACCTGGCGCAAGGCGCGCAAACTGCTGCATGTGAACCCCTGGCTGGCGGCCCTGCCGCGAGTGGCGCTGCCGCCTGGGCAGCCGTCGCGCTATCGCCTGCGCAAGGCGCCGGCGGCCGATGCGCTGTCGACCATCGAGGCGGTGGCCTGTGCGCTGAACGGCCTGGAGGGCACCACGCGTTTCGAGGCGCTGTTGCGACCGTTCGAGGCGTTGATCGAAGGGCAGATCGCGGCGATGGGCGAGGAGGTCTACCGCCGCAACCACGAGCGCTGACAGCCTTGTGCGCCTCTTGCCTCTACAACCGGTCAGCGCTCGCGTAGCGCCTCGTAACGGGCCTTGAGCACCGGCTTGAGCATGTAGTCGAGCACGCTCTTCTGCCCGGTGATGATGTCCACCGTGGCGACCATGCCGGGGATGATGACCAGCGGACGTTCGGGCGAACCCAGGAAGTTCTTCTCGGTACGCACCTGGATCAGGTAGAAGCTGCGGCCTTCAGGGTCGGTGATGGTGTCGGCGCTGATCAGCTCCAGGTTCGCCTTCAGGCCGCCGTAGATGGTGTAGTCATAGGCGCTGAACTTCACCATCGCGCGCTGGCCAGGATGCAGGAAGGCGATGTCCTGCGGGCGTACGCGCGCTTCGATCAGCAGGTTGTCTTCCAGCGGGACGATCTCCAGCAGGTTGCTGCCCGGCTGCACCACGCCGCCGATGGTATTCACGTTCAGCTGCTTGATCACGCCATGCACCGGCGAGACGACCGAGGTGCGGCTGACGCGGTCCTGAATCGCCACGCTGGTGGCGGTGATCTTCTTCAGGTGCGTGCGCGCCTCGTTCAGTTCCTTGAAGGCCTCGGCGCGGAAGGCCAGCTCCGACTGCTCGATGCGGCTGTGGATTTCCTTGGCCGCCGCCTCGGCGCGCGGCAGGGCGAGGGTGGTCGCATCCAGCGCGCCGCGTATTTCCACCATGCTGCGGCGCAGACGCAGGATTTCCACTTGCGATACTGCGCCGGCCGCAACCAGCGGGCTGGACATGTTCAGTTCCTGCTGGATCAGGCTGAGGCTGGAACGGTACTGCTGCTGCTTGGAGCGGAATTCCGCGACTTCCTGCTGCTTCTGCGCCAGTTGCTCGCGCAGGATGCTCTGCTCGCTCTGCAGGCGCTGCTGGCGCGACTGATAGAGCGCCTGCTGGTCCTCGGCCAGTCGCGGCTGGGTGCTGGCGATCGCCTCCGACAGCACCAGCGGCGTGCCCTCGGCCTCGGCGGTGAGGCGCTCGACTTGGGCCTGCAGAGCGAGGCGCTCGACTTCCGACTCCTCCTGGTTGGAGAGGAAACGGGTGTCGTCCAGGCGCAGCAGCATGTCGCCCTTGTTCACCACCTGACCCTCGCGCACGAAGATTTCCGCGACGATGCCGCCTTCCAGGTTCTGGATCGTCTGCACCTTGCTCGACGGGATGGCCTTGCCCTCGCCGGTGGTGACTTCGTCAAGCACGGCGAAATGCGCCCAGGTCAGCCCCGCGGCGATCAGCAATGCCACCAGCCATACCGTCAACCGGCTGATCCACGGCGAATCCTCGAGGATGGCGCCCTGTAGCGCCGGCATGAACTCGGCGTCCTGCCGCGTTCGCGCGGAGTCGGGGAAATAGACCCAGGGAAAAAACCTCATGCCAAAACTCCCGCAGACAGAACACAGGGATACTGCATGGCACAGACCGTCATACCGACGCCTGACCGATATGGCCCTTGCGCAGCGCCTCGATCACCGCAGCCTTGGGACCATCGGCGACCACGCGGCCGTGGTCCAGCACGACCAGCCTCTCGACCAGGCTCAGCATGGACATGCGGTGGGTGATCAGCAGCAGCGTCTTGCCGTTCGTCCAGGCCTGCAGGTGCTGGCGCAGGGTGTCTTCGGTGCTGTTGTCCAGCGCGCTGGTCGGCTCGTCGAGCAGCAGAATCGGTGGATCGAGCAGTAGCGCGCGCGCCATCAGCACCATCTGCCGCTGGCCGCCGGAAAGCAGCTGTCCGCGCTCGCCCACCGGGCGGTCGAAACCCAGCGGATGCTGGCGCGCCAGTTCGTGCGCGCCGGTCAGCTGGGCGACCTCGAGCATGCGTTCGTCGCTGATGTAATGGGCGCCGAGCGTGAGGTTGTCGCGCAGGCTGCCGGCCAGCAGAGGCATGTCGTGGGAGACATAACCGATCTGGCTGCGCAGGTCGGCGACATCGATCTGCCGCAGGTCCAGCCCGTCGAGCAGGATCTGCCCCTCGGTGGGCGTGTGCAGGCCCATGATCAGGCGTGCCAGAGTGCTCTTGCCCGAACCGCTGCGCCCGATGATCGCAACCCGCTCGCCGGGGGCGATGCGCAGGTTGATGCCACGCAGCGACGGTGTATCCAGGCCGGGATAGGTGAAGTTGAGCTGCTGGATATCCAACGCGCCCTTGAGGCGGGTGCGCTCCAGCGGACGCTGCTGCTCCCCGCGCTCCTGCGGCAGGGCCATCAGCGCATCGGTGCTCTTCATGGTCAGGCGCGCCTGCTGCAGACGGGTGATCAGGCTGGCGATCTGCCCGAGCGGCGAGAGCACGCGGCTGCCGAGCATGTAGCAGGCGACCAGTGCACCGACGCTGAGCTGGCCGGCGATGATCAGGTAGACGCCGCCGACGATGGTCGCCATGCCGGCGAACTGCTGCAGGAACAGCGTGCCGTTGATGGCGACGGCCGACAGCAGGCGGGCATCGTTGTCCAGCCGGGTGAGCGCGCCGTGGGTGGTTTCCCAGCGGTGCTGGCGCTCGCTTTCGGCGCCGCAGGCTTTCAGCGTTTCCAGGCCGCCGAGGGTTTCCACCAGCAGCGCCTGGCGTTCGGCCGCCAATATCAGGCTCTTGTGCACGGTATCGCGCAGGCGCGTCTGGATGATGAAGGCGAACAGCGCGGTGAGCGGGAAGGCAAGCAGCGGGATCACCACCAGCCAGCCGCCGATCAGGCCGATCACCAGGATGACCAGCAGGGCGAAGGGCAGGTCGATCAGGCTCGTCAGCGTGACGGCGGTGAGAAAGTCCCGCAGCCCCTGGAAGTCATGGATGCTCTGCGCGAAGCCCCCGACGGTCGCCGGCCGGGCGCTCATGTTCATGCCGGTGATGCGCTCGAACAGCGTGGCCGAGAGCACCATGTCGGTCTTCTTGCCGGCGGTATCCAGCAGATGCGCGCGCAGCACGCGCAGCAGCAGCTCGAACGAGGTGCCGATGAACAGGCCGATCGCCAATACCCAGAGCGTGGCGGTGGCCTGGTTGGGCACCACGCGGTCGTAGGTCTGCATGACGAACAGCGGCACCATCAGGCCGAGCACGTTGATCAGCAGCGACGCCAGCATCGCATCGGCATATAGCCAGCGCGACAGCTTGAGCGTATCGCGAAACCACGCGTGCACCCGCGGCAACAGCGGGCTGCGCGCTTCTTCGAGTTCGTGTTGCGGACGGGCGAAGAATGCGTAGCCGCCGTACTCGGCCTGCAGGGCGGCGACCTCGACCCATTCCTCGCCGCCGTCGGCCTCGCACGGCAGGATCAGCGCCTTGCCGTTGTCGCCCCATTTGCTGAGCACGGCGCTGCTGCCGTCACGCAGTAGCAGCAGCACCGGCAGATTGAGCGGATTGATTGCCGTCAGCTCACGCTTGAGCACGCGCCCCTGCAACCCCGCGCGCGCCGCGGCGCGGGGCAACAGGGCCACCGACAGGCGTTGCTCGGGCATCGGCAAGCCAGCACTGAGGCTGGCGCGGCTGGCGACGCAACCGTGTTGCCGACACAGGATCAGCAGGCCATCGAGCAACGGATCGTCATGACTGAGCCGCGGATCGGCCGAAGGTGCTACCCGCTCCATCGTGGTCAAGTTGCGTACTCCAGTCGGACGATCAGCGCAGATCAGGCAGTTGCGCCTCGCTTCTCACTTCCGTGAGCGCGGTGGCTTCGGTTGGAGCCACGACGTTCTTCATCCGCAACAGATCGCCCATCGCGGCAACCACGCGATATATCGAATACTCCTCGGTGTAGCGCACCTCGGTGTAGCGACGGTTGGCGGTGAACAGCTCGTTCTCGCTGTCCAGCAGGTCGAGCAGCGTGCGCTGCCCGAGGCCGAACTGCTGCTGGTAGGCCTGGCGGACGTTGTTGGTGTAGTCGGCGTACTCGCGTGCCTTGGGCGTTTGCAGGCGCGCGTTCTCCATCGCGTTCCAGGACAGCGAGAGGTTCTCGTTCAGCTGGCGCAGGGCGTTGTTGCGGATGTCCAGCGCCTGGTTGATCTGGTGCGAGGTGGCGCGCAGGCGGGCCTTGTCGCGATTGCCGTTGAACAGGTTGTAATTCATCACCACGGCCGCCCGCCACTGGTTGTAGTGGCCTTCCTCGCCGCTGATGTTGTCGTTGGCCATCGTCGCCAGTTCGACATCGAAGCGCGGATAGAACGGTGACTTGGCGATCTCGTACTGCTTCTCCGCGGCCTGGACATCGGCCTGCGCGGATTTCAGGTAGGGGTTGTTCTCGACCACGCGCTGGCGGGCATCCAGCACATTGGCCGGCATTTCGCCGCGCAGCGATGCCGGTGCTTCCAGCTCATCGGGAAGGCGACCGACCACGCTGATGAAGTTGGCTTCGGCGTCGGCGAGATTCACCTGCTCGGTGTACAGGTTGTTCTCGGCCAACGCGCGGCGGGCCTCGGACTGGTCGGAGTCGGCGCTGCTGCCCACCCCGCGTTGACTGCGCAGGCCGATCTGGTCGTTGATCCGCTGGTGAGCCTTCAGGTTGTTCTCGGCCAGCGCCACCATCTCGCGGCGCTTGAGCACATCCAGGTAAACCTGAACGGTGCGCAGCGCCAGGCTCTCGCTAGTCCCCAGCACCTGATAGGCGCGCGCGTTGACGACGGCCTCGGTGCGATCGACTTCGTTCGGCGTGTTGAAACCGTCGAACAGCATCTGCCGCAGACGCAGCTCGGCGTTACGCGCGTTGAGCGTTTCGGTGTGCTCCCCACCGATGCGCGTGCTCGGGCTGTCGGTACCCTCCCGGCCATATGCCAGCAGCATGTCGACGGTCGGCAGGTAGCCGCCCTTGGCTATCTTGGCCTGCTCATCGGCGGTCAGCCGGCTGTCGATGTCTGCGCGCAGTTCGGGGTGATTGGTGAGCGTGCTCTGGATCGCTTCCGTGAGGTTCATTGCCTGCGACTCGGAACAGGTCATGGCGACCAGCATTGCGCTCCAGAGGGGGGTCAGTCTTAGCATTTTCGAGCCCTGCCTGTTTGAGTGGATAAGCGAATGTGTAATTAGTTATAGCTATCATCTAATTTTTTATTTTGTGATTAATCCCACATTTTTGATTTTCAGTATATGTGGCCAAAAACATCGTGCGGTTATGAAAATTTCTCCTATAAAAAATCTTTTGATAGCCATTTGATATTCACGATAAGCCAGGTAATTAGGGGGCTACACTGATTTGAGTCATTGTCTGAATTTCTTTGAAAGCTAGCGTGAAAGCATGAAAACCAGTGCTACGGTATTAGTTGAATTCGTTTAGATCGAGGTGGCCATTAATCTGTGAGTGTGTTTCAAAGATAGTTTTTATCTATCAATTGATTCAATTTGACAGCATAAGGCCACTATCGCGTTTTGACCGGTAATGGCGTCGCAGGGGCGAGTCGGAGGAAACATGGCCAGGTTGATTGGTACCGTCAGGCAGGTTGTGGGTGAGGCGTTCGTTGTCGGTGAGGACGGTGTACGCCGATTGCTTATCGAGGGAGATCGCCTGTATGCCGGCGAGCGGGTGATCACCAGCGCCGGCGGTGCGGTGGATATCGACCTGGTTGGCGCGGGCGAGCTGATGCTGGGGCGTGAATCCGACCTGCTGCTCGACGAGCAACTACTTGTCGCTGCCGAAGGCGGTACCCAAGCCGCTCCACCGGTCGTGCCGGCGGCTGAACTGACGGACGTCGAGGCGCTGCAACGTGCCATCGCCGCCGGCGAAGACCCGACCCTGGTCGCTCCGGCCACGGCCGCGGGCCCGGCAGCCGGCGGCGCCGGTGGTACCGGTGGCGCAGGCGGCGGCAATTCCTTCGTGCTGCTGAATGAAACGGGCGGAGCCGTCGACCCCAGCATCGGTTTCCCCACCCAGGGTCTGGGCGGCGTGCCGGAGTTTCCCGATCTGGAGGTCGCACCTCTCGAGGAGACGCCCGAGCCGGTCGATGGCATTCCCCTGGCGATCGATGACCTGACGCAGGTCAGCGAGGACACGCCGAGCATCGCAGGCAACGTGCTGAGCAACGATCAGCCGGGCAGTGATGGCGGTATTCGTGTCGTTTCAGTCGGCACCGTCGCTGGCACATTCGGCCAGCTGGTTCTCAATGCCGACGGCACCTACAGCTATGCGCTCAACAGCAGCCTGCCGGCCGTGCAAGCGCTGGACGACGGCCAGACCCTCACCGAAACCTTCACCTACACCATGCAGGACGCTGACGGCGATCCGTCCAGCGCGACGCTGACCATCACCATCACCGGCAGCAACGACAGCCCGAGCCTGATCCTCGCCGCCACCGACAGCACCGTCGATGAGGCCGGGCTGAGCAGCGGCTCGGCCGCCGCCGGCGCTGGCGAGTTTGCCTCCGGCAGCTTCACCCTGGCCGACATCGATGGCCTGGACGACCTGCAGAGCGTGACCATCAACGGCCAGACCGTGACGATTGCCAACCTGCAAGGT
>AJXE01000028.1 GCA_000263395.1 Stutzerimonas stutzeri TS44
GCATCTTTCCAGACCTGCGAGCCGCCATCGACGGCACGAATGGTTCGATACACATACACTTGGGAGACTCCAAGCACAGAGGCGATCTGCCGAGCCTCGCACCCTGCAAGTGCTAGCTCCCAAACAGCAGCAGGTAAGCCTTCTAGCCCCTCTAGCAGGGCCTTAGAAAGTTTCGCTTTTGGGTAGCCGACACCAGTTGGCGATGATCGCTTAACAGCTGGCGTTGATGGTTTGTCGCTGCACTGGAGATGAGCCAGATCAACCCCAAGGGCGGTGGCCAGCACAATGTATTTGAGTGGGTGGTGCGTATGCCTTGGCCTCCGTAGCAGCTTGGTGACCCAAGTCGCGGGTAGATCTGCGGGTGACTCTCCTAGAATCGAGTATTCCCAAGCTGCAGGCAGAGCGTTGAAAACGCCGGCCATATGTGCGGCCAAACGGCATAGATCCAGCCGGTGCGATGCGCCATGGGTCAGGCCTAACTCTACAGCTCTTTGAACAAGGCAAGAGCGCACTGCAGTGGGTGAAAGAGGTTTGAGGTCTAGCGCAAGCAATTGCATTGATCGGAGCGCTATTTGACGCAGCACTGGATAAGCCTCCAGATCAGCATCGACCTGATATGAATGAGCTTGTACATCGTCTTCGTCAGGCAGGTGGAGCTGCCATGAGTTGCGGCTATACCAACTGGGATCCACCACCTTGAGCGAATGGCCGTGGTGGGGACATACCAATACACCGGGAAGCTGGTGAACACGGTGCCAGTACGCTGCGCCAACCCGAACGATATCCTCATTGAGGCAAGCAGGACAGAATCGTACTCTCGAAGCGACCTCGATCCGACTGGCGTTGACTCCTAATTTCAGCATCAGCCACTTGCCGGCCCCGGCCATTGAGGTACGAGCATGCCGCACCTGATCGTCGGTGAGAAAGGGCGCGTAATAGGGCAGAACGGTATGGCATGTAATTATTTTGGATACCGAGAGATCCGTGGCAGGTGGAAGTGACTCGGCTAAGTCACCCAATCGACAGGGAAACGCTACGTTCTGTGTGTATGAGATTGCAGCCCTATCGCCAGCGAAAGCGGCTTTTCGGCTATGCCCGCCACAAAGCCGGGCATAGCGGGATAGGACACTGTGAAGCGTCTCGTCGGGGAACGCAGCAGGGAAGAAATGGAATTTCAGCTCCATTACACGACCCTCGAATCATAATCGGCGGTAGGCCGGCGAGAACTCGAAGAGATCCCTGGTTATCCAGCCAGCTGACTTCAGTTCTGCAAGGGTGTCGGGATGCTCGCTGAACACCTTCGCTTCAGAAGCCTCCACGGCAACTGCTGAAGGCGCATTAGGTTTGCTCACAGTAGCTTCCGGTAACGCAGTATTTGCCCGTGCAGCTGGAGTTACGCCTCGAAGCAAAGCGAGACGGTCTGCTCGCCCAAGTCCGTTGAACGCCATCATTTCCATCAACTGCTCCTCTATGGGAAGCAGGTCGTCGAACTTGCGCATGCGACTAGGGTCGCGACTACGCAGAGCCGATAGCGCTGGCCTGAGTATTTGCATCTTGGAATTGCTTACTTTGACGATCGTCTCGGCAGTCAGACACTCGGAGCCACTCTGAATTGCATAGCGCTGGCTCAGCACCAATAACTTAACCAGGAAGTCAGTCACACCCTGGGTGTGCTCGTACAGCGCGTCAAAAATCTCAGGAGTCAGTTCAGCCGCCTGCTTGCACCACTGATAGCTCCAAAGGTTCTCGACCAGAAAACGCCACTCGTCATCCTCCTTCTCGAAGCGCTTGAACTCGATCATCCCCCCACCGCAACTGCGCCTGGCGACACGCATTACGTCCGAGAACAGACTGACCATCGAATTCGTCCCGATGAACACGACCGGGATACCGATATTGTTCACCAGGTGAAGGAAGAAATTCAGCATGCTTTCCTTACCCCCGGTCTTGGCCAGGTGAAGGTTCTGCAGCTCATCAATGAGCAAGGCGCCGATAAAAAACGTGCTGGCTACCTGTTCCATCTGCTGAAGCGCATCGTTGATATTTCGATGCCGGTGGCGCTTGTGGTAGTCCTGATCGCCGAGTGCCTGGCCAACCGCGTGGAAGAACTGCTGACAAAATCCAGCCAACGAGCCATCTCGTGGACAATCAAGCTTGAGCCAGGTGATCTGGGTGTGGACGAATTGCTGACCCTCATAACGCTCATGTCGGATCGTCTGAGGGTACAAGCTTAAAATGGCATGCAGTGCGGTGGACTTCCCAATACCACTCAGTCCCACAACGCTGAAAGTGTCAGCTGTTGATTTGAAAGCATCGTGATAGCGCTGAGCCCCTGACAAAGAATGCAGGTGCCTGACTGTGGAGGCGCTAGTTGGATTACGGCCAACATATCCACGACGGATCAGCAGAGATAACAGGGACTCTAGCTCTAGGTGCAGCAGAAACGGCTGCACAACCGTCCTCAAGCGATCAATACAGTGAATCCGCATTGCCCCGTCGAGCTCTAGCTCCTCAGGTGCTACCGGCTGGGGAAAATTTGATATCAGCTCGGCAGCCGCCGCTTCGTCAAGAATTGGTGGCAGCGCTTCGATCAGAGGGTTTCCCGCGTACTCAGTGATGGCCTGCTTCGTATAGCTCGCAAGAGCTTTAGCACCTCTCATTTGGGCTGCCCCGGGCGAACTCTTTTGAGTAAATCGATAACCTGCGCGGTGCGCGGCCCAGCGTACGACTCTCTGACAATGGAAGGGCTCTGAGCATCAGGTTGAACGGGATCCGCACGTATACCGTCAGGTACAGTCGCTTGCTCTCGCTCCAATAACCGCTCTTCCGTACGATTCTCGCGGATATTAGCCACTGCTTCAGCCTTAGAGCCGGCTGCGGGTTCAAGCTTTTTCTCGGCCATTGCATTGCCGACAATTTGCTCAACTTTATCGACCAAGCCAACTTGGCTTTCCCGTTCAGCTCGTTTGTGAGCTGGCGGCACTTGCCTGTAGGCCTCCAAGAGGTCGTAGATCTCGTCCGAGCGATAATCCGCATACTTCGCATCCGACCTCCGCAGGTCGCAACGCAGGAACTCCTTGTTCTCGTCCTGGATCCAGATGTGCGCCGCAGAGTTCGGATCAAACCAGCAATCAATCGCCCAGACGCCATTGCGACGCGCTTTTGCGAACCAGTTTTTTTCGATAGCCATCTCGCAGAGATAATGCATGCCGCGAAACAACACGCCACCTTTTTGGACGGTGGCCCTTTCCCGAGGCAGCAGATTGAGATAAATCAGCTCGTCAGGTCGCTTGTTAGGCTGGATAAGGTCGTTCTCTAACGCCCACCGCCAAATCCCCATCGGAGTGGGCTCCACGCCATCGTTCATCATCGCCTGGGTAAGACGATCCGGCTGTCGGTGGAAACGGTTGTAGTGAAGAATGCACTCGATGAGGACTTGGGTGAACTCCTTCAAATTCAGCGTCGCGTCGAGCCGATAATCACGCTCACCGCGTTCCTTCTCTCGGGCTGCTACTCCGCCGGGGAGCCACCTAATACCGGTTAAGTCGTTCAGGATGCCGAAGCGGCTCTCGACCATCGGTTTCCAATCCGGTCGGTATGGCGGGGCCGTCCCCATATCGATACCCAGGCCAGACGCGAGCCCCTCAGCAGCAGCCCCCAACATTTCACCTCTATCGGCGTAGATTTGATGTGGCAGATGACGACAGTCCCAATCCTCAGGAGTGATATCAACACCGTTTTGCGCGCAGAACTCCACCTTGGAGGTGAACGCGTTGAACAGCGCCTGTCGAGCTCCGTTCCAGCTAGGCCCCTCAAGGCCTACATAAAGGCCAACGATCATCCCTGAGAAACTGTCGACTACGATGTACACCACGGGGCGACCGATAAGCATTCGTCGGGAGTAGCTGTTGACCAAGTAAATGTCAGCGATGGTCGCGTCGATCTCGAATTGATGACAAGGACCTCTAAGCCAGTCGCGGACGGTACCGGATAATGGACGGCAATCCTTCAGCCACTTCGTCAACCCCATGCGTCCACGATCAGTCTCGGTATCATCAAAGAACTGCTTTCCCCAATAATTAAACTGGTTAAACGTCGGAATTTCAGATTGAGGAAGCAATACGACCTCGTTTTCGGGATTTTTAGAAAGCCGCTTCTCCGAATAATATTTATTGAGCATTTTGTTGTACGCGCTATCAATCGTCGACTTCTTGTTCTTTACGTAAAGCGCGTAACAAACTCGGATACACTTCTTGTCGATATCGCTTAGTAATTTGGCAGGCGACACTAACACCCCTTGAAACCTTGGCTTTCGTCCCGGCGGCTTATCAGCGGAGTAATTACGACTCCCAACACCTACAGCAGAATAGTTGTTAAGAAGCGCATTTCTTACTTGCCCGTAAAACCAGTATCGATACAACAAACGATATAGCGTTTTACGCTGCACACCCGCCTCAGCGGCGCGATCACTTACCAATCGGCCCATCTCGCCATGAACAAATATTTGCCCTGGATAGGCCGGGTCCAAAAGTGGCGCAATCAGAGCCCATTTTTGGTCTCTATCACGCCTCGCGCGCTCGTCGAGATCTTCTTCCAAAACCAGTAGAAATTCTGGCACTGCCATCACCACAGGCTTTGTATCGCCTGATACCAATGACACCCTGAATTCCTCAAGACCAATCGAATACGGCTTCCTAGGAGGATCCGTTAGATCCATAACAATCAGTGCGTCGTGCTTCTCGTCGAGGTGAATTGCTCTCGCCATAGTAGAGAGCAAGGAGAGTTCCGTGACAGGCTCAAAGACGTCATTAACTGAAATTTTCATGACGACTTCTCGCTCAGTGTGGATATTTCAGTGGGATAAAAAACACTGAAGTCTGGCAAAGGTGACTTGAGCTGTAACGGCGCACCACTTAATTCAATCCTAATAGTTTTCCGCCAGATCAAATTAAAGAAAATGTCGCGAGCATCGGTATACGGTATGGATAATCGGTGTCCAATCTTGCGCAAGCTCTCCGACGTTGACCAAGGGCAACCCTTTATTGATTCAAGTATCTCGATGAATTGCAAATGCAGCGGGACATCCATCAAGGCACGAGGCAATTTGGCAAATTTGCGAAGAAATACGAGATTCAGGATCAAATCGGGCGTAAACAACTCCTCCGTTACGATGCTCCAGTCTACACCTTGGCTCACCCAGAACCGTCTCTCGACTTCGAGTTTTTCTAACGTGCGAGCACAGCCTTTTCCTTGAAGGTCTTTCGCGTATTTGATCGTCCTGGCAACGGACTTTACGTCTCCATTTGGCTGCTTTACAGACAGCAAAAAGTCAGTGGTCATTACCATAGGAACAGAGGTCGTTTTGTATTTTGGATACCGTACACCGATAGCCCTGGCGATCGCCTGGGTGCTCTCCACCGGCAGTAGGGGATACTGCTCGCGGATATCTACAACGTCCTCTGAAAACTCACAGAGTAAAAAGTACGCCCGTTCAAGGTCGGATAAGAGGTGATGAATTCGATCAATCTTAACACCTTGGATTTTCCAGGAACGCCCCATCGAAGGGACATCCTGAACACGTAACCAAGGCACATACTCAGCTCCGGCGCCAGCTCCAAACCCATTGGCGATGTGCCGTTCGATATCCTGATTTGAAGCAAACCTACGACCTCGCACCCGCCCTCCTAAGTCCGTCCGGACCGCTCCCACCGTTCGGCAAGAGAGTAGTTATAGGAAAACATGAGCTAACAAGCTGCCATGTCGTAGGGCTTTCCAGAATACTCCTGCTGAAAATTAAGGCAGCGGCTCCTGACAAACGGCCTAGCATAAAAACAGAAAACCCTTTTAGATACAGGGGCTTACGGCTAGTGTCAAACTATAATAGCTTGTGTCAGACTTTATTATTTTGTGTCAATCTTTATTCCGTGAAGCCACACCTAACGGCGCTGGCCAGCGCGGTTATTCCACGGTGACGGACTTGGCCAGGTTGCGCGGCTGGTCGACGTCGGTGCCGCGCAGCACGGCGACGTAGTAGGACAACAGCTGCAGCGGCACGGTGTAGAGGATCGGTGCCAGCGCATCGTGGATGTGCGGCATGTTCACCACGAAGGTGCCCTCGCCGTTCTCCAGCCCGGCGGCGCCATCGGCGAAGACGATCAGCTCGCCACCGCGCGCGCGCACTTCCTGCAGGTTGGACTTGAGCTTCTCCAGCAGCTCGTTGTTCGGCGCCACGGTGACCACCGGCATGTCGCCATCCACCAGCGCCAGCGGGCCGTGCTTGAGCTCTCCGGCCGGATAGGCCTCGGCGTGGATGTAGGAGATTTCCTTGAGTTTGAGCGCGCCTTCCATCGCCACCGGATACTGCGCGCCACGGCCGAGGAACAGCGTGTGGTGTTTCTCGGCGAAATGCTCGGCGACCTTCTCCACCGTGGTGTCCATCGCCAGCGCTTCGCCCAGACGGGTCGGCAGGCGGCGCAATTCGGCCACCAGCTCGGCTTCCCTGGCCGCCGTCAGGCTGCCGCGTACCTGGCCGAGGGCCAGGGTCAGCAGCATCAGCCCGGTCAGCTGGGTGGTGAAGGCCTTGGTCGAGGCGACGCCAATTTCCGGCCCGGCCTGGGTCAGCAGGCAGAGGTCGGATTCGCGCACCAGCGAGCTGATGCCGACGTTGCAGATCGCCAGGCTGGCCAGATAGCCGGCGTCCTTGGCATTACGCAGCGCGGCCAGGGTGTCGGCGGTCTCGCCGGACTGGGAGATGGTGACGAACAGGCTGTCAGGCTGCACCACCACCTTGCGATAGCGGAACTCGCTGGCGACCTCGACCTGGCAGGGAATCCCGGCCAGTTCTTCGAGCCAGTAACGCGCGACCATGCCGGCGTGATAGCTGGTGCCGCAGGCGACGATCTGCACGTTGCGCACCCTGGCGAACAGCTCGGCGGCCTGCGGGCCGAAGGCCTGCACCAGCACCTGGCTGTCGCCCAGGCGGCCTTCGAGGGTGCGCTGCACGACCTGGGGCTGCTCGTGGATTTCCTTGAGCATGAAGTGGCGGTATTCGCCCTTGTCCGCGGCCTCGGCACCTTCGTGGTACTGCACCGCTTCGCGCTGTACCGGCTGGCCGGCGGCGTCCCAGATCTGCACGCTGTCGCGGCGGATCTCGGCGATGTCGCCTTCTTCCAGGTACATGAAGCGGTCGGTGACCTGGCGCAGCGCCAGCTGGTCGGAGGCGAGGAAGTTTTCGCCCAGACCGAGGCCGATCACCAGCGGGCTGCCGCTGCGCGCGGCGAGCAGGCGATCCGGCTGGCTGGCGCTGATCACCGCCAGGCCGTAGGCGCCGTGCAGTTCCTTGACCGCCGCCTTGAGCGCGACGGTGAGGTCGCCGAACTCGTCGAGCTTGTGGTGCAGCAGGTGGACGATGACTTCGGTATCGGTATCGGAGGTGAAGCTGTAGTCCAACGCCTTGAGCTGCGCGCGCAGGGCTTCGTGGTTCTCGATGATGCCGTTGTGCACCACGGCCAGATCATCGCCGGAGAAATGCGGGTGGGCGTTGCGCTCGCACGGCGCGCCGTGGGTGGCCCAGCGGGTGTGCGCGATGCCCAGACGACCGGCCAGCTGGGCCTCGGTCTGCGCCTGTTGCAGCTCGGCGACCTTGCCGGTGCGGCGCAGGCACTGCAACGTTCCGGCGCCATCCAGCACGGCGACACCGGCACTGTCGTAGCCGCGGTATTCCAGGCGCTTGAGGCCTTCGAGCAGGATCGCGGTGATGTTGCGTTCGGCGACGGCGCCAACGATGCCACACATGGGTCAGGTCTCCAGATTGGGTTCGATGGCCGCGCAGATCAGTCTGACGCCACGGGCCTGAAGGGATGCGCGCGCCGTGTCTGTGAGGCGCTCGTCGGTGATCAGGGTGTGGATCCTGCCCCAGGGCAGTTCCAGATTCGGGATGCGCCGGCCGATCTTGTCGGACTCGGCTAGCACGATGACTTCGCGGGCAACCTCGGCCATCACCCGCGACAGCCCCAGCAGTTCGTTGAAGGTGGTGGTGCCACGCTCCAGATCGATGCCGTCGGCGCCGATGAACAGCTGGTCGAAATCATAGGAGCGCAGCACCTGTTCGGCCACCTGGCCCTGGAACGATTCGGAATGCGGGTCCCAGGTGCCGCCGGTCATCAGCAGCACCGGCTCGTGCTCCAGCTCGCGCAACGCGTTGGCCACGTTGAGCGAGTTGGTCATCACCACCAGCCCGTGCGTGTGGCCGAGCTGCGGGATCATCGCCGCGGTGGTGGTACCGCTGTCGATGATGATCCGCGCATGCTCGCGGATGCAGCCAACCGCGGCGCGGGCGATGGCCTGCTTGGCCGGCGAGACCGGCTGCACGCCGTCGCCGATCAGCTCCTGCGGCAGCGACACCGCGCCGCCGTAACGGCGCAGCAGCAGGCCGTTCTTCTCGAGCGCGGCGAGGTCCTTGCGGATGGTGACCTCGGAGGTTTCGAAGTGCCGCGACAAGGCATCGACACTGACCTCGCCCTGCTCGTTGAGCAGCGTGAGGATGGCGTGTCGGCGTTGCGGCGTGTTGCGCTTCGACATCAGCAATGTTTCGATCCGAAAGTTACAGGCGCGAATCAAAACATAAAGCGGCTGCAAGCTGCAAGCTGGAAGCTGGAAGCTGGAAGCTGGAAGTCAGTGTGAGGGCTGAAGCCGAAACACGCTCATGCTTTTTGCTCTTGCTTCCAGCTTCAGGCTTACGGCTGCTTCTTCTTCACTGGCCGCTGCCAACCCTCGATATTGCGCTGACGCCCGCGGCCGAGGCCGAGGGTGTGCGCAGGCACGTCCTCGGTGATCACCGAACCGGCGCCGGTGGTGGCGCCGTCGCCGAGGTTGAGCGGCGCGACCAGCGAGCTGTTGGAGCCGATGAACACGTCCTCGCCCATCACCGTGCGGAACTTGTTGGCGCCATCGTAGTTGCAGGTGATGGTGCCGGCGCCGATGTTGGTCCGCGCACCGATCTCGGCGTCGCCCAGGTAGCTCAGATGGCCTGCCTTGGCACCCTCGCCGAGCACCGCGTTCTTCAGTTCGACGAAATTGCCGACGTGCGCCTGGCGGCCGAGCACCGCGCCGGGACGCAGCCGGGCGAACGGTCCGCAGTCGGCGCCCTCGCCCACCTCGGCGCCTTCCAGGTGCGAATTGGCCTTGATGATCGCGCCCTTGCGCAGGACGCTGTCCTTGATCACGCAATTGGCGCCGATCTGCACGTCATCCTCGATCACCACGCGGCCTTCAAGGAGCACGTTGACGTCGATCAGCACGTCGCGCCCGACCGTGACCTCGCCCCGCAGGTCGAAACGCGCCGGATCGCGCAGGGTGACGCCCTGCGCCATCAGCCGCCGCGCCGCACGCAGCTGGTAGTGGCGCTCCAGTTCGGCGAGCTGGATGCGGTCGTTGGCGCCCTGCACCTCCATCGCATCCAGCGGTTGCTCGGTGGCGACGCGCAGGCCATCGGCCACCGCCATCGCGATCACGTCGGTCAGGTAGTACTCGCCCTGCGCATTGCTGTTGGACAGTCGCCCCAGCCATTCACCGATCCGCGCGCCCGGTACGGCGAGAATGCCGGTATTGCCTTCGCGGATCGCGCGCTGCGCGGCGCTGGCATCCTTGTGCTCGACGATGGCCTGCACCTCACCCTGCGCGTCGCGCACGATGCGGCCGTAGCCGGTCGGATCAGTCAGCTCGACGGTGAGCAGGGCGAGCTGGTCGGGGCCGACCTTGTGCAGCAGGCGCTGCAGGGTATCGGTTTCGATCAGCGGCACGTCGCCATAGAGGATCAGCACCCGCTCGGCCGTCAGGTTCGGCAGCGCCTGCGCCACCGCGTGGCCGGTACCGAGCTGCTCGGCCTGCACGACATAGCTCAGATCGTCACCCGCCAGGCGCTGGCGTACCTGTTCGGCACCGTGGCCGATCACCACCTGGATGCTCTTGGGCTGCAGGGCGCGGGCGGTGTCGATGACGTGGCCGAGCATGGACTGGCCAGCCACCGGATGCAGGACCTTCGGCAGGGCGGAACGCATGCGGGTGCCCTGACCAGCGGCGAGGATGACGATATCGAGAGACATGACGGTGATCCTGAACGGTTAGGCGCCGTCCGCTGACCGGGCAGGTCGGTCGCCGGTACGGACAGAATGATGGAAAAAGAAAAAGGGTAGCCAAGGCTACCCTTTTACTCGTACGCGATGAAGTCGCGGATCGATCAGTGCCGACCGTACTTCTTGCGCAGTGCCTCGATGGTCCGCAGCTGGGCAGCGGCCTCGGCGAGACGAGCGGCGGCGGAACCGTAATCGAATTCCGCGCCCTTCTCGTTCAGCGCCTTTTCCGCGGCCTTGACCGCAGCCTGCGCGGCGGCCTCGTCAAGGTCCTTGGCGCGCGTGGCGGTATCGGCGAGCACCTTCACCATGTTCGGCTGCACTTCGATGAAGCCGCCGGAGATGTAGAAGATCTCTTCGTCACCACCCTGCTTGATCACCCGCACCGGACCGGGCTTGAGATCGGTCAGCAGTGGCGCGTGGCCCGGCAGGATGCCGATGTCACCCAGGTTGCCGTGAGCGACGACCATTTCCACCAGCCCCGAGAACAGCTCTTCTTCCGCGCTGACGATGTCGCAGTGGACTGTCATAGCCATACATATGCCTCGGTAATCGGCCCGGCCGGCCGAGGCCGGTCAGGCTGGATCGGCGCCCGCGAACGGGCGCGCCAGTTACAGTTTCTTGGCCTTCTCGATGGCTTCGTCGATGGTGCCGACCATGTAGAACGCCTGCTCCGGCAGGTGGTCGTAGTCACCATTGAGAATGCCCTGGAAGCCACGGATGGTTTCCTTGAGGGACACGTACTTGCCCGGAGCACCGGTGAAGACCTCGGCCACGTGGAACGGCTGCGACAGGAAGCGCTGGATCTTACGCGCACGAGCAACGAGTTGCTTGTCCTGCTCGGACAGTTCGTCCATACCCAGGATGGCGATGATGTCCTTCAGTTCCTTGTAGCGCTGCAGCACGTACTGCACGCCGCGAGTCACTTCGTAGTGCTCCTGGCCAACCACCAGCGGATCCAGCGAACGGCTGGTGGAGTCCAGCGGGTCAACGGCCGGGTAGATACCCAGGGAGGCGATGTCACGCGACAGTACGACGGTGGCGTCGAGGTGCGCGAAGGTGGTCGCCGGGCTCGGGTCGGTCAGGTCGTCCGCGGGAACGTATACGGCCTGGATCGAGGTGATCGAACCGGTCTTGGTGGAGGTGATGCGCTCCTGCAGAACGCCCATTTCCTCGGCCAGGGTCGGCTGATAACCCACCGCGGACGGCATACGACCCAGCAGTGCCGACACTTCGGTACCGGCCAGGGTGTAACGGTAGATGTTGTCGATGAACAGCAGAACGTCGCGACCTTCCTCACGGAACTTCTCGGCCATGGTCAGGCCGGTCAGGGCAACGCGCAGACGGTTTCCCGGCGGCTCGTTCATCTGGCCGTACACCATCGCCACCTTGTCGAGAACGTTGGAGTCCTTCATCTCGTGGTAGAAGTCGTTACCCTCGCGAGTACGCTCACCCACGCCGGCGAACACGGACAGACCGCTGTGCGCCTTGGCGATGTTGTTGATCAGCTCCATCATGTTCACGGTCTTGCCGACACCGGCACCACCGAACAGGCCGACCTTGCCGCCCTTGGCGAACGGGCAGACCAGGTCGATGACCTTGATGCCGGTTTCCAGCAGGTCGTTGCCGCCTGCCTGATCGGCGTAGCTCGGCGCCGCGCGGTGGATGCCCCACTGCTCGTCGCAGGCAACCGGACCGGCTTCGTCGATCGGCTCGCCGAGGACGTTCATGATGCGGCCCAGGGTGCCGGTACCGACCGGAACCTGGATGGCGTTGCCGGTGTTGTTGACGTCCAGACCGCGCTTGAGGCCTTCGGTCGAACCCATCGCGATGGTACGGACAACGCCGTCGCCCAGCTGCTGCTGGACTTCCAGGGTGGTCTCGGCGCCTTGTACTTTCAGCGCGTCATAGACGTTCGGCACCTGATCGCGCGGGAATTCCACGTCGATGACGGCGCCGATGATTTGAACGATACGTCCGCTACTCATGTTTGGTTCCTCTGAATATTTGAACCGTTCTTAAACCGCGGCAGCGCCGCCGACGATTTCCGAAATTTCCTGAGTGATCGCAGCCTGACGGGCCTTGTTGTAGACCAGTTGCAGGTCGCTGATGAGCTCACCGGCGTTGTCGGTTGCGCTCTTCATGGCAATCATCCGCGCGGCCTGTTCGGCTGCACCGTTCTCAACCACCGCCTGATAGGTCTGGGACTCGATGAAGCGAACCAGCAGGGCATCCAGCAGTTGCTGGGCATCCGGCTCGTAGAGGTAGTCCCACTGACCCTTCTTGACCGGCTCGGCGTTCGCGTCTGCCGCCAGGGGCAGCAACTGGTCGACCGCCGGCTTCTGGGTCATGGTGTTGATGAACTTGTTGGATGCCAGGTACAAGCGATCGATACGGCCTTCGTTGAAGCCGTCCAGCATGACCTTGACGCTACCGATCAGATCGTTGATCGACGGTGCCTCGCCCAGGTTGCCGATCGCCGCGACGACGTTGCCGCCGAAGCTGCGGAAGAAGCTTGCGCCCTTGTTGCCGATCACGCACAGGTCGACCTCGACCCGCTGGTCGTGCCATTCCTTCATGTTCTTGATCAGGGCCTTGAACAGGTTGATGTTCAGACCACCGCACAGACCACGATCGGTCGACACGACGATATAGCCGACACGCTTGACCGGACGCTCCACCATGAACGGATGACGGTATTCCGGGTTGGCATTGGCCAGATGGCCAATCACCTGCCGGATCCGCTCCGCGTAGGGACGGCTGGCCGCCATGCGCTGCTGAGCCTTGCGCATCTTGCTGACCGCCACCTTTTCCATGGCGCTGGTGATCTTCTGCGTGCTTTTGATGCTCGCAATCTTGCTGCGAATCTCTTTTGCGCCTGCCATTTGACACCTATCGGGTTAGCAGGCGGGAGCCTTGCGGCTCCCGCTGCGGCTTACCAGCTCTGCGTGGCCTTGAACTTCTCGATGCCAGCCTTGAGGCCTGCGTCGATTTCGTCGTTGAAGTCACCCTTAACGTTGATCTTCGCCATCAGGTCGGCGCAATCGCGGTTGAAGAAGGCGATCAGGGCCTGCTCGAAGGCGCCGACTTTCTTCACGTCGACGTCGCTCAGGAAGCCGCGCTCGGCAGCGTACAGGGACACCGACATCTCAGCGATGGACATCGGCGCGTACTGCTTCTGCTTCATCAGCTCGGTGACGCGCTGACCATGCTCGAGCTGCTTGCGGGTCGCTTCGTCCAGGTCCGAGGCGAACTGCGCGAACGCAGCCAGTTCACGGTACTGGGCCAGCGCGGTACGGATGCCGCCGGACAGCTTCTTGACGATCTTGGTCTGCGCCGCACCACCCACGCGCGATACCGAGATACCGGCGTTGACCGCCGGACGGATACCGGCGTTGAACATGGCCGATTCCAGGAAGATCTGACCGTCGGTGATCGAGATCACGTTGGTCGGAACGAACGCGGAAACGTCGCCCGCCTGGGTTTCGATGATCGGCAGCGCGGTCAGCGAACCGGTCTTGCCGGTTACCGCACCATTGGTGAACTTCTCGACATATTCCTCGGACACGCGCGAGGCGCGCTCCAGCAGGCGGCTGTGGAGATAGAACACGTCGCCCGGGTAGGCTTCGCGTCCCGGCGGACGGCGCAGCAGCAGGGAAATCTGGCGGTAGGCCACGGCCTGCTTGGACAGATCGTCATAGACGATCAGCGCGTCTTCGCCGCGGTCGCGGAAGTACTCGCCCATGGTGCAGCCGGAGTACGGAGCCAGGTACTGCAGGGCAGCGGACTCGGACGCCGAAGCGGCAACGATGATGGTGTTCTGCAGCGCGCCGTGCTCTTCCAGCTTGCGCACCACGTTGGCGATGGTCGACTGCTTCTGACCGATGGCCACGTAGACGCAGCGGATGCCGCTGTTGCGCTGGTTGATGATGGCGTCGATGGCCATCGCGGTCTTGCCGATCTGGCGGTCACCGATGATCAGCTCGCGCTGGCCACGGCCGACCGGGATCATGGCGTCGACCGACTTGTAGCCGGTCTGCACCGGCTGGTCGACCGACTTACGCCAGATCACGCCCGGCGCGACTTTCTCGACCGCATCGGTCAGCTGGGCGTTGATCGGGCCCTTGCCGTCGATCGGGTTGCCCAGGGCGTCGACCACGCGACCCAGCAGCTCCGGACCTACCGGAACTTCGAGGATGCGGCCGGTGCACTTGGCGCTCATGCCTTCGGTCAGGCCCAGGTAGTTACCCAGAACCACGGCACCGACGGAGTCCTGCTCCAGGTTCAGTGCCATGCCGAAGATGCCGCCAGGGAACTCGATCATCTCGCCGTACATGACGTCGGCCAGACCGTAGATACGTACGATGCCGTCGGAAACGCTGACGACGGTGCCCTCGTTACGGGCTTGAGCGGCGACATCGGATTTCTCGATGCGCTGCTTGATGATTTCACTAATCTCGGAAGGATTCAGTTGCTGCATGCCATGACCCTCAAATCAGGATTTCAACGATTCGGCCAACTGGCTCAGTTTGCCGCGGACCGAACCGTCGACAACCACATCACCGGCGCGAATCAACACGCCGCCGATCAGCGCAGGGTTCACGACCTGCTGGAGGTTGACGGTACGATCTAGCCGCTTCGACAGGGCGGCAGCCAAAGTTTGGAGTTGCGCATTGCTGAGCTCGAAGGCGGTTTCAACCTCTGCCTCGAGCGTTTTCTCGGCTTGCGCCTTGATGTCCTCGTACAGCTCCCACACGGTCGGCAGGACCGTCAGGCGATCGTTTTCGCCAAGGGTCTGGACGTAGTTGCGGAACGCTTCGTCGGCATCGTTGCCAAGCAGACACACCAGTTCCTGAACCTTGCTTGCGCTGGTCAGGCGGGGGTCGGTCAGCAACGCCGCGACTTCAGGGACTTCAACAGCGATGGCGGCCAGGTTGAGCATCTTCGACCAGGAATCGGTCTGTCCGGCCGCGCTGGCGAACTCGAAAGCGGCTTTCGCGTAAGGCCGAGCAAGCGTCTGGGTATTGATCATCGCTTGCCTCGCTTAGAGTTGGGAGGCCAGTTTTTCGACCAGCTCGTTGTGCACCTTGGCGTCCACCTGGGACTCCAGGATCTTCTCCGCACCGGCGACGGCCAGAGCCGCTACCTGACTGCGCAGTTGGTCCCTGGCACGGTTCACTTCCTGTTCGATCTCGGCGCGCGCACCGGCGACCAGACGCTCGCCTTCGACACGTGCCTGCTGCTTGGCTTCCTCGATGATCGAGTTGGCGTGCTTGTTCGCCTGCTCGAGAATCTGGGCAGCCTGCTCCTTGGTCTCACGCAGGGTGTTGGACACCTTGTCCTGAGCCAGCTTCAGGTCTTGTTGCGCACGGCCTGCCGCATCCAGCCCTTCGGCGATCTTCTTCTGGCGTGCGCTCATGGCGGCCGTGATCGGCGGCCAGACGAGCTTCATGCAGAACCAGACGAAGATAGCGAAGGCGAGCGTTTGACCGAACAGCGTCAAGTTAATGTTCACAGCGATATACCTCGTGCTATCTCGTTCAACGCGGGAGTCATTCCACGGCGACGGGGTTCGCCCGGCGAACCCCATCTCAAACCGGAAAAATGCTTAACCGGCGACAACGAAGATGAGGTACATCGCGATACCAACGCCGATCATCGGCACGGCGTCGAGCAGACCGGCCATCAGGAAGGTCTTGGTCTGCAGCTGCGGGGCCAGCTCAGGCTGACGTGCGGTGGATTCCAGCAGCTTGCCGCCCAGCAGGGCGAAGCCGATGCCAGTGCCCAGGGCACCCAGACCGATCATGATGGAGGCGGCGATGTAGACGAGTTCCATGTAAAGCTCCTGAAGCTAGGGGGGTTTAAGGTTTTTCGGTTAAAGCGTTGCGTTTTCAGTGATGTTCTTCATGGGCAGAGCTCAGGTACACCACCGTCAGTACCATGAAGATGAAGGCCTGAAGCGGGATCACCAGGATGTGGAAAATCGCCCAAGGCACATTCAGGGTCCACTGCACGTAGAACGGCAGCAGGGCGATGAGGATGAACACCACCTCACCGGCGTACATGTTGCCGAACAGACGCAGTGCGAGGCTGAGCGGCTTGGTCAGCAGACCGAGGATCTCGAGGAACAGGTTGAACGGCACCAGCGACCAGTGGTTGAACGGGGTGAACGCCAGTTCCTTGCTGAAGCCGCTGAAGCCCTTGACCTTGACGCTGTAGAACAGGATCAGGATGAATACGCCGAGCGACAGGCCGAAGGTGCCGTTGGGATCGGCAGTCGGCACGATCTTGAACGCTGGCAGGCCGAGCAGGCCGGCGATGCCGGGGATGTAGTCGACCGGAATCCACTTCAGGCTGTTCATCAGGAACACCCAGACGAAGATGGTCAGGGCCAGCGGCGCGACCAGCGTGTTGCGGCCGTGGAAGGTGTCCTTGACCACGCCTTCGACGAACTCCACGCACATCTCGACGAAATTCTGCAGCTTGCCCGGAACGCCAGTGGTGGCGGACTTGGCGGCACCGCGGAACAGCAGGATGAACAGCGCACCCATCAGCAGCGACCAGCCCAGGGTATCCAGGTGCACGGCCATGAAGCCCATGTCGCGTGCTTCGAGACCGGTCTGGGCAATGGTCCAGGTCGCCTGGTCGAGGACGCTGCCATCAGCACGCTCGTAACCGGCCGGCAGCTTGCCGTAAGTCAGGTTTTGCAGGTGATGCTGGATATATTCAGCCGGTGTGCTCGCCATAAACGCCTCAAATGCTCAATGCTTCGGATTGTTTTTCATCAGCAGGAGTGCACTCGCGCCGACACCCAGTACCAGCAGGTAGCCGGTGAACAGGGCGATCGGTTCGAGTGGCCTCACCCCTACAAACACCAGCGCGAAAAGCGCTGCTGCCAGAATCTGTTTACCCATCTCGCCGGACCAGAAGGACTGAATGATCGCCCTGGTCGAGCGTGCGCCAAAATAACGGAATGCCTTGTAGGCGAAATACAGATTCGCCAACCAGGCAATCAGCCCGCCGAGCAACGCCGAATAACCGGCGACGATGCCGAAAACCATTCCACAAAGGACTGCGGCCGCCAGGGCTGCCAATGCCTGTATCTGCAACACGCGAACGGCCGGCAAACGGTGCAAGGGCGTCTTGTTGCGTATGTTCACCAAAAAACCATCGCTGGCGGCGAGGCCGCGCCGGGCGCGTTTGCGCAGTCCAAAAAAGCGCGGCGAGTATAGGAGCAGGACCCACCGCGTTCAACTGCCGGGTAGTAAATTCCGATCAGTACTACAAAAACTTTGTGTCAGCGGATGTGTGCAAGCACGCCCTGTAGTTCATCCAGCGAGTTGTAGCGGATCACCAGTTGGCCCTTGCCCTTCTGACCATGCTTGATCTGTACCGGAGAGCCCAAGCGCTCGGCCAGGCGCTGTTCCAGACGGCTGATGTCCGGGTCGGCCTTGACGGCGCTTTTCGTCGCCGGCTTGCCGCTCAGCCACTGGCGCACCAGTGCCTCGGTCTGTCGTACCGTCAATCCGCGTGCGACAACATGCCGCGCGCCGTCGATCTGCTGTTCGGCCGGCAGGCCGAGCAGGGCGCGGGCGTGGCCCATCTCCAGGTCGCCATGCGACAGCAGCGTCTTGATCTCCTCGGGCAGGGCGATCAGGCGCAGCAGGTTGCTGATCGACACCCGCGACTTGCCGACCGCATCGGCGAGCTGCTGCTGGGTCAGCTGGAATTCCTGCTGCAGGCGTTGCAAGGCCACCGCCTCCTCGATGGGATTGAGGTCCTCGCGCTGGATGTTCTCGATCAGCGCCATCGCGATCGCGGCTTCATCGGGAATATCGCGTACCAGCGCCGGGATGCTGTCCTTGCCGGCCTGCTGACTGGCGCGCCAGCGGCGTTCGCCGGCGATGATTTCGTAGCGGCCGCCGACGATCGGGCGCACCACGATCGGCTGCATCACGCCCTGGCTGCGGATCGATTGCGCCAGTTCCTCGAGGGCCGTCGGGTCCATGTCCCGGCGTGGCTGGTACTTGCCGCGTTGCACGAGGTCCAGTGGCAGGTGTTGCAACTCGCGGTCGTCGAGGCGCACGGCCTCTTCCTGCATCGCCGCGACCGTGGCGCCGCCGAGCAGGGCATCCAGCCCGCGTCCGAGCCCTCGTTTCTTGGTTGCCATGAAGATTCCTTATGCGAGAGCGCTGCGTGCGGCCTTGCGCTGGCGGCGCGACAACTCGCCGGCCAGTGCCAGATAGGCCATCGCGCCTTTGGATTGCTTGTCGTAGACCAGCGCCGGCATGCCGTGGCTCGGCGCCTCGGCCAGGCGCACGTTGCGCGGGATGACGGTGTCGTAGAGCTTGTCGCCGAAATGCGCCTTGAGCTGCGCGGAGACATCGGTGGTCAGGCTGCTGCGCGGGTCGTACATGGTGCGCAACAGGCCTTCGATGGTCAGGCTGGGATTGAGCAGCTGGGCGATGCGCTGGATCGAGTTGACCAGATCGCTCAGCCCCTCGAGCGCGTAATACTCGCACTGCATGGGGATGATCACGCCGTCAGCGGCGGTCAGCGCGTTGATGGTCAGCATCGACAGCGACGGCGGGCAGTCGATGAGGATGTAGTCGTAGTTCTCGCGCACCGGCGCCAGCGCCTCGCGCAGGCGGTTTTCCTTGGCCGGCAGGTTGAGCAGCGCCACTTCGGCGGCGGTGAGGTCGCGGTTGGCCGGCAGCAGCTGATAACCGCCGTGCTCGGAGAACTGCATGGCATCGACCAGGCTACATTCGCCGATCAGTACGTCGTAGATCGAGTACTCCAGGCTGAGCTTGTCCACGCCGCTGCCGGTGGTGGCGTTGCCCTGCGGATCGAGGTCGATCAGCAGCACCCGGCGCCGCGTCGCCACCAGCGACGCCGCCAGGTTGATGCAGGTGGTGGTCTTGGCGACACCGCCCTTCTGGTTGGCGATGGCGAATACTCTGGCCATGATCAGTCTCTGTCCCCGGTCATGAATCGTGGGTCACGAAGTGCGGCGCAGTATCAGCAGATGGCGCTGGCCTTGGCAACCGGGAACCTTGAGCACGTGGCAGGCCTCCAGCCGGAAGTCCGCGGGCAGTGCCTGCAGCTCGTCGTCCGGCTGCACGCCCTTCATCGCCAGCCAGCGCGTCTCGAGGCTGCCGAGGTGACGGGTCCAGGCGGCGAAATCCTGCAGCGCGCTGAAGGCGCGCGAGCTGATGCCGTCGAACACTGCATCCGGTCGATACTGCTCGACACGGCTGTGGATAACTTCGAGGTTGGCCAGGCCGAGTTCGAGCTTCACCTGGGTCAGGAAGCGGGTCTTCTTGCCGTTGGAATCCAGCAGGGTGAACGCGCGCTCGGGGAACATGATCGCCAGCGGAATGCCCGGCATGCCGCCGCCGCTGCCCACGTCCAGCCAGCGCGTGCCGCCTACGGCGACGAAGGGCACCACGCTCAGGCTATCGAGCAGGTGGCGCGAGACCATCTCGTCAGGGTCACGCACGGCGGTCAGGTTGTAGGCCTTGTTCCACTTGATCAGCAGCGCCAGGTAGGCGAGCAGCTGCTGCTGGTGCCGCTCGCTCAGCTCGATGCCGAGCTCACGGGCGCCGCGCAGCAGTTCGGCGGCATGCGCATCACTGACCATCAGGCGCTGTGCTCCAGCTGCTGACCGGCGCCACGCTTCTTCAGGTGGATCATCAGCAGCGACACCGCCGCGGGGGTGACGCCGGGGATGCGCGAGGCCTGGCCGAGGGTTTCCGGACGCGCCTGCGCCAGCTTGTGCTGGATCTCCTTGGACAGGCCGGAAATGCCCGCGTAGTCGATGTCCGTCGGCAGCCGGAGGTTCTCGCTGGCGCGCAGCCGCTCGATCTCTTCCTGCTGGCGTTCGATGTAGCCGGCGTACTTGGTGCGGATCTCCACCTGTTCGGCGACCTGCGGATCCGCCGCGCCGTTGCCGGTCAGCTCGACCAGGCTCTGGTAATCGATTTCCGGCCGTGCCAGCAGATTGAGCAGGTTGTATTCGCGCGCCAGCGGGCTGCCGAAGCGCGCGCTGATCGCCGCGTTCTCGGCGCTGCCCGGATGCACCCAGCTGTTCTTCAGGCGCTGCTCCTCGCGTTCGATGCCTTCGCGCTTGGCGCAGAACGCGGCCCAGCGGGCATCGTCCACCAGCCCCAGTTCGCGGCCCTTCTCGGTCAGGCGCAGATCGGCATTGTCCTCGCGCAGGATCAGCCGGTACTCGGCGCGCGAGGTGAACATGCGGTACGGCTCCTGCGTGCCGAGGGTGATCAGGTCATCGACCAGCACGCCGAGGTACGCCTCGTCACGACGCGGACACCAGCTGTCGCGCCCCAGGGCACGCAGCGCCGCATTGGCGCCGGCGAGCAGGCCCTGGGCACCGGCCTCCTCGTAACCGGTGGTGCCGTTGATCTGCCCGGCGAAGAACAGCCCGCCGATGACCTTGGTCTCCAGGCTGTATTTGAGGTCGCGCGGATCGAAGTAGTCGTACTCGATGGCGTAGCCCGGACGCACGATGTGCGCGTGCTCCATGCCGCGAATGCTCTGCACGATCTGCAGCTGTACGTCGAACGGCAGCGAGGTGGAGATACCGTTGGGATACAGCTCGTGAGTGGTCAGGCCTTCGGGTTCGAGGAAGACCTGGTGGCTGTCCTTGTCGGCGAAACGATGAATCTTGTCCTCGATGGACGGGCAATAGCGCGGCCCGACGCCTTCGATCACTCCCGAGTACATCGGCGAGCGGTCGAGATTGGCGGCGATGATCTCGTGGGTGCGCGCGTTGGTGTGGGTGATCCAGCAACTGACCTGACGCGGATGCTGCTCGCGCTTACCGAGGAACGACATCACCGGCAACGGCGTGTCGCCAGGCTGCTCGGTCATCTGGCTGAAGTCCACCGAGCGGCCGTCGATGCGCGGCGGCGTGCCGGTCTTCAGCCGGCCGACGCGCAGCGGCAGCTCACGCAGGCGTTGCGCAAGCGCAATCGACGGCGGATCGCCGGCTCGGCCGCCGGAGTAGTTCTGCAGCCCGATGTGAATAAGCCCGCCGAGGAAGGTGCCGGTGGTCAGTACCACCGAGCTGGCGAAGAAGCGCAGGCCCATCTGGGTGACCACGCCCTTGACTTGGTCCTGTTCGACGATCAGGTCGTCGGCCGCCTGCTGGAATATCCACAGGTTCGGCTGGTTCTCGAGAATCTCGCGGATCGCCGCCTTGTACAGCACGCGGTCGGCCTGTGCGCGGGTGGCGCGCACCGCCGGGCCCTTGCGGCTGTTGAGCACGCGGAACTGGATGCCGCCCAGATCGGTGGCAACCGCCATCGCGCCGCCCAGGGCATCGATTTCCTTGACCAGGTGGCTCTTGCCGATGCCGCCGATGGCGGGGTTGCAGCTCATCTGCCCGAGGGTTTCCACATTGTGGCTGAGCAACAGGGTCTTCACGCCCATGCGTGCTGCTGCCAGGGCAGCTTCGGTGCCGGCATGGCCGCCGCCGATCACGATCACGTCAAAACGGGAAGGGAAGTCCACCACGCACCTCGTGCCTGTTCAGATGGGGAAATTTCGGGAAGCCGCGAAGTATAGGCAGTTCGCCCCAGCATAAGAAGGGCTCTGGACAAAAAATGATCAACCAGGAGCCGGACGGTCAAGAAATACAAAAAAGAAGAAATTTATAAAGAGCTTGTTTATATGTTTATGTATGTGTGGCCGATTTTCTGTGGATAACCATCTGTAGCCCCCTTGGTGCATGGCCTGCGGAGGAAGATAAGTCTGTGCGCTGGCTGGGATGTTCCGGTGCGACTCGCGTCATTAACCTGTGGATAGAAACTATGGTTATGCACAGTGCAGATTATCCACGCATTTCAGGGCTTCTTATCGACTGCCTTCAGGGCGGGTTGTGCACAGGGTTCAGGACACAAAAAAGGCACGCCTTGGCGGGCGTGCCTGTCGGTCACAGCGGAAGGTCGGGCAGGTGGCGCGTTCGCGCCGGAGCAATCACTTGCCGATGCAGAAGCTGGAGAAGATGCGTCCGAGCAGGTCGTCGGAGCTGAACGCCCCGGTGATCTCGCCCAGCGCCTGTTGCGCCAGGCGCAGGTCCTCGGCCAGCAGTTCGCCGGCGCCGGCCTGAGTCAGCTGGGCATGGCCGTGTTGCAGATACTGCTCGGCCAGGCGCAACGCATCGAGATGACGGCGGCGGGCGCTGAAGCTGCTTTCGGCGGTCTGCTCATAGCCCATGCAGTGCTTGAGGTGTTCGCGCAGCAGGTCGATACCTTCGCCCGCCCTGGCCGAAAGGCTGAGGGTGACGTGACCGTCGGCCGCCTGCTGCAGCACGACGGCCTCGCCGGTGAGGTCGGCCTTGTTGCGGATCAGCGTGACCTTGTCCGGCTGCGGGCGGCTGTCGAGAAATTCGGGCCACAGCGCCAACGGATCGTCCGCTTCGGCCGCGCTGGCGTCGACCACCAGCAGCACGCGGTCCGCGCTGTCGATGGCCGCGAGCGCGCGCTCCACGCCGATGCGCTCGACCTGGTCATCGGTATCGCGCAGGCCGGCGGTGTCGAGCACGTGCAGCGGCATGCCATCGATGAGGATGTGCTCGCGCAGTACGTCGCGGGTGGTGCCGGCGATGTCGGTGACGATCGCCGCCTCCCGGCCGGCCAGCGCATTGAGCAGGCTGGATTTGCCGGCGT
Organism: Stutzerimonas stutzeri TS44; assembly: GCA_000263395.1. Classification (GTDB taxonomy): domain Bacteria; phylum Pseudomonadota; class Gammaproteobacteria; order Pseudomonadales; family Pseudomonadaceae; genus Stutzerimonas; species Stutzerimonas stutzeri_C. The sequence goes on from AJXE01000028.1 coordinate 22,823, forward strand.
TCGGCCGCCCGGCGATGACCACCGTCATGCCGTCGCGCAGCAGCGCGCCCTGTCCGGCTTCGCGCAGTACTGTGGATAACTCGCCGCGTACGCCCTCCAGCAGCTGGAGCACATGGCCGTCGGCGAGAAAGTCGATTTCCTCCTCGGGGAAGTCGATCGCCGCTTCGACGTAGATGCGCAGCTGTATCAGCCGTTCGGTGAGCTGGTGCACGCGCCGGGAAAACTCGCCCTGCAGCGAGCGCACCGCATTGCGCGCGGCCTGCGCCGAACTCGCCTCGATGAGGTCGGCAATCGCTTCGGCCTGGGCCAGATCGAGCTTGTCGTTGAGAAAGGCCCGCTCGCTGAATTCCCCCGGCCGCGCCAGCCGCGCGCCAAGCTCCACGCAGCATTGCAACAGCACATCGAGCACCACCGGACCGCCGTGCCCCTGCAGCTCCAGCACGTCCTCGCCGGTAAACGAGTGGGGGCCGGGGAAGAACAGCAGCAGCCCTTCGTCGATCACTTCGCCGTCGTTGGCATGGAACAGCCCGTAGTGGGCGTGGCGTGGTGTCGGTTCGCGACCGCTGAGGGTGATCGCCAGCGCGCGCGCGCGCGGTCCGGAGACCCTAACGATGCCCACGCCACCGCGTCCAGGCGCGGTGGCGACGGCGGCGATGGTGTCGCGAACGGTGCTCATGACGGTTCTCCGATTGGCCGATCAAATAGCAGAACGCCCCATTCAAGGGGCGTTCTTTATCGCTTGCTGGGCGCGGTCAGGCGTTCTTGGCCTGCTCGATCTGCCGGGTAATGTACCACTGCTGGGCGATCGACAGGACGTTGTTGACCACCCAGTACAGCACCAGGCCAGCCGGGAACCAGAGGAAGAAGAAGGTGAAGATGATCGGCAGCAGCTTCATCACCTTGGCCTGCATCGGGTCCGGCGGTGTCGGGTTCAGTTGCTGCTGGATGAACATGGTGACGCCCATGATGATCGGCAGGATGAAGAACGGATCCTTGATCGACAGGTCGGTGATCCAGAACATCCACGGCGCCTGGCGCATCTCCACGCTTTCCAGCAACACCCAGTACAGCGCGAGGAACACCGGCATCTGCACGATGATCGGCAGACAGCCACCGAGCGGGTTGATCTTCTCCTTCTTGTACAACTCCATCATCGCCTGCGACAGCTTCTGGCGATCGTCACCGTGCTGTTCCTTGAGCGCCTGCATCTTCGGCGACACTGCGCGCATGCGCGCCATCGACTTGTAGCTGGCAGCCGACAGCGGGAAGAACGCCAGCTTGATGATGATGGTCAGGACGATGATCGACCAGCCCCAGTTGCCCAGCAGCGCATGGATGTTTCCCAGCAGCCAGAAGATCGGCTGGGCGATGAACCAGAGGATGCCGTAGTCGACGGTCAGGCGCAGGCCGGGCGACAGTTCCTCGAGCTTGTCCTGGCTCTTCGGGCCGGCATACAGGGTCGCGCCGGTCTCGCCCTGCGCACCCGCGGCGACGCTGACCGCCGGGCCGGTGAAGCCGATGATGTAGTTGCCCTGGCCGTCCTTGCGGGTCTGCACCAGGTTGGTGTCGCCGGGCTGGGGAATCCAGGCGGTGACGAAGTAGTGCTGCAGCCAGGCGATCCAGCCGCCCTCGACCGTCTCGCGCAGGCTCTTGTCGTCCATGTCGCCCATCGACACCTTGGTGTAGGGCTCATCCTTGGTCCACAGCGCCGCGCCCAGGTAGGTGGCGGTGCCGGTCGCGGTGCTCGAGGACGGATCGGCGCTGCCGTCGCGCTTGAGCTGGCCGAACAGATGGCCGGTCCAGGGCTTGCCGCTCTGGTTGTCGATCAGGTAGCGCACGGCCAGATCGTACTGGCCGCGCTCGAAGACGAAGCGCTTGGTGTAGTTGACGCCATCGGCGCTGTACTTCAGGTCGACCAGCAACTGGTCCTGGCCTTCGCCGAGCTGGTAGTCGTTCTTCTCGCTGCTGTATTGCGGACGGCCGCTGGCTTGGTCGGGGCCGTCGCCGATCAGGCCGCTCTGGGCCTCGTAGGTCCGCTCGCTGCTGCGTTCGAACAGCTGGAACGGCACGTCCGGGCGATCCTGTCGGCGTGGGTACTGCGGCAGGCGCAGTTCGACAATGTCGCCGCCCAGCGGATCGATGGCGACGTCCAGCACGTCGGTGCGCACGCGGATCAGCTGCTTGCTCGGTGCGCTGGCGGCAATCGCGCTGGCCTGCGGCTGGCCCACCAGGCTGGGGACGTCTTCATGATTGCTGGCGCTGTTCGCAGCGGGTGTCTCCGGCAACGCAGCCACGGCAGGCTGGGTCTGAGTGGTCTCGGCCGGAAGCGCGGCCTGGCCATAATCCTGGTTCCACTGCAGAACCATCAGGTAGGCAACGACTGCCAATGCCACGAGCAGGATCGAGCGTTTGATATCCATGGTTACTCGGCCATCGATGATGAATTGGAGGTTTTGGGTGAAGGCACGGGATCGTAGCCGCCGGGATGCCACGGATGGCATCGGCCGAGCCGACGCAGGCTCAGCCAGCCGCCCTGCAGCAAGCCATGTGTTTCGATGGCCTCAAGTGCATAGCACGAGCAGCTGGGATAGAAACGACAGTGGCTGGCCATCATGGGGCTGATGGCGTACTGGTACAGCTTGATGGAAGCGAGGGCCAATTTACGCATGGGTAGTGTTGGCTGCTCCAGGATCGCCCGACATCGCGGGCTGCTGGCGGGACAAGCGTTTCCACAGTTTGGTGAATTGCCGGGCCAGCTCGGGATTGTCCAGATCGGCCAACCCCTTGCGCGCAACGATCACCACATCCCAGCCAGCCAGCTCGAGCTGGTGCTGGCGAAACGCCTCGCGGATCTGCCGCTTGATGCGATTGCGCTCGACCGAGAGCTTCACGCTCTTCTTGCCGATCACCAGACCGAGGCGCGGATGTTGCAGACCGTTTTCGCGTGCCAGTAGCAGGACATTCCTGCCGGGCACCTTGCCGGTCGGGGAGTCGAACACACACTTGAACTGGCGCGGTGTCAGCAGACGCTTTTCCCGGCCGAAGTCTCGACTCACCCCCTGTGCCGATGTCAGACGGTCAGACGCTTGCGGCCTTTGGCGCGACGGCGCGACAGGACTTGACGGCCGTTCTTGGTGGCCATGCGGGCACGGAAACCGTGGGTACGAGCGCGCTTGATGGTGCTGGGTTGGAAAGTGCGTTTCATGGTGCGTTTACCTGGTGATCCATTGCGGGCCGGAATGGCCCCCTTTCAAGAGACCGGCGATTGTAGAGAAGCCTGCGGGTCAGGTCAATTTCCAGCCAGCTCGACGCCAAGAAGAAATAGAAAGAAAAAGAGTTAAAAAGCTTTTCCAGATATAGAGCTTGTATATGTACCTGCTTATTTCTGTGGATAACCTCACGAAGGCCTTGTGTCACCAAGCCCCTAGCGATGCGCAACCCGGTGGAGGAGACGGGGGTTTCCGGTGGCTATGCCGTGTGCGGCCTGAGGATAACACGTGAAGATATCCACAAGCGCGTGGTGCCACAGCTTGAGCACAGTCTTTTCAACTGCTCTCAGGCGACGTTATCAACAACCTTCACTGGATGCTGCTGGATCGTTTGCAGCAGACTCTCCGTGATATGACTGCGGAGGCAGTTGTGGATAACCCCGGTGCCGATAGCTACAATGACGGGCTTCTGCACTCGACGAAGGTTGATAGGAGTTTCCGTGTCGGTGGAACTTTGGCAGCAATGCGTGGACCTCTTGCGCGACGAGCTGCCTGCTCAGCAATTCAACACATGGATTCGCCCACTGCAGGTGGAAAGCGAAGGCGACGAGCTGCGCGTCTATGCTCCCAACCGTTTCGTCCTCGACTGGGTCAACGAGAAGTACCTGTCACGCCTGCTTGAACTGCTGGGCGAACGCGCCGATGGCATGACACCGGCGTTGTCGTTGTTGATCGGCAGCAAGCGCACGGCGCCTGCCGCACTGCCTTCCGCGGCGGCAGCGCGACAGCGGGTGGCTACGCCGGCTGTCACCAGCGCCGAAGGTACACCTGCCGCGCCGATGATGCCGGCGGCAGCAGTTGCCGCGGAGCCGGAGCCAGAAGCGCCCCGCCCAGCGCGCAACGTGCAGGTCGAGGGCGGGCTCAAGCACACCAGTTACCTGAATCGGACCTTTACCTTCGAGAATTTCGTCGAAGGCAAGTCCAACCAGCTGGCCCGTGCGGCGGCCTGGCAGGTGGCGGACAATCCCAAGCATGGCTACAACCCGCTCTTCCTCTATGGTGGCGTCGGGCTCGGCAAGACCCACCTGATGCATGCGGTGGGCAACCATCTGCTGAAGAAGAATCCCAATGCCAAGGTGGTGTACCTGCATTCGGAGCGCTTCGTCGCGGATATGGTCAAGGCCCTGCAGCTCAATGCCATCAACGAGTTCAAGCGCTTCTACCGCTCGGTCGATGCGCTGCTGATCGACGATATCCAGTTCTTCGCCAAGAAGGAGCGCTCCCAGGAGGAGTTCTTCCACACCTTCAATGCGCTGCTCGAAGGCGGCCAGCAGGTCATCCTCACCAGTGACCGCTATCCGAAGGAGATCGACGGCCTCGAGGAACGCCTCAAATCGCGCTTCGGCTGGGGACTGACGGTCGCCGTGGAGCCGCCGGAGCTGGAAACCCGCGTGGCGATCCTGATGAAGAAGGCCGATCAGGCCAAGGTCGATCTGCCGCACGATGCGGCGTTCTTCATCGCCCAGCGCATCCGCTCCAACGTGCGCGAGCTGGAGGGCGCGCTCAAGCGGGTCATCGCTCACGCGCACTTCATGGGGCGGGAGATCACCATCGAGCTGATCCGCGAGTCGCTCAAGGACCTGCTGGCGTTGCAGGACAAACTGGTCAGCGTCGACAATATCCAGCGCACTGTCGCCGAGTACTACAAGATCAAGATTGCCGATCTGTTGTCGAAACGGCGGTCGCGCTCCGTCGCACGCCCGCGCCAGGTGGCGATGGCGTTGTCCAAGGAGCTGACTAACCACAGTCTGCCCGAGATTGGCGATGCGTTCGGTGGGCGCGATCACACCACGGTGCTCCATGCGTGCCGTAAGATCGCCGAATTGCGTGAAACAGACGCCGATATTCGTGAAGATTACAAGAATTTGCTGCGAACTCTGACAACCTGAATGCGATCAATCCAATAGGCAAGGGACCAGACCATGCATTTCACCATTCAGCGCGAAGCCCTGTTGAAACCCCTGCAACTGGTTGCCGGGGTTGTCGAACGGCGGCAAACCTTGCCGGTGCTCTCCAACGTCCTGCTGGTCGTGCAGGGCCAGCAGCTGTCGTTGACCGGTACCGACCTGGAAGTCGAACTGGTCGGCCGCGTGACCCTCGAAGACGCCGCCGAGCCAGGCGAGATTACCGTTCCGGCGCGCAAGCTGATGGATATCTGCAAGAGTCTGCCCAGCGATGCGCTGATCGATATCCGTCTCGATGAGCACAAGGTCCTGATCAAGTCGGGACGCAGCCGCTTCACGCTGTCCAGCCTGCCGGCCAACGACTTCCCCACCGTGGAGGAAGGCCCGGGCTCGCTGGGATTCAGCGTCGAGCAGGGCAAGCTGCGGCGCCTGATCGAGCGCAGCAGTTTCGCGATGGCGCAGCAGGATGTGCGCTACTACCTCAACGGCATGCTGCTCGAGGTCTCCAACGGCATGCTGCGCACCGTGGCCACCGATGGTCACCGCCTGGCCATGTGTTCCATGCAGGCCGGTATCGAGCAGGCCGACCGCCATCAGGTCATCGTCCCGCGCAAGGGCATTCTCGAGCTGGCGCGTCTGCTCACCGAGCAGGACGCCGAGGTCAGTATCATGCTCGGCCAGCATCATGTGCGGGCCACCACCGGCGAATTCACCTTCACCTCCAAGCTGGTGGACGGCAAGTTCCCCGATTACGAGCGCGTGCTGCCGCGCGGTGGCGACAAGCTGGTGGTCGGGGATCGCCAGCAGCTGCGCGAGGCCTTCAGTCGCACGGCCATTCTCTCCAACGAGAAGTATCGCGGTATCCGCCTGCAGCTGGAGAGCGGCCTGCTGAAGATCCAGGCCAACAACCCGGAACAGGAAGAGGCCGAGGAAGAGATCGCCGTGGACTACAACGGTGGCTCGCTGGAGATCGGCTTCAACGTCAGCTATCTGCTCGATGTGCTTGGCGTGATGACCACCGAGCGGGTTCGCCTGATCCTGTCCGACGCCAACAGCAGCGCGCTGCTGCAGGAATTCGACAACGACGATTCCGCTTACGTCGTGATGCCGATGCGTCTGTAACCTGCTTCGATGTCCCTGACCCGCCTTGACGTCACCGGGGTGCGCAACCTGCAGCCGGTGACGTTAACCCCCTCCCCGCGCATCAACATCCTCCACGGCGACAATGGCAGCGGCAAGACCAGCTTGCTCGAAGCCATTCATCTGCTCGGGCTGGCCCGGTCGTTTCGCAGTATCCGCCTCAATCCCGTCATCGCCTACGAACAGCCCAGCTGCACGGTCTTCGGTGAGGCGCGGCTCGCCAGTGACCAGCATTGCGCGTTGGGCGTGGCGCGCGAACGCGGCGGCGACATGCGCATCCGCATCAATGGACAGAACGCCCGCAGCGTGTCGGAACTCGCCGATACGCTGCCGTTGCAACTGATCAACCCGGACAGCTTCCGCTTGCTCGAAGGCGCCCCCAGGCTGCGTCGGCAGTTTCTCGATTGGGGCGTGTTCCACGTGGAACAACGTTTTCTCGGCGCGTGGCAGCGCGTGCAGCAGGCCCTGCGGCAACGGAACTCGTGGCTGCGGCATGGTACACTTGACGCCGTTTCGCAAGCCGCCTGGACGCGCGAACTGACGCTGGCCAGCGACGAGATTGACGGCTATCGCCGCTGTTATATCCAGACCTTCAAACCGGTGTTCGAGCGTACGCTGGCCGCGCTGTTGCCGTTGGACGAGCTGCAACTGAGCTACTACCGCGGCTGGGACAAGGAACGTTCGCTCGATGAGGTGCTCGCTGCCTCGCTCGACCGCGACCGCGCCTTGGGGCATACCCAGGCGGGACCGCAACGTGCTGATCTGCGGCTGCGTATCGGCGGACACAATGCGGCCGAAGTGCTGTCGCGCGGGCAGCAGAAGCTGGTGGTCTGCGCTCTGAAGATCGCGCAGGGCCATCTCGTCAGCGAGGCGAAACGCGGTCAGTGCATCTATCTGGTAGACGACCTGCCATCGGAGCTGGATGAACAGCACCGCCAGGCACTGTGTGGATTGTTGGAGCAACTCGACTGCCAGGTTTTCATCACCTGCGTCGACTCGACTGTTTTGCAAGCAGGCTGGAAAGCAGAAACGCCAGTCTCAATGTTTCACGTGGAACATGGGCGCATTACCCAGACCACGGCCCTTTCGGAGTGAAAGTATGAGCGAAAATCACGCGTACGATTCGTCCAGCATCAAGGTGCTGAAGGGGCTCGATGCCGTACGTAAGCGTCCTGGCATGTACATCGGCGACACCGATGACGGCACCGGCCTGCACCATATGGTCTTCGAGGTGGTCGACAACTCCATCGATGAAGCCCTGGCCGGCCATTGCAGCGATATATCCATCACCATCCATACCGATGAGTCGATCACGGTGCGTGACAACGGTCGCGGCATACCGGTGGATATCCACAAGGAAGAAGGCGTCTCCGCAGCAGAAGTGATCATGACCGTGCTGCACGCCGGCGGTAAGTTCGACGACAACTCCTACAAGGTTTCCGGCGGCCTGCATGGCGTGGGTGTATCGGTGGTCAACGCGCTGTCCGAGGAGCTGCTGCTGACGATTCGCCGCGACGGCAAGGTCTGGGAACAGCTCTATCGCCACGGCGTTCCACAGGCACCGTTGACCGCGGTCGGCGTCACCGAGGGCTCCGGTACGGAGATTCATTTCCGCCCCTCGGCCGAGACCTTCCAGAACATCCATTTCAGCTGGGACATCCTGGCCAAGCGCCTGCGCGAACTGTCGTTCCTCAACTCCGGTGTCGGCATCGTCCTGCGTGACGAGCGCAGCGCCAAGGAAGAACTGTTCAAGTACGAAGGCGGTCTGAGCGCATTCGTCGCCTACCTGAACACCAACAAGACGCCGGTCAACCAGATATTCCACTTCAACATGCAGCGTGAAGATGGCGTCGGGGTCGAGGTGGCGCTGCAGTGGAACGACAGCTTCAACGAGAACATCCTCTGCTTCACCAACAACATTCCGCAGCGTGATGGCGGTACCCACCTCGCCGGCTTCCGTTCGGCACTCACCCGCAACCTGAATAACTACATCGAGCAGGAAGGGCTGGCGAAGAAGCACAAGATTTCCACCACGGGCGACGATGCCCGCGAAGGCCTCACGGCGATCATTTCGGTGAAGGTGCCGGATCCGAAGTTCAGTTCGCAGACCAAGGACAAGCTGGTTTCCTCCGAGGTGAAGACCGCGGTGGAACAGGAAATGGGCAAGTACTTCGGCGACTTCCTGCTCGAGCACCCCAACGAGGCCAAGGCGGTGGTCGGCAAGATGATCGACGCCGCGCGTGCGCGTGAGGCAGCGCGCAAGGCCCGGGAGATGACCCGGCGCAAGGGCGCGCTGGATATCGCCGGCCTGCCGGGCAAGCTTGCCGACTGCCAGGAAAAGGACCCTGCCCTCTCCGAACTGTACATCGTGGAGGGTGACTCCGCGGGTGGCTCGGCCAAGCAGGGCCGCAACCGCAAGACCCAGGCGATCCTGCCGCTCAAGGGCAAGATCCTCAACGTCGAGAAGGCGCGCTTCGACAAGATGCTCTCCTCCCAGGAAGTTGGCACGCTGATCACCGCGCTGGGCTGCGGGATCGGTCGCGAGGAATACAACATCGACAAGCTGCGCTACCACAACATCATCATCATGACCGATGCCGACGTTGACGGTTCGCACATCCGCACGCTGCTGCTGACCTTCTTCTTCCGCCAGCTGCCGGAACTGATCGAGCGCGGCTATGTGTATATCGCCCAACCGCCGCTGTACAAGGTCAAGCGCGGCAAGCAGGAGCAGTACATCAAGGACGACGAGGCGATGGAGGAATACCTGACCCAGTCCGCCCTGGAAGATGCCAGCCTGCACGTGAACGAGAGCGCGCCGGGACTTTCCGGCGAGGCCCTCGAGCGCCTGGTCAACGAGTACCGCGCGGTGATGAAGACGCTGCAACGCCTGTCGCGCCTGTATCCGCAGGAGCTGACCGAACACTTCATCTATCTGCCGCGGATCGCTGCCGAACAGCTCGCCGACCAGTCAGCCATGCAGGCCTGGCTGGAGCTATACGCCGACAAGCTCAAGGGCGTTGAGCGCTCGGGCCTGAGCTACAGCGCCAGCCTACGCGAGGACAAGGAACGTCACTTGTGGCTGCCGGAAGTGGCGATCACCTCGCATGGCCTGGTCAGCTATGTCACCTTCAATCGCGATTTCTTCGCCAGCAACGACTATCGCACCGTCACCGCGCTCGGCGAGAAGCTCAGCAGCCTGCTCGAGGAAGGTGCCTACGTGCAGCGTGGCGAACGCAAGAAGGTCGTGGCCTCGTTCAAGGACGCGCTCGACTGGCTGATGACCGAAGGCACCCGCCGCCACAGCGTGCAGCGCTACAAGGGACTGGGCGAGATGAACCCCGACCAGCTCTGGGAAACCACGATGGACCCGGCTGTGCGCCGCATGCTGAAGGTGACCATCGAGGATGCCATCGCCGCCGACCAGATCTTCAATACGCTCATGGGCGATGCGGTCGAACCCCGCCGCGACTTTATCGAGACCAATGCACTGGCGGTGTCCAACCTGGATTTCTGATCGCGCTTGTAGGTGGGCAAAGTTATTTGCCCATTCGGACAAAGTTAGGTGGTTCGGCTAAAGTTAATAGCCTACTGCCCTCCTCCTGATAAACCCCGGTTGACTGAAAGGTCTGCCGGGGTTTTGTCATTTGCTGGCCAGTCTCAAGGCCGATGGACGTATGGGGGTTATCCTGCCCCATGGGGTTCTGTTCCGCAGTGGCGAGGAAGGCAAGATTCGTGAGGGACTGCTGTTCGGCACAGACGCAGCCAATGGCACCCAGCCGGGTGATCTGATTGAAGCCATCGTCGGCCTGCCCTCTGCCCTGTTCTACAACACAGGCATCCCGGCGTGCGTGCTGATCCTTAACAAACAAAAACCTGCTGCTCTAAAGGGCAAGGTCATCATCATTGATGCCAGCCGTGACTACCTGGAAGGCAAGGCGCAGAACAGTCTGCGAGCTGATGACATCAGGAATATTGTTAACACATATAAGGCGGCATTTGAGCAGCAAGCCGAAGTCGAGAACTATTGCCGGGTCGTGACGCTGGACGAAATCCGCAGCAACGACGGCAATCTCAATATTGCTCGCTATATCGACAATGGTGAGTCTGAAGAGACTGTCGATGTGGCTGCAACTTTGAAGAAGCTGGAGGCGCTGGCCAACGAAGAAGCGCAGATTGATGAGCGGCTAGATGGTTATTTGAAGGAGTTGGGTCTGCTGGAGATCGGGGCATGAGCCAATGCGTAGCTGATTCGCTCCGAGAGACTCCTATAGGAGCCGTCACCTCCGACTGGGAAATGGGCGTAATTGGTGACTTTGTAAGTGCCCTGCAAGCAGGTGTCAGTGTCAATGCTGTTGAAACTGATTTTGGTTGTGCAGAGGGGGAACTTGGTGTGCTGAAGAGCAGTGCGGTACTCCAAGGTAGGTTTTATGCGAATCAGCACAAGGTAGTCGTCGCGGAAGACGTGGGAAGAGTGGCAACAAGTGTTGTCGCAGACCGAATCATCATCAGCCGCATGAACACTCCCGCGCTTGTGGGTGAATCAGGCTATGTGACAAAGGATGAGCCCAATCTGTTCCTGCCCGACCGCCTATGGCAAACCGAGCCTTCAGAGCGGCCACACTCACAGCGTTGGCTGTCTTACTGGTTGCAGCATCCTGGGGTTCGCCGATTGATTGCTGTCGGTGCAACTGGTACTAGCAACAGCATGAAGAACATCTCGAAAGAGACCGTGCTGTCGTTGCCTGTTCCCCGTACGCCACTATCTGAACAACAAAAAATTGCCGCAATCCTCACGGCTGTGGATGACAAGCTGGATGTGATTGCCCGCCAGATTGAAGTCACTCAGGCCCTCAAACAGGGGCTGATGCAGACCTTATTCAGTCGGGGCGTTGGTACCCAAGAGGCCGATGGCCACTGGGCATCGCATACCGAGTTTAAGGACAGTGAGCTGGGGGAAATTCCCTCGGCTTGGATGGTCACTACGGTCGGAGAGGTTTGTGAGGTAAAGGGCGGCAAGCGACTGCCCAAGGGCGAGACACTGACCGAAGAAAACACCGGTCACCCGTATATTCGTGTGACCGATATGTTTATGGGGGGGGTCGATACCGCAGGCATCCTTTACGTTCCCTCTCACGTACAGCCCACCATTGCCCGATACACGATTTCCAAGGACGACATCTTTATTTCGGTGGCTGGAACGTTGGGTCTTGTGGGCATTGTTCCAGAAGAACTCGATGGGGCGAACTTGACAGAGAACGCCGACAAGCTCACAGACATTAAAATTAATCGTGACTACTTGTTCTATTGCCTTTGCTCCGACGCTATTCAGGATTTGATAGCACGGGAGGCGACCTCAAATGCCCAGCCAAAACTGGCCCTAACACGCATTCGTGAGTTTTCCTTTCCATTGCCTTCAGATGAGGAGCAAGCACGTATTGCAACCATCTTGGCGTCAGTTGATGGAAAGCTTAGGTTGCTATCGACCAAGCGAGAAAAGTATTCCTCACTCAAGCGCGGACTGATGCAAAAGCTGCTAACCGGCGAATGGCGGGTCAGGCTCGATGGCCCTATCAGTACAACCTGAGTTTCTCTTCATGGACGAAATCATCCCCCTGCCCTCGGATCTTTTGCCTGACCTGCAACGCACCGTGCAGCGCAAGCTCGGACGCTGCATGTTGCAGTTGCAGCAGTACGAGCGGCTGCTGAAGGCCATGGTTGCCCATAGCGAGTTGAGTGGCCCTCCGGAACGACTTCAGGCGATTCATGACGAGAAGATTGCCTGTGCCCATAAGAAGACTCTGGGCACCTTGGTGGGGATGCTGACCGAGAGCTATCTGAAACTGCCGGACTTATCTGATGAGTCAGAGCAGGCGGAGCCAATTGATCAGATATGGGTCAGCTTCCGATGCCAGATGGAATTACCTCAGGAGCGCTACGCCGAAACCAAGGCGGCGCTCAAGGAATTGGTCGACCTGCGTAATGAGTTGGTGCACCACTTTCTTCAGCGCTTCGACCTTTGGGCCGTCGATGGCTGCAAAGCTGCGGAGTCTTATCTCGATGAAAGTTACGAAACCATCGACGGCCACTACCTGACGCTGCGCGATTGGGCCAAATCCATGGATGAAGCTAGGCAGTATATGGTGTCGTTTATGCAGACCCCGGAGTACAGGGATTTCGTCATCAACGGTATTGGGCCGGATGGCACCGTACACTGGGCTAGCAGCGGTATAACCAACTGCTTACGTGAAGCGGAAACCAAGCTGGCTGAGGCTGGGTGGACACCTCTTTTCGAAGCCATCCATTGGATAGCCAAGACCTACCCCGAGCAGACGCCCAAGCGCTATGGCTGCGGAAGCTGGCGTCATGTCATCCATGCGTCGCAGCAGTTTGAAATTCGTAAGCAAAGCCAAGCCGATAATGGCCCTACGGTGGTTTGGTATCGCAGTCGCCCGAGGGAAACCTCCAAGGAGCAGGAGTAAGCAATGAGCCAGTCACCGGAGAAGGTCGGGGTCGAGCTGCCCGCCATCAATTGGCTGATCAAGCTGGGCTACACCCATCTGCCCGGTAGCCAGGTACAGGTTGAGCATCGACACCTTGCTCCAGTATTGGACGATGTGTTGCAAGCTCGGCTGCTGATCCTAAATCCATGGCTGGCGAGCGCACCCGGAGGCATCAGTGCAGCGCTGATTGAGCTACGCAAGCACGTCAATGATGAACTGTTGCCCGCCAACAAGGCGTTCTGGGAACAGGTGGTGCATCGTTCGGATATTCAGGTGAAGGACGTTGAGGGTAAGCCGCGCAGCGTGCGCTTCTTCGATGCGAGCGATGCCAGCAACAACGACTTCCATGTGGTTGATCAGTACGTGGGACGCAATGCGGATGGGGATGTGTTCCGGCCTGATCTGCTGCTGTTTGTGAACGGCTTACCGCTGGCCATCATCGAATGCAAAGCCAGCCATCATCGCTTGGATGAAGCCCTGGGCCAATTGGATGGCTACCAAAGCACCTTCCCCACCCAGTTTGTGTTCAACCAGGTCTGTGTTGGACTTAATCGGCGTGAAGGGTTGTATGGCGCGATCCTTACCAAGCCTGCCTATTACGCCCGCTATCGTTTGCAGACGCAGGAGACTGACGTTGTTAGTGCTCTGTTAGGCGAGGCGCCCAGTGAGCAGGACAGCGTGCTGTGGGCATTGTTTGAGCCGAGCCGCTTCCTGCAACTAATCACCCATTTTGTGCTGTTCGAAACCCGCGACGGCAAGACCGTGAAGAAGCTGCCGCGCTATCAACAATGGCGGGCCGTGCGCAAAACCGTGGATCGGCTGTGTGCGCCGAAACCTGTGGGTGGCGTTGTTTGGCACACCCAAGGTAGTGGCAAATCCCTGACCATGGCCCTGCTCGCGCGAATGCTACGTGCCGATAGCACGGGGTTGAACAACCCTACCGTGCTGGTACTGACCGACCGTAAAGACCTCGATAAGCAAATCTTCGATACCTTCCACGCAGTGGGCATCAATGCCATTCAGGCCGTGTCGGTTGATGGCTTGTTGAAGATGCTGTCCAACGACTACGGCAGCGTGTTCACCAGCACTGTGCAGAAGTTCCAGGAGAACGATCAACCTAGTGAGCAGGCTGCTGAGACGCCTGATGAAGAAGGTGATGCCTTGCAAGCGACTCGCCATCGGCGGATTCGCGAGGAGAAATACTTCTTCATCGTGCATGAGCGCAATGTCCACAACCTGGAGGTGGATGAGAACGGTGTTCCGGTTAAGCCCAAGTGGGAAGAAATCAGCCGGGAGAAGGTGCACTTCCGGGTGCTGAGCACCAAGCCCAATTTTTATGTGCTGGTGGATGAAGCGCACCGTAGCCAGTACGATTTCCTCGCTGCCTTTATGCGCGCCAGTTTGCCCAACGCCAAATTTATCGCCTTCACCGGTACGCCGCTGCTGCAAGAGGACAAACACACGCTGGGTGAGTTTGGTGGTGGCGAGTACATCGACGAATACCGTCTGCACGAGGCGGTGGCGGATGGCGCAACCCTGCCAATCAAGTACCAGGATGCCTGGGTGGCTCTGTCGGCTAATGCTGATTTGGATGCCGCGTTCAAAGAGCAGTTCGCCGACCAGAGTGAAGTTCGTCAGTACGAGTTAAAGCGTGAACTGCTGCGCCGCTGGCGTCAGGCCGGTGATCGTATGGAGCAGGTTGCGGAGCACCTGGTCGAGCACTTCCTCAGCAGCGTAAAAGCCAAGGGCTTGAAGGCCATGCTGGTGTGCGATGGCCGCGATATGGCGGTGCGCTACAAGGATCTGCTCGATGCGATCATGGTCGAACGGGCGAACAAAGGGCTGCCCACTTTTGACAGCAGGGTGGTTATTTCCCTGGCCAGCATCACCTCTTCCCGTACGGGTGCTTCTGCCATGCAAGAGGCGGCAGCGTACGAGATAGAGGCAGACAAGATCCGCAGCATCGAGGAGCGGATCAAGGCCGAGATGAAAGCCGGAAAGACTCCGGTGGCCATGCCGTCCGAGCAGATCGGCAACTTTGTCAGCAAGTTGTTTCCCCTGCCCTACGGGGAGGAAACTAAAGGGTTTGATGGTAAGCCGCAGGCGAACAACGTCGGGCTGATTATTGTTTCTGACATGCTGCTGACCGGGTGGGATGCCCCAATTGTTGGCACCATGTACCTCGACAAGCCGCTCAAGGAACACACCCTGTTGCAGGCCATCGCGCGGGTGAACCGCACCTTGCCCGGCAAAAATGCCGGTTACATCGTGGATTACCATGGGGTGGTCGATCATCTTGACCATGCGCTGAAGATTTATGGCGGCGAGGTGAAGCCTTCGCAGGTCTGGGAAGGTGTTGAAACCGAACTGCCGAAGCTACAAGCCACGCTCGACCGCATCCTCAAGTTGCTGCCGAAAAAGCATGACCCGGTGGCGCAGCGCGAGGCCTACAAAGACGACGCCGAGCGCTTCCTTGATCCTGCTACCCGGCTGGACATAGTCGAAGAATTCCTCGACCTGGTGAAGCAGTTCAACCGCTCAGTGGACATCATCCTGCCGGACGTACGCGGCGTACCTTTCAAGCCCTATTTCACCCTGCTGGGTGAGATTCGCCTGATGTTGCGCGACAAACTGCCAGGTAATACCTACAAGGAGCGCATCACCAAGCTGGAGTCCGCTCTGCTGCAACAGTTGCTGGATGAGTACATCGCGGCCAGTCCGGCCAAGAGCCTGCTGGGCCATGAGGTGTCGATTCTGGATGCCAGTGATATGGAGCGTTTAAAGAAGCTGGCGAGTCCCGGTAGCCGGGCCCTGGTGATGAAAAACCAGCTCAAGCAAACCATCGTCACCGGCAAGGACAAGGATCCAGCATTCTTCGACAAGATCGCTGAGGAGCTGGAAAAGCTGCTGGAAGAGGAAAAGGCGGGTCGTATTACCCAAGCCAAGTTCCTGGAGCAACTGGAGCTGTTCAGCCAGCGAATTCAGGACAAGGACAACACCGGTTTTGAAAAGCCTGCACACTCGGCGGTGTACCACTACCTTGCCGCCCAACTGGCTGAGGACACGGCAAGAGTGGCAACGACCAAGCTGTTTGAAGATGAAATGCTGAGTCGTGCGCTGGCGACTGAAAACTGGAAGAAGATGCCGGATACGCACCCTGATTTCAGAGACCACCTGCGCGGAGTCTTGATGCCCCTGGCAGGTTGGGAGCGCTCAGTAGCGCGCGATCACGCCAAGCGAATCTTCGATATTTTGCTGAAAAACTAACGCGGCGTTATCCATGCCAGTCTTGAATTACGGCCAAACGGCTATCGAGTGGTACTTCCAGCTCGATAGTAAACTCAAGCGCCACTACGTGACCGTGGAACGGGGTCGTCCCGTGCTTTTGCGCGGGCCGCTGGTGGATGAGCCTGAGCAAGAGGCTTTGGTGCTGCGTCGTGCGCGCTGGATTCGTGAAAAGCTGGCCCAGGTGAATCAGCCCCTTGCCAGCGAACCCATCGTGACGGGCAGTCGCCTGCGCTATGCAGGGCGCACCTATTACACCGAAGTTCGTCACATGCCAGACGCCCTCAAACCTAGGTTGGCCTTCACTGCGTCACGCTTCATCGTTGATAGCCCGGATGGGACAAGCATCCTGCCCGACGTGCTGATGCCATTGCTTGAGCGGTTCTACCGGGAGCGTGCTCATGAGAAGTTGTTGGTGCGTGTCCGTCACTGGCAGCGGGAAACAGGTCTTCAGGCCACTGGGGCTCGAATCCGTCACTTTCAAAGCCGTTGGGCCAGCTGCGATGCGAACAACACTCTGGAGTTTCATCCGCGCGTGATGGAGCTACCTGCCAGCGTGCAGGACTATGTCATAGTCCATGAGCTTTGCCATACGGTGGAAAAGAACCATACCAAGGCCTTTTGGGCGCTGGTGGCAAGTCATATGCCGGGTTGGCAAGCGCAGCATCAGGTGTTGGAGAAGGCTGTGTTTGGGGATGCGGTTTGAGCGATCATTAGATATCGTCGGGTCATAGAAATTATCAAAATTAAGGATGCAGGGAAATGGCTCTATCACCATCTGTAGAGCGGTTTGCAGAATCAGCTAAGGACTTGTATAGCAGCAATCGGATGGTTGTATTTCTTTGCGGCCCCACCCTTAAAAATTTAAATGACCCTGCCGCTGCCTTGAGAAAGCGGCTGATGGAAGATCTGACCCAGGATGGGTTTGAAGTTGTATTGGGTGAAGATGATGGACTTGAAAATTTGCGCCAGCAATTTACCAAGGGTTATGCGCATGACAATGAACTTGAATTTATAAAAAGTGAGTGTGGTGCGATAGTCATCGTTGCTGGAAGTGTGGGGTCTTTTTGTGAGCTAGGACTTTTTGTTCATTGGATACAGCACAATCATGGCTGCGACTTGATACTCCTCACTGAGGAAAAATATAAAAACGATATATCTTACTTTAATGAGGGGCCTGCGAAAGCTGCCGATCACTTTGGCAGAACCTTCTACATCGATTTTAAAAGTTCCAATACTGATTTCGTGCTAGATCGTCTCCGAGGTCGAAGGTCAAGCTACTTCATTAGCGGTCGAGGGCGACCGGCAGGGGGAACCTGATCATGGCTATCATGATAAACAGCAGAATAGTCAGATTGGCTTTGGGTTGTATACAACCTGCTGATGCAAATGCAGTAATAGCTTTTTTAATGAAAGCTTTTAAATACGACACGAATTTAATTTCTGAGAGCGCGATTCAGGAAATTTTTGATCAATGGTCTACTGACGGTGAGGTAGCCTGTGTCCATAAAAAGTCTAAACTTTATTCTCTGACAAGACTTGGTGACTCTCGATTAAATCGAGAAGAGCGCAGGTTGCGTGATCGTACGCGCCTATTCTTGCTGAAGGAGTTACGAAGCGCTAAGCTGCATTTGCCAGAAGCCGGTGAACCAGAGAAGGCTGATGTTTCGTCAGCCGTAATTGTTGACCAACCAGTACAAGAGGATGAGCGGCCAACAGGCGCGGCCCGCCCTCCTCGCGTAGCTCGTCGTGCGGCCCGCGCCTGTTGGCCGCTCCTCGCAAAGCAACTTTTTGTTGGCTCTTCCTCCCGCGCTTCTGGCCCTTTCTTTCGCTTTCTTTCCTTTCCAACCGTTAAGGCCTGCGCGCAGGCCAATGGGCTGGCTGAAATTCCGCAAGATGGCATAGATATTAGTGAGATATCTTTGGCAATCGGAATAAGCCCTCAGCTCATTGGGTTGCTGATTCACAGACCAGAGCGACATTACCGGACGTTTGAAATACCAAAAGCAAACGGCAAGGTAAGAGAAATTCAATCTCCACGAACCATGATGAAAGTGGTTCAATATTTTTTATTAGACTATCTTCTCTATAAGCTTCCAGTACATGTTTCTGCAACAGCGTATAGCCGTGGGTGCACGGTTAAAGCTAATGCGGCACCTCATGTGGGGAAAAAATATGTTGCTAATATTGACGTGGAGGATTTCTTCCCTTCAATAAAGTGGCAGCTAGTACATAAGATGCTTGCCCTGGGCGGTTTAGAAGATAAAACAGCATATTTGATAGCTCGGATGACATCCTATCAGGGGGGGCTACCACAGGGAGCACCTACTAGCGCGCATTTATCGAATGTGGTGCTTTATCCATTTGACAAGGAAATGTCGGGTTTTTGTGAGTCTGTTGACGTTAATTACACACGTTATGCGGATGACATTACGTTCAGTGGAAGTGATAAGAATGTTGTGTGGAGTGCAGTTGAGAGGGCAAGGCAGCTTCTCACTGATCTTGGGCTAGAGATTAATAAGGAAAAAACGAGGGTGTTTGGCCCTTCGTCCAGACAGGTTGTAACTGGAGTTGTTGTTAATAAGTGGGCTCAGCCTTCAAGGGAGAAAAGGCGAAAGCTTCGAGCAGAACTGCATCAGGCGAAAATGAACCCTGAGAAATATGCTGCACGAGCTGATGAGATTCGAGGCATGTCTGCTTACATGCTCTCATTTGCTAGTGAGGAACGTGCAGTAGGTGGATTGTCACGTGGCTATGTTGAGTCTTCTTTGGCAAAACTCACTGAGTACATCAACGAGATGAAAGCAAAGGAATCAGCTATAGCTCCACCGTCAGCGCCTTGATCCCCAGACCCTCGCAAAACCGACCCACCGCCGTCAGCGAGCGCCACAGACGCACCGGTTCACGCCGCGAGCGCAGTAAGCGCTCCATAAACCCCGTCCTGGCGGACGGGTTTGTTTTCAGGAAGCAGAGGCAGAAGCTGGCGAGCAGTTCCACGGCAGCAGCGCTTCGTAGTCTTCGACGCTCTGTGCCGCAGGCAGGCGTTCAAGGATGTGGCGCAGCCAGGCGTAGGGCTCCTGCCCGTTGGCTTTCGCGGTTTCGATCAGGCTGTAGATCTGCGCGCTGGCCGTGGCACCCTTGGGCGTGTCGCTGAACAGCCAATTCTTGCGGCCGATGACGAACGGTCGGATGGCGTTCTCGGCGCGGTTGTTGTCGATCGGTAGATGCCCACCTTCGATGTAGCGCACCAGCCTGCTCCAGTTGCTGGCCAGGTAGTTCACCGCCTTGCCCAGGGCCGTCTGCCCAGCGACCTGCGGCTGGGTTTTGTCCAGCCAGGCCTTGAGTTGGTCGAGCAGCGGCTGGCTGCGTTGCTGGCGGACGGCCAGGCGTTCGCTGTCGTCGACCTCTTTAAGATCGCGCTCGATGCCGTAAAGCTTGTTGATCAGGTTCAGCGCCATGTCGGCACGGCCGGTCTTGCCCTTGGGCTGCACTTTCTGCGCCTCGACGAACTTGCGCCGCGCATGCGCCCAGCAGGCCAACCGCTCGATGCCCTCTTGCACGGCCACGGCGTTGTAGCCGGCGTAGTCGTCGGTCATCAGGTAGCCGCGGTAGCCATCGAGCAGGCGTAGCGGCACCTCCTGCGCACGGCTGGCTGTGTAGTCGAAAAGGATCACCGGCTTGTCCGGCGGCCCACCGCTTTGCACCCACATCCAGGATTGTGCCGAGGGGTCGCGTCCCGGTTCATGCAGCACCTGCAGACGCGTTTCGTCGCAGTGCAACACGGGGTATTCGAACAGTTTGTCGCGCATCAGGTTGAGCAGCGGTTGCAGTTGCTCGCCACTTTGGATCACCCAACGCGCCAGCGTCTGCCGTGGGATGTCGACGCCGTGGCGGCTGAGCATCCTCTCGAAGCGGTACAGCGGGATGCCGTCGGCGTACTTGGTGGTCAGCAGCATCGCCAATACGCTGGGGCTGGCCAGGCTCTTCTCGATCAGTTGTGCCGGCTTGTCGGCGGTGAC
>AJXE01000029.1 GCA_000263395.1 Stutzerimonas stutzeri TS44
GCAGTCAAGGACTGGTTCCCGTCGCGTGCCGCCATCCTGTGGCCAGCGCTGGGGTATCACGAAGCCATAAGGGTTGGCTGCCGCTTTGAGGTTCGGGGCGGGCTTTGGCTCGGGCTTTGGCTCGACCTGTGGCCTGCTGCGGTGGTTCGTCGGCTGGGGCTGCCAGTTCGCAAGCCATGCGGGTTGAGTCATCTCAGCAGACCCTCCCCAGCGATCCCGCTGCGCGCGGTGCCGTCGCTAATCCAGTTCAGCAGGCAGTGCAGCACAACAGGGCCATCAGCGGGACACATGCGACCGTCAGCAACGGCAGCGCCGAAGTTCTCGCTGATCCAGTCGCGCATTTCTTCACCTGCACCGCGCGAGCGCTCCAGCTTGCGCAACCGTGCCAGCATGCCCCGCGTGTCGGCCATGTGGTTACTCCTTCAGCTCGCGCAACGCCTCGCCCAGCTTGACCGCGCGTAGCAGGTTCAAGTCGGACATGGTTTGCCGGTCTGCTTGTGCCTCAATGCGGTGCTGGTGAATGAGCTTCACCTCGTCGGGTGTTGCAGGCGTGCTGACTGGCGCGTTCTCGCGCGGGTCGGTGTGCATGTTGCGCATGTCAGTGATCCTCCAGTGGGCCAATACGTTGAAGCAGTCGGGCGGCTTGCCAGCGGACTGATGGTTCGTCGCTGTTAAGAATCGCCTCGTAGCATGTGGTGACGATCAGGCGCTTATCGCCTTCCAGTTCCTGCTTCTCCTGCGCGATCTGTGCAGCGCTGCGAGGCTTCAACCACGCATAAGGGGTCGTGTAGCTCATTGCTTGTCCTCCAAGGCTTGTAGGCGCTTCTCCAGTTCGTCCACAGCGCGGACGGCACTGAGCGCGCCGATTGCTTCGATGATCTGTTTGCCCACGTCGGGCGCGACCTTGCCGCCAGCAATTGCTTGAAGCACAGCCTCAACCTGCTGGGCGACGGGTGCGGTGGCGTCGAAATCAAACTCCACGCGCTCGGTCTGCGCACGCAAGGCAGGCGCGACGCGTGACAGCACCAGCCCGGCAGCTTGCACGTCACCGGCAAGCGCAGCGTCGATAACCACACGGGCAATCTTCGGCGCGTCGTCCATCAGCGCTTGCGTCACGCGGGTGCGCTTGTCCACGATGCCGCGCGGGCGTCCGTTCGGGTTAGGGCTTGTCATGCCTTTCTTCCAGTTCGGACTGCCCGGCGGCGGCGAGGTGTTGGGCTGGTAGCTCTTCAACCAGTCGGGTTGAACTATTTCGGTCATTGGATGAACCCCTTTGATGTCATCAAGTGCCGATCAGCGTTAGCCGAGGTCTTGCAGCACGAACGCCTTCTCAGCATTCGTCTTGGCTTGACGAAGTGCGGCGGCTTTGTGCGGCGGTGCGCCAACTGCTTTCTCAAGCTCCTTGAAGACCAGCCCCGCACGTTCTTCGATCATTTGCTTCGCGCCCTTCATTGCCTTGAGGCGCTGTGCAACCTCCGGCGCGCTGCGCTCGTTCCAGAATCGAACGTAGGTAGCTTGGAAGTTCGCATCGAGGCCAGACAGGTATGCAGGCGCGCCCAGCAGTGCGCTGACGGTAGTGTGGTCACCCTCGTCAATGGCCTGCTGGATAAATGCGTGTCGCTTCTCGTTGGGCAGGTTCTTCGCATAGGTACGAATCTCGGCGCTGATGCTTTGCGCTGCCTTCGATTCAATGGGCGCGGCAAGCTGCTGCTCCAGCATTGCAATGCCTTTTTCGAGATTCGAGCGGGTCACGTCGAAGCTCTTGCAGATTTTGTTGAAATGCTTCTGCGCGAAGTCATCGGTGTGGATGATCTGCATGGCCTCATTCCAGGTCGGATTGAGGGCGGCAGCTTCTCGGGCTGACCACACGGCGCGCACACCTTCATAGGCGGTGCTGAATGCGGTCATGGTCGGGCCGAGATACGGCGCGGTCTGCTCGTCGTAGCCTTCGATGTTCTTCACGTTGTCGGGGTGCAGCGTGGGCGTGATACGCGGATCAATGTTGTCTGTCATGGCGAAACTCCTTGATAAATAGGCGCGCTTTTGTACGCAGTGCTTACATGCTGTGAAAGATCAGCGAAGGTCCGCAAGGAAAACAAAAACATGCAAACAGCGAACAAGTTATTCAGCGTTATTCGTTCTTAATCGTGTGCGTCCAAAAAGTCGTTGCCGCTTCTCCGAGACCTGTCTTGCAATACGCCTCCATCAACTTGCGAAGGAGCAACGACATGACCGACAAGACCTACACGAAACGCGAGAACGCCCGCCGCGCTGGTGTTGCCGCTGGGGTGCCTGCCGAACTGGTGGAGATCACCGTTCACAAGAACGGCGACGAGGTGCGCTTCGGCTGGAAGCAGATGGAAGCACCGGCACCCGCTGCCGCCGACGCTGTGTTGACCACAAGCAAACCGAAGAAAGCAGCCCCGAGGGTTGAGCGCGTCGAGCAGAACGGCGTCAAGCGTCCAAAGGATGGCGGGCTGTGTGCTGCTGTCTGGGCATGGCTGGACGCGCACCCGGACGCAACGATCAAGGACGCGAAAGCCGCTGCACCGGAAAACGGCTGGAATGCGAACAACGTGGCCTGCGAGTTTTACGCTTGGCGCAAGTTCAACGGCCTGTCACGCGCTACCGCATAACCGCAGACCGGAACTTTTGGACGATATAGAATTTAGGCCGTTTAGGCGTTTAGAGGGTGCAGGCAGCGCCATACAGCACCAGCAAACTACACCACTGTCTAAACTTTTAAATTTCTATATTTTGTATGCAAGTGCATGTGCAGCAAGCACTTTGCGCTGACTCGCGTATAGATCGCCGCCTAGTTTGTTAGACGGCGATCTATGTAAGTTCATTGGGGCAGCTTCAAAATGAGGAACGCCTTGCCGAACTCACTGTACTGCTCTACCAATACATCCTTTTTCACTTCCATGATGTAGCCGCTGTCAGCAAGGCTGCGCAGTGCATGGTCAAGTGCAGCGGTAGCGCTTCCCGACTTGTGCTTCTGGAAGGCTGGTAGTGAAGCGGTGCGCCGCTGGAGATATGCACGCGGAATGATCGAATTTTCCCGCATGTTGGGGTGAATCTTGTAACCCTTGGAAGGTTCATCTACGAGGTATTCCTTCATGATGGAGAGCAACTTGCGTTCGCATACGTCGCTTCCCTCGCCAATATCACCACTGCGCAAGCGCTCGCTGAATAGAGCGATGTCGTGCCGGATCAGGTCAATCGCCCATTGCGCGTGCTCGACATTGACGCACGGGTGAACGTGGTTATCAGCTACCGCGAGCAGCGCCGCAATGCGTAGTGACTTCAGTTGTGCACGGTTCCACATCTGACGGCGTGATTCATCGTCAGTGCCATTTACCTCGGCGTCACATTCCTGGTCGAACTGATCGAATAGCTCCGTAGCTGGCTCATCGAACTGCACGGGCAAAGGGTTTCCGTTTGATGCAAGCAGTTGGGCGTGAGCTGTCAGCGAGGCGAACCATTGTGCCCATGCGTCCGGCAGTTCGGTGAAGTAATGCGGGTTTCTGGGTGGGCGCTGGCCTGTGTATTCCACTACCGTGAAGCGAGATAGAAAGCCGTCCTCCATCATGTCGGAGGTTAATGCTTCCCGGAAGGTGCCCGGCGTAGAGTCACCTATCATGCTGTACGACGCACCGACGATGCTGGCGACGTTGTTATCCTTGTTGCTGTAGTCGATCCCGCCAGCAATGGCATTAGGGCCGGACTTGGAATAGATCTTTGTCATGACAGAACGCAGGCTCTGCATTGCGGGGTCTTTGCCGTTGCTCATGGCTTTGAGCTTGCGCCCAAACTCGCCCGCTATGTGGGTAAAGCAAGGAGCGTTGGCGACTGCCTTCGTCAGCGCTTGCCCGGAGGCATATTCGTTAAAGCTGAAGTGTGCTTCCACGTCCTGCCGATACTTTCCCGCGCCGTGAATGAACATGGAGATGCCTTCTGACATTGCCTCCTTGCCAATACCGCTACGCGCCAGCAGGACGATATAGACGTTCAAGCCTGATTTCGGGATTACCCAAGACCGACCGCATACGCCAGCAAGTAGCCCAAGTGCAGAGACAATGGCGACCTCCGGCACGGGGCGCATTGAACTGGTGTAGATCAGATTGGCAATGCTGCCCGCTATTCCCGGCGGCCAAGCAAGCTGGCCTTCCTTGCGCGCGGGCGCAGGCCCCACAGCGGCGGCAGGGGCCGCGATCAGCGCTGCGCCAGTGCTACCCCCTTGGCGAGCTTGGTACTCCCGTACAGCCTCGGCTTCTACCGCTGTCCAGTGCGCAAGCTCTGCTTGCAAAATATCCGAGCCGTCAGACGCGGCTTGTCCTACGCTATGCGTGCTGTGCATGTTGTTCCTCTCTAAAGCCGTCCTGACCCGACGGCTTTTTTCTTGATGGAGTTATGCAGGGCTTATCGGCGGGTGTGCGGGGTCGGCAAGTTGCGCGGCTGCATTGGGTTTTCGTCGCCATGACCGTCAAACTGCTTGTTTGGCGTTCGGCGCGTAAGCGCTGGTGCTGCGGAAGGACTGCGCCTCGATGAACTCGAAAATCTTGGTGCGCAGGTAGCGGATGGGCGCGGACTTGGTTTGCCCGAGCTTCACAAACTCAGGGCCTTTGCCTTTGGTGCGCCAGATTTCGAGGGTGTTGGGCTTGATGCCGAGCAGTGCGGCAGCTTCTTCGTTAGTCAGCAGGTCGGGGCTGAGTGCGGAAAGTGCGGTCATGGGTGGAGTCCTCAGACTGTCCACCGCGCGCAAATAAAATGGGCAGCGCGATGGGATCGGCCACCTGTTTCCAGATGACTGATACCCGCCGCCTGCCCATGCAGCGCGTCTTCTCCAGTCCGAACCCTTTCGGGTTATCGCGTCACGCTCGAACTGGAAAGCGAGTTAGTTGGCGTTACTATAGCAACACTTTACGCTAAGTGTTTGATATTTTTAACTGTTTAGCTTTCTGAACGGTCGTTTAAGGCTGCTGCCTGCTGCTCGATCCAGTCGGATATGCGCTGGGTTTCAGGCTTGAGATATTGCAGGTGACTCGTCTCAAGGTAGTGGCGTGCAGTAACGCCCTTGGGCACATGGTTCGTCAGCAATTCGACCTTGTGCAAGTCGATGCCGCAATTGGCGATGCCGATGGTCGTAAAGGTGCGGCGCAGGTCGTGAGGCGTGATCTTCGTGCCTGCTGCCTCGCTGACCTTCTTCATAGTGTCGCGCGGGTCTTTGATGTGCCCAGCCTTGCCCCAGGACGAGAACACGAACGGGCTACCCTTGACGCGCTGGCGCGTGGTCAGCAGTTGCACCGCCTGCGTGGATAGCGGCAGCCATACGGGGTTGCTGTTCTTCGGGTCGGGTATGTGAATCCAGCCTTCCTCAAGGTTGACCCTGTCCCATGTCAGTTCGCTGCACTCGCCAATCCGCAGGCCAGTCAGCATGAGCAGCATCACGAGGTCGATGCTTGCCAGCGTGTCGCGGTTGTAGGCTTGGTCGCGGGCATGGGTAAGAAATGACCACACCGCGCCGACCTTGCTATCCGGCACGCGGCTGGTGCGGGGCTTGAGCGGCACCCACTTTTTATAGAGCACATCGACGGGGTTATCCGTCAGCACTGGCGATCCGTCCGGCTCGCGGTATTCGCGGATGGCGTAGTTGAACAGGGCGCGAAGCACCGCCATTGACTGGTTCGCCTGCGCGGGGGCTGGCCCATCGCCGCGCGTGCCGTTGTTCTTGATGTCGTTGAAGCGCTTCGTGACCATCTCGCGGTTGATGTCCCTGAGCGGCTTCTTGAGCCATGCCTCAAAGGTTGTGGTCACATGGCGTTCAATCTCGGCCTTGCTGCTGTCCTTCAAGGGGCGGTCGCGCTTGTAGGCGTCGGCCACGTCGCGGAGCGTCACGCGCTGGGCTGCTTCCTTCTTGGCGACGGCTCGGGGGTCGATGCCCATGCGCATGCTGCGCAAGTGCTCGCGGGCAACATCACGGGCTTGATCGACGGTGAAGACCCCATGCGGGCCGATGCTGATGCGGGGCGAACTGCCGTTGACGCGCCCCTGCACGATGTAGGTGATCTTGCCGGTAGGGGTGACCCTGAGGCCGAACCCCTTGAGCGAGTCGTCCCAGTGGAACGCCTCCTTGTCAGCGGGCGCGGTGATCTTGTCGATGTAGTTCTTCGTCAGCTTAGGCATATAGCGCCTCGCTGACTGGTGCGGTTGTGGTTACTATCGTCACGTTGGCTTCCTTCGTACTTAAGGGAGTTGACCACGCGGTCGGGACTGTTGGCGCAGTCGCCGGCCGCATCTTTTCAGGCGCTCATAAGCAGTTCGTAAGCGCCAGCGGTAAAGTTACGACAAGTTCCGCAAAACAAAAAGCGAATGCAACCCATTGACCTGTAAAGGTACGCAAGGCTTACAATAGTTGCTTAAAGCGGGGTAAAGCGGTTGACCGGGAAACTTGAAAACCGCCGAAGGGGAGACTCTTCCGTGAGTTCGAATCTCACCGCCTCCGCCATCTGCATGACGAAAAAGCCCCGGTAATCCGGGGCTTTTTCATTTCTGGCGAGCGCCAGGCCTCGGCTCCTTCGAACCAGGCCAGTTTTTCACGCAGCTGCACCACCTCGCCGACGATCAGCAGAGTCGGTGCCTGGACTTCCTGCGCGGCGATCAGCTCCGGCAGCTCGGCCAACGTGCCGGTGAACACCCGCTGGGTGCGCGTCGTGCCCTGCTGCACCAGCGCGGCGGGGGTGTGCGCGGCACGACCGTGAGCGATCAGTTCGCGGCAGATCACCGGCAACCCGACCAGCCCCATGTAGAACACCAGGGTCTGCGCCGGCGCCGCCAGCTCCGTCCACGGCAGATCACAGGTGCCGTCCTTGAGATGGCCGGTGACGAAGCGCACCGATTGCGCGTGGTCGCGATGGGTCAGCGGAATCCCCGCGTAGGCGGCGCAACCGCTGGCCGCCGTGATGCCCGGGACCACCTGGAACGGCACGCCGTTGGCGGCCAGCTCTTCGATTTCCTCGCCGCCACGACCGAAGATGAACGGATCACCGCCCTTCAGGCGCAGCACGCGCTTGCCCTGCCGGGCCAGCTCGACGAGCTTCTGGTTGATCTGCTCCTGCGGCACCGCATGGTCGGAGCGCTGCTTGCCGACATAGATGCGATCGGCATCACGCCGGCACAGGTCGACGATCGCCGGTGCGACCAGACGGTCGTAGAGCACCACGTCGGCCTGCTGCATCAGCCGCAGCGCACGGAAGGTCAGCAGATCGGGATCGCCCGGGCCGGCACCGACCAGATAGACCTCACCCAGCGCCCGCGGCGCGGCGCCGGCGAGCTTTTCCGCCAGCAGGCGCTCGGCCTCGGCGGTGCGCCCGGCCAGCGCCTGTTCGGCGATGGGGCCCTGGAACGCTTCCTCCCAGAACACCCGGCGCTGTTGGACGTCGGAGAACTTCGCCTTGACCTTGGCACGAAACTGCTTGGCCAATCCAGCGAGCTGGCCATAGGCCGCCGGAATCCAGGTTTCGATACGCGCCCGGATCAATCGGGCCAGCACCGGGGCATCGCCACCGCTGGAGACTGCGATCACCAGCGGCGAGCGATCGACGATGGCCGGAAAGATCACGCTGCACAACTCCGGCGAATCCACCACGTTGACCGGTACGCCCAACGCGCGGGCATCCTGCGAGACACGCGCGTTGAGCGGCTGGTCGTCGGTGGCGGCAATCGCCAGCACGCAGCCGGCGAGGTCGCCGTCGGCATAGCCGCGTGGCGTGATGCTTCCGCCCTGCTGCTCCACCAGCGCGACCAACTGCGGATCGAGCTGTGGCGCAACCACCCGCAGAACCGCGCCTGCCCCGGACAGCAGCCGCGCCTTGCGCAAGGCGATATCGCCACCGCCGACGACCAGCACCAGACGGCCCTGAAGATTGTGGAACAGAGGAAGGTAATCCATGCGGCTCGATCCCGATTTCAGCTCAGTAGATAGGGGCATCTGAGCCGATCGGCATCGGCCTGCCCCTGTCGAAAATCAAGGATGGGCCATTTGTCGCAACGCCACGCGAAGGCCGCGCGGCGCCCGCACCCATCTGCCCGAGGCTTAGCCGATGAGCTCGATACCGCCCATGTACGGCTTGAGCACATCCGGCACGCGGATGCTGCCGTCGGCCTGCTGGTAGTTTTCCAGCACCGCGACCAGGGTGCGTCCCACTGCCAGGCCGGAGCCGTTGAGGGTGTGCACCAGCTCCGGCTTGCCGGTCTCCGGATTGCGATAGCGCGCCTGCATGCGCCGCGCCTGGAAGTCGCCGCAGTTGGAGCACGAGGAAATCTCGCGGTACTTGTCCTGGCTCGGTACCCAGACTTCCAGATCGTAGGTCTTGGTCGCGCCGAAGCCCATGTCGCCGGTGCACAGCGCCAGCACGCGGTACGGCAGCCCCAGCAGCTGCAGGACCTTCTCGGCATTGGCGGTCAGGCTCTCCAGCGCCTCGAAGGATGTCGCCGGTTCGACGATCTGCACCATCTCGACCTTGTCGAACTGATGCTGGCGGATCATGCCGCGGGTGTCGCGCCCGGAGGCGCCGGCCTCGCTGCGAAAGCACGGCGTGTGCGCAACGAGCTTCAGCGGCAGTTCCTTGGCATCGAGAATTTCGCCGGCGACGATATTGGTCAGCGATACCTCGGCGGTCGGGATCAGGTAGAAATCGGCCTCGCCTTCGCGACTGATCTTGAACAGGTCTTCCTCGAATTTCGGCAACTGGCCGGTGCCTTGCAGCGCCGGAGCCTGCACGAGATAAGGCGTGTAGGCCTCTTCATAGCCGTGTTCGCGGGTGTGCAGATCGATCATGAACTGCGCCAGCGCGCGGTGCAGGCGGGCGATCGGCCCGCGCATCAAGGCGAAACGGGCGCCGGAGAGCTTCGCCGCGGTCTCGAAGTCCAGCCAGCCATGCTGCTCGCCGAGGGCAACGTGGTCCTGCACAGGGAAGTCGAAGGCCGTCGGCGTACCCCAGCGGCGCACCTCGACGTTACCGTCCTCATCCTCGCCGACCGGCACCGACTCGTGCGGCAGGTTGGGAATGCTCAGCATCAGTTGGTCCAGCTCGCCCTGGATGCGGTCCAGCTCCTGCTTGCCGGATTCGAGTTCAGAGCCCATGCGGTCCACGTCGGCGAGCAGCGGCGCGATGTCTTCGCCGCGCTGCTTGGCCTGGCCGATGGACTTGGAGCGCGCATTGCGCTCGGCCTGCAGTTGCTCGGTGCGGGTCTGCACCACCTTGCGCTGGGCTTCCAGCGCCTCGATGCGCGCCGTATCCAGCTGGTAGCCGCGGGTGGCCAGGCGGGCCGCCACGTCCTGTAGCTGTGTGCGTACCAGTTTCGAATCAAGCATGGTGGGTCTCGTCTGTGAAAGCTTGGATGAAAGGCGAAGAGGGAACGGAGTTTACTTGAAGCCGCGCGGGTTCATAACCTTGCCAGCACCAGTCCGGCCCAGGCCGCCAGCAGGCCGCCGAGCACGCTGGCGGCGAGGTAGCCGAAAGCGATTGCAATCTGTCCGCTTTCCAGCAGCCGCAAGGCATCCAGCGAGAAGCTGGAGAAGGTCGTCAACGCGCCGAGGAAACCGATGATCAGCGCGCCCCGCAGCTCCGGCGAGATCTCCGGGCGCAGCAGGAAGGCCGCGTAGAGATAGCCGATCAGCAGGCATCCGACCAGATTGACCGCCAGCGTGGCCAGATAGAAGTGTCGCGGCCACTGGGTGCTGACCCAGTTGGCGATGGCGAAGCGCAGCAGCGTGCCGATCACGCCGCCGCAGGTGACGGCCAGGGCCATGCGGATCATGGCTTTCTCCGTTGCAGCGGGCTTTCACGATCGAGCCGCGCCAGGTGTTCGAGCTTGTCGCGGATCTTGCTTTCCAGCCCGCGCGCAACCGGGTGGTAATAGCGGCGCGGCTCCATCGCCTCGGGGAAGTAATCCTCGCCCGCGGCATAGGCGTCCGGCTCGTCGTGGGCGTAGCGGTACTCGTTGCCGTAGCCCAGCTCCTTCATCAATCGGGTCGGAGCGTTACGCAGGTGCAGCGGCACCTCCTGCGAGCCGTTTTCGGCAGCATCGCGCATGGCCGCCTTGAACGCGGTGTAGACGGCGTTGCTCTTGGGCGCGCAGGCGAGATAGACGATCGCCTGCGCCACCGCCAGCTCGCCCTCCGGGCTACCCAGGCGCTCCTGCACGTCCCAGGCGTTCAGGCACAGCGGCAGCGCCCGCGGATCGGCGTTGCCGATTTCCTCGCTGGCCATGCGCACCACGCGTCGGGCGATGTACAACGGATCGCAGCCGCCATCGAGCATGCGGGCGAACCAGTAGAGCGCGGCGTCCGGGTTGGAGCCGCGTACCGATTTGTGCAGCGCCGAGATCTGGTCGTAGAACGCCTCGCCGCCCTTGTCGAAGCGCCGGCGGCTGTCGCCGAGCAGGTTCTGCAGCAGGTCGGTACTGATGGTGCCACCCTGCTCGGCCAGGTCGGAGGCGTTCTCCAGCAGGTTGAGCAGGCGGCGACCATCGCCATCGGCCGCCGCCAGCAGCATCTGGAAGCTCTCTTCCGGCAGCTCGAGATGCAGATCGCCGAGACCCTTCGGCTCGCTCAGCGCCCGCCCGACCAGCTTGCGCAACGCGGCTTCGTCGAGGCTCTTGAGCACATAGACGCGCGCCCGCGAAAGCAGCGCGTTGTTCAGCTCGAAGGAAGGATTCTCGGTGGTGGCGCCGATGAAGATCAGCGTGCCGTCTTCCACGTAGGGCAGGAACGCGTCCTGCTGGGACTTGTTGAAGCGATGCACCTCGTCGACGAACAGGATTGTGCGCCGGCCGTACTGCGCTGCCTGCTGCCTGGCGATCTCTACGGCCTGGCGAATCTCCTTGACCCCGGCCAGCACCGCCGAAACCGTCTCGAAATGCGCGTCGGAGACCTTGGCCAGCAGCCGTGCCAGCGTGGTCTTGCCGACACCCGGCGGCCCCCAGAACACCATCGAGTGCAACGCGCCCTGCTCCAGCGCCTCACGCAGCGGCTTGCCGCGCGCGAGCAGATGCTCCTGCCCGACGTACTCGTCGAGGCTGGCCGGGCGCAACCGCGCGGCGAGCGGCTGGGCAACGGGTTCGCGGCTGAACAGGTCCATCGCGGACGGCTACCTCTGCTGGCGAGGCCAGGAACAATCGGGCCTCGGGGATCGATCGGTCACTCGGAAATGACGTCGGTGCCTGCGGGAATCTCGAAGGTGAACAGATCGGCCTTCAGCGGCTGATTCATCTTCACCCCCATGAACAGGATGTTGGTGCGCTGGCCGACACTGTCGATCAGCTGCATGTCGTTGATCACCCCGCCCCGGAACGACAGGCGCAGGTTGTCGAACAGCGTGTCCTTGGCCTTGGGCTTGAGCGTGAAGTCGACCACATCGCCCGCCTCCTTGTGAGAGACCTCGAAGTTCTCGCTGATGGTCGATACGTCGCCCGACAGCAGCAGCGCCGGCGTATGGGTCAGGCGCTGGTCAAGCTTCTGGATGGTGACCTGCTCCAGGTCCGGGTCATACAGCCAGACCTTTTCGCCGTTGGAGACCAGCAGCTGCTCCATCGGCGCGTCGGTATGCCAGCGAAACTGTCCGGGGCGCTTGAGCGCCAGCTCGCCGGAGGTTTCCTGCAGCTGGGTGCCACTACCATCGAGCGACAACTGAGAGAAGCGTCCGGTCAGAGTCTCGGCCTGGCTGAGCAGCCCGGTGAGGCGCTTGGTCGATGCCGCCTGGTCGGCCTGTGCCGGAGCCAGCGCGACCAGCAGGACGGATGCACACAGCAAACGGATCAATTGCATGAAGCCCTCGAAGCGAGTCAATCGCGCATAGGTGGCGGCGCGATGACTTCGCGCGAGCCATTGGTGTTCATGGAAGTCACCACGCCGGCCATTTCCATGGCCTCGATCATCCGCGCGGCGCGGTTGTAACCGATCTTCAACTTGCGCTGCACGGCGGAAATCGACGCGCGACGGCTTTCGGTAACGAAGCGCACGGCCTCGTCGTACAGCGGGTCTTCCTCACTGCCCTCACCGCTGCCCTCGCCTGAGCCGCCGTCGAAGCCGCTGCCGGCGTCTTCCACGCCAGCGAGGATTTCTTCGACGTAGTCCGGTGCGCCACGAGCCTTCCAGGCCTCGACCACACGGTGTACCTCGTCGTCGGAGACGAAGGCGCCATGTACGCGGATCGGCAGGCCGGTGCCCGGTGGCAGGTAGAGCATGTCGCCGTGGCCGAGCAGCTGTTCGGCACCGCCCTGGTCGAGGATGGTGCGCGAGTCGATCTTGCTCGACACCTGGAACGCCATGCGGGTCGGAATGTTGGCCTTGATCAGGCCGGTGATCACGTCGACCGACGGCCGCTGGGTGGCAAGGATCAGGTGGATGCCGGCGGCACGGGCCTTCTGCGCGATACGTGCGATCAGCTCTTCGACCTTCTTGCCGACGATCATCATCATGTCGGCGAATTCATCAACCACCACCACGATCGTCGGCAGAGACTTCAGCGGCGGTGGCTGGTCGTCCATGCTCTCGCGGCGGAACAGCGGATCGGTCAGTGGTGTGCCCGCCTCCTCGGCTTCCTTGATCTTGCGATTGAAGCCGGCCAGGTTGCGCACGCCCATCGCCGCCATCAGCTTGTAGCGCCGCTCCATCTCGGCGACGCTCCAGCGCAGCGCGTTGGCGGCCTCCTTCATGTCGGTGACCACCGGGCAGAGCAGATGCGGGATGCCTTCGTAGATCGACAGCTCGAGCATCTTCGGATCGATCATGATCAGCCGCGCCTCTTCGGGCGTGGACTTGAACAGGATCGACAGGATCATCGCGTTGACCCCCACCGACTTGCCGGAACCGGTGGTGCCGGCCACCAGCAGGTGCGGCATCTTCGCCAGATCGGCGATCACCGGCTTGCCGCCGATATCGTGGCCGAGCGCCAGGGTAACCGGCGATTTGGCGTCGTCATACGGCGCCGACGACAGCACCTCGGAGAAGCGCACGATCTGGCGGTCCTCGTTGGGAATCTCGATGCCGACGGTGGTCTTGCCCGGAATCACTTCCACCACCCGCACGCTGATCACCGCCAGCGAGCGCGCCAGGTCCTTGGCCAGATTGGAGATACGACTGACCTTGACGCCCGCCGCCGGCTGAATTTCGAAGCGGGTGATCACCGGCCCCGGATGCACGGACTCGACGACCACCTCGACGCCGAACTCCTTGAGCTTGATCTCCAGCAGCCGCGACATCGCCTCGAGGGATTCCGGCGAGTACTGCTTCTGCTGCTTCTCGGCCGCGTCGAGCAGCGAGATCGGCGGCAAACTGCCTTCGACCAGCGGGTCGACGAACAGCGTGGCCTGCTTTTCCTTGAGCACGCGCTTGCTCGGCTCGGAGGCTTTCGGTGGCGGTGGCGGCGCGATCACCGGCGCGACGCGCTTGTCGCGCTCGCTCATGTGCCGGGCCAGCGCCTCGTCACGCTCGATGATGCGATCCTTGACCTTGGCCTGCTCGCGACGGTCGCGAACCATCGGCGCGGCCACTTCGCTCACCACGTCGTCAACCTCGCGCAACTGCGCGACCAGCTGCTTGCGTTCGGCGCGAGCGCTCCACCAGCGGCTGAAGAAGCTCTGGATCAGCTCGATGAGATCCAGCGTGATCTTGCCGGTCAGGTCCATGACCTTGAACCACGACAGATCGGTGAACACGGTCAGGCCGAACAGGAACAGCGCCAGCAGAGCGAGCGTGCTGCCCTGCACGTTCAGCGAGAGCACCGCGAATTGCCCCAGACTTTCGCCCAGTGCGCCCCCGGATGAGGCCGGCAGGCCTGCGGCGGACTGGAAATGGATATAGGCCAGCGCCGAGCCGGAAAGGATCAGGATCACCAGGCCGATCAACCGCCAGGAGAACAGCCAGCCATTCCATCGCCAGACCTCATGCCGCGCGCGGAACACCTGCCAGGTCTTGATCCCCAGCAGCAACGGAAACACGTAGGCGAAGTAGCCCAGTACCATGAACAGCACATCGGCGAACCAGGCACCAGCCCGGCCGGCGGCGTTCTGCACCTGCTGGACATTGCTGGTGTGGGTCCAGCCCGGATCGGAAGGATCGTAGGTGAGCAACGCCATCCAGAGGTAGGCGCACAGGGCACCCAGGGCGATCAGTGCGCCCTCCTTCAGGCGGTAATGCAACTGCTGGCGCCAGACGGCTGCTGGCGCAGTAGAGGAGGAGTTCTTCAAAACGCTGTATTTCCTGCGCCTGCGGCGCCTCGATGAACCGTAGTCAGCCAGAACCTCGGCATTGTACGGGTTTGTCGGTTCGATCGCATGCCGGTTCCGCGCCGGCTTGGGCTTTTGGCAATGCTTCGGTGTAGCATAAACGCCGGTTTTCGCAGCGCGGCTCGACTGGAGCACGCTTCTCTATTTGCAACAAAGGCTTATGAGGGCTTTTTATGGCTGAAGTCAAGCATTCGCGTCTGATCATTCTCGGCTCGGGCCCTGCCGGATATACCGCCGCAGTGTACGCCGCGCGCGCCAACCTGAAGCCGCTGATGATCACCGGCATCCAGCCCGGCGGCCAGCTGACAACCACCACCGAAGTCGACAACTGGCCCGGTGACGTCGAAGGGCTCACCGGCCCGGATTTGATGGTCCGCATGCAGAAGCACGCCGAGCGCTTCGACACCGAGATCGTCTTCGATCACATCCACACCGCGCAGCTGCAGCAACGCCCGTTCACGCTCCAGGGCGATAGCGGCACCTATACCTGCGATGCGCTGATCATCGCCACGGGCGCCTCGGCGCAGTATCTCGGCCTGCCGTCCGAAGAGGCCTTCTCCGGGCGCGGCGTATCCGCCTGCGCGACCTGCGACGGCTTCTTCTATCGCAATCAGGTGGTTGCCGTGATCGGCGGCGGCAACACCGCCGTCGAAGAGGCGCTGTACTTGGCGAATATCGCCAAGGAAGTCCACCTGATCCACCGCCGCGACAAGCTGCGCTCGGAGAAGATCCTGCAGGACAAGATCATGGAGAAGGCCGCCAACGGCAATATCCGCCTGCACTGGAACCACACGCTCGAGGAGGTCCTGGGCGATGCCAGTGGCGTCACCGGCGTGCGCCTGAAGAACACGCTATCCGGCGAGGAAGCGACGCTCGACCTGACCGGCGTGTTCATCGCCATCGGTCACAAGCCCAACACCGATCTGTTCCAGGGCCAGCTCGACATGAAGGACGGCTACCTGAAGATCAAGGGCGGCGCTGACGGCGATGCCACCAGCACCAGCATTCCCGGCGTGTTCGCTGCCGGCGACGTGGCCGATCACGTCTACCGCCAGGCGATCACTTCCGCCGGCGTCGGCTGCATGGCCGCGCTGGACGCCGAAAAATACCTCGACAACTGACCGTTCGGCGGGGCCGTCGCCCCGCCCTCCACTATGCTGACCTGGCTGCAACGCGATTCACTCGCCTTCCCTCCACTGGAAAAGGCACTGCGCGACCCCAACGGCTTGCTGGCGGCCGGCGGCGACCTGAGCCCGCAACGCCTACTCGCCGCCTATCGCCACGGCTGCTTCCCCTGGTACCAGCAGGGACAGCCGCTGCTGTGGTGGTCACCCGACCCGCGAACGGTGCTTTACCCGCACGAACTGCATGTCTCGCGCAGCCTGCACAAGCGCATGCGCCAGGCCACCTATCGCGTCACCTTCGACCACGCGTTTCGCACGGTGATCGAAAACTGCGCCGCACCGCGCAGCTACGCCGAGGGCACCTGGATCACCCGCGAGATGCAACTGGCCTATTGCCATCTCCATGACATGGGCGTTGCACACTCCGTGGAGGTCTGGCACGACGACGAGCTGGTCGGCGGACTCTATGGACTGGCCCTCGGTCGCCTGTTCTTCGGCGAATCCATGTTCAGCCGCGCCACCGACGCCTCGAAAGTGGGCTTCGCCACACTGGTCGAGCACCTGCGCGACTGGGGCTTCGAACTGATCGATTGCCAGATGCCAACGCAGCACCTGGCCAGTTTCGGCGCCCGGGCGATACCGCGCGCGACCTTTGCACAGGCGCTCGCGACTCACCTCGATCAACCCAGCCGAGCCGACTGGCGCGTCTAGTCGGGCATGACAAGCTGACCTACACTGATCGCAAGATTTGCGAGAGTTGACCATGACCTCCCTGGCCCGCCTCAAGTTCTATGCGACACAGCCGCACCCCTGCAGTTACCTGCCCGACGAGCAGGCAACCACGCTGTTTCTCGACCCCAGCCAGCCGATGGATGTGCAGGTCTACGCAGAACTTTCGGAAATGGGCTTTCGGCGTAGCGGCGATCACCTGTATCGCCCTCACTGCCAGCGCTGCTCGGCCTGCATTCCGGCGCGCATTCCGGCCACGGGCATCAATCTGAGCCGTCAGCAGAAGCGCATTCTCAAGCGAAACGCCGACCTGCAGGTCAGGCCCGTTCAGCCGGCGTTCACCGAGGAGTACTACGCGCTTTACGCCAGCTACATCGAGAAACGCCACGCCGACGGCGACATGTATCCGCCGAGTCGCGACCAGTTCAATACCTTCCTCGTTCGCGACCTGTCGTTCTGTCGTTTCTATGAGTTTCGCCTGGACGGTCACCTGAAGGCCCTGGCAGTCACCGATGTGCTGCCCAACGGCCTCTCGGCGGTGTACACGTTCTACGATCCCGCCGACGAACGGCGCAGCCTGGGCCGCTATGCCATCCTCTGGCAGATCGGCGAGGCCGCGCGCCTCGGGCTGAAGGCAGTCTATCTGGGCTACTGGATCAAGAACTGCCGCAAGATGAATTACAAGACCGAGTACCGCCCCATCGAACTGCTGGTCAACCAGCGCTGGGTGACGCTCAGCTGAAGCCCTTGGCTCATCCTGCCATTTCGGGCACAATGCTTGCCGCTTTTGCCTGGGCGTGCTTGCACCGGGCTCTTCTTGATATCGAGGACTTTACTGAATGTCGAAAGAAGACAGCTTCGAAATGGAAGGTACTGTCGTCGACACCCTGCCTAACACCATGTTTCGCGTGGAGTTGGAAAATGGGCACGTCGTTACTGCGCACATCTCCGGAAAGATGCGCAAGAACTACATCCGGATTCTTACCGGTGACAAGGTTCGCGTGGAGCTGACCCCTTACGATCTGAGCAAGGGTCGCATCACCTACCGCGCTCGTTAAGCGAGTCGCGAGAAAAACGCCCGGTCCTCCCGGGCTTTTTTGTGCCCGTATTCATTTCGGGAATCCAGAAAGCAGAACGCCCGGCCGAGGCCAGGCGTTCGCCAAGGGTATCGATCAAGCCAGCTCGACAGCCGTTTCGAAGTCGAAAAACAGCTCGCCGTCACGCATATCGACATGCACGACGCCGCCATGCTCGGCCAACTCTCCGAAGAGGATCTCCTCGGCCAGCGGGCGCTTGATCTTGTCCTGGATCAGCCTTGCCATCGGTCGCGCGCCCATACGCGCATCGTAGCCATGCTCGGCCAGCCAGCCCCGTGCAGCGTCAGTGACCTCGAGCGTCACGTGCTTGTCCTCGAGCTGCGCCTGCAGCTCGATGAGGAACTTGTCGACGATGCTCTTGATGACGTCGTGGCCCAGCCGACCGAACTGGATGATGGTATCCAGACGGTTGCGGAATTCCGGCGTGAAGCTCTTCTTGATGACCTCCATCGCATCCGAAGCGTGATCCTGCAAGGTGAAGCCAATCGAGGCGCGCGCCGCGGTTTCCGCCCCCGCATTCGTGGTCATGATGATGATCACGTTGCGGAAATCGGCCTTGCGCCCGTTGTTATCGGTCAGCGTGCCGTGATCCATGACCTGCAACAGCAGGTTGAACACCTCTGGATGCGCCTTCTCGATCTCGTCGAGCAACAGCACGCAGTGCGGCTGTTTGGTAATGGCCTCGGTCAGCAAGCCGCCCTGGTCGAACCCGACATACCCCGGAGGCGCACCGATCAGGCGCGATACCGTATGCCGCTCCATGTACTCGGACATGTCGAATCGAATCAACTCGATCCCCAGCGCCCGAGCCAGCTGCCTGGCCGCCTCGGTCTTGCCGACGCCCGTCGGACCGGCAAAAAGGAACGATCCCACCGGCTTGTCCGGCGCCTTCAGCCCAGCACGTGAAAGCTTGATCGCGGTTGCGAGCGAATCGATGGCATCGTCCTGGCCGAATACCGTGAGCTTCAGATCACGCTCCAGGTTGCGCAGCAGTTCCTTGTCGGAACTGCTCACATGCTTTGGAGGAATGCGCGCGATCTTGGCGACGATATCCTCGATCTGCTGCACATCGATCAGCTTCGCCCGTCGCTCTTCAGGCTGCAGGCGCTGGAACGCGCCCGCCTCGTCGACGACATCGATCGCCTTATCGGGCATATGACGATCATTGATGTAACGCGAAGCCAGCTCAGCCGCGGCCCGAAGCGCCTCGTCGCTGTATTCGATGTGGTGATGCTGCTCGAAACGCCCCTTCAGACCGCGCAGGATGCCCACGGTGTCTTCCACCGAGGGCTCCGATACATCGACTTTCTGGAAACGTCGGGCCAGCGCGCGATCCTTCTCGAAGATGCCGCGAAACTCTTGGAACGTCGTCGAGCCGATGCAACGAATCTCACCGGAGGAAAGCAGCGGCTTGAGCAGATTGGACGCATCCATCACACCGCCCGATGCCGCTCCGGCGCCAATGATGGTGTGGATTTCGTCGATGAAAAGAATGGCCTGCGGGCGCTTGCGCAGTTCATGCAGCAATGCCTTGAAGCGCTTCTCGAAATCACCGCGATACTTCGTGCCCGCGAGCAGCGCACCGAGGTCGAGCGAATACACGACGCTGTCGCTCAACAGGTCGGGCACCTGATTGTCGACGATTCGCTTGGCAAGCCCCTCGGCAATGGCGGTTTTCCCGACACCGGCCTCACCGACCAGCAGCGGGTTGTTCTTGCGCCGGCGCGCGAGGATCTGCGCAACGCGCTCGACCTCGTGCTCACGCCCCACTAGTGGGTCTATCCGCCCCTGACGCGCCAGTTCATTGAGGTTGCTGGCGTAGGCATCCAGCGGATTGCTTGCGGAGGCTGGATCGCCCCCCTCTTCATCCTGCATCTCGGCGTCGTTCTCAGGGTTTCCGGCATTGCCGGGAACCTTGGAAATTCCGTGCGCGATATAGTTGACCACATCGATACGGGCCACATTCTGCTGCTTGAGCAGGAATACCGCCTGGCTTTCCTGCTCGCTGAAAATGGCCACCAGCACGTTGGCACCGGTAACTTCACGCTTGCCGGAGCTTTGCACATGAAAAACTGCGCGCTGCAGAACGCGCTGGAACCCCAGCGTAGGCTGTGTCTCCCGCTCCTCGTCATGCGGAGGAATCAGGGGGGTGGTGGAGTCGATGAATTCCTGCAGATCACGCCGCAGCTTGTCCAGGCTGGCACCGCATGCACGCAATACGGTTGCGGCCGCTTCATTGTCCAGCAAAGCCAGCAGGAGATGCTCAACCGTCATGAATTCATGACGCTTGGCGCGGGCCTCTTTGAAAGCCAGATTCAGAGTGACTTCGAGCTCACGGTTCAACATAGCTTCACCTCTTCCCCAGCAATCGGAGTTAACCGTCCTTCTCGATCTCACAAAGCAGCGGGTGCTGGCATTCCCTTGCATATTGATTGACTTGCAACGCTTTGGTTTCAGCCACGTCCCGTGTGTAGGTACCACACACCGCACGGCCCTCCGTATGCACGGCCAACATGATCCGCGTCGCCACTTCCCGATTGTGATTGAAGATGCCTTCCAGCACCTCGACGACGAAATCCATTGGCGTGTAGTCGTCGTTGAACATGACCACCTTGTACATCGGTGGTGCCTTCAGCTCCGGCTTGGCTTCCTGCACCGCCAGGCTGGAGGCATCGTCCTCTTCTCGTTCGGAATCCTGATTGAATGTTAGTCGAATCTGGGCAAATGCACGCATGCGGATACGGTTCTGGTCATGGCGCCGGGGCCGGGTAAATGAACGGGCTAACAGCCAGCTGACGAGTCGCCTTGACTATCGGCAAAACGATGATACAAACAGTAAGTGCCTATATCGGGCAAATGGGTTGCGCGCAATGAAGGCCAAGGCTGCAAGCGCGGAATGAAATGGATGTTACTCCACTAGTGGACTCCTTTGCAGAGGGACAACAGCATGCTAAGCGGTAAGGTCAAGTGGTTCAACAACGCCAAGGGCTACGGCTTCATCGTAGCAGACGGCGGTGATGAGGACCTGTTCGCCCACTACTCCGCCATCCAGATGGAAGGCTATCGAACTCTCAAAGCTGGGCAAGCAGTCATGTTCAACATCCTGCAGGGTCCGAAGGGCCTTCACGCAACAGAGATACGGCCTCAACAGGTATCGGCGGAGGTCACAACCCCGACAGCTCAGGCCGCCACTCCGGTAGACGCCTAAGCGCCAGCCGAATACAAAAAGGCCGATCAATGATCGGCCTTTTTGTTTTGGTCACCGGATAGTTCGCTCCGACCCAAACCGGACCCGCCTGCAGGCGGGCCCGGTTCGGTGAGTGCCTTTTCGGACAGCTTGTTACATATGTTTGATCATCGCATCGCCGAACTGTGAGCAGGACATCAACTGTGCACCCTCCATCAAACGCTCGAAATCGTAGGTGACAGTTTTCGCAGCAATGGCGCCCTCGGTTGCCTTGATGATCAGATCGGCCGCTTCGACCCAACCCATGTGACGCAGCATCATCTCCGCAGAGAGGAT
The DNA here is from genome assembly GCA_000263395.1 of Stutzerimonas stutzeri TS44. Classification (GTDB taxonomy): domain Bacteria; phylum Pseudomonadota; class Gammaproteobacteria; order Pseudomonadales; family Pseudomonadaceae; genus Stutzerimonas; species Stutzerimonas stutzeri_C. The sequence continues at coordinate 20,766 of AJXE01000029.1, forward strand.
CAGCGAACCAGGGTTGACCTTGTCCTGGCCGGCATACTTCGGCGCAGTACCGTGCGTGGCTTCGAACATGGCGACCGTGTCGGAAAGGTTGGCGCCCGGCGCGATACCAATGCCGCCCACCTCGGCCGCCAGGGCATCGGATAGATAGTCGCCGTTCAGGTTGAGGGTGGCGATCACGTCGTACTCGGCCGGACGCAACAGGATCTGCTGCAGCATGGCGTCGGCAATCGCGTCTTTGACCACGATGTTTTTGCCAGTATTCGGGTTCTTGAACTGCATCCACGGGCCACCATCGAGCAGCTCGGCGCCGAATTCGTCCCGCGCCACTTCGTAGCCCCATTCCTTGAAGGCACCTTCGGTGAACTTCATGATGTTGCCTTTATGGACGATGGTCACCGAGCTGCGATCGTTGTCCACGGCGTATTGCAGGGCCTTGCGAACCAGGCGCTTGGTGCCGTCGAGGGATACCGGCTTGATGCCGATGCCACAGTTCTCGGTAAAGCGGATCTTCTTGACCCCCATTTCCTCGGTGAGGAACTTGATCACCTTTTCGCACTCAGGCGAACCCGCCTTCCACTCAACGCCCGCATAGATGTCTTCCGAGTTCTCACGGAAGATCACCATATCGACGTCGCCAGGCTTCTTCACCGGGCTGGGCACACCGGTGAACCAACGTACCGGACGCTGACAGACGTACAGGTCGAGCTCCTGACGCAAAGCTACGTTCAACGAGCGGATACCACCGCCAACGGGCGTGGTCAGCGGCCCCTTGATGGATACGACATAGTCACGAACGGCCTCCAGCGTCTCCTTGGGCAGCCAGGTGTCCTGATCGTAAACCTGGGTGGCCTTCTCGCCGGCATACACTTCCATCCAGGCGATCTTGCGCTTTGCGCCATAGGCTTTCTCGACGGCAGCATCGACGACCTTGATCATCACCGGGCTGATGTCGACACCAATGCCGTCGCCCTCGATGTAAGGAATGATCGGGTTATCGGGAACATTCAGAGTGTTATCGGCATTGACGGTGATTTTGTCACCGCTGGCTGGCACCTGGATCTTTTGGTATCCCATGCTGGACTCCGTTTCGTGGTTGACAATGGTCAGCGCCCGAGGTTAACCCACTTGAATCGAGCCAGACCACATGTTCGTTCGTCTTATGCGACGACATTCTTCGCCGTACCGGCACGATGGTATACTGCGTAGGTGACTAACGAGTCATAAGGAGCGCCAGTCCGGATCGAGACGCCGCTTCTTGAAGCCGTCGAACTGCTACCGCGGCCTGACGGATCAAATGCTCCACACTCTACTGATGCACCCAACATCACCGCGGCGAACCCTTGACTTCCGGCTCGACGACACGGAGAGCCAAAGCGCCTACCTGCGCATTTCGAGGATTTGAGCACGCCCAGCAAAGAAGAGAGTCAACACGATATGCCCACCCGTTCGAAGATCATCTATACCTTCACCGACGAAGCCCCTGCTCTCGCCACCTACTCGCTTCTGCCTATCGTCGAAGCGTTCGCCGCCTCCGCAGACATCGCCGTCGAAACCAGCGACATCTCTCTTGCAGGGCGCATCCTTGCGAACTTTGCCGATCACCTGGATGCTGACAAGCGCGTCGAAGACAGCCTCGCCGAGCTGGCCGAGCTGACCATGCAGCCGGATGCAAACATCGTCAAACTGCCGAACATCAGCGCCTCGGTCCCCCAGCTCAAGGCGGCCATCGCTGAGCTGCAGGCACTCGGCTACAACGTGCCGAACTATCCGGAAGATCCGCAGACCGACGCCGAGAAAGAAGTTCGCGCGCGCTACGGCAAGGTGCTCGGCAGCGCCGTCAACCCGGTGCTGCGTGAAGGCAACTCCGACCGTCGCGCGCCTGCCGCCGTCAAGGCCTATGCGCGCAAGCACCCGCACTCCATGGGCAAGTGGAGCAAGGCTTCGCAGTCGCATGCCGACTACATGCGCGGTGGCGACTTCTTCTCCAGCGAGCAGTCCATCACGATGGACAAGGCTGGTGACGTACGCCTCGAGTTCGTCGGCAAGGACGGCCAGGTGCAGGTCAAGAAACAACTCTCCCTGCTCGAAGGCGAAGTGCTCGACGGCATGTTCATGAGCTGCAAGAAACTGCGGGCCTTCTTCGAAGACACCCTGCAGGACTGCAAGGAAACCGGCGTGATGTGGTCCCTGCACGTCAAGGCCACAATGATGAAAATTTCCCACCCGATCGTCTTCGGCCACGCCGTCAGCGTCTACTACAAGGACGTGTTCGACAAATACGGCAAGCTGTTCGACGAACTGGGCGTCAACCCGAACAACGGCATCAGCAGCGTCTACGACAAGATCAAGTCGCTGCCGGCCTCGCAGCAGGAAGAAATCCTGCACGACATCCACGAGGTCTACAGCCATCGTCCGGAAATGGCGATGGTCGACTCGGTCAAGGGCATTACCAACCTGCACATTCCGAGCGACGTCATCGTCGACGCCTCGATGCCCGCGATGATCCGCAACTCCGGTCAGATGTGGGGCAAGGACGGCAAGCAGAAGGACACCAAAGCGGTAATGCCGGAAAGTACCTACGCTCGCATCTACCAGGAGATGATCAACTTCTGCAAGACCAACGGCGCATTCGATCCGGTGACGATGGGCAGCGTGCCGAACGTTGGCCTGATGGCGCAGAAGGCCGAGGAGTACGGCTCGCACGACAAGACCTTCGAGATGAGCGCCGACGGCACCATGCGCGTCGTACTGGCCGACGGCACCGTGCTGATGCAGCACGAAGTCGAGGAAGGCGATATCTGGCGCGCCTGCCAGACCAAGGACGCGCCGATCCGCGACTGGGTCAAGCTGGCCGTTACCCGCGCCCGCCAGTCCAACACCCCGGCAATCTTCTGGCTCGACCCGGAGCGCGCCCACGACCGCGAACTGCAGAAGAAGGTCGAGCAGTACCTCAAAGAGCACGACCTCAGCGGCCTGGATATCAGCATCATGGGCTACAACGAGGCCATCCGCGTCAGCATGGAGCGCATGATCCGTGGCCGCGACACCATCTCGGTAACCGGCAACGTACTGCGTGACTACCTGACCGACCTGTTCCCGATCATGGAACTGGGCACTTCGGCCAAGATGCTGTCCATCGTTCCGCTGATGGCCGGCGGCGGCATGTACGAAACCGGCGCCGGCGGCTCGGCACCCAAGCATGTGCAGCAGCTGATCGAAGAGAACCACCTGCGCTGGGATTCGCTCGGCGAGTTCCTGGCGCTGGCGGTTTCCCTGGAAGAAACCGGCATCAAGACCAACAACCCGAAAGCCAAGCTGCTGGGCAAGACGCTGGATGCAGCGACCGGCAAGCTGCTCGACAACAACAAGTCGCCGTCGCGCAAGACGGGTGAACTGGACAACCGTGGCAGCCACTTCTATCTGGCACTGTACTGGGCTCAGGAACTGGCCGCACAGTCCGCAGACCTCGAACTGCAGGCACACTTCGCCCCGCTGGCCAAGGCACTGAGCGAGAACGAAGCGACCATCATTGCCGAACTCAACGCTGCGCAGGGCAAGCCGGTCGATATCGGCGGCTACTACCGCTCCAACCCGGAACTGACCAGCAAGGTCATGCGTCCGAGCCAGACCTTCAACAACGCGCTCGCCGCGCTGCGTTAAGGGATGGTGCGGGCCGTCATCCGGCCCGCCCAAGAAAAACCCCGGCCCTCGCGCCGGGGTTTTCCGTTTTTACAGTCGCCAGCGGCACACGCTCGCCGCTGCGTTACGAGGAAATCTTTATGGACTGGTGCCCTCATGTCACCGTAGCCACGATCGTCGAAGACTCCGGGCGCTTCCTCCTGGTCGAGGAACAGAAGGCCGGACGTCTGGTGCTCAACCAGCCCGCCGGTCATCTTGAGGCCAACGAAACCCTGCGCCAGGCGGCAATACGGGAAACACTCGAAGAAACCGGCTGGGACGTGGAGCTCACCGGCGTCATCGGCATCTACCTCTACACCGCACCGAGCAATGGCGTGACCTACCAGCGCGTCTGCTTCGCCGCCAGGGCGATCCGGCACGATCCGCAACGCGAGCTGGACAGCGGCATCGTCGCCGCCACCTGGCTGAGTCGCGATGAGCTGGCCGCGCAACCCGGGCGCTGGCGTAGTGAACTCGTCCTGCGCTGCATCGACGACTATCTGCGTGGCCCGATACACGCGCTGGAGGTCGTGCGCGACTGACGCGATTTCAACTTGTGATCGGCAGCCTGTTAGAATCCGGTCCTTTTTGCAGATCCGCCAGCGAATTCCTATGCCTGCTTCAGCTCCCACCGCCCCGGAAAACACCCGCGTCATCGTCGGCATGTCCGGCGGCGTGGACTCCTCCGTTTCCGCCCTTCTGCTGCTCGAACAGGGCTATCAGGTCGAAGGCCTGTTCATGAAGAACTGGGAGGAAGACGACGGTACCGAGTACTGCACCGCCAAGGAGGATCTCGCCGACGCGCAGGCCGTGTGCGACAGGATTGGCATCAAGCTGCACACCGCCAATTTCGCCGCCGAGTACTGGGACAACGTCTTCGAGCACTTCCTCGCCGAATACAAGGCCGGGCGCACGCCCAACCCGGACATCCTCTGCAACCGCGAAATCAAGTTCAAGGCGTTCCTCGACTACGCCCTGATGCTCGGCGCCGACCTGATCGCCACCGGCCATTATGTACGTCGCCGCGACGTGGACGGACGCAGCGAGCTGCTCAAGGGCCTGGATCCGAACAAGGACCAGAGCTACTTCCTGCATGCCGTGGGCGGCGAGCAGCTGGGCAAGACGCTGTTCCCCGTCGGTGAACTGGAGAAGCCCGCGGTGCGGGCGATTGCCGAGAAGTACGACCTGGCCACGGCGAAGAAGAAGGATTCCACCGGCATCTGCTTCATCGGCGAACGTCGTTTCAGCGCTTTCCTCAAGCAGTACCTCCCCGCTCAGCCGGGAAACATCGAAACCATCGACGGCGAAGTCATCGGCCGCCACCACGGATTGATGTACCACACCATCGGCCAGCGCCAGGGCCTGGGCATCGGCGGCCTCAAGGACGCCTCGGACGAGCCCTGGTACGTACTCGGCAAGGACCTGCAGCGCAACGTGCTGATCGTCGGCCAGGGCAACGATCACCCCTGGCTGTTTTCCCGCGCCCTGCTCGCTTCGGAAATCTACTGGGTCAACCCGCTGGACATCAGCGCCCCACGCCGACTGACCGCCAAGGTGCGCTACCGTCAGGCGGACCAAAGCTGCACGCTGGAGAAGAGCGCGCAGGGTTACCGGGTGATCTTCGACGCTCCGCAGCGCGCCGTGACCCCCGGTCAGTCGGTGGTCTTCTACGACGGCGAAATCTGCCTGGGCGGCGGTGTGATCGAGCGCGCCGAGCCCTGGTTCGAAGGAGTCCGGCCATGAAGCCCGTCGAAGAGCAACTGATCGCGCTCGGCGCCGTCTTCGAGGCTGCCGTGCTGGTCGACCGCATCGCCCGTACCAGCCAGGCACCCACGGCGCAGGTCGCCTGCCTGCTCGGCAGCCTGCTGGCGCGTAACCCGCAGACCACGCTGGAAATCTATGGCGGCGACGACCTCAACCTGCGCGACGGCTACCGCGCCCTGGTCGGCGCGCTGGAGCGCGGCAGCAGCAGCCTGCAACGCGAGCCGCTGCGCTACGCGCTGGCGATGGTCACTCTGGAGCGTCAACTCGACAAGCGTGGCGACATGCTGCAGGTCATCGGCAGCCGACTCGACCAGATCCAGCAGCAGGTCGAGCACTTCGGCCTGACGCATGAAAATGTCATCGCCTCGTTCGGCGGCCTGTATCAGGACACCCTGAGCACCTTCCGCCAGCGCATCCAGGTGCAAGGCGACATGCGCCACCTGCAGCAGCCGGACAACGCCGCAAAGATTCGTGCGCTGCTGCTGTCCGGCATCCGCTCGGCGCGCCTGTGGCGCCAGCTCGGCGGGCATCGCTGGCAGATGATCATCAGCCGACGCAAACTGCTCGACGCACTGTATCCCAAGGTCCGTTCGCAGACGGACAGCCACTGACGGCGCGCTCACCGCTCCAACCACAACGGTTTCGCTGCCGGCAGCGGCGCAGGTGAAAGTCGTTCGCGACCGGTGCATTCATCCGCGAGCGCGGTCCGGCAGCCGGTGCTTTCGTGTATAATTTGCGCCCTTTTCGTTGCCCGACTGTCCGAGAATGCCCTCTATGCAGCTTTCCTCGCTCACGGCGGTTTCCCCCGTCGATGGCCGCTACGCCGGCAAAACCAGCGCCCTGCGCCCGATCTTCAGCGAATTCGGCCTGATTCGTTGCCGTGTCCAGGTCGAAGTGCGCTGGCTCCAGCGCCTGGCGGCTCATCCGGGTATCCCGGAAGTCACGCCGTTCTCCGCCGAAGCCAACGCCCTGCTGAATCAGCTGGCGGAGAACTTCCAGCTGGAGCACGCCGAGCGCGTCAAGGAATTCGAGCGCACCACCAACCACGACGTGAAAGCCGTCGAGTACCTGCTCAAGGAGCAGGCCAGGCAGTTGCCGGAGCTGGCCGCCGTCAACGAATTCATCCACTTCGCCTGCACCAGCGAGGACATCAACAACCTGTCCCATGCGCTGATGCTGCGCGAAGGTCGCGATCAGGTACTGCTGCCGCTGATGCGCCAGACTGCCGAGGCGATCCGCGCGCTGGCCGTCAAGTTCGCCGACGTGCCGATGCTCTCCCGCACCCACGGCCAGCCGGCCTCGCCGACCACGCTCGGCAAGGAGCTGGCCAACGTGGTGTACCGCCTGGAGCGACAGATCAAGCAGGTTGCCGAAGTGCCGCTGCTGGGCAAGATCAACGGCGCCGTGGGCAACTACAACGCCCACCTGTCCGCCTATCCGCAGGTGGACTGGGAAGTCAACGCCCGCGAATTCATCGAGCAGGACCTGGGCCTGAGCTGGAACCCCTACACCACCCAGATCGAGCCGCACGACTACATCGCCGAGCTGTTCGACGCCATCGCGCGCTTCAACACCATCCTCATCGACTTCGACCGCGATGTCTGGGGCTACATCTCCCTCGGTTACTTCAAGCAGAAGACCGTGGCCGGCGAGATCGGCTCCTCGACCATGCCGCACAAGGTCAACCCGATCGACTTCGAAAACTCCGAAGGCAACCTCGGCATCGCCAACGCCATCCTGCAGCATCTGGCCAGCAAACTGCCGATCTCCCGCTGGCAGCGCGATCTGACCGATTCCACGGTCCTGCGCAACCTGGGCGTGGGCTTTGCCCACAGCGTCATCGCCTATGAAGCCAGCCTCAAGGGCATCGGCAAGTTGGAGCTGAACGCTGCGCGTATCGCCGAAGACCTGGACAACTGCTGGGAAGTGCTGGCCGAGCCGGTGCAGACCGTCATGCGTCGCTATGCCGTGGAAAACGCCTACGAAAAACTCAAGGATCTCACCCGCGGCAAGGGCATCACCCCGGACGCGCTGCTGGCCTTCATCGACACGCTGCAGATTCCGGCCGAAGCCAAGGCCGAGCTGCGCCAGCTGACGCCGGCCAGCTACATCGGCAACGCCGCCGACCAGGCCAAGCGCATCTGATCGATTTTCATGTACGCACGCCCGGCTGTGCCGGGCGTTTTTATTTGCAGCTCTGCATATAGAGCAAGGTGTTACGCATGACTTCTGATATTCCACTTCAAATCCTGGGCGGCATCAGCGCACGGGAATTCCTGCGCGATTACTGGCAGAAGAAGCCGCTGCTGATCCGCCAGGCCATTCCGGATTTCCAAAGCCCGATCTCGCCGGATGAGCTGGCCGGTCTTTCCCTCGAGGAGGAAGTCGAGTCGCGCCTGGTCATCGAGCACGGCGACAGCCCGTGGGAGCTGCGCCGCGGCCCCTTCGCCGAAGACACCTATCAGCAATTGCCCGAGCGCGACTGGACCCTGCTGGTCCAGGCCGTCGACCAACTGGTGCCCGAAGTGGCCGAGCTGCTCGGCCACTTCCGCTTTCTCCCCAACTGGCGCATCGACGATGTGATGATCAGCTACGCCGCGCCGGGCGGCGGCGTCGGCCCGCATTTCGACAACTACGATGTGTTCCTGCTGCAGGCCCACGGCCAGCGCCGCTGGCGCATTGGCCAGATGTGCGACAGCGACAGCGCGCTGCTCGAACACGGCGACCTGCGCATCCTCGCCGACTTCCAGGGCACCGACGAATGGGTTCTGGAGCCCGGCGACATGCTGTACCTGCCGCCGCGCCTGGCGCACTTCGGTACCGCCGAGGATGCCTGCATGACCTACTCGGTCGGCTTCCGCGCGCCCAGCGCCGCCGAGGTGCTGACCCACTTCACCGATTTTCTCGCCCAGTTCCTGCCGGACGAAGAACGCTACGGCGATGCCGACCTGCAACCAAGCGACGATCCCTACCAGATCCAGAGCGACGCACTGGAGCGCCTGAAAGCGCTGTTGGCCGAGCACATGGGCGACGAGCGACTGCTGCTGACCTGGTTCGGCCAGTTCATGACCGAGCCACGCTATCCCGAGCGGATCGAAGGCGTCGAACTGACCGAGCAGGATCTGCGCGCGGCGCTCGCCGATGGCGCCGTGCTGGTACGCAATCCTGCGGCGCGCATGGCCTGGAGTGAGATCGATCTCGGCTTGCTGCTGTTCGCCAGCGGCCAGAGCCGCCTGCTGCCGACTCAGCTGCGCGAGCTGCTCAAGCTGATCTGCTCGGCCGAGGCCCTGCACGAGGACAATCTCGCTCCGTGGCTTGGCGATGACGACGGGCGTAAGCTGCTGCAGGAATTGATCAAACAGGGAAGCCTGGAGTTCGCTGATGAATAACATCCAAGTACGCATCGCCGATTGGCAGAAGGACAACGCCGACCTGCGGCGCATACGCGAAGCGGTGTTCATCGCCGAACAGGCCGTCCCGCCGGAACAGGAATGGGATGCCGACGATATCGAGGCCGTGCATTTCCTTGCGCTCGAGGACGGTTACGCCATCGGTACCGCACGGCTGCTCGCCGACGGCCAGATCGGTCGCGTCGCCGTACTGCGCGACTGGCGCGGAATGAACGTGGGCGACGCGCTGATGCAGTCGGTAATCGCCGAAGCCGAACGCCGCGGCCTGCGCGAGCAGAAACTGACCGCCCAGGTGCACGCGACCCGCTTCTACGAACGACTGGGTTTCGAGGTCGTCAGCGAGGAGTTTCTCGAAGCCGGCATCCCCCACGTGGACATGCTGCGCAAGAGCCTCTGAGGTGCGCCATGCACGACGACGCCGCGGATGACCGGGAAGAGGCTGCCGAGCCGGCAGCCATCGACTTTCACTCGCCGGGGCGCTTCGGCGTGCATAACCCTCTGCCGGACCAGCCGCAGCCGACCCCTTGGCAGCCCGCGCCGGCCCGCCTCGGCGAAGACGCCGGCGCGCAGCATTTCACCAGTCCCGAACAGGTGCGCGCCCACGCCCTGGCACTCTTCCAGCAGGCGCAGCGCAACCTGTGTCTCTACAGCCCAGACCTCGAATCCTGGCTGTTTCACCACAGCAGCATCCAGCAGGCCTGCACGCGCTTTCTGCTGGCCCATCCGCGCAACCGCCTGCGCATTCTCATCGAGGATTCCACCCGGGCCGTGCAGAGCGGCCACCGCCTGCTGACCCTGGCCAGGCGCCTCAGCAGCAATGCGCAAATTCGCAAGGTCAATCCCGAGTACCCGCGTGAAGAGGATATCTACCTCATCGCGGACAAAACCGGTCTGCTGATACGCCCCCATCGCGATCCCCATAACGGGTATGCGTTGTATAACGACCCGGCGCGGGTCCGCCTGAGCCAATCGAAATTTGACCAGGCCTGGGAACGCAGCCTGCCCGATGCCAACCTGCGGAGCTTTCTGCTATGACCGTACGCCGCCACCTCGCCGCACTCGCACTGGCCGTCTGCCTGCCACTGCACGCCGCCACGGAAGTCATCCCGCTGCACTACCGGATGGCCGAGGACGTCCTGCCGGTCGCGCAATCGGTGATCGGTGAGCAGGGGCGGGTCAATGCCTACGGCAATCAATTGATCGTCAATGCACCGCAGGCGGCGATCGCGGAACTGCGCCGGGTGCTCGAGCAACTCGACAGCGAGCCCAAGCGCCTGCTGATCAGCGTCGATACCCAGGACTCGGCTACCGGCAGCGCCAGCGGCTACAGCGTGGACGGTTCGATCCGCGCCGGAGATGTCGAGATCGAAACGGGGCGTGGCGAACGCCATGGCCACGACCAGGTACGCATCATCCGCCGCACGACCAGCAGCCAGGACGGCGGCATCCAGCAGATCCAGGCCAGCGAGGGCTATCCGGCGCTGATTCAGGTCGGCCAGAGCGTACCGCTGACCACCAGCGGCACCGACGGCTACGGTCGGATCTACCAGCAGACGCAGTATCGCGACGTCACCCGCGGTTTCTACGTCACGGCCAATCTCATCGGCGATCGCGTCCAGATCACCATCAGCAGCAACCGTGATCGCGTCAACCAGACGAACCCGAATGTGATCGAAACGCAGCTCGCCGACACTCGCGTCAGTGGCCGCATCGGCGAGTGGATCAACCTGGGCGGCATCGACGAAAGCGCCTCCTCGCAACACACCGGCACGCTGCGGCGCTACAGCACGCAGGGTCGTCAGGACCTTTCGCTACGGTTGAAAGTGGACGTGCTGGAGTGACAGCACTTCGTCAGAACGCTCTTGTTCTACTTTATGTAGTGTCATGGAAAAAACACTACAAAATGATTGACGAGGCTTTCCCGGCAGCGCATCATTGCCCCGCTCCCGCTAACCAGAGGCTCTGGAAAGGGTCTCCGGGGCGCGCTCCAGCCAACCAGCCGAGCCGCTCCGTGACTGTACTGCCCACAAGGCGGACTGACGAGGTTGCGACTGGAACGAGTCGTCCTGAGGGACGGGGAAGCGATTAACGCATCAGTCAGACTGTAGTCTCGACGTTGCCAGGCCCCACGGCAGCCACGCCAACCGGGAGCTTCGCGACCAAGAGCCAGCCCGGCGATCGTGTCCATGCCCTCCTCCTCGGTTTCAATCCTCGTCCTGGTCGCAGTTCGACGCTCTGCCGCGTGTTGCTCGCATGATCCGTTAGCACGCAGTTTTTGGTGGGAAAGTCGGTGCTCAACCAAATTCACATCTATGAAGGATTGACCATGTCCGCATATCAAGACGACATCAAGGCAGTTGCCGCCCTGAAAGAGAAGTTCGGCAGCAGCTGGAGCGCTATCAACCCGGAATCCGTAGCCCGCATGCGCGCCCAGAACCGCTTCAAGACCGGTCTGGAAATCGCTCAGTACACCGCCGACATCATGCGCAAGGACATGGCCGAGTACGATGCCGACGCGTCCGTCTACACCCAGTCGCTGGGCTGCTGGCACGGCTTCATCGGTCAGCAGAAGCTGATCTCCATCAAGAAGCACCTCAAGACCACCAACAAGCGCTACCTGTACCTGTCCGGCTGGATGGTTGCCGCGCTGCGCTCCGACTTCGGTCCGCTGCCGGACCAGTCGATGCACGAGAAGACCGCCGTTTCCGGTCTGATCGAAGAGCTGTACACCTTCCTGCGTCAGGCTGACAGCCGCGAACTGGACCTGCTGTTCACCGCTCTGGACGCCGCTCGTGAAGCCGGCGACAGCGCCAAGGCCGCCGAGATCCAGAACCAGATCGACAACTACGAAACTCACATCGTCCCGATCATCGCCGACATCGACGCTGGCTTCGGTAACCCGGAAGCCACCTACCTGCTGGCCAAGCGCATGATCGAAGCCGGTGCCTGCTGCATCCAGATCGAGAACCAGGTTTCCGACGAGAAGCAGTGCGGCCACCAGGACGGCAAGGTCACCGTTCCGCACGCCGACTTCCTCGCCAAGATCGCTGCCGTTCGCTACGCCTTCCTCGAACTGGGCATCGACAACGGCGTGATCGTCGCTCGCACCGACTCCCTGGGCGCCGGCCTGACCAAGCAGATTGCCGTGACCAAGGAGCCGGGCGACCTGGGCGACCAGTACAACGCCTTCCTCGATTGCGAAGAAGTTGCCGCCTCCGACCTGGGCAACGGCGACGTCGTGATCAATCGTGGTGGCAAGCTGCTGCGTCCGAAGCGCCTGCCGTCCAACCTGTTCCAGTTCCGCAAGGGCACCGGCGAAGACCGCTGCGTCCTGGACTGCATCACCAGCCTGCAGAACGGCGCCGACCTGCTGTGGATCGAAACCGAGAAGCCGCACGTTGGCCAGATCAAGGCCATGGTTGACCGCATCCGCGAAGCCATCCCGAACGCCAAGCTGGTCTACAACAACAGCCCGTCGTTCAACTGGACCCTGAACTTCCGTCAGCAGGTGTTCGACGCCATGGTTGCCGAGGGCAAGGACGTGTCCGCCTACGACCGCGCCAAGCTGATGAGTGTCGATTACGACGAAACCGAACTGGCGCAGATCGCCGACGAGAAGATCCGCACCTTCCAGAAGGACGGTTCCGCTCACGCCGGTATCTTCCACCACCTGATCACCCTGCCGACCTACCACACCGCCGCGCTGTCTACCGACAACCTGGCCAAGGGCTACTTCGCCGACCAGGGCATGCTGGCCTACGTGAAGGGCGTGCAGCGTCAGGAACTGCGTCAGGGCATCGCCTGCGTCAAGCACCAGAACATGGCTGGCTCCGACATCGGCGACAACCACAAGGAGTACTTCGCTGGCGAAGCTGCTCTGAAGGCGAGCGGTAAAGACAACACCATGAACCAGTTCCACTAAGGAACGGTTCCGCCTGGCAACAGGCTGTGGTGTAGCAAAGGCCCCGGCATAGCCGGGGCCTTTGCGTTTCGGGCGTTTATGTCGCTCGTCGGCACGCAAACGGATGTCATATAGCTGTCTCACGGCAAAACTAGAGTCAGGATTCCGTCAATCTACTCAGGGAACGCGACGTGAGCACCGATAACGACAATATTCTGTTCGGCAACGGCGATGAGCTACCCAGCAACCGTTCCGGCAACCCTCATATCCAGGATGTGATCAACCTCGGCCGTCGCCAAATCCTGGCGGGCGGCGCCTCGCTCGGCGCACTGGCCTTTCTGGGCGCGACGCTACCGTCGGTCGTTCAGGCCGCTGACCAGACGGCTGAGCAGCTCAGCAATTCCTCTCTGAAGCGTCGCAACCGGCTCCCCTTCACCGCCGTCCCGGTCACTCGCCACGATGGCATCAGTGTGCCGTCGGGATACACGGCAACCCCCTTCATTCCGTGGGGCACGCCCATCAGCGGGCGCTATCCGGCCTATCTGGAAGATGCCAGCAACAGCGCCGAGGATCAGGCGCATCAGACCGGTATGCATCACGACGGCATGCACTTCTTTCCGATCAATGCCAAATCCGGCGGCCAGCAGAGCGATCATGGGCTGCTGGTGCTGAATCACGAATACATCGATGCTCCGCTGTTGCATCCGAACGGACCGACGCTCGTCGATGGCAAGCGCACGGTAGTCGATGAGGTGCGCAAGGAAATCAATGCCCACGGCGTTTCCGTAGTGGAAATCCGCCGCGGTGTGCGCAGCGACTGGTCGGTACTGCCGTCCGCCCGCAATCGCCGCATCACCGGCGCCACGCCAATGCGCATCGAAGGTCCGGCCAAGGGGCATGCCCTGCTGCGAACCCGCTACAGCCCGAGCGGCACCTCGACCCGCGGCACGCTGAACAACTGCGCGAACGGCTTCACCCCCTGGGGCACCTATCTGACCTGCGAAGAGAACTGGGCCGGTTACTTTGCCAGCCAGGACAGTGAGCTACCGCGCGAGCTCAGCCGTTACGGCGTACGTGATAGCAGCCGCTATGCCTGGGAAACCGTTGCCGGCGACGAATTCCAGCGTTTCGATGCGACACGCCACGGCGCCGATGCCCAGGCCGACTACCGCAACGAGCCGAATACCTTCGGCTGGATCGTCGAGATCGACCCGTTCGATCCGGACGCCATGCCGGTCAAACGCACTGCCCTCGGTCGCTTTGCGCACGAGGGGCTGGTCTTTGCGCCCGTCAAACCGGGCCGCCCGCTGGTGTGCTACTCCGGCGACGACTCGCAGAATGAATACATTTACAAGTATGTCAGCCGTGATCGCTACCGCCCGCAGCGCAGCGACGGTCGCCTGCTGGATGTCGGCACGCTCTACGTAGCCCGCTTCAATGCCGATGGCAGCGGCGACTGGCTGGCGCTGGACATCGACGATCCGGCCTTCCAGCAGGCTTGCGCAACGGCCGGCGTGAACTTCGCCGACCAGGGCGAAGTACTGATCAACACCCGCCTGGCCGCCGACATCGCCGGCGCCACCCGGATGGATCGCCCGGAATGGGGTGCCGTTCACCCGGACAACGGCGATGTCTATTTCACCCTGACCAACAACAGCTCACGCACCGCAGTCGATGCGGCCAACCCGCGCTCCCCCAATCCCTACGGCCATATCATTCGCTGGTCGGAAGAAAGCCGCGACTACGCAGGAACCCGCTTTCGCTGGGATATCTACCTATTGGCCGGTCCGCAGGGCGACAGCAGGACGCCGAAAGGTCAAACCCTGGATGACAGCAACATCCTGGCCAGTCCGGATGGGCTGTGGTTCGATGATGAAGGCCGTCTCTGGATCCAGACCGACATGAGCGGCAGCCAGCTGAAAGCCGGACCGTTCGGCAACAACCAGATGCTGGTTTCCGATCCCAAAACCGGGGAAACCAAGCGCTTTCTGGTCGGCCCACTGGGCGCGGAGGTAACCGGCATTACCGCAACGCCAGATTTCCGCACGCTGTTCGTGAATATCCAACATCCAGGCGAGGGTTCCATGCCGGATAACTACAGCAGCAGCTGGCCGGATGGTCCGGGCCGGCGACCGCGCTCCGCAACGGTCATCATCAGCCGAGAGGATGGCAAACGGCTGATGTGAAACCCACCTGATCAAGGCCGGTCATACCGGCCCTGATTGGGGAATGCGCTTCGCTCACTCAGGTGCATCAACTGCACTCCGGTGCCGATCGCCATTGGTAAACAGTCCCCACGATGAGATGAACAGCGCCGCGATAAGCGGTCCGATTACGAAGCCATTCAGTCCGAACAGCGCGAGCCCTCCAAGGGTGGAAATCAGGACAAGGTAATCGGGCATCTTGGTGTCCTTGCCCACCAGGATCGGGCGAAGGACATTGTCCACCAGGCCGATAACCATTACCCCATACAGGATCAGAACCACACCCTGCCAGGCTGCGCCGCTGAATAGGAAGTAGACAGCGACGGGTGTCCAGATCAGCGCGGCTCCAACGGCGGGAAGCAACGACAGGAATGCCATCAATACCGCCCAGAGCAGCGCCCCGGAAATTCCCAGCACCGCGAAAATCACTCCGCCGAGCGCTCCCTGCGTGATGGCAACAATGACGTTACCCTTCACCGTGGCACGTACCACTCTGGTGAATTTATTGAACAACCGCCGTTTCTGGGTATCGCTCAACGGCAGTGCCTGCCGGATCCGCAGCACCAGCTCGCGGCCGTCGCGGATGAAGAAAAACAGCAGGTAGAGCATTACGCAGAAGCTCACCAGGAACTGAAACGTACCCTGACCAAAGCTGAACGCTTTCGTAGCCAGGAACTGACTGCCTTCCAGCGCACCACTGGAAAGCTTTTCGCGCATGCTGTCCAGATCGCCGAAGCCGAACCGCCGAAGCTGCGCCTGCAGGGCATCCGGCATCAATGACTTCATCTGCACCAGGTATCCATCGATGTCCAGCTCACCGGTCTCGATGCGCTGGTATAGCGCAGCACCTTCTTGCACGAGCATTCCGGTAATGATGATTACCGGAATAACCGCCACCAACAGGCATATCAGTAGCGTCAGCAACGCGGCTGAATTCGGACGCCCCGCGAAACGCTGCTGCAGTCGGCGCTGTAATGGCGAGAAGAGAATGGCCAGCACCGCAGCCCAGAACACCGCGCCATAGAACGGCAGGAGAATCCATCCGAAGGCAAGGGAAACCAGCACCAGCAAAGCGAGGAAGGTCTTCTGCTCGAGCGTCGATCTGATCATGCTTCACCCAGAAATCCGTTGTGCTATTCAGTTAGTCAACATACGGATTGGTGAGTGCGCAGTTTTTCTGCTCACCAAAAAAGAAGGCAGGAATTATCCTGCCTTCTTCGTTCAACCCTATCGAATCACAGGGTCATTGCGGCCACCCAACCAAAGGCGAGCAACGGCAAGTTGTAGTGGAGGAACGTCGGAACCACCGTGTCCCAAATGTGGTTGTGCTGGCCGTCGACGTTGAGGCCCGCCGTCGGCCCCAAGGTCGAATCCGAAGCGGGAGAGCCACCATCGCCCAACGCACCCGCTGTTCCCACCAAACTCACGATCGCAAGCGGGCTGAAACCCAGCTCCACCCCTAGCGGTACGAAGATCGCCGCAATGATGGGTACTGTCGAGAACGACGAACCGATACCCATGGTTACCAGAAGGCCGACTAGCAACATCGCCAGCGCTGCCATAGCCTTGCTATTACCAATCCAGGCGGCAGATGCCTCTACCAGCGATTTCACCTGGCCGGTCTCACGCATGACCTCGGCGAAACCCGCAGCAGCAATCATGATGAACCCAATCATGGCCATCATCTTCATACCCTCGGTGAACAGATCGTCCGCTTCACGCCATCTCACCACACCAGATGCTGAGAAGATCACGAAACCTGCGAGCGCACCGAGAATCATGGAGTCCAGCCACAACTGCACAATGAACGCTGCCCCAATGGCAATTGCCGCCACGAGCAATGTGAGAGGACTGTAGGTCGCGACGACCTGCTCCACCTCGTCTATTCGGGCCAAATCATAATCGCGTGGCTTGCGATAACTGAAGAAGGCGATGATCAACCCAGCTACCATCCCAAGCGCAGGAATCAGCATTGCCTCCGTCACTTTTACTCCGGATACATCCACACCGGCTTTCGCAACGTTGGCGAGCAGAACCTCGTTGAGAAAAATATTGCCAAAACCGACCGGTAGAAACATGTATGGCGTGATCAGTCCGAAAGCCAGCACACAGGCGATCAGCCGGCGATCGATTCGCAAATTGGACAACACGGTCAACAGCGGTGGAACCAACATAGGAATGAAAGCGATGTGAATAGGCAAAATGTTTTGGGACGAGATCGCAACTACCAACAGCAGTGCAATCACTATCCATTTGACGGACTGACCGCTATGGGCTGCCCGACTTTCTACCATTGCCAAAGCCTTGTCAGCCAACGCATGGGCGAGGCCGCTCTTGCCGATAGCAACGGCGAAAGCTCCCAGCAGCGCATACGACAACGCAACCGTTGCGCCTCCTCCGAGCCCTTTATTGAATGCGGCAAGCGTAGACTCGATGCCCAGGCCACCAAGAAGCCCGCCACACAACGTACCGGCAATCAACGCAACCACAACGTGTATTCGGCACAAACTCAAGATCAGCATCACGCCGACCGCTACCACTACTGCATTCATCAAACTTCACCGTTGTGCAAGTCTAGGCCGAGAGAAAAGGGCGTACTCTGCAATAACGCACTACCCGTGTCCAGCCCGCTCATTTGAGCGTCGCTCCCGCCCCACCCAAGCTAGCCTTAGCACTCACCAAGCATGCTGGTCGGCTATTGCGCGACGCCCCCAAGGAAAGACAGTAAAATTACTGTATCGATGTCCCAACTATTAGCGAGCTTTTCTTGTGGAAATTTTCAAAGAGTTCACCTTCGAATCTGCACATCGGCTTCCGAATGTGCCGACTGGACATAAATGCGGACGCCTGCACGGCCATTCCTTTCGCGTGGCAATCTACATAGCGGGTGAAGTGGATCCATTCACCGGCTGGATCCGGGATTTCAGCGAACTCAAAGCCATCTTTCGCCCCATCTACGAACGGCTCGATCACAACTACCTCAACGACCTTCCTGGACTCGAAAATCCGACTAGCGAGAATCTCGCCAAATGGATCTGGAACGAACTAAAACCTCTTCTTCCAGAACTTTCGCGCGTGCGTATACACGAAACCTGCACTAGTGGCTGCGAATACCACGGTGATTGACACCGTGCGTTAGCTTCGCCTCAAGAGCAGCCGCTGGCCGAATTCCCATTAGGGAGGGCCGAGGCTGCCGCACCGCACCGTTCAACGAACTTCGCATTCCACCCAAGAAGCTGATCGAAGTAACGGTTCATCCAATCGATTCTAGCGATTCAGTCCGATCTGTTGCACGTACAGCCAGCGATTACATAACCGTCCGACCAGCATC
>AJXE01000030.1 GCA_000263395.1 Stutzerimonas stutzeri TS44
GGTGCATCTCTGGGTCGCGCTTGCCGTCTTTGTTCTTGGTCGAACTCGGCGCATTGATCAGCGTGGCATCGACGATGGTGCCTTGGCGCAGCGACAGGCCACGGTCACCCAGGTAGCCATTGATAACTGCCAGGATGCCAGCAGCCAGTTCGTGTTTCTCCAGCAGGCGACGGAAGTTGAGGATGGTGGTTTCGTCGGGGATACGCTCCAGGCTCAGCCCCGCGAACTGCCGCAGGATGGTGGTCTCGTACAGTGCCTCCTCCATCGCTGGATCGCTATAACCGAACCAGTTTTGCATTAGATGAACCCGCAGCATCGCCATCAACGGGTACGCCGGACGGCCACCTTCACCCTTGGGGTAATGCGGCTCGATCAAGGCAATCAACCCCTTCCACGGCACCACCCGGTCCATCTCGATCAGGAACAGCTCTTTGCGGGTCTGCTTGCGCTTGCCGGCGTACTCGGCATCGGCGAAGGTCATCTGCTTCATCAGAAAACTCGGTGGGTGGCGTTCGGCTATTTTGCCAAAATCAGAAAGTCTTTTTCAGACTGTCCCTAAAACCCTGTAGCGCCGGAACCTCCTGTTCCGGGGCCGACATGCTGATTTTCGGCAGCGTACCGTTGCCGCTTTTGTCCCTGGCGGTTTTCATTGCCATTGTCCTGCTTCTTGTCCTGATTCGTCGGCGAACCCTTGTATGAATAGACGTGCCGTCGTGCTGACCATCAGCGCGGTAACCATTGCCGGATTCGTCGTGGCGGCAATGCTCTACCAGCGGTTTTCCACCCCCCAGGAGGCTCAGGTCGTCACCCAGGCGAGCAGCTCGCTGGTGCGTTTCCACTCACCAATCATTGGGCCGATCAACGCTCCGGTCACCATCGTCGAGTTCTTCGACCCTTCGTGCGAAAGCTGCCGAGCGTTTTTCCCCTACGTGAAGCAAATCATGGCGCAGTACCCGCAGGACGTACGCCTGGTCGTGCGCTATGTGCTGTTCCACCGGGGCTCGGAAGAGGCCGTGCGCTTACTGGAGACGGCGCGCATGCAGGGGCTTTACGAGCCGGTGCTGGCCGCCGTGCTGGAAGCACAGCCGCTGTGGCATGACGACGCGCAAGCACAGAAAGCCTGGGAAGCGGCCGCCGCAGTGGGTCTGGATGTCGAGAAGGCCCGCGCCACAATGAACTCGCCGGCCATCGACGAGATACTGGCCAAAGATGCTGCGGACGTGAAGAAAGTCGGCATTCAAGGTACGCCCACCTTTTTCGTCAACGGAAAGCTTCTGACTAAATTCGGCCCAGAGCCTCTGTTGGAGTTGGTGCAAAGCGAATTGCAGAAAGTGCGCTAAAACACCAAGACTGGCGCAAACGCCGTGACTGCTTTAATCGGGAGTTTTTATGCGAGCACTGGAAAACAAGATACCTCCGCCGATTGTGACTGCTCTGTTCGGGCTGCTGATGTGGCTGGTCGCCCGATATGTGCCGAGCCTCGACCTGGCGCTCTCTGTGCGTGTGCTGTTGGCGCTGCTCGTGTCGGCCATTGGCGTTTGCTTCAGTGTGGCCGGAGTGCTGTCGTTTCGGCAGGCGCAGACCACCGTCAATCCGCTTAAACCTGAAACTGCATCAGCGCTGGTGCGCTCGGGTATCTATCGGTACTCACGCAACCCGATGTACGTCGGCTTTGCTCTGTTATTGCTGGCCTGGGCCTGCTACCTGGCCTCACCGTTAGCATTGCTCGGGGTGCTGGGGTTCGTCCTGTATATGAATCGCTTCCAGATCAACCCTGAGGAGCGCGCCCTGACAACCCTGTTCGGCAGCGAATTCCAGGTCTATCAGGCGCAGGTGCGTCGCTGGCTCTAAGTTGGCTAGTCCACCGTGTTAGAACGGCCATCTGGAAGCCAGCGGTCTTCCAAAGCAATAATTTGTGGCAACGACCTAGAGGTTGAATGCCCGCTTTCGCCGATTTCTGCCAATTGATGCCCCAGGTAGTACCGTCCTAGCTCGTCTGCCTGTTTGATGATCCAAGCTGTATCGAACCTCTGTGGTCGAGGCAGGCATCAGAGGCGCCAGCCTTTGTTTTATCCACAAAACCTGTGGATAACCCTTTCGATAACTCCTGAATGCACACAACCGAGGGCGTCTTATTCACCTGACGATTTTTTGACCACTCCTGAGATTGGCTCAGCACAGGAGCTCATAAAGCCGGCAACACAGCAGTTCCCTTTGTTTGCTGATCCGGTTCCACAGAACGCCGATGGTCTCGCCTCGACCTTGCCGAGAGCCGAGCCATGCACACCGCCCTTCCCTATCACAGTTGCCTGCTGCTGGCCGCTCTGGCGACCGGCTGCGCAACGCCTCCACCGCTCTCTCCCCCGCCCGATGAGGTGGCGGCTCCGGCACCGGAGAACATCCCGGTTGTCCGCTACGGCCGCTACACCCTTGTCGAGCTAATCCCGACGGCCGCTCAGCAGGATCTGCTGTTGCAGATCGTCGACGTGTCCATTCCCGACACTCTCAACGCCAACGTCGCTGACGCACTGCGCCATGTATTGCAACGCTCCGGCTACCAGCTCTGCAGCGGAAGTGAAACTGATGCGCTGGGCAGACTCCCGCTGCCGGCGGCCCACTACCACCTTGGCCCGCTGCAACTGCGCGATGCCCTGCTGACCCTAGCCGGGACAGCGCGGACGCTGCACGTCGATCACACTGCACGCCGCGTCTGCTTCACCCAGCCTCCCCATACGCCAGCCGAAGCCCCACCCGCCACTGCGGATACCGCTCCCGGTGCCGCTAGGGAGTCACAGCCATGACGACGATGCTAGGTAGCGAGCAACACCGGCACGGCACGCTGATGCGCACCGCCATCATCACTTGGCTGTTGCTCATCAGCGCCGCCGTCGTGATCGATCACGTCGCGCTGTCGGGTCTGGCGACACAGGTCGAAACCAGCGCCACCGGCCTGCAGGTCGCCGTGCTGGAAAAGCGCTTGGCCGACCTAGTCCAGCAGGTCGAACAAGCCCAACAGCAACCTGACGCACTGCCCCAGGCGCGCTACGACGTCGAGCATCAGGCCTTGGAGCGGCGACTGAACGTCATCGAGCAGGCCCTCGGCAGCCGCCCGACCGCGGAGAGTCTACTGCCGCTGGTGGCCCGCATTGAGCAGTTGGAAATACAGCTCAACGAACCTCGCCCAGCACCACCGCCGGTGCCCCGCCCGCGAGCTTCCGTCCCCGCTAAACCAAAGTCCATCGAGCCGCCATTCCGGGTGATCGGTGTCGAGCTACGTGCCGGCGAGCGGTTCCTTTCGATTATGTCAGCCACCTCGGGCACGCTCTCGCAGGTTCACCTGCTGCGCCCCGGCGAGACGGAAGCCGGTTGGCACCTCGAAACCATCGAACGGAGCGCTGCCGTGTTCCGACACGGCGACGACACTCGTCGCCTGCCCATTCCCGCGCAGTAGGACAAGCAGATGAAGCTGCACCATATCGTCCCCGTACTGATCGCCCTGCTGATCAGCAGCCTTGTCCAAGGAGCGGAAACCCTCACCGCCAACAACCTGCCCACGCGCGAGCGACTGATGACCACCGAGCGCGCCGACGAGCAGCACACGCGAGGTTGGGGGCTGAGCGCCGAGGAATGGGCGCGCTACCGGACGCTGATGCGAGGGCCGCTGGGTATCTATTCTCCCAACCTCGACCCACTTACCGCGCTAGGCATTGAGGCGCGCTCCGACCAAGAACGGCGACGCTATGCAGAGTTGCAGGTCGAAGCAGAAGCCCACCGCGTCGAAAAGCTGCTGGCGTACCAACGGGCTTACGACGACGCCTGGCAGCGGCTCAACACCGATATGCCGCGCGTCATCCTGCCCGATGCCGGCCTGGCATTCTCGCCGGTTGTGCCAGCGGCGAACGGACGGCTCGCCGTATTCGTCCAGGACGCTTGCCCCGCATGTGATCGGGCAGCGCAGCGGCTGCAAGCTGCTGGTATGGAATTCGACATTTACGTCGTCGACAGCCACGCCGACGACGCACGTATTCGCGCCTGGGCACAACGTATTGGCATCGACCCGGCCAAGGCGCGCAGCGGCCAGATCACGCTCAACCACGATTCGGGACGCTGGCAATCGCTGAATCTGCAGGGTGACCTGCCGGCAATCGTACGCAAGGTCGGCAACCAGTGGCAGCGGCAGCCGTAATGTCGCGCCGCCACGCGCTCGTGCTGCTGGCCTGCGCACTGGCAGGCCCCATCCAGGCGCGGGAAATCCCACCGCCGGCCTATCAAGTCGCTGCGAAGCGCGCCGGTATTCCCTCGACCGTGTTGTACGCCATCGCGTTGCAAGAGAGCGGCATCCGTTTGCGTGGCCGTCTGGTGCCATGGCCGTGGACGCTCAACGTCGCTGGCAAGGCGCAGCGCTACGCCACCCGTGCTGAGGCTTGCGGCGGGCTGCGCCAGGCACTCAGGCGCACACCCGCCAAGCGCATTGACGCCGGTCTCGGCCAGATCAATCTCGGCTACCACCCGCAGCGTTACGCACAGCCCTGCGACCTGCTCGACCCTTACCGTAACCTGGCCATCGCCGCCGAGATACTGCACGAGCAGCACATTCCGGGCGACGACTGGCTGCTCGCCATCGGTCGTTACCACCGGCCTGCCGGCGGCGCACCAGCCGCGCGCTACCGTCACAGCGTCGGCCAGCACCTGGCCCGCGTACTGGGTACCCCCCAGCTGGAAATCACTTCGCGAGGGAATCTGCCATGAAATCCCTGACCATCCTCGTCGCGTATCTTTCGCTGCCGTGGCTGTCGCTGGCCACCCAGGCTGACGCGCTGATCATCGTCGCAGACCATGGCGGTACGTCGGCCTTGCCGTACTACGAAGCCTTGAACTTGCAACCGCGCGCCGAGGTGAGCGCGCCACCCATCGAGATTCCGCGTCCGCCAGCCAAACCGTTCAACGAAGCCGATATGCTGCCGGTGCGCTCGATGCAGCTGTCACCTGGCGATGTGGCGCGTAGGTTGATCGAAGCACCGGGAATGCCGCCGTTCTTTCTCGTCGGCGACGACAATCGCTCGCGCGCCTGGCTGCGTCAGCGCGCACTGCGCATACACGAGCTCAATGCCGTGGGCCTAGTGGTCAACGTCAAGTCGGCCGAGGCCCTGGCTGCGCTGCGTGCGCTGGTGCCGGGGCTGTTACTGTCACCGGTTGCGGGGGATGATCTCGCCGAGCGCCTTGGCTTGCGCCACTACCCGGTGCTGATCACGGCAACCGGCGTCGAGCAGTGAAGCGCCGACCATGGCCCAGAGCCACGCGATCGAAGTGCTGTTGCGGCCAGCCGTGGAGCTGTACAGCGTGGCGGTCTGCGCCGCCGCCGCGTTTCTGTCCCTGGTGGCACCGTGGTCACTGGCGCTGAGCCCATCGATTGGCCTGGGCAGCGCCCTTGCCTTTCTCACCTTCGGCACCATTCGCCTGCGTGATGCGCTGGTCATCCTGCGCTACCGGCGCAATATCCGCCGCCTGCCGCGCTATGTGATGACCAGCCGTAATGTGTCTGTCAGCCAGCAACGGCTGTTCATAGGCAGAGGCTTTCGCTGGGAACAACGGCACACGCACCGCCTGACGCAGACATTCAGGCCCGAGTTCCGCCGCTATGTGGAACCTACGCCCGCTTACCAGTTGGCACGCCGCCTGGAAGAGCGGCTGGAGTTCGCGCCGTTTCCACTGTCGAAGATGGCCAAGCTCACCACTTGGGACGTTCCCATCAATCCGGTGCGCCCGTTGCCACCGGTCGGCGGCCTGCCGCGGCTGCACGGCATCGAGCCAAACGAAGTCGATGTCAGCCTGCCACTCGGAGAACGAGTCGGACACTCACTTGTGCTGGGCGCGACACGGGTCGGCAAGACCCGATTGGCCGAGCTGTTCGTGACTCAGGACATTCGACGGCGCAACGCCGCCGGAGAGCACGAGGTGGTGATCGTATTCGACCCCAAAGGGGATGCAGACCTACTCAAGCGGATGTACGTGGAGGCCAAACGCGCCGGGCGCGAACGTGAGTTCTATGTTTTCCACTTGGGCTGGCATGATTTCAGCGCACGCTACAACGCAGTGGGCCGGTTCGGGCGGATCAGCGAAGTGGCCACGCGTATCGCCGGACAGCTCTCAGGTGAAGGTAATAGCGCCGCTTTCAGGGAGTTCGCCTGGCGGTTCGTCAACATCATCGCCCGTGCCCTCGTCGAGCTGGGCCAGCGCCCCGACTACCTACTGATTCAGCGGCATGTCGTCAACATCGACGCGCTCTTTATCGAGTACGCGCAGCACTACTTCGCCAAGCACGAACCGAAGGCCTGGGAAATCATCGTCCAGCTCGAAAGCCGGCTGAACGACAAAAATATCCCGCGCAATATGATCGGGCGAGAGAAGCGGGTCGTAGCCTTGGAGCAATACCTCTCACAGGTACGCACCTACGACCCCGTACTCGACGGTCTGCGCAGTGCCGTGCGCTATGACCGGACGTATTTCGACAAGATCGTCGCCAGCCTTTTACCGTTGCTGGAGAAACTCACCACCGGCAAAACCGCGCAGCTACTCGCACCGAACTATTCCGACCTCAACGATCCCAGGCCAATCTTCGACTGGATGCAGGTCGTCCGCAAACGCGCGGTGGTCTATGTCGGCCTTGATGCCCTGTCGGATGCGGAAGTTGCCGCTGCAGTCGGCAACTCGATGTTCGCTGACCTGGTATCGGTCGCCGGCCATATCTACAAATTTGGCATCGACGACGGGCTGCCCGGCGCAACAGCGGGAGCACGAGTCCCTATCAACGTCCATGCGGACGAGTTCAATGAGCTGATGGGTGATGAATTCGTGCCTCTGGTCAACAAGGGCGGCGGCGCAGGGTTACAGATCACCGCCTATACGCAGACGCTCTCTGACATCGAAGCCCGTCTTGGCAACCGCGCAAAAGCGGGCCAAGTTATCGGCAACTTCAACAATCTGTTCATGCTGAGAGTGCGCGAAACCGCTACCGCCGAGCTACTCACCCGGCAGCTTCCAAAAGTGGACGTCTACACCACGACGCTGGTCAGCGGGGCTACTGACAGCTCCGACGTTCGGGGGCCAACAGATTTCACCTCCAATGCTCAGGATCGCATCAGCACCGCCAGCGTGCCGATGATTGAACCCGCACACGTGGTTGGCTTGCCAAAAGGCCAGGCCTTTGCCCTGTTGCAAGGTGGCCAGCTCTGGAAAATCCGCATGCCGTTGCCGGTACCCGACCCTGACGAAATGATGCCCGAGGACTTACAGCAGCTTGCGAGCCACATGCGCCAGCACTATGTCGAAGCCAGCGACTGGTGGGAAAACCGTGGCACTCCCGGCCTACAGGATCAATCACTGCCCGACGACCTGCTCGATGGCTTCCGCCACCTCGCCACCACTGAGACAAGCAACGCCGAGGCACGGCCATGAAGGACCCGGCCAGCACCACGCAACGCGAACAAACCCACCAGCGAGGCTTGCTCGCCAGCATCATCACCCTGCCGCTGCGTATGCTCGGCGTGCTGATCGGCTCGCTGCTGCTGTCGATCATTATCGAGTGCGTCGGCATGCACCTGTTCTGGCCTGATCAGGGCTGGCGTCACGCCCAGGGCATGCTCGACTACGAACTGAACCACCTTTCCAGCCACTTCACCCGCAGCGCGGTGGTACAGGAGCCCGGCCGCACCGCACATCAGCTTGTCGAGGGTGCTTACGAATGGATCTTCGTGAAGACTGGCCTGCTCGACTGGATGAGCCAGGCATCGGCGCGCTCCCACGCACCCAGCCATGGTGATGGCCGAGACATCCGTTTCTACATCAGTCAAGTCTACGTCTGGAGCGAGAGATACCTGATCGCCGCCGCATTCACGGCATTGACGTTCATGGTTCGACTGCTGGTCCTGGTACTGACGCTGCCACTATTTCTGCTGGCTGCTTTCGTCGGCATGATTGATGGTCTGGTGCGGCGCGACATCCGCAAGTTCGGCGCGGGCAGAGAGTCAGGCTTCGTCTACCACCGCGCCAAGGCGAGCCTGATGCCATTGGCGGTCCTGCCATGGATCATCTACCTCACCCTACCCGTCAGCGTACATCCGTTGCTGGTGCTGCTGCCGAGCGCGGCGCTGCTCGGCCTGGCGGTGAACATCACCGCAGCCAGCTTCAAGAAATACTTGTGATTCGCTAGCCAGTGGGTAGTGACGCTTGAGTCCGCCTGTAATAGGGGCACACCCAGGTTCCCATTGTTTAAGGCAGCTCCTCAGGCATACCGAGAGCATTTAGCCACTTCTCGCAAATTGCGGATTGGCCAATGTCGAAGCGACTTCCCCCACCAGCCGACAGGCATCACGCGCCCGGTCTGACCCTGGCGCTGCTGCTCGGCCTGTGCGTATCCGGCCACACCAGCGCCGACGATGCCACGCCCGAACACGCCCGGCTCGCCGCCGCGCTGCGCCAGCTCAACAGCATCGAACGGCTCGTCGCACAACAAGCCGCGCAGCAGCGGGACGAACGCGCCCGCTACCACTTCGACTACGCCCGTCTCACCGCTGACCTTGAGCGCGTGCGCGCCGGCATCCACGACTACCTCACCCCAACGCGTGCGCAACCGCGCGACCCCGCCCTGCTGCTTGGCGACTACCGCCAGCCTACCGCCGCCCTCGAGCCGCAGGTCGCGCCATGAACGCCGCGCAGACCGCCGCGTTCCAGGCCAACAGCGGCATCACCCCTTCCGACATGGCGACCGTGCTACTCGGTGCGGTGTTCGCCGTCCTGCTCGTGTGGGGTGCCTGGGCGATGCGCAGCGCCTACGTCGGTTGGGCAGAAGAACAGCTTTCCCAACGTCAGTTCCTGGTCGTCGTGGTGCGCTTTGCCGTGCTGTACCTGGTGCTGACCTTTTTCCTGCTCTCGTAAGAGGTAGCCATGATGAAGCCGCTCACCCGCATTTCCCGCCCCCTCCACTTCGCTAGCCTGGCTGCACTGCCGATGTTCAGCGTGCTGACACCTCTCGCCCACGCCGAGCTGCCCACCCTGGAAAACCCTTCGCGCGGCACGGGCGGCGGCATCATGGAAACGTTGCAGAATTACGGCTACGACATCGTGATGCTCATTGCATTGCTCGTGGTCGCCTCGATGTTCGTCGGCGTCTGCTACCACGCCTACACCCGCTATGCGGAAATCCACATTGGCCGCTCAACCTGGGGCCAGTTTGGCCTGACCGTGGCGGTCGGTGCGATCCTGCTCGTGGTTGGCATCTGGCTGCTGACCGAAGCCATCGGCGTTCTCTGAACCAAGGAATGCCGACATGGCTGAAGACATCCGCCCGGACGGGACGGTGGCGTTCCTGCCCCACCGTCTCAACCGTCACCCCGTGGTGGTGCGAGGGCTGACGGCAAACGAACTGTGGGTCTGTGCGGGATCATCGGGGGTGATCGGTCTCGCGAGTGGCATCCCGCTGGCCTTCATATTTACAACGATTGCCATCGTCCCCACAGCCATCCTACTGGCGGTCACCGCTGGCATTTTCATCGGTGGCGGCACGCTGCGCCGGCTCAAACGCGGCCGCCCAGAAACATGGCTGTACCGGCAGTTGCAGTGGTGGATCGCCGCCCACCTGCCGCAGCTCGCACCTTTCACCGATGGCCACACACTGGTGATTCGCTCCGGTTACTGGAGCACACGCCGGGGCAAGGCGCTGTGAGCCGGTTCAAAAACGAAGTGCTGCGGCTCGAAGCCCACATCAAGACCCTGCGTATCGGGGCCAGCGCGCTGGTCGTACTGGCGCTGGTCATGGGCGTCGGCTGGTGGAGCGCTCCACGCGACCTGACCATCCATGTACCGCCAGACCTGCGCTCAGGCAGTACGCGTCCATGGTGGGACGTGCCGCCTGAGAGCGTTTACGCCTTCACCTTCTACGTCTGGCAGCAGCTCCAGCGCTGGCCCACCAATGGCGACGAGGACTACCCGCGCAACCTGCACGCGCTGTCGCCCTATCTCACGCCCGCCTGCCAGGCGTTCCTGCAGCAGGACTACGAGTACCGCCGCAATGCTGGAGAGCTGCGGAGACGCGTACGCGGCATCTATGAGATTCCGGGCCGCGGTTACGGCGACAACCCGACGCTGCGCGTGCGCACCGTCTCCACCCGCGAGTGGGTCGTTAGCCTCGACGTCACGGCAGACGAATACTACGCCTCGGAGCAAGTCAAGCGCGCCCTGGTCCGCTACCCGCTCAAGGTCCTGCGGATTGACGTCGACCCTCAGCGCAACCCGTTTGGTCTTGCCATTGACTGCTACGAGGGCGCGCCGCAGCGCATTGCCACCCCTGTCGATCCGGCGGCAGCGCCCGCTCCTTCCCCGGAAAACATGCCATGAACCGCTTATTGCCACTGGCTCTTGCGGCGCTCACCCTGGTTCTGTTCAGCGCCGTCCATGCCACCGAACTCGTGCGTTGGGAAAGGTTGCCGCTGGCCGTACCACTCGTGGTTGGCCAGGAGCGCATCGTCTTCGTCGAGCGCAATGTCCGCGTCGGGGTACCCGCATCGGTCGGTAGCCGCCTGCGCGTGCAGAGCGCCGCCGGGGCCATCTACCTGCTGGCGAGCGAGCCAATCGAACCGACCCGGCTGCAACTGCAGGACGCCGATACCGGTACCGTCATTCTGCTCGACATCGCCGCCGAACCCGAGCAGGAGGGTCAGCTACCGTTGGAGCCGGTGCGCATAATCGAGAGCGCATCATCCGCTGCTCAGACGGATGCAGATGACAGTGCCGCAGCCGCCCCGCCCGTGCGGGCAACACCGCAGCCGGTGATCCTGACCCGCTACGCGGCACAGAACCTCTACGCACCGCTGCGCACGGTCGAACCCGTACCGGGCGTCACACGCGCCACCCTGCGCCGCGACCTGCCGCTGGACAGCTTGCTGCCGACGCTGCCGGTACAGGCCCAGGCGCTCGCGGCATGGCGTCTGGACGACCTGTGGGTCAGTGCCCTGCGCCTGCGCAACAACGCCGCGCACTGGCTCGACCTGGATCCTCGCGCCCTGCAAGGCCACTTCCTCACCGCGACCTTCCAGCATTCGACGCTGGGACCGAACGGCACGCCGGACGACACCACCGTCGTCTACCTCGTCACCCGTGGACATGGGCTGGCGCAGGCCCTGCTGCCGACCATCGCGCCCGTCGATGCCTCCCTCAACCTGCCCGTTCCGCAAGATGAAGGAGGCCGCTGATGCACAGCAATGGCCTGCTCAAATGGCTGATGATCCCCCTGGCGCTGCTGCTGGTGTTCGTCGGCATCAAGCTGTTCTCCGGCGGCAACGACGTTCCCGGTTCGCAGGAAGAAAGTACCCGGCTCACGCCCGATGAAGCCAAAGCGCTCGGTATCGAGGGCGACACCCCACGTGACACCGTGGCGACGTTAGTCGCTCAGGTCCGTCAACTACGCACCGAGTTGCAGACCGCACTGGGCGACAACAAGGCCCAGCGTGACGAGAACCAACGGCTTCGGCAACGCGAAGGCACCATCGACCGGCGCATCCAGAGCGCGCTCGACAGCGAACGCAATCAGATGCATCAGGATCGGCAGCAGGTCACCAGCGAGCGGCAGAAAACCCAGGGGCTGCTGCAACAACTGCAGCAGCGGCTCGATGGCATCGGCAAGGATAACCCCGCCGATCTACCGGTCGGCCTAGGCCTTGAGCCGGGCGACGGTCTGGCTGGCGATACTCTGCGCTGGATCGAGCCGGAGGACCGGCGCGACGACGGCAAGCAGCGCAACACCGGCAATGCCAGCAGCCCCAGCTTCCCGACCCGCTTCGGGCCGGCGCAGAAGACACTTGAAACCACTGCCAGCTCCGCTGTCGACGCCGGCCGCCGCGCGGCGGGTGTGCCAGAGACGACAGCCGTCTACACCGTGCCGACCAACTCGACCCTGATGGGCTCGATCTCCATGACGGCACTGATCGGCCGCGTACCGATCGACGGCACCGTCAGTGACCCGTATCCATTCAAAGTCCTGATCGGGCGGGACAACCTCACCGCGAACGGCATTGATATTCCGGATGTTGCCGGCGCCGTGGTCAGCGGCACCGCCTCAGGCGACTGGACCCTCTCCTGCGTGCGCGGGCAGATCCGTTCGGTCACGTTCGTCTTCGAGGACGGCACGATCCGCACCCTCCCGAAAGACGACGAGCGCGGCGGCAACCGCCAACAAAGCAACAACGGCAACGACACACAGGACGGCATGGGCTGGATCAGCGACCCGCACGGCATTCCCTGCGTCAGTGGCCAACGCCGTAGCAACGCGCAGCAGTACCTAGGCACGCAGGCCCTGATCACCGCGGCCGGTGCCGGCGTCGCCTCGCTGATCGACTCAGACAGTGGTCAGGTCTCCTACATGAGCAACGACGGCTCCATCGGGACCGTCGGCATCGGCTCAAACGAAGCCATGGGCCGTATCCTCGCTGGTGGCGTGCAAGACATGTCTGCTTGGGTCAACAAGCTCTATGGTCAGGCGTTCGCAGCGGTCTACGTCAAGCCCGGCGCACGCGTCGCAGTGCATCTCGAAGAACCCCTGACCATCGACTACGACCCGAAAGGTCGCCGCGTCGATCACCGTCTTGGAGGAAGCTCACATGCGCAAGATCTGGACTAACAGCCTGACGCTGCTGGCCGTCGTGCTCACACTCGGCGGCTGCGCGACAAGCAAGGACGAACTACTGCCGCACGACGACAGCACCATGCTCGATATCTGGAACGTCGAGACCGGCGGCGGAACCGCCCGGCAACTGCTCGACGCGCGCCAAGCCCTGCGCCGGCCGTTGACCGAGGCCGATGTACACGCTGCGTACATCGTGCAGGCCCGCTACACACGCACGGCCGCCAACGAAATTTACCGACAGTTCCATCGGCTGCCGAACCCCGATCTGCTGATGTACGTGTTCCCGCACATGGCTGGAAGCGACCCGGTGCCGGTGCCCGGCTACACCACGCTGTTCCCTCTGTACCAGCGCGTGCAGTACGCACTGCCTGGCGAACGGGTTGAGGATTACTAATGGCCTGGCCCCTGTTCAAGCACCGGCGCCAGGTCGAGGAACCCGCGCCACCTGCGGACGCCTGGGCTCGCCACGTCGCCGAGTTATACACCCACGGCATTGCCGAACCTGGCACCGCACACGTCTCGCGTCAGCCGGCCACTCAGGCCGACGAGAAGGCGCTCTACGATGTTGCACCCTCGTTCACCGACCTGCTGCCGTGGGCCGAGTACCTGCCCCAGTCACAGTGCATGCTGCTTGATGACGGCACCTCGGTGGCGGCCTTCTACGAGCTGCTCCCGGTCGGCACGGAAGGACGCGAACCCGCCTGGCTGCTGCAGGTCCGCGACACGCTGGAAAACGTGCTGCAGGATGCCTTCGACGAATTAGAAGACAACCCCTGGGTCGTGCAGCTCTACGCCCAAGACGACCCCAACTGGGACCGTTATCTCGACGAGCTGCGCGCCTACATCCAGCCCCGCGCCCAAGGCACCGCCTTCACCAAGTTCTACCTGCGGTTCTTTGGCCACCATCTGCAGGCCATCGCCAAGCCCGGCGGTCTGTTCGAGGACAACACCGTCACGCGCCTGCCCTGGCGCGGTCAGACCCGGCGCACGCGGATGGTCGTCTACCGCCGTGTCGGCCACGCGCCGCATCGCCGTGGGCAAACGCCCGAGCAGGCCCTCATCCGGGTCTGCGACCGCCTCGTCGGCGGCTTGGCCCATGCCGGTGTACGCGCCCGGCGTCTTGGCGCGGCGGACATCCACGCCTGGTTGTTACGCTGGTTTAATCCCCATCCAACCCAGGTAGGTAACACCGCAGAAGACCGGGAGCGGTTCTATGCCCTGACCGGCTATCCGGACGAACAGGAGCCCGGCGAGATCGAGCTGGCCAGCGGCACGGATTTCAGCCAGCGGCTGTTCTTCGGTCAGCCACGCTCGGATGTCGCTGAGGGCCAATGGCACTTCGATGGCATGCCGCACCGCGCCATCGCCGTCGACCGCCTACGCACACCGCCATCGACCGGGCACGTCACCGGCGAAACCCGCAAGGGCGACGCGATCAATGCGCTGTTCGACCAACTGCCGGAAGACACGATTCAGTGCCTGACGCTGGTCATCACCCCCCAGGATGTGCTCGAAGCGCACCTCAACCACCTTGGTCGCAAATCCGTGGGCGACACCCTGGCATCGGAACAGACCCGTGCCGATGTGCAACAGGCCCGCAGCCTGATCGGCAGCGCTCACAAGTTGTACCGGAGCGCACTCACCTTTTATCTGCGTGGTCGCGACCAGTCCGAGTTGGACGCTCGCGGCCTGCAACTTGGCAACGTGCTGCTCGGTGCCGGGCTGCAACCGGTACGCGAAGAAGATGAGGTCGCACCGCTCAACACCTATCTGCGCTGGCTGCCCTGCGTCTACGACCCAGCGCTGGACAAGCGCCAGTGGTACACCCAGCTGATGTTCGCCCAACACGCCGCCAACCTGGCACCGCTGTGGGGGCGCAGCCAGGGCACCGGCCACCCCGGTCTCACATTGTTCAACCGCGGCGGCGGCACCATCACCTTCGATCCGCTCAATCGCCTCGACCGGCAAATGAATGCGCACCTGTTCCTCGCCGGCCCGACCGGCTCCGGCAAGTCGGCCACGCTTAACAATCTGCTCAACCAAGTTACCGCGATCTACCGACCAAGACTGTTCATCGTCGAAGCCGGCAACTCCTTTGGCCTGTACGGCGATTTCGCCGCGCGACTGGGCCTCACCGTACATCGTGTGAAGCTCTCGCCCGGCGCGGGCGTCAGCCTCGCTCCTTTCGCCGATGCGCACCGGCTGGTGGAAACGCCCAGCCAGGTGCAGACGCTCGACGCTGATGCGCTGGACGAAGACGACGCGGCTACCGATGGCGATGAGCAGCGCGACGTGCTGGGTGAGCTGGAGATCACTGCCCGCCTGATGATCACCGGAGGAGAAGAACGCGAGGAAGCGCGCATGACGCGTGCGGATCGCAGCCTGATTCGCCAATGCATCCTCGACGCGGCAGAGCGCTGTGTCGCCGAGCAACGCACGGTGCTCACGCGGGACGTCCGCGATGCCCTGCGCGAGCGCGGCCGCGACACAACCCTGCCCGAGGTCCGCCGTGCCCGGCTGCTGGAAATGGCCGATGCGATGGATATGTTCACCCAAGGCAGCGACGGCGAGATGTTCGACCGCCCCGGCACACCGTGGCCGGAAGCTGACATCACCATCGTCGACCTGGCTACCTATGCCAGGGAGGGCTACAACGCTCAGCTTTCCATCGCCTATATCTCGCTGATCAACACCGTCAACAACATCGCCGAGCGCGACCAGTTCCTGGGCCGCCCGATCATCAACGTCACCGACGAGGGGCATATCATCACCAAGAACCCATTGCTCGCCCCCTATATCGTCAAGATCACCAAGATGTGGCGCAAACTTGGGGCCTGGTTCTGGCTGGCGACGCAGAACCTGGACGACCTGCCCAAAGCCGCCGAGCCAATGTTGAACATGATGGAATGGTGGTTGTGTATGGGCATGCCGCCAGACGAGGTAGAGAAAATCGCCAAGTTCCGCGAGCTCACTCCGGCGCAGAAAGCCCTGATGCTCTCTGCCAGAAAGGAAACCGGCAAATTCTCAGAAGGTGTAATTCTGTCGCGTAGCATGGAATTATTGTTCCGCGCGGTGCCCCCCAGCCTCTATCTCGCGCTCGCCCAAACCGAGCCGGAGGAAAAGGCCGAGCGCTACCAACTTATGCAGCAGCATGGCATCAGCGAACTCGACGCCGCGCTCAAGATCGCCGAGAGCATTGATCAGGAACGTGGCATCAGCCCGCTTCCGCTGGAATGGACCAGGCAGTAACGGAGCTGCACATTGACCTCACGTTCAACACCACACCGCCATCTATGATCTCCGCACTCAAGCCGGCCCGAACCAGCCGGATAATACCGGTCGCTCACCTCTATACGTGCGCTTCAATGTGTTCGCTGTGGTCAGCTTACGGCGGGCTGCAACCACAAGATTGCACCCATGCGGGCGCGCAAAAGAAAGGCCGCCCGAAGGCGGCCTTGGTAAAAATTACTTCTTCAGCGTTTCCAAGTAGGCCTTGAGAGTCTTCTCATCGGCCGCCTTGACGGTCATGCCGTTAGGGCCGGTGCCGATGTCGGTGAACTGCTTGGCCGGCTCACCGGTGGCTTCGAAGTCCTTCAGCTCCTGGGAGCCCTCGCGGAACACCCACAGTCGGCCGTCTTCGACTTCGGTGACGAAACCAGGTTTGTCGAACTCACCGGCTACGGCGGTGCCGGCGAAGAGGGAGGCCAGCATTAGCGCGGACAGGGTCAGTTTTTTCATCGTAGATTCCTGCATTGGGTTGAGGTGGGACGCAACCTAAATCCGTACCGATGACGCTTTCATTACAAAATTCATATATGCGAATTTACAGATGTAATAAAACGTTTCAGAGGTTAGCGAGAACGTGAACCGGCTAAAGCGAGCTGCTATACGACGGGTTGTCAGCACCAATGGTGATTGAGGCAAGCGTAGGTTTACCTTTTATGTGAAAAACCATATATTCGTTTTTCCGAATTTGTCAGAGACATTTCCCATGGCTCACAAGTCTCGCGTGCTCTTTGTTTGCGTTGCCAATGCCGCCCGTTCACAGCTGGCCGAAGCACTCCTGCGGCACACCGACGCCAAACACTTCGAAGCATTCAGTGCTGGTACTGCCCCGACAGGCGTTGATCCGCGCACCGTCGCCGCGCTCCGGAACTTGGGCGTAAATGCCGATGGCTTGCGCAGCAAATCCATTGATGAGTTCGCCGGTCAGCAATTCGATTACGTCATAACCCTGTGCGATAAATCGGCATTGGAATGCCAGGCGCTGCCGGGCTCCGCTGAGGTTCTCGCATGGAATTTCGAAGACCCAGTCAGCAGCGACCAGCCCGACGCCTTCCGTCATGCTCTTCACGAGATTCATGAAAGGATCAAAATGTTCGTTCTAGTAAAAACCAAGCGCTAAGACTTTCATGGCCGACCACCTGACTCCTACCACCGTATTCAAATGCCTGGCTGACGAAACCCGCGCCCGCGCGATGTTACTGATCGCCGAAGAAAGCGAGCTGTGCGTGTGCGAACTCACCTTTGCTCTCAACGAGAGCCAGCCAAAGATCTCCCGCCATCTGGCGCAACTGCGCACCTGTGGACTACTGGAAGATCGCCGGCAGGGGCAATGGGTGTACTACCGGTTGCACCCGAATCTGCCGGATTGGGTGGCCCGCATCATCGAACTCACCCTTTCTTCAAACCGCCACTGGCTCAGCCCAGATGCGAAGCGCTTGAGCCAGATGGGTGACCGCCCTGCGCGTACCGCCTCCTGCTGCTGAAGCTCACCTGGGCTCATCCAACCCAAGGGATACCTGATTGATGAAGATTCTGTTTCTCTGCACCGCTAATAGCTGCCGAAGCATCCTTTCAGAGGCCGCGTTCAACGCGATGGCGCCGGCCGGCATGAAAGCCTATAGCGCCGGAAGCCACCCCAAGGGAATTGTTCACCCGCTCAGCCTGAAGGCGCTGCAAAAGGAGGGTATTTCGACCGAAGGGCTGTCGAGCAAGTCGATCGACTCGCATGAGTCGCTGAATCCTGACTTCGTAATCACCGTATGCGACAAGGCGGCGGGCGACGCTTGCCCAGTGTTCTTTGGGCCGGCGGTGAAGGCTCACTGGGGGCTGGCTGATCCTTCAGAGCTGCAAGGCACTGAGGCGGAAGTCGACGCCGCTTTTGATCGTACGCTCGCAATCATTCGCGCTCGGGTGCAAGCCTTTCTCGATTTGCCGCTGCAGCAGCTCAGCCCCGACCAACTGAAAGCCGAGCTAGCGCGCATAGCTGCACTTGAGGTAGCCGCATGAGCAAGAGTCGTCTCTCCTTTCTGGATCGTTACCTGACGTTCTGGATTTTCCTTGCGATGGCACTGGGCGTAGGCCTGGGAAGCGTGTTCGAGGGTCTGCCAGCCTGGTTGAACAGCCTGTCTGTAGGCTCCACCAATATCCCGATTGCCATTGGCCTGATCGTGATGATGTATCCCCCTCTGGCCAAGGTGAAATACGAAGAGCTGCCCCAGGTGTTCCAGGACAAGCGCATCCTGGTGCTCTCTCTCGTTCAGAACTGGGTCATCGGGCCGGTGCTGATGTTTGCCCTGGCTGTCATCTTTCTGCGCGACTATCCGGAGTACATGACAGGTCTTATCCTGATCGGCCTCGCTCGCTGTATAGCCATGGTGTTGGTGTGGAACCAGATCGCCGGTGGCAACAACCAGTACGTGGCGGGCCTCGTGGCCTTCAACAGTATCTTCCAGATCCTGTTCTTCAGCGTGTACGCATGGATTTTTCTGGGGCTGCTGCCGCCGCTGTTTGGCCTGCAGGGTAGCGTCATCGAGACCAACTTCTTTGACATAGCCGAATCGGTGCTGATCTACCTCGGTATCCCGTTTCTGGCCGGATTCCTGACCCGCAAAGTGCTGATCGGGCAGAAGGGAGAAGCGTGGTACGCCGAGCATTTCATTCCGCGAATCAGCCCTCTGACCTTGGTGGCCCTGCTGCTCACCATCGTCGCGATGTTTAGTCTCAAAGGCGATATGGTGCTGCAGCTGCCGCTCGACGTAGTTCGAATCGCCATCCCGCTGACGATTTACTTCATCGTGATGTTTTTTGTCAGCTTCTGGATGGGCAAGGTGCTGAAGGCCGATTACCCCCGTACTACTGCTCTGGCGTTTACCTCAGCGAGCAATAACTTCGAGCTGGCCATCGCGGTAGCCATTGCCACCTTTGGCCTGGCGTCTCCGGTGGCCTTCGCCACGGTGATCGGTCCGCTGGTCGAGGTGCCGGTCTTGATCTCGCTAGTTGGCGTTGCCCTGTGGCTCAAGCGTCGCTGGTTCGATAGCGCTGCCACCCCCGTACAACAGGAGTGACCATGAAAGACGATCTGCTCCCGAATCTCGATTTCGGGCTGGCAAACCCTCCGAGCCTGGAAAAACTCGGCATCGAGAGCACGCCAACTCACCCGCCACGCATCCTGCTGCTCTACGGTTCGAATCGGGAGCGCTCGTTCAGTCGATTGATGGTCGAGGAAGCTGCACGGCTGCTCCAACGATTCGGCGCTGAAACCCGCATTTTTAATCCCTCAGGTCTACCCCTGCCGGACGATGTTCCTGACACCCATCCCAAGGTGCAGGAACTTCGCGAGCTGATGAAATGGTCCGAAGGCCAGGTCTGGTGTTCGCCCGAGCGTCACGGCTCCATGAGCGCAGTATTCAAGGCACAGATCGACTGGGTGCCGCTGGCGATGGGTGCGGTTCGCCCGACCCAGGGCAAGACGCTGGCGGTTATGCAGGTCTGCGGAGGATCGCAATCGTTCAACGTGGTCAACCAGCTGCGAGTACTTGGTCGCTGGATGCGCATGTTCACCATCCCCAACCAGTCCTCGGTGCCCAAGGCTTTTCTGGAGTTCGACGAGAACGGTCGAATGAAACCCTCCGCGTTCTACGACCGGCTGGTCGACGTTATGGAAGAGCTAGTGAAGTTCACCCTGCTGCTACGTGACCGGTCTGACTATCTGGTTGATCGCTATTCCGAGCGCAAGGAGTCGGCCGAGGAACTTTCCCGGCGGGTCAATCAGCGCGCTATCTGATCGAGGAACTAAAGATGAGCCACCCCTACGATGTGCTCAGCATCCCAGGTTTGCCGGGAAAGCTGATTTTCACCCCCTGCCCCGGTACCAAGGGAACCTCCCTGACAGCCGCTTTGGCTGCGCTCAAGCAAGCCGGAGCCACCGCCGCCATCACGCTGATGCCGCAAAGCGAATTGGACACGAACGATGCGGGCGACATTTCCAGGCAATGTGAGGTGTTGGGTCTCGCCTGGTATCACCTACCGGTGGCGGATGAGCAGGTCCCTCTCGAAGATTTCGGACGCCAGTGGAAGGAGGCCAGGCAGCCAATCCTCTCCCAACTGAAGGCCGGGGAATCTCTCGCCATTCACTGCAAAGGCGGTTCGGGGCGCACCGGTCTTATTGCCGCTCGCATCCTGATCGAGGCGGGTCTTGGCCGGGATACCGCGATCGCTCAGGTGCAGGCGCTGCGACCGAAAGCCATCCAACACCCTGCACACCTTAATTGGATCAATCAGTTCGACTGATCCCCGCTCTTCTTCTGTGAGATACCAGCATGACGATCAAAGTTGGCATCAATGGTTTTGGCCGTATCGGTCGATTGGCACTGCGTGCGGCCTGGGGCTGGCCCGAAATGGAATTCGTCCGGATCAACGATCCTGCTGGCGACGCCGCGACCCACGCCCACCTGCTCAATTTCGACTCGGTGCATGGCCGCTGGGGACAAGAGGCGAGCAGCGACGGCGATTGCATCCTGATCGACGGCAAGCACATCCAGGTTACGGCGAACAAGGCGATCGCCGAGACCGATTGGAGCGATTGCGATCTCGTCATCGAGGCGAGCGGCAAGATGAAAACCGTAGCCGTATTACAGGCCTACCTGGACCAGGGCGTTAAGCGCGTCGTGGTGTGTGCCCCGGTCAAGGAAAAGGGCGCGCTCAACGTCGTCATGGGCGTCAACCACCAGCTATTCGATCCAGCCCAGCATCGCATCGTCACAGCCGCCTCCTGCACAACCAACTGCCTGGCGCCGGTGGTCAAGGTGATTCATGAAAGTCTGGGTATCCGCCACGGATCGATCACCACCATCCACGATCTGACCAATACCCAGAGCATCCTCGACACCCCGCACAAGGATTTGCGCCGTGCCCGCGCCTCGGGGATGAGCCTGATCCCGACAACGACCGGTTCGGCCACGGCGATCGCCGAAATATTCCCAGAGCTGCGCGGCAAGCTAAACGGTCATGCTGTGCGTGTTCCGCTGGCGAATGCTTCGCTCACCGACTGTGTGTTCGAAGTCGAACAAGCGGCCACCGCGGAAGAAGTGAACGAACTGCTCAAGGCTGCCGCCGAAGGTCCGCTGAAGGGCATTCTTGGCTACGAGGAACGTCCCCTGGTCTCCATCGATTACCGCACCGATCCGCGCTCCTCGATCATCGACGCGCTATCCACGATGGTGGTCAACGGTACCCAGGTGAAAATCTACGCCTGGTACGACAACGAGTGGGGATATGCCAATCG
The DNA here is from genome assembly GCA_000263395.1 of Stutzerimonas stutzeri TS44. GTDB lineage: Bacteria > Pseudomonadota > Gammaproteobacteria > Pseudomonadales > Pseudomonadaceae > Stutzerimonas > Stutzerimonas stutzeri_C. The sequence continues at coordinate 21,246 of AJXE01000030.1, forward strand.
TGCCGTCGAACTGGCCCGGCTGGTCGGCGCTGCAGTGTAATCGGGAGCACACATGAAAGCGTTGTCGACCCTGTCTGTGGAAGTACGTCAGTACCTGGTGGTCACCGGTAATTACTGGGCCTTTACCCTCACCGATGGCGCATTGCGCATGTTGGTGGTGTTGCACTTCCACTCGCTGGGCTACACGCCCCTGCAGATCGCAGCGCTGTTCCTGTTTTACGAGATATTCGGTGTCATCACCAACCTGGTGGGTGGCTACCTTGGCGCTCGCCTCGGCCTCAATCGGACCATGAACATTGGGCTGGGCGTGCAGGTGCTCGCATTGCTGATGCTCACCGTACCGGCGGCTTGGCTAACCGTGCCTTGGGTGATGGGCGCACAAGCGCTTTCCGGTATTGCCAAGGATCTGAACAAGATGAGTGCCAAGAGCTCAATCAAGCTCCTGGTACCGGATAGTCAGCAGGGCACGCTATACAAGTGGGTAGCGATCCTGACCGGCTCGAAGAACGCCCTTAAGGGGGTGGGCTTTTTCCTCGGCGGGGCGCTGCTTGCGCTGCTCGGCTTTGCCGGCGCGGTGCTGGCCATGGCGGCGGTGCTGGCCCTGGTCTTCATAGGCAGCCTGGTATTCCTGAAGAGGGATCTCGGCAAGGCCAAGGCCAAGCCCAAGTTCCGCGACATGCTCTCCAAGAGCCGGGCAATCAACATCCTCTCTGCGGCACGTCTGTTCCTGTTCGCCGCTCGCGACGTTTGGTTCGTGATAGCCCTTCCGGTTTATCTGAGCACCGTATTTGGTTGGGACTTCTGGCTGGTCGGAGGCTTTCTCGCGGCGTGGGTCATCGGTTACGGCATCGTGCAGTCCCTCGCGCCTAATATCACGGGCAAGAAACGAGGTCATGTGCCGGACGGGCGTGCGGCGTTCGCCTGGGCGCTTTCCCTGGCGGGTTTGCCTGCCTTGATTGCGCTGGGTCTTTCCACCGATTGGTCAGCCCTTACGGTACTGCTGGGCGGGCTGATGCTTTTCGGCGTGTTGTTCGCTGTGAACTCCTCGCTGCACAGCTATCTGATCATCAGCTACGCCAAGGAAGACGGTGTCTCGCTGGACGTGGGGTTCTATTACATGTCCAACGCCCTGGGCCGCTTGATCGGCACGCTGCTGTCCGGCTGGGTGTTCCAGGCTTATGGACTGCAGGCCTGCCTATGGGTGTCGAGTGGATTCATTCTGTTGGCAGCTCTCATTTCCATGTTCCTGCCAAAGCATGGAATGACTCGCTCAAGTTAGCCGGTCGTAGTGATCGGTTTTTTGCAGGCGGGCAACCACCCCGTAGCGCTCGGGAGGAATGCTGCGAACCATTCCTCCCGATGTTGAAGCGTTACGAGTAACGCCGACGCTTGAACGACACTGAATGTTTGTAGGCTTCGTTTTCACCTACTTTACGAATGTCGGCCCACGCACCCTTGTAATAAGGAATTACGTTGCGATCGGTCCATTCGCTGACTGTGTCGCCCTGTACGCCGTTTGGGTATCCGAACATCATGAAGACTTGCCCCCGCTTGATGTCGGGTTCCGGGTAGGCCATGGCATAGGTCGCGCCGTAGTCGTTATAAATCTCAACTATATCCCCAGCCGCGATCCCCAGTTGCGCAGCGTCCTCTGGGTTGATCTCCAGGGGTGCCATAGGAAAACGACCTTTACGGAAGCTTAGATGCTGATCGTGATAGGCCGATTGCCAGATGTGATTCGTACGCCCGTTATTGATCCAGAAAGCATGGTTTTTCTGCTGCGCTTCGATGACGGCGGGGAAGCCATTCCAGGGTGACGGCTGAAAATGGGCCTTCCCGTCATCCGTGTCGAACGTGTTGTCGCTGTAAAGTATTTCGGTCCCGATCAGCTTACCGTCGCGGTATTCCTTGATGGGCAGCTGAACGCCATTCGTCCCTGCGGCTCGCAGCCGTTCATAGGTGGCAAGATGCCCAGTAGGCCCCCCTTGGCTATCAATCTCCTTCTCATGAGCCATGCGGAAACCGTCATTGAACGAATCCTCCTCACTTTGCCAGTCAAAGCCTGAGAATCTCTGCGCCATCTCAGTGTTGCCTTCGCCTTCATACAGGCGCTTCAGCGCATTGGCCATATCGGCAGCGATCATACAGTCCGCTTTGGCAATCCCAGGAGGATCCATGAAGCGCTCTGACAATCGCAGCCGTCTTTCACCATTCATGGATGTGAGGTTCATTTCTCCCGGGTGTGCGGCCGGGAGGAGCATGTGGGAGCTGTCCGCGAACTTAGTGCGATAGAGATCAATATCAACGAGATACAAGCCGCCTTGGTTCTTGACCGCATCATAGATGATGTTGATTAGCTGCTCTGTAGAAGCGCCCCTTGCCTTGGCCAGTGCCTGGTTGACGATATTTGCCCGTCGCTTTACTGCTTCGCGATATGTCTCGGCGTTTACGGTCGTTTGGAAAGCATTGCAAGCCCAGACGGTGAGCATCATTCCATTGTTTTTGATGATTTCCTGATCGATGTAAGGAGCGGGCCGACCGCCTGGATAAGGGGGGCGTACATAACCCTCCTGATGGCCACCCATACGAACCACGCCAGTTCCTCGACGGCCAACGTTATGCGTGGCCAATACAAGGTTCACGATGGATGACTGGATTCGGTAGTTATCGTTGCCCCAGATGACCCCTTTTTCATAAGCATGCATGGTGCGGGGCGCGTGCCCCGATTCCTTGGGTTGATAAGCCCACTCTGCTGCTTTTCTCAAATCGTCTTCGGTGATACCAGTAATAACGCTACATTCGCTCAGGCTAAGCTTGTTAGAGGCAAGAGTGTCGTCGAAACCGGTCGTGTGGTTCTGGATGAATTCATCATCCTGCCAACCTTTTTCCACCACATACGTCAAAAGCCCGTTAAATAAAGCCGTGTCCGTTCCAGGGTTGATAGCTAAGTGTAAAACATGGTCCTTGCCAGCAACTGTTTCAGAAATATCTACAGAAATAGTGCGGCGGGGATCTACAAAAATTATCTTGGCTTTAGCAAAGCTTTCACCTGGATATCGCTCCTTCTTTTTCCCTGTCGTTGCGCCCTGCAAATTGGGCACCCAATGAGCGAGAAAATAATTAGTTTGGGACTCGTACGGATTGTTACCAATGGAGATCAATACATCAGCAAGCTCTGCATCTTCATAGCTGTTGTTTAGCTCGCCGACCCCCATGTCGCGCGTCGCATGGCACTCGGAATTGTAGGCTGGCCTGTTGTGTATCCTGACCATCGGAGTACCAATGCCGGAAAAAATCAACTTCCCAGTCGCCCAGGTATTTTCGAAGCCTCCTCCCGCCCCACCATGGTCGAAAAGATTGAACAGAATTTGTTCGGGCCCGTCTTCGTCTAGAATTCTTTTAGTTAACCCCGCGTAGATATCCATCGACTGCTGCCAAGTCGTCTCTATCCAGTCATCACCGGTATAGAGCATCGGAACCTTGAGGCGACGCTCTCCTATCGGGGTATTTTCGGAATACATAATGCTGGCCATTTGGCCGCCGCGCGTAGAGGATAGCCCCTTATTTACCTCGCACTCCTTATCAGGAATAATCATTATATTGTGTTCGCTGCCATCGTTATCCTTAATACGATTCACCATGGCAGGCGTCATGGTGATCTGCATTGGGGGAACTTGGCGGGTGAAATCCACGTTAAGAGCATTTTGCTCGGGCGCCCTGCCACCCTCTTTGTTTGCGGGCCACTTGTATACGTGATACCCACAGCCAACTATGCAGAAATGGCAAGCCATATTAGTTTTCTGGGCATCTATCGGTGGCAGCGGGACTCGATCTTTGAATTGGCTCATCAGGCTATCCTCACACTAGATTATATTGGCTTGCCTTCCATAGATCAGTCCTTGGACTGAGATGGCATAAACAGATTTCTCGTCATCGTTATAAGAAAGCACGATCTGAGGCAGATTCTCGGTTGCCTGACCGGTTACCATTTGCCCGCCTTGGTCTGGATCAAATATGGAGTAATGGCAAGGGCACTTAAACGTCTCTGCTGTTTGATCGTAAAGCACAGGGCAACCCATGTGGGTGCATAACGTGCTGTACGCAACAATGTCTTTATCCGGCCCGACGCCGCCCGGAACGGTTTTACCTTTTTTTATCAGGACACAGGGTGAGGCGCTATCCGGATAGGAAAAGGAAACAGGGTTATTGACCTGAAGCTCGTTTAGTTTTGCGATTGGTTGTTGGGGATAGGGAAGTGTTGTAGAGCCAGGCGGAAAACTTGGAGCGGATTGTTGCGCAAAGGCAGTATTTGATAGAGCAAGCGTGCCGACAGCCGCTCCACTACCTGTGTATTTTAGAAATATACGACGTGTTAACTTACCCATTTGCGTCCTCTCTTATTATGGTTGCTGCTGGACTTAATTATTGTTTTTGAGCACGTAGGATTTTTACGTTCGAACGATAGCAGATGCTAATGGTGAGGCTGCTATTGCGCCGCACAGACTAGTTATAGTCGAGTTTCAGGAAGTAGCAACAGGCCCATCGCTACTTCTAGCGCAGCCTGTTAAGTTTCATTTTTATTACAGTTTGCCCCATAGCTTCATACCTGCTGGCACTAGGCGCAGCTATCAGGACCGCGAGCTTAAGCAGAGAGCGCTTCTGCAAGGGAGGTGGAACCGAAGGTTCAGTCTTGTGTCGGGGAGGACGGTTTGACGAGGCGCTGTTCGGTTCGAGCAACGCCTCGCAATTTTCTACGCGCTTCTGAAGAGTGCCTGCAGACGATTCAGGCCTACGGGCTCATCCTTAAGCAGAGGCATAACCGCATAACGTGTTGCGTGCTCCTTGGCTACCGCGTCGATCTCACGGCGCTCGTTCTCGGCACGCTTGCGCAGGAATGCGGACACTGGCCTGGCTGCCGCAACGCTGTTGTTTACGATCCAGGCCCAAGGTTCTATGTCAGCGCGTCGCAGGTCAGCCTGCAGATTCGCCGCTTCCAGAACAGGGGTGGTTTCCGCGAGTGTCACCAGCAATACCTTTGTCTGCTTGGGATCTTGCAGCTGCATCATGGGCGTTACGTAACTTACCTTGCTGTCTCCCATCTGCCGGACGATTTCACGGTGATAAGCGCCCGTGGCGTCCAGTAGAAGAAGCGTATGTCCGGTGGGGGCGGTATCCATGACCACAAACTTCTTGCCGGCCTCTCGAATCACTCTGGAGAAAGCCTGGAATACAGCGATTTCCTCAGTACAAGGCGATCGGAGGTCCTCCTCCAATAGAGCCAGGCCCTCGGGGTCCAGGTGTGCTCCTTTCGTTTTGAGCACGTGCTGCCGGTAGCGCTCGGTTTCGGCCTGCGGATCAATTCTGCTGACCGTCAGGTTATCCAAGGCCCCTTCAAGTGTTTCGGCAAGATGTGCAGCCGGATCGGAGGTCGTTAGATGCACGGGTAATCCCCGACGAGCCAAGTCGACGGCAACAGCTGCGGCCATGGTGGTTTTGCCTACGCCGCCCTTGCCCATGAGCATCACCAAGCCATGTCCGTCAGCCGCAATGTTATCCACCAAGATGGAGAGTTCAGGAAACTTCAGATCGGGCTCGCCGCCAGTTATACCCCCGCTATCGCTATTCATATCAGCGAACAGGCGCCCAAGCGTGTCAAGACCTACCAGATTGAAAGGCTTGAGCGAGAGCTGGTCGAGCGGGAGCGCGTGTAGTACTTCGGGGAAGTTCGCCAGTACCTGTTGCTCGCGTCGGTAGATGGCTGAGGCGAGTTCATCACCGTCGGCAGCACTGGCCGGCAGTACTCCATTCACGACCAGATACTGCTGCTTCAAGCCTATTTCAGAAAGCTCTTCGTGCGTGCGTGCAACCTCACGCAATGCGGCATTCTGCGCCCGTGCGACGAGTACGAGACGCGTGCGTAATGGGTCGGATAGTGCCTCCACCGCGACTTTGTATTGCGCTTGATGCTTTTCCAGGCCCGCGAGAGGACCCAGGCAAGTGGCGTCGCCTTTGCTGTTTTCCAGAAACCCGCTCCAAGCGCCAGGAAGCTGCAGCAGCCGGATGGTATGCCCCGTAGGCGCGGTGTCGAAAATGATGTGATCGAACTCGGCGATTAGGCTGTCGTCTGTCAGCAGCGCGGTGAACTCATCGAACGCAGCAATTTCGGTGGTGCAGGCCCCTGACAGTTGCTCCTCGATGCCTTTGACGATGTCCTCCGGGAGGACGCCCCTGACCGGCCCCACGATTCGATCCCGGTAAGCCTGAGCGGCCTGTTGCGGATCAATCTCGAAAGCGGCTAGACGGGGTACACCGCGGATCTCGGTCACCTTGTTACCAATATCCAGGCCGAAAACCTGCCCGACGTTCGATGCTGGGTCAGTGCTGACCAACAGGACGCGCTTGCCGTCGCCGGCCAGTTGAACAGCCGCGGCACAAGCAATGGAGGTCTTGCCTACACCACCCTTGCCGGTGAAGAACAGGAAGCGCGGTGGAGTTTTAAGAAATTTCATGAGGGGGTCCTTTCAGCAACAACCACGTCCCGAACAGCATTCGCTGCCCGATGCGTCGGATAACGGCGATTCGTTAAGCCCGGTCCACTTGGCGAGCTCGGTGCGCGTCGGATAGCGGCCCGTCAAGACGACTTCGCCGCTGACGAGGGACACGGGCAAACTTTCCTGTCCCGAACGTTCCAGCAAGTTGCGAACGGCAGGTTGTTCGGCAAACGCCTGAGGCTGGTGTGCCAGATTGAAACGCTGGACTTGGCCACCATTCCGTATGGCCCATTCCACATCACCTGCGAAGGTGACAAGCGCCTGATCCACCTCTACTCCACATACGCCGGTGCTACAGCACAGCGCGGGGTCATAAATTTGTACGGCCTGCATGTTGGTTCTCCGATGACAACCGATAAAAAGTCAAAGAGCACCAAGGCTTGTCGATCTTATGTGCCTGCTTCGCTCCGCCGGCCTGATTAATGGCAGGTCAACGGAGCAAGCCTCGGCAACGAGTTCTTATGCGCGACTCGTAGGGTTACAGCAACGTGATTCAGAAGCCTGAGGTGCAGCAAGGGGCGCCTGAGTGTCACAGCATGGGGGTTGCGCAGCAGGCGTAGGGGCACCGCAGCTCGGCACCCCTTTCGGCTGTTCAGGCCGGAGGCTACAGACTCCGGTTTCTGGCAGCTCAAGCTCAACACGACGCGCAGCTTCCCAGTCGCCGGCAAGACCCGCTACCACCGAGCGCACTTGCTCGTAGCCCGTAAGCATCAGGAACGTGGGCGCGCGTCCGTAGCTTTTCATGCCGACAATAAAAACGCCCTCGTCGGGGTGGGACAGTTCGTCAATGCCATGGGGCCGAACGGTACCGCAGCTGTGCTCATTGGGATCGATAAGGGGGGCCAGTTGAACGGGGCTCTGGGTCGCCGGGTCGATCGCCAAGCGCAGCTCTCCTAGCAATTGAAGATTGGGGCGGAAGCCTGTGGCAACGATGATCTCATCCACTGCCGGCAGCGTTTCACCGTTGCTGTGGACGATGAGCCCTGCTTCAGTGGAGTCGACATGGCTGATCGAAACGCCTTTGAATAAGGTGATCTTCCCCTGGTCAAGTAGCGCTTTGATCCGCATGCCCAGATTGCCTCGCTCCGCGAGCTTATCGTTGGCCCCACCTCCCAGGATTCGCTCCAGCGAGTGCCCTCGAATGGCCCAGTACACCTTGGTAGCAGGTGCGTCGGCAGCGAGCTGAACCAGATCCTGCAGGGCGTTAAAGGCTGAGTGGCCTCCACCCACAACCAATACCCTGCGATTGCGGTATCGATCATGTTCATTACCGTAAGCATCGGGTATGCCGTAGACGATATGCGCTTTTGCCTCCAACTCACCCAGTGCCGGAATGCCTGACGCTCCCATCCAGTTAGGTGTCTCGTAGGTGCCAGAGGCATCGATCACCGCCCGAGCAAGCACGTCCTTTTCACCTTCGGGACCCGCCACGCGCACCAGAAACGCAGCCTCTGCACGCCCCTTGTTTTTCAGCGTGTCAGCGCCATCCTTGGAGACCGCAAGCACGCGTGTCTTCAGATGCAGGCAATCACTGACTACTGGTACAGCGGCAAGTGGAAGGACGTATTGCTTCAGAAGCTCGCGGCCAGTTGGGTAGCTCCCGGCTCCCGGAGCTACCCAACCAGTTGCGGCCAGGAGCTTCGCAGCCTCCCTGTCCACGTTGTATTCCCAAGGCGAGAACATCCTGACGTGCCCCCAGCGGCTGATACTCGCTCCCGCCTGGTCGCCCGCCTCGAAGATCAGTGGTTTCACGCCTCGAGCCAGAAGGTGCGCTGCAGCGGCCAGACCCACCGGGCCGGCGCCGATTACAATGACGGGCAGTTCAGACAGTTTCATATCAATTCTCCGGCGTTAGGCTGGTTGGTCTTGCTTACAACTCGGTTGGTAGTAACAACAATCAGGGCAAAAAAAGGAATACTTCTACACGCCTATTTCGATCGGGGCGGGCAGCAATCAGTGGCCAGCCCGCAGCGAATTTCAGCTGCTCGGGTAAGCTGACGCAGCAACACGAGCGCCCCCTGTCGTACCTCGGGCGTCATGCCACTGATCATCGCTTGCTCTTCAGCGATGAGGTCCGCTCGAATCTGTTCATACAGCTTGGTGCCCGCTTCGGTGGCCTGGACGCGTACGGCGCGACGGTCCTCCGAATCCTCGACGCGCGAGACGTAACCCTTGCGTTCCAAGGTATCAACCACACGGCTGGCGGTACTCTTGTCCAAAAACATCTCCTCGGCCAAGCCCTGCAGGCGGAGTGGCCCCTGCTTGACCAGCGTCTCGATGGCATAGCACTGCGTAACCGACACGTCGTAGCAGCAAATACGATCGCGATCACGGAACTGGTAGACCCGCACCAGCTGGTTTAGCGCCTCATAGAGGGCTTCCGCATCTTGGCTCAGGTCGTCATTACGCATCTTTGGCATGTCGGTTCCGATTAGTTGTTACCTGCAACATTATTGCTCAGCGAATTGTTCGTCAAGCCATGGTTGCTCAATTGACCTGGATAGGGGGCATCGACTAGCTTGTTGCTACTAACAACTATAGCAGTGAGCGACCGTGACCCAGATCGAACCCCATCTGCCGCTCACCACTGGACGCCTGCGCTTAGTGATCGCCTTGGGCATCACGCAGATTCTGGCGTGGGGCTCGACGTTCTATCTGCCTGCGGTATTGGCGGGGCCCATTGCACGCGACACCGGATGGGCACTCTCGTCAGTTGTAGGAGGCCTCTCCTGGGGGATGCTGGTTGCTGGCGTTTGCTCGCCTCTGGCCGGCAGATTGATTGATCGCCATGGAGGACGTCCCGTACTCGCCTTCAGCTCATTGATGTTGGGCGTTGGGCTGCTGATCATGTCCTTTGCACATGCCCTATGGCTTTACTACTTGGCTTGGACGCTGCTGGGAGTGGGGATGGCGGCAGGCTTGTACGATGCCGCGTTTGCAACACTCGGAACGCTGTTCAGAGAGCATGCGCGCGAAGCAATTACCGGACTGACCTTGATCGGAGGATTCGCCAGCACTCTGGGATGGCCCGCAATAGCCGCGCTTGAATCTTGGCTAGGTTGGCGTGAGGCCTGCCTGGTGCTTGTAGCCTCCCATCTGTTGATTGGACTGTCGATCCACTGGCTGGCTGTCCCCAGAACGCACGTGCGCGATGCTGGAGGGGGCTCTGCAGGCGAAGAACGGCCCCCGCCATTACCTGATCGCTCCAGCCGTCGACTCTTCATGCTGGTCGCGGGGCTGCTGGCAGTTATGGCATTCGTCATGGCAAGTTTTTCCGTACACCTGTTGTCCGCACTCGAACAGCTGGGGCTCCCGACCGTCACAGTACTCGCGATTGGTATGGTGATCGGCCCCGCGCAGGTCGTGGCAAGGTTGCTGGAGTTTTCCATCGCCCGGCATCTCCACCCCACTTGGTCAGCGCGCATCGGCATTCTTCTGAGCCTTGCCGGCGTACTCCTGTTCACACCTGGCATACCTTGGCTAGCATTCGTCGCCGCCGCCCTCTACGGTGCCGGCAATGGAATCATGACCATTGCAAGAGGGACGCTACCATTAACGCTATTCGGGGCGGAGGGGTTTGGCACCAGGATGGGAGCATTAGCGCGGCCTATGCTCCTGGCGCAGGCTGCCGGCCCGTTTGTGGCTGCGCTTGTGCTGAGCGGCCAAGGCGCAACTACGATGATTTTGCTGATGGCGCTGCTGGTTGCTGCCGCTTTGGGCGCGAGTCTTAGGTTGCCATCGAACCCTAAGGCGGAACAAAGCTACTCCCTGGACTCCTGATGACAGCCCCTTGGTCCCCAACTGGCTGAGTGGTCTGTCCCACCGGCTGCAACAGCCATGCGCCACCTAAGCCATCGGCTAGAAGTGCGCAGCGCGGGCCGGCGTACCCGTAACACACAGCGCCATTTCCCTGTAAAAACGGAGATCACTGGTTCCCGTTTGTTTGTCGTTACCCACACCGTTTTGAAGTGGACTACCGCCATTGCCAACTCTGCGGTGGTTCAACATGCTGGCTCGACCGACTCTCCTTTCTCATTCATCGTGGCGGTCGCTCGTCGCCGGATTATGCGCTGCGCTGCTAAGCACGCAGGCGCAGGCCAAGGACATTCTCGTCGTTACCGATAGCCAGCACCCGGTACTAGCTACCAGCGGCGTTCGGGTTATCGAGCTGGATCAGCCGGCCCGAATCAAGGGCGAGCTGGGTGCCCATCTGCCTGCCGACCCCACTCGCAGTACAGCAGTCGTGCAACAGCGGCTGAAGGACGGCGGTAACGCTCTCCTGGCACGCCTTGGTGCGGCTTACCAAGACGTGGTGGATGCCTGGAGCCTGGGCATTACCACGATCCCCGCTGTAGTGGTTGATCAACGCTATGTGGTTTATGGCGAGCCGGACGTCGCCAAGGCGGTTGCGCTCATCGAAGCACATCAGAGAACGCAGCCATGATGTGTTCTCGCCGCCTGCGCGCCGGCATCGCCGCCATTCTGCTGACGATGGGAGTCCCGTCTTTCGCGCTCGACACCTCGACCATCGCTTCCTCGACGCTCTCACCGGACTGTCTGGAATATCGCGTTGCCGGGATCTGTTTCTGGCTGCTCTGCACGTATTTCAGCTGCTCCGTGGAGACCTCGGTGAAGGTCAGGCATTACGTGCCCGACGCGGTTGTGTCCAGCTACTCGAACACTGGCGAGAATCCATGGGTGGATGTGCAATCGATAAGCCAACCCAACGCCATGGCACAAGCCGGCGGCGACGGTACGACCAACGAGAACCACGAAAACAACCTGGCGAAGTTCAAGAACGCTGACGTGATCGGCCACCCCGGCGGCTATGTGCTGAGCCAGTTCGCCTCCGGCTTCGGCTATATCTGCAAAGGTGCCGGCACCGCCTTCATGCCTTACCTTTTGAGTACTCTCGACACCATCGCGTGGCGCTACAACATCCCCGAAATGGTGTACCCGGAAGCGCTGACTCCGGGCGAACGCGAGATCGGCACCCGCACTGACCGCAATCTCTGGGGCAACGTCTATCCACGCGGCGGCTTCCTGCACCAAAGCGATGACTATATGGCCGGTGCGGTAGTAGCCCAACGTGCCGGGGATGTCGTCACACGCCGCGGCCAGATCCACGTCTACCAACCTCTGCTCGCCGATGCCGAAGACGGCTACTGGCCAGCCGGTGAACTGGTTGAGAGCGACGCCACGACAGGCAAATGGCAGGAACTGACACCGACCCTCTCTCCCACATGCGCGGTCTTCCCTCACTCCGAAAACCGCGTGCAGGCGCAGCAGGGTGATTACGCCTGGGCGCTGTGGCGACCCTATAGCTGCTGCGAACGCGAAGGTCAGGTCTTTCTTGGCAGCGTCGATTTCAATTGAGGCAGGCCATGATGACCCGTTGCACGTCCTTTCCTGCTGTAATGCCGGGCCCTCTCCTTCTAACCGCCTTTTTGATGATGGCGAGCACAAACACATTCGCTCAGACCAGCGTCAACCAGCATGGTGTGCAACACCAGGGCTCCGTGATCGGTGACGATGTGCTGTATTCGATCGGCGGCGGCCAGGCCGTGTCGATGACACCCGCGCCCAATATGCGCTCCATTGGCGTCGGCGTCGGCTGGAACAGCAATCTGATCTGCGGCGACATGTCTATCTCGACCACGATCCAGAACCAGCTGAACGGCGTGACCAACGGGTTCCAGACCATCATGTCGTCAGTTATTCAGAACGCTACGGCCGCCGTAGCGTCGTTGCCAGCACTGATCATCCAGAGGGCAGACCCAGGGCTCTATAACCTGCTCACCAACGGCGTGTTGCAGGCTCGGCTGGACTTCGACCGCTCCAAACTGACCTGTCGCGCAATGGCGGAGAAAATGGGCGACATGGCTGGCGGCCAGATCGGATGGAGCCAGCTCGCCGATGGGATGGTACTTAAGCAAGCCGTATCCAGCACCGACGCTGTATCTGCCATTGAGCAGACCGAAGCGAGCCGCGGCAATGAAGGGGTGACCTGGGTCGGTGGCGAGAATGCGGGAGGCACAGGGCAGCGCCCGATTCGCGTCGTCAGTGATGTCACCCGCGCCGGTTACAACCTGGTTAACGGGCGCGATGTCGACGACACCAGCTCGATCGATCCGAGCAGTTGCGGTGGCAACCTGACCTGCCAGACCTGGAACTCGCCCGCCGCAGCCTCAGCCTGGGCCGTACGGGTGTTGGGCGAGCAAGAGCAGCGCACATGCGAAGCATGCACCAAGACCATGGCGACGCCCGGCGTCGGCCTGACCCCGCTGATCCAGGAGGAATACGAGGAGAGGCTCGAAGTACTACAGGGGCTGATCGCCGGCAGCCAGCCCCTGAGCTTCGACAATTTACAAACGGCCGGCAGCGCCTCGCTGCCGATTACGCGCGGCGTGGTCGAAGCACTGCGCGATGAACCCGACCAAGACATCCTGGCGCGACGCCTCGCTTCGGAAATCGCCTTGTCCAGCGTGCTCGAAAAAGCACTGCTGCTGCAACGTACCCTGCTGACTGGACGCAAAGAACCGAACGTTGCAGCCAACGAACTGGCGCAAAAAGCAGTTTCACACGAAAGCGACCTACTCGACCGCGAAATCCATAACCTGAAAACCGAGCTGGAGCTGCGCCGCGAGCTGGCGAGCAATTCGCCCACTGCCATCATCCAGCGTCACAGCGCACGCTCTGCGGGCTCGCGAGGCATCTATCAAGGTGATCCGGCCCGCGACCGGCTCGATCAGTTGCAGCGCCCACCAAGCAGCGGGAGCACTCCATGAGCATGGCGTGGCGGCGCCACTGGCTACGTCGCGCAGGTTTGACGCTGCTGTGGGTCCTTCTGCTACTGGTCGCGACAATCACTGCCAATGTCGTCGGCATCCACTTGGCCGGCGGCATCGAGGGTTGGCAGCAATGGCTGGATGATCATAGCGGCCATTTCCTGGCCTGGCGGCTACTGCTCTATGCCAGCACCACTTGGGGCTGGTGCTGGATGCGGCGCCGTGTACTGGCTCGCGAGGCGGAAACCGGCACTCACCGGCGCCTGCGGACGGCCGAAATCGCTGCTGTCATCGCAATAGCGGCACTGGAAATCAGCCAGTTCGTACAAGGCGGATAACCGGAGGCTGCAATGACCCTCTACACCACCGATTACCTTGAGTATTACTTGACGCTTGTCTCCTGGATCGTCCACAACGGCATTTGGGCAGTTCTCGTCGCCAGCGGCGTATTCGCCATACCCTTTTTGGCCATCATCATTCAGGAATGGCTCAAGGCCCGCGCGGAAGGTGCCGACGAAGGAAACAAAGGCGCGTTGTCGGCCGTGCGTATCGAGAACCGCATCTATGTGTCCATCGTGGTTATCCTGTTCGCGGGCATGCCGTTTATCGACGTGGATTTCAACACGCTCCAGTTCGATCGCACCCGCTCAGCTCAATGCCAGGTGAGTGTCCCGGCGCCTGCTGAGACAGGCTGGTCACAGTCCTTCAGTACCCTCAACAACCAATCAGCCAAAGTGCCGGTGTGGTGGGCCTTCATGCACACCGTCTCGCGGGCGCTCACCGGCGCTGCGGTGGCGGCGATCCCCTGCGGCACCGATCTGCGGCAGATACGCATGGAGGTCGACGCCACTCGCATTGATGATCCAGTACTTGCCCAAGAAGTGAGCGATTTCACCCATGACTGCTATGGGCCAGCACGCGCCAAACTCTTCATGAATCGCCCGGCGCTGAACGAGGAACAGATGCATGACGTGACCTGGATCGGCTCGCGCTTCTTCCTCAACACTGCGGGTTATTACGACATCTATCGGGCAATGACACCACGCGAGGGCTGGGCCTATGACAGCAGCCGAGATGAAGGGCTGACGGAGGTGCCCAGCGGTGCGGGTTATCCAACCTGCAATCAATGGTGGTCCGACAGCACGAACGGACTGCGTGCACGCTTGCTCGGCCAGGTCGACCCCAGCTTGCTAACGCGAATCGGCGGCTGGGCCGGTTTCCTGTCACAGGATCAGGTCGACGATTCGGTGATTCGAGCCATCGCGTCGCCGCGGCAGCAGAAGCTCAACCAGGGTGCGGTCTACAGCGACTACGGCGGCCAGATCGAAATGACCATTCCCAATGTCGCCACCCGTGCCGTCAGCGACGCCGGGTTGACCATCGGCTCCATCGGATTTTTCCCCGCAATGGATGCGATGCGGCAGGCGCTGCCGATGGTTCTGGCACTGCTAAAGATGGCGCTGGTGATCTGCATCCCGCTGGTACTGGTTATAGGCACCTACGACCTCAAAACCGTAGTCACCATCAGCATCGTGCAGTTCGCATTGTTTTTTGTCGCTTTCTGGTTCCAGCTCGCACGCTGGATCGACTCGACGATCCTCGACGCGCTCTATGGCTGGGGCTGGGGGTGGAACCGGCCGCATGCGAACTTCGATCCGCTGATCGGCTTGAACAACACCTTCGGCGATATGGTCGTCAACTTCGTGATGGCCACGATGTTTATCACGCTGCCCGCGTTTTGGGTTGCTGCCTTATCTTGGGTCGGTGTACGCACCGGCGGACTGCTCCAAGGGCTCTCGGATGGCACACGACCGGCAAGTCAAGCAGGAGGAAAAGCGCCGGGAATGCTCTCAGGCAAACTCAGGTAGGCAGTGAACCCGACACCTAACGATGGCGTTAGTCATCAAGCTGCGGGTCTGCATAACGCGAATCGGGAGCGTCGTTGTAAAGAGCCGGATGGTAGCCAGGATTGATCTTGTGTTCAGCTTGCTCACCGACCGCCCACTCTTCTGACGCTCCATCATCGGAGTCGCGGGCCATCCATGCCGCAACCACTGCCACAAGAAGCACAAGTACCATCCAGAATACGGCGTATAGCAGCACACCAACCACTATCAGCTTGGCAATCCAGAGCAAAGCAGTAGCTCCACCAGCAGGTAAACCGTGCTCTACGAGCCAACCACTCATCTTCCGCTCTAGATGCAGGCATCCACACCACATCCGGCCGAATACTTGGCCAAAGCGCTCTGCGAATGAAGTCTGCGCAAAAGTTTTCATGTTGGTTACCTCATGGTCGTCCCGTTATGTCTTCTCAACATCGGGTCTGCCGTGCCTTTGATCGAAGCTCACGTGGTTATTCAAGCGTAACGGGCATTTCTGCACGTCATCCATCAGACACCGTGGCGCGACCAAAACTCTGCAGGCGTTACGATGGGATACCGATTTGCCAGCGCTAGCAAGTCCTTATCGCCGGTAATCAGATAATCGGCGTGCGCCGCCACCAGTGTGAGCAATACGGGTTGGTCAGCCGGATCGCGCAGGTCGGCCGCATGTTCGCCCTCAGGCTCGACAATATCGACCAGGAACATAAGGCTGTCGACCAGATCGCGGATCTCCTCGGGGGTCATGCCGATCCTGGGCAAGCGCGGCAACACTCGGGCCAGCTCGTCCAGAATGTAGTGCGATAGCGCGACATCCAGACCGCCTTGACGCCAGGCCGCCACAATGCGCCCCGGCACGCTGCCCGGATACGCCAGGCCCGACACCAGCACATTGGTATCGAGCACGACGCGCAGCCCTGCCATCAGCCCCGCTTCCGCTCAGCCGCAACCGCAGCCTCGATCTCGGCCAGACCGTCTTCGACCGGTACGCTGGCGTAGGCCTCGCCGATCCTGCTGCTCAAGGCATCGAAGCGCTCCTGCATGCGTCGAATGCGGGCGAACAGCTCGGCGTCTACAAGGGCCGCAACCGGTTTGCCGTCCTTCTTGATGACGATGCTGTCGTTGCGGTATTGCACCTGGTTGAGCATCTCGCCCAGGTTCTGCCGGAAGCTCACGGCGCTGACTTCGGTAATCATCATCCACCTCGGACCATATCGGTCAATATGATTGATATGATCATTATGGTATAGGTTCGGCATGGTGTCCATCCGGCTGGCCTGTGTGGGTCACCACGGTAGAGGGGGAACAGCCTGCCTTCTCTAAACAATCCGGTTTGGATCATCACCGCATTGTCTGGTGCCAGCAAAGGAGCAACTGCCCGCACCAAAAGTCTGGAAAAGGGCAAGAGACTAGAAGTCACGAGGAAAGGCCCTGCCTGAACTGAGCAAAGCGCACGGCCAAACGTGCTCCTTCTAGGGGCGCCCTCAAAGAGCAATCACCCACACCGCATAGACGCTCGCGGATGGCCGTTCGCGCCTGCTATATCAAAGGATTCCAGCAAGGGCGCAAGGGAATGGGACTCAAGGGAAACGGGCTTACCCGGAAAGGGAAAAGGCCCTCGCCTGCCTCAACTCCAGGTGCCATCGATGCTCTCGCTATTCCAACGAAAACGCCCACCAGTAACGGCCTCGCTTTCCTCCACCGGAGACATGGAAAAAGGGCTGATGCGACCGGAGTCGGTCGCGTCGCTGCTGTCCACAACGCGCCGGCAGAAACTGCTGGAGCACATCTGGCAACGTACCTCGCTCTCACGCCAACATTTCGCCTCGCTCTACCTGGCTCCGCTGCAACGCTATGCCGCGCTGGTCCAGCAGTTTCCTGCTCGGAAGCACATCACCATGCGTATCCAGGAGGGATGCTGGACCACGGTGC
>AJXE01000031.1 GCA_000263395.1 Stutzerimonas stutzeri TS44
CCATCAAGCGCGGCAACCCGCTGGACACCGACACCATGGTCGGCGCCCAGGCGTCCGAGCAGCAGTTCGACAAGATCCTCTCGTACATGGACATCGCCCAGCAGGAAGGCGCGCAGATTCTCACCGGCGGCGCCGCGGAGAAGCTCGAAGGCGGCCTGGCCAGCGGTTACTACGTGCAGCCGACCCTGATCAAGGGCCACAACAAGATGCGCGTGTTCCAGGAGGAAATCTTCGGGCCGGTGGTGGCTGTCACCACCTTCAAGGACGAAGCCGAAGCACTGGCGATCGCCAACGACACCGAGTTTGGCCTCGGCGCTGGCGTCTGGACCCGCGACATCAACCGCGCCTACCGCATGGGCCGTGGCATCAAGGCTGGCCGCGTGTGGACCAACTGCTACCACCTGTACCCGGCGCACGCCGCGTTCGGTGGCTACAAGAAGTCCGGTGTCGGCCGCGAAACCCACAAGATGATGCTCGACCACTATCAGCAGACCAAGAACCTGCTGGTCAGCTACGACATCAATCCGCTGGGCTTTTTCTAAAGCAGAAACCGGGGCTGGCTTGCGTGTCGAGCCCCGGTGCATCGGCCAGCGTGATTCTTCTTGGCGGGCAGCGAGTCTGTCCCGGAAGATTGGGCCCCTGGCGCCTGAACAAACATAATAAAAGGGCAAAGCAATGGATCAGATCGGCAATTACGTCCTCTACGTCATCATGTTCTGCGCGGTCCTCGGTGCCTTCGCAGCCATTCGTGACAGCGATAAAGGCCTCGGCCGCGAATTCATGGAGGGTATCCATGCCACCGGGCACATCTTCGTCCCGGCGGCCGGGATCATGGCCTCCATCCCCTATCTGACGGTGATGATCGAAAGCGTCTTCGGGCCGTTCTTCGGTGCGCTGAACGCCGACCCGGCGCTGGCGGCGACGATGATCATCGCCTCGGACATGGGCGGCTACCACCTGGCCGCCGCGCTCACGGAAAGCAAGGAAGCGCTGGTCATGGCGCTGATCACCGGCTTCATGGGCGGCGCGACCATCGTCTTCTCGATCCCCATGGGCCTGGCCATGCTCGACAAGCGTGACCACAAGTACATGGCGCTGGGCATCATGTCCGGCATCCTCAGCATTCCGGTCGGCGTGCTGATCGCCAGCGTCGTGCTGATGCTGAGCAACCCCGTGGTGCGCGACGTGGTCGCCACCAACGGCGAGGCCACCTACCAGCTGGCGATGGGCCTTGGCGGCATCTTCGCCAACCTGTTGCCGATCATCGTCTTCGTGGTGGCGCTGGCTGCCGGCCTGCGCTTCCTGCCGGACCTGATGATCAAGGGCTTCATCGGCTTCGGTCGCGCGCTGGATGCCATGATCAAGCTGGTGCTGGTGTTCTCCATCGTCGAGTACTTCACCGGCTTCTTCACCCTGATCTTCGGCAACTGGGGCTTCCACCCGATCATCGCCGATGCCGAGGATCAGACCCGCGCGCTGGAAACCGCCGGCTACATCGGCATCATGCTGGCCGGTGCCTTTCCGATGGTCTACCTGCTGCGCAAGTACCTCGGCGGACCGCTGGAAGCGCTCGGCGGCAAGGTCGGCCTGAGCGCCGTCGGCAGCGCCGGGATGCTGGCGACCATCGCCAATATCCTTGCGATGTTCCGTCTGGTGCGCTTCATGCCACCGAAGGACAAGGTCATCAACATCGCCTTCGGCGTGTGCGCGGCCTTCCTGCTGGGTGATCACCTGTCGTTCACCGCCAACTTCCAGCCGACCATCATCCTGCCGGTGCTGATCGGCAAGATCCTCGCCGGCTTCACGGCCGTGGGGCTCGCCTACTGGCTGTCGGTGCCCAAGGCGCTGCAGCTGGAGCAACAGGATCGCGCCGCCGGCATCATCGAGGCGGGGGAATATCCGGGCTCGTCGCTGCACGACAGCACCCTGCCGGTCCCGAAACAAGCCGTCCAGGCCTGAACCGCCCCCGGCAACCCCGAACACCGGCCACTGCTGCCGCTAGAGGCTTAACTTCCTTTATAGGCAGCAGCCCCTATCGGCAGCCGTGCCCACCGGGTTGCCTTCCACCTCGAGACAGGAGCCTGACCATGGCAACCTATTCCCACAGCATCGGCGGCCAGATCTGGCGCTTCGACAGCCTGCGCGAGTTGCTGGCCAAGGCCAGCCCGCTGCGCTCCGGCGACTGCCTGGCAGGCATCGCCGCGGCCAGCGACGCCGAGCGCGCGGCCGCGCAGATGACCCTCGCCGACGTGCCGCTCAAGCAGTTTCTGCTCGAAGCGGTGATTCCCTACGAACGCGACGAAGTCACCCGGCTGATCATCGACAGCCATGACGCCAGCGCCTTCGCCCCGGTCAGCCACCTGACGGTCGGCGGCCTACGCGACTGGCTGCTCGGCGACCACGCCGACGAAGCCAGCCTGCGCGCCCTGGCCCCCGGCCTGACGCCGGAGATGGCGGCGGCGGTGTCGAAGATCATGCGCGTGCAGGACCTGATCCTGGTGGCGCAGAAGATCCGTGTGGTCACCCGCTTTCGCAATACCCAGGGCCTGCGCGGCCACATGTCCACCCGGCTGCAGCCCAACCATCCGACCGACGACCCGGCGGGCATCGCCGCCAGCACGCTCGACGGCCTGCTCTACGGCAACGGCGATGCGATGATCGGCATCAACCCGGCCACCGACAGCAGGGGCTCGATCTGCACGCTGCTGGAGATGCTCGACGCCGTCATCCAGCGCTACGAGATTCCCACCCAGTCCTGCGTGCTGACCCATGTCACCAGCTCCATTGCCGCCATCGAACGCGGCGCGCCGCTGGACCTGGTGTTCCAGTCCATCGCCGGCACCGAGGCGGCCAACGCCAGCTTCGGCATCAGCCTCAAGGTGCTGCAGGAGGGCTACGAGGCCGGCCTGAGCCTCAAGCGCGGCACGCTGGGCAATAACCTCATGTATTTCGAGACCGGCCAGGGCAGCGCGCTATCGGCCAACGCCCATCACGATGTCGATCAGCAGACCTGCGAGGCCCGCGCGTATGCGGTGGCCCGTCACTTCAACCCGTTCCTGGTCAACACCGTGGTTGGCTTCATCGGCCCGGAGTACCTCTACAACGGCAAGCAGATCATCCGCGCCGGGCTGGAGGACCACTTCTGCGGCAAGCTGTTGGGCGTACCGATGGGCTGCGACATCTGCTACACCAACCATGCCGAGGCCGACCAGGACGACATGGACATGCTGCTGACCCTGCTCGGCGCCGCCGGCATCAACTTCATCATGGGCATCCCCGGCTCCGACGACGTGATGCTCAACTACCAGACCACCTCCTTCCACGACGCGCTCTATGCGCGAAAGGTGCTCGGTTTGCGCGCGGCACCGGAGTTCGAGCAATGGCTGGCGCACATGGGCATCTTCCAGCAGCGCGACGGCCAGCTACGCCTGGGCAACGAGCTGCCACCCGCTTTTCGCCAGGCGCTGGCGCAACATTCCTGAATTCGCGCATTCATGCAGAGGTACGCATGCCTGATCACACCCCCGCCACCGAGAACCCCTGGCAACAGCTGCGCCAACTGACCCCCGCGCGCATCGCTCTGGGCCGCGCCGGCACCAGCCTGCCGACCCGCGCCCAACTGGATTTCCAGTTCGCCCACGCCCAGGCCCGCGACGCCGTGCATCTGCCGTTCGACCACGCCGGCCTGCGCGAGGAACTGCACGCCCTCGGCCATAGCACATTGCTGCTGCACAGCGCCGCCAGCGACCGTCACAGCTACCTGCAGCGCCCCGACCTCGGCCGGCGCCTGGACGAGGCGTCTGCCGCGCAACTGGACGAGCACGTCAGGCAGCACGGCGGCGGCCATGACCTGGCCATCGTCATCGCCGACGGCTTGTCATCCCTTGCTGTCAGCCGCCACAGCCTGCCGTTCCTCCAGCGCCTGCTCGAACAGGTGACGGCCGAAGGCTGGTCGCTGGCGCCGATAACACTTGTCGAGCAAGGCCGCGTGGCGGTGGCCGACGAGGTGGGCGAACGGCTGGGGGCGAAGATGACGGTGATCCTGATCGGCGAACGGCCTGGCCTCAGCTCGCCGGACAGCCTCGGTCTGTACTTCACCTGGGCGCCGCGCGTCGGCCTCAACGATGCCTATCGCAACTGCATCTCCAATGTGCGTCTGGAAGGCCTGAGCTACGGCATGGCCACCTTCCGCCTGATGTACCTGATGCGCGAAGCCTGCCGGCGCCAGCTCTCGGGCGTCGATCTCAAGGACGAAGCGCAAGTACCGACCTTGGAAAACCAGGGGCCTGGCAACTTCCTGCTACCGGACAGGACCTGAACGCTTGCCCCGCTGCGCCGTTACCCCGACGGCTCCGTTGCCGCCTGGCCGTCACGGCGCCAGCGGCGGCAGGCCTTCAATCAACCGAGGCGCAGCGCACCACAACGCGCGGTTGCGCTTCGGACAGCGGAGACGCATTCATCCTGGCAACCACGGCCAGTCTCGGAGAACGGGTGGAGCAACTGATTCGATTCGCCCTTGATACGAGCCTGGCCGAGCCGCTGGGCACGCACCGTTGTACGCTCGCCATCATGGATGATCGGTACGAGTGCCGATGTCCGGCTTGCGGGGAGAAGGCGCTGGGCTGAAGGCTGTCTCGCGCTTGTGCTTGCTGATTGACCGGTGATTGACCATGAAATCAGCAGATCAGGCGCAGGGCTTAAAATGACTGTAAGCCGCGTATTTACTGGTGCCCGGAGCGGGGGTCGAACCCGCATACCCTTTCGGATGAGGGATTTTAAGTCCCTTGCGTATACCAATTTCGCCATCCGGGCAGAGCGCTTTCGCTGGCCGCCAGGGGGGAGCGCGGCGGCGCAGGACTATAACCAGCTGCCCGGCTCCACGCAACCGCCCAGGCCGCGCATTGACCGGGGAGCGCCAGCCGCGGGCGTTAGTGCCGACATAGACACGGCTGGCTGTGTGCACAGGTCTGCAAACAAAAAGCCCCGCAAGCGTTAACTTGCGGGGCTTTTGATACTGGAGGCCGATGTCGGAATCGAACCGGCGTACACGGATTTGCAATCCGCTGCATAACCACTCTGCCAACCGGCCTCAAAACAATGACGCCGCATTCTCTGCGGCGACATCTACAACAAATTGGAGCGGGAAACGAGACTCGAACTCGCGACCCCGACCTTGGCAAGGTCGTGCTCTACCAACTGAGCTATTCCCGCGTTGTCTTGGTGACGGGCGCCATTCTATAGGATCGGAGCGCAGCGTCAAGCCTTTGATTAAAAAAGTTTTATTTCTTTTCGGCACTCAGATGAGGCCAGGCCGCGTTCAGGTAGTTGATCATCGACCACAGCGTCAATCCGGCGGCGATGATGAGCAACGCATAGCCCAGGCTGACCCAGATCGTTAGAGCCGGCGGATTGGCCAGCAGGATCACCAACGCCACCATCTGCGCCGCGGTTTTCCATTTGCCCAGATTGGAGACGGCTACCTGCGCACGGGCGCCCAGTTCGGCCATCCACTCACGCAGCGCCGAGACGACGATTTCACGCCCGATGATGATGGCCGCCGGTAGCGTCAGCCACAGATTGGCATGCTCGCCGACCAGCAGCACCAGCGCGACCGCCACCATCAGCTTGTCCGCCACCGGATCGAGGAAGGCGCCGAACGGCGTGCTCTGCTCCAGGCGGCGAGCCAGATAGCCGTCGAGCCAGTCGGTCAACGCGGCGATGGTGAACACCGCGCTGGCCGCCAGGTAGCTCCAGTGGAACGGCAGATAGAACAGCAGAATGAAGATGGGGATCAGCAGTACGCGCAGCACGGTGAGCAGATTTGGAATATTCATCGGTACCACTGATCAGCGAAGTTGGCGGTGATTCTACTCACTGTGCAGAGCGGCATAAATCGACTCGGCAAGCTTTTTACTGATACCCGGCGCCTTGGCGATCTCGTCCAGGCTGGCACGGCAGAGTTCCTGAAGACCACCGAAGTGCTTGAGCAGTTCGCGCCGCCGCTTCGGTCCGATGCCCGGCACGTCTTCCAGGCTCGAGGTACGCCGCGCCTTGCCGCGTCGCGCGCGGTGGCCGGTAATGGCGAATCGGTGGGCCTCGTCGCGCACCTGCTGGATCAGGTGCAGCGCCGGCGAGTCGGCCGGCAGCGTGAATTCGTGGGCCGCATCGTTGAGATACAGCGTTTCCAGGCCGGGCTTGCGGGTGACGCCCTTGGCCACGCCCAGCAGGATCAGCTCGGGCACCGCCAGCTCTTCCAGCACCTCGCGCGCCATGTTGAGCTGGCCCTTGCCACCGTCCACCAGGAGGATGTCGGGCAGCTTGCCCTCGCCTTCGGACGCCTTGCGAAAACGTCGCGAGAGCGCCTGGTGCATCGCCGCATAATCGTCTCCGGCGGTGACGCCTTCGATGTTGTAGCGTCGATAGTCCGATTTCAGCGGCCCCTCGGGGCCGAACACCACGCAGGACGCCACCGTTGCCTCGCCGCTGGAATGGCTGATGTCGAAGCACTCCAGACGCGACGGCAGTTCGTCGAGCTGCAGCGCCTCGGCCAGCGCTTCGAAACGCGCCGATAGATGCTGGCGATTGGCGAGTCGCGCCGATAGCGCCTGCTCGGCATTGGTCAGCGCCAGCTGTTGCCAGCGGGCACGCGTGCCACGTACGCGATGCACGATGCTCGGCTCGACGCCGCGCAGTTCGGCGATCGCGCTGACCAGCGTGGGAAAGTCCTCGTGCACGGCGTTGACGATCAGCTCGCCCGGCAAGTCGCGTTCGCTCGAGCCCAGGTAATACTGCTCAAGAAACGCCTGCAGCACGTCGCTGACGCTCTCCTCGATGGCCACCTGAGGGAAGAAATTCTTGCTGCCGAGCACCCGCCCACCGCGCACGCTGATCAGATGCACGCAGGCGCCACCCGGGCTCACGGCGGCGGCGACGATATCGACGTCGCCGTTGCCGCCTTCCATGCTCTGCTGGTCCTGAACGCGGCGCAGGATGCCGATCTGGTCACGAATCTCGGCGGCACGCTCGAACTCGAGGTTCATCGCCGCCTGCTCCATGTTGCGCGACAGTTCCTCGGTCAGCGCGTTGCTGCGCCCCTCGAGAAACATCACCGAATGGCGCACATCCTCGGCGTATTCGGCAGGATCGACCAGCTTCACGCAGGGCGCCTTGCAGCGCTTGATCTGGTATTGCAGACAGGGCCGGGTGCGATTGCGGAAATAGCTGTCCTCGCACTGGCGCACCAGGAAGGCCTTCTGCAGCAGGCCCAGGCTCTCGCGAATCGCGCCGGCGCTCGGGTACGGGCCGAAGTAGCGTCCCGGCTCCTTCTTCGCCCCACGGTGGATACTCAGGCGGGGAAACTCACCGGAAGAAAGGAACACGTAGGGGTAGGATTTGTCGTCGCGCAACAGGATGTTGTACGGCGGCCGCCACTGCTTGATCAGCGTCTGTTCGAGCAGCAGCGCCTCGGTCTCGTTCGCCGTGATGGTGGTTTCCACCTGGGCGATCTTCGCCACCAGCGCGGCGGTCTTCGGTGCCTGCCCGGTCTTGCGGAAATAGCTGGCCAGGCGCTTCTTGAGGTTCTTGGCCTTGCCGACGTAGAGCAGTTTCTCGTCGGCATCGAACATCCGGTAGACCCCCGGATGCCCGCTGCATGCCGCCAGGAAGGCCGATGAATCGAATCCGCTGGCCATCAGTTGATGGTATCGACCATGCCATGGCGCACGGCGAGCAGTGCCAGTTCGACGTCGCTGGTGATCGAGAGCTTCTCGAAGATCCGGTAGCGGTAGGTGTTCACCGTCTTCGGTGACAGGCAGAGCTTGTCCGAGATCGCTTGGACCTTCTGGCAGTTGGCGACCATCAGCGCGATCTGGATTTCCCGCTCGGACAGCAGGTCGAACGGCGAGCCGTTGTGCTGCGGCTGGAAGGACTTGAGCGCCAGTTGCTGGGCGATTTGCGGGCTGATGTAGCGCTGGCCGGCGAAGACCATGCGGATGGCGCGGACCATCTCCTCCAGCGCGGCGCCCTTGGTCAGATAGCCGGCGGCGCCGGCCTGCAGCAGACGCGTCGGAAACGGGTCCTCTTCGCAGACCGTGACGGCGATGACCTTGAGGTCGGGGTGGCTGCGCAGCAGCTTGCGAGTGGCCTCCAGGCCGCCGATGCCGGGCATCTTGACATCCATCAGGACCACGTCCGGCTTGAGTTCGCGAGCCTGCTTGATCGCCTCCTCGCCGCAATCAGCCTGACCAACCACGTACAACCCGTCGATATCGGCCAGCATGCGGGTAATGCCCGTGCGAACCAGATCGTGGTCGTCTACCACCAGCACCCTAATCAACAGACACCTCGTCAATGCAATTCAAAGCTGGCTGGCTGCGCGCTTCGTGATAACGGCGAACTGTACCAAAGAAAATGCCAACCTCGCCTCATCCCAGGCGACGAAAGATTGTCGCAGCAGCTCCGGCACAGTGGCTGCGCGCCCTCTAGCAGGGCGTCTGGCGCCATTTGTCAGCCAGAACCTACACGACAAACGCTGTAAGCCATTGGCTATGTAGTGCAGACCATTCAGCCCCGCAACGCCAGTATCCGGCGCGCGCCGAGCGCGACCAGAATACCGATCAGGCTACCAATCAGCAGGTCCGGATAATGCGAGCCGGTCCAGGCCACCAGCGCGCCGGCAATGATCACACCGGCGTTGATCAGCACATCGTTGGCGGAAAATATCCAGCTGGCGCGCATATGCACGCCGCCCTCACGATGGCGGTGAATCAGCAGCAGGCAGGCGACGTTGGCGAGCAAGGCGATGCAGGCCACGGCCATCATCGCCAGCGACTGTGGCTCGCTGCCGAAGACGAAGCGTCGCCCCACTTCGATCAACAGCCCGACGGCGAGCAGCAACTGCAGCAGACCGGCGAGCCGCGCGGCACGCAGTTGCAGCTGTGCGCCGCGGCCGACGACATACAGCGCCACGCCGTAAACGGCGGCGTCGGCGAACATGTCCAGTGAATCGCCGATCAGCCCGGCGGACTGGGCAATCAGCCCGGCGAGCATCTCGGCCACGAACATGAAGGCGTTGATCGCCAGCAGCAGCTTCAGGGTCCGCGCTTCGTCGGCCTCGTTCATGCTGGCCGGCTGGCCATCGGCCGACGCCGCGCGGGTTTCGAGCAGCGTTGCTCCCAACCCGAGACTACCCAGCCGCTCGGCGATCGGCTCGATGGCGCCGTCATGCATGACCCGCAGCCGCCGCGCGGGAAGATCGAACGCCAGGCCACCGGCTGGCACGCGACCATCGAGGGCCAGGCGGATCATCCGCTCCTCGGCCGGGCAATCCATCTTCGGCACGTGGAACAGGCTGACCCAGCGGCCACCCTCCCCCGGCGCCTGCGTTATCTCAGAATTCGACGCGCAACCGCAGGGGCCATCGCAGTCACTCATCGCGCCTGAACCAGCGCGGCGATTTCATCGGCCGTCAACACTTTGCCCGCCGACACGACCGTCTCATCGATGACCAGCGCCGGCGTGCTCATCACCCCGTAACGGGCGATTTCGCCGAAGTCGGTCACCTTGACCACCTCCGCCTCGCGCCCCAGCGCTGCCAGCGCCTGGCGCGTATTGTCGGCCAGGGTCACGCACTTCCTGCAACCGGGCCCCAGGATCTTGATCAGCATGGCGAAACTCCCATCTCAGATGAACAGGTAAGCAAATGCATTGAACAGGTAGCCGATCAGCATGATGCCCATCAGCACGATGACAATGAACAGCGCCAGCAGCGGCGCCTTGACCACCTTCTTCAGCATGATCAGCGACGGCAGCGACAATGCCGTGACCGACATCATGAACGCCAGTACGGTGCCCAGGCCGACACCTTTGGCCACCAGCGCCTCGGCGATCGGCAGAGTGCCGAAGATGTCGGCGTACATCGGCGCGCCGACCAGCGCGGCGACGGGCACCGACCACCAGTTGTCCTTGCCAATCACCGCGCTGATCAGCTCGGCCGGAATCCAGTTGTGAATGGCAGCGCCGATGCCCACGCCGATCAGGATATACAGCCAGACCTTGCGGATGATGTCGGCGACCTGCTCGCGGGCGTAGGTCAGGCGGTCGCGCAGGGTGAGCTGTTCCTGGGGCAGCTCCAGGACCTTCTGCTGGGTGACGAAGGCTTCCACGTACTGCTCCATGCGCGCCTTGCCGATCAGCGTTCCGCCGATCACTGCCAGCACGATGCCCACCACCACGTAGGCCAGCGCAATCGACCAGTTGAAGATGCTGGCCAGCAGGATCATCGACGCCAGATCGACCAGCGGCGAGGAGATCAGGAACGAGAAGGTCACCGCCAGCGGCAGACCCGAACTGGTGAAGCCGATGAACAGCGGGATCGACGAGCAGGAACAGAACGGCGTGACCGTGCCCAGCAGTGCGCCGGTGAGGTTGGCGCGAAAGCCGCGCATGCGGCCGAGAATGCGCCGCGTGCGCTCGGGCGGGAAATAGCTCTGGATCCAGGAGATGGCGAAGATCAGCACCGACAACAGGATGAAGATCTTGATCACGTCATAGATGAAGAAATGCAGGCTGCCGCCGACGCGGCTGGTCATGTCCAGGCCGAATACGTCCTCGACCAGCAGCCGCACCAGATAAGCCAGCCAGTCCATGCGCAGCAACTGGTCGTTCAGCCACTTGAAGATTTCCATGCGTCGTTCCTCAACTACGCGGCAAGGCGCGCTCGTACCAGGCGCGGCTGTTGTTGACCATGCGCACCAGCCAGAGCATCACCGGAACTTCGATCAGCACGCCGACCACCGTGGCCAACGCCGCGCCGGAGTCGAAACCATAGAGCACGATGGCCACCGCCACTGCCAGCTCGAAGAAATTGGAGGCACCGATCATGGTCGCTGGGCCGGCCACGTCGTGGCGCACCTTGAACTTGCGGCACAGCCAGTAGCCGAGCGCGGCGATCAGCAGGGTCTGCAGCAAGATCGGAACGGCGAGCAGGCCGATCACCAGCGGCTGCTCGACAATCGCCTCGCCCTGGAAGGAGAACAGCAGCACCAGCGTGGCCAACAGGGCGACGATGGAGAACGGTGAAATCTTCGCCAGCACCGCCTGGAAATGCGCCTCGCCGCGCTTCAGCAACTGCGCGCGCAGGAACTGGGCGATGGCCAGCGGGATGACGATGTACATCAGCACCGACAGCAGCAGCGTATCCCAGGGCACCGGAATCGACGACACGCCGAGCAGCAACGCGACGATGGGCGCGAAGGCGAACACCATCACCAGGTCGTTGAGCGCCACCTGGGTGATGGTGAAGTTGGCGTTGCCGTTGCACAGGTAGCTCCAGACGAACACCATCGCCGTGCAGGGTGCGGCGCCGAGCAGGATCAGCCCGGCCATGTAACTGTCCAGCTGGTCGGCCGGCAGCCAGTCGGCGAACAGCACCTTGATGAACAGCCAGCCGATCAGCGCCATGCTGAACGGCTTGACCGCCCAGTTGACGAACAGCGTCACGACCATGCCGGCCTTCTGCTCGCGGACCTCGTGCAGCGCGCCGAAGTCGATCTTCATCAGCATCGGCACGATCATCACCCAGATCAGCACGCCGACCGGGATGTTGACCTGCGCCACCTCCATTGCCCCCACTGCCTGCGCGGCTGCCGGCACGACCAGCCCGAGCACCGTGCCCGCGGCGATGCACAGGAACACCCACACCGTCAGGTAGCGCTCGAAGAAGCCCAGCGGCGCACCGGCGGACTGCTTCATGGCGACCTCACACGCATTTGTCATTTTGCTGCCCCACTTCGGCTGTCACGGAAAGCGATAACAATATTCGATTTACCGCATATATTAAAAATAATATATTCGGTCGCGTGCCTGTCCTGACGGAAATCAACATGAGCCAGAAAAAGCGTGTCCTGTTCCTCTGCGTGGCGAACTCATCGCGCTCGCAAATGGCCGAAGCGCTGCTGCGCCACACCGACTCCGAGCACTTCGAGGCGTTCAGTGCCGGCACCGCGCCCACCCAGGTGGACCCACGTACCCGCGAAGCACTGGAACACCTGGGCGTGTCCACCGAGGGGCTTTTCAGCAAGTCTATCGAGCAGGTGACCGGCGAGCCCTTCGACTATGTGATCACCCTGTGTGACAAATCCGCGCTGGAGTGCCTGGCGCTACCCGGCACCGGCGAGTACATCGCCTGGAATTTCGAAGACCCGGCGACGAGCCCGCAGCAGGATGCCTATCGCCGGACGCTGCACGAGATCCACGAGCGGATAAAGTTGTTCGTGCTGATCAACAGCAAGCCCGCCAGTGTGGCCGGGCAAAGCGCTCCGTTGTCGCCCGTCGAGGTCTTCAAATGCCTGGCCGACGAAACACGGGCGCGTATCGCGCTGCTGGTCAGCCTGGAGCAGGAACTGTGCGTGTGCGAGCTGACCGCGGCGCTGGAGCAGGTCCAGCCCAAGATTTCCCGCCACCTCGCGCTGCTGCGCAGCTGTGGTTTGCTGGAGGATCGGCGTAACGGCCAATGGGTCTACTACCGCCTGCATCCGCAACTGCCGGCATGGGTCGCCGATATCCTCAAAGTGACCCTGGACAACAACCTCGAATGGCTGCGCCAGGACGTGCAGCGCCTCTGGCAGATGCGCGAGCGACCGGGGCGCAAGCCCGCCTGCGACTGAAACGCGGCGTGCTGCAGGCCGAACCGCGCCGCAGCGACAGCCCGTCACCTCTTTAACCGGATGAACCCATGTCCAACGACCTACCCAATATCGACGCCGAACTGTTCGAGCTCCCCACTGCGGACAAACTCGGCGCCGCTGCGGCAGTGCCTCATCCGCCGCGCATCCTGCTGCTCTACGGCTCCAACCACGAGCGCTCGTTCAGCCGCCTGCTGACCCTGGAAGCCGCGCGCCTGCTCGAAGGCATGGGCGCCGAGACACGCATCTTCCACCCCGCCGGCCTGCCCCTGCCGGACGATGCGCCGGCTGACCACCCCAAGGTGCGGGAACTGCGCGAACTGATGCAGTGGTCCGAAGGCCAGGTGTGGTGCTCGCCGGAACGCCACGGCGCGATGAGCGCGGTGTTCAAGGCGCAGATCGACTGGGTGCCGCTGACGCTCGGCGCGGTACGCCCGACGCAGGGCAAGACCCTGGCGCTGATGCAGGTCTGCGGCGGCTCGCAGTCGTTCAACGCGGTCAACCAGATGCGCGTACTCGGACGCTGGATGCGCATGTTCACCATCCCCAACCAGTCGTCCGTGGCCAAGGCGTGGCAGGAATTCGACGAGAACGATCGCATGCAGCCCTCGTCCTACTACGACCGCGTGGTCGACGTGATGGAGGAGCTGCTCAAGTTCACCCTGCTGCTGCGTGGGCGCACCGATTACCTGGTCGACCGCTATTCCGAGCGCAAGGAATCGGCCGAAGAACTGTCCCGGCGCGTCAACCAGCGCAGCATCTAACAGGCTATCAATCCGTCAGAGACTCGATCATGACCATCAAAGTAGGCATCAACGGCTTCGGCCGCATCGGACGGCTGGCCCTGCGCGCAGCCTGGGGCTGGCCGGAGCTGGAGTTCGTGCAGATCAACGATCCGGCCGGTGACGCCGCGACCCATGCCCATCTGCTCAATTTCGATTCGGTGCATGGGCGCTGGCAGCATGAGGCGAGCAGCGACGGCAACGACGTGGTGATCGCCGGCCGGCGCATCCCGGTCAGTGCCAACAAGACCATCGCCGACACCGACTGGAGCGGCTGCGATGTGGTGATCGAGGCCAGCGGCAAGATGAAGACCGTCGCCGTGCTGCAGGCCTACCTCGACCAGGGCGTCAAGCGCGTGGTGGTCAGTGCGCCGGTCAAGGAAGCCGGTGCGCTGAACGTGGTCATGGGCGTCAACGACCAGCTGTTCGACCCGGCGCAGCACCGCATCGTCACCGCCGCCTCCTGCACCACCAACTGCCTGGCGCCGGTGGTCAAGGTGATCCACGAGGCCCTGGGCATCCGTCACGGTTCGATCACCACCATCCACGACCTGACCAACACCCAGAGCATCCTCGATCAGCCGCACAAGGACCTGCGCCGCGCCCGCGCCTCGGGCATGAGCCTGATCCCGACCACCACCGGCTCGGCCACCGCCATCGCCGAGATCTTCCCCGAGTTGCGCGGCCGGCTGAATGGCCACGCGGTGCGCGTGCCACTGGCCAACGCCTCGCTGACCGATTGCGTGTTCGAGGTCGAGCGCGCCACCACGGCCGAGGACGTCAACGCGCTGCTCAAGGCCGCCGCCGCGGGGCCGCTGGCCGGCATCCTCGGCTACGAGGAACGGCCGCTGGTGTCCATCGACTACCGCACCGACCCGCGCTCGTCGATCATCGATGCGCTGTCGACGCTGGTGGTCAACGGCACCCAGGTGAAGCTCTACGCCTGGTACGACAACGAATGGGGCTACGCCAACCGCACCGTCGAGCTGGCGCGCAAGGTCGGCCTGGCCGGCTGATGCCGCCAGCAACCGTAGGGTGGGCTTCAGCCCACCATTAATGCAGTGGCCGGGCGGTGGGCTGAAGCCCACCCTACGGACTGCGCGATCACTGATCCATGACGACTCTTTGAGCCAGCCCTCATGCACGCCCTCACCCACCTGTCTCCCGAAATCCGCCAGTACTTGCTGATCACCGGCAACTACTGGGCCTTCACCCTCACCGATGGCGCGTTGCGCATGCTGGTGGTGCTGCATTTCCACGGCCTGGGCTACACGCCGTTGCAGATCGCCGCGCTGTTCCTGTTCTACGAGTTCTTCGGCGTGGTGACCAACCTGCTCGGCGGCTGGCTGGGCGCGCGCATCGGCCTCAACCGCACCATGAACCTGGGTCTCGGCCTGCAGGTGGCGGCACTGCTGATGCTGACGGTGCCGGACGCGCAGCTCGGCGTGCCCTGGGTGATGGCGGCGCAGGCGCTGTCCGGCATCGCCAAGGACCTCAACAAGATGAGCGCCAAGAGCTCGATCAAGCTGCTGGTCGCCGATGGCCAGCAGGGTCGGCTGTATCGCTGGGTCGCGCTGCTGACCGGCTCGAAGAACGCGCTCAAGGGCGTGGGCTTCTTCCTCGGCGGCGCCCTGCTCGCCGTGCTCGGCTTCCGAGGCGCGCTGCTGGTGATGGCGGCGGTGCTGGCGCTGATCTGGCTGACCAGCCTGGCGTTGCTGCGGCGCGACCTGGGCAAGGCCCGGGCCAAGCCGAAGTTTCGTGACCTGCTGTCCAAGAGTCGGGCGATCAACGTGCTGTCGGCGGCGCGGCTGTTCCTCTTTGGCGCGCGCGACGTGTGGTTCGTCATCGCCCTGCCGGTGTACCTCGCCAGCGTGTTCGGCTGGGACGTCTGGCAGGTCGGCGGCTTTCTCGCCGCCTGGGTGATCGGCTACGGCGTGGTGCAGAGCCTCGCGCCGCAGCTCACCGGCAAGCGTCGCGGCCACGCGCCGGACGGCCGCGCCGCCTTCGCCTGGGCCGTGCCGCTGGCCGCGTTGCCGGCAGCCATCGCCCTCGGCCTGGACAGCGGACTGCCGGCGCAGACGGTGCTGATCGCCGGTCTGCTGGCGTTTGGCGCGCTGTTCGCGGTGAATTCTGCGCTGCACAGCTACCTGATCGTCAGCTATGCCAAGGCCGACGGCGTGTCGCTGGACGTCGGCTTCTACTACATGTCCAACGCGCTGGGCCGGCTGCTCGGCACCCTGCTCTCCGGCTGGGTCTACCAGAGCCACGGGCTCGCGGCCTGCCTGTGGATTTCCAGCGCGTTCGTCGCCCTGGCCGCACTGATTTCCCTCGGTCTGCCGCGCCAACCGACCTAGCCGGCGGGGCTCCGAAGGCCTCTAGCGCGGCCATTTCATTCCCGTCGTCCGACGACAGCACTCAGGTTAGGGCCTAGAGTGAAGCGATTACCCGGGCGATTCCACCAGCGCAGAATCGTCCTCCTGCAGAAAGAGGATACGGACCCATCACCATGATTACCCTGAATCTGAACGGCAAAGACCAGCAGTTCGACGTTCCCCCCGACATGCCCCTGCTCTGGGCCCTGCGCGACGTGGCCGGTTACACCGGCACCAAGTTCGGGTGTGGCATGGGTCTGTGCGGCACCTGCACCATCCATGTCGACGGGCTCCCGGTGCGGGCCTGCCTCACCACCGTCGAGCAGGCGCTCGGCAAGCGGGTGACCACCATCGAGGCGCTGCAGGCCGATCCGGTCGGACAGGTGGTACAGCAGGCCTGGCTGGAGGTCGGTGTCGCCCAGTGCGGCTACTGCCAGGGCGGGCAGATCATGTCCGCCACCGCGCTGCTGAAGGACAACCGCAATCCCGACGATGCGCAGATCGAGGCGGCGATGGCCGGCAACCTCTGCCGCTGCGGCACCTACACCCGGATCAGGGCGGCCATCCACAACGCCGCCGCCAAGCTGCAGGAGGCCAAGGCATGAGCCAGCACAAGGATGATTTCGTCGTCATCAACCTGAGCCGCCGCGGTTTCCTCACGGGCCTGGCCGCCACCGGCGCGCTGGTCGTGGCCGCCAACTGGGGCTGGCGCGACGCCTTCGCCGAGGAGAAGCAGTACGGCGCCGCCGGCATGCCCCACGGCTGGGTGGACAATCCCAAGGTGTTCCTCAGCATCGGCAGCGACGGGCTGGTCACCTTCGTCTGCAACCGCCAGGAAATGGGTCAGGGTATCCGCACCAGCCTGGCCCTGGTGGTCGCCGACGAGCTGGAGGCCGACTGGGAGATGATGCGGGTGGTCCAGGCCCAGGGCGACGAGGAGCGCTACGGCAACCAGGACACCGACGGTTCGCGCAGCATGCGCCACTGGTTCGACCCCATTCGCCGCTGCGGTGCCGCCGCGCGCAGCATGCTCGAGCAGGCCGCTGCCCGGCAGTGGCAGGTGCCGGTCGATGAGTGCCGCGCGCAAGGCCACAAGGTGGTGCACCAGCCCAGCGGCCGCAGCCTCGGCTACGGCCAGTTGGCGGAAGCTGCCGCGGCTCTGGAAGTCCCGCCGCGGGAAAGTCTGCGCCTGAAGCCGGCCGGGCAGTTCCGCTACATCGGCAAGGATTCGACCCGCGCCATCGATGGCGCCGATATCGTCAGCGGTCGCGCCGTCTATGGGGCGGACGTGCGCTTCGACGACATGCTCTACGCCGTGGTGGCCCGCCCGCCGGTGTACGGCGGCAAGCTGAAGAACCAGGATACCGCCGCGACCCTGAAGGTTCCTGGCGTGGTCGGGGTGGTGGAAATCGCCAGCTCGCCGCTGCCTTCCGGCTACCAGCCGCTGGGTGGCCTGGCGGTGGTCGCCGGCAACACCTGGGCCGCGATCAAGGGCTGCGAAGCCCTCAAGCTCGAATGGGACGACGGCCCCAACGCCGGCTACGACTCCAAGGCCTACCGCGCCGAACTCAGCCGGGCCGCCCGCGCGCCCGGCAAGCTGGTGCGCGATGCCGGCGACGTACAGGCCGTGTTCGACAAGGCCGAGCGTCTGCTCGAGGCCGAGTACTACATCCCGCATCTGGCCCAGGCGCCGATGGAGCCGATGGTGGCCACCGCGCGCTTCGTCGACGGTGCCTGCGAGGTCTGGGCGCCGGTGCAGGCGCCGCAGGCGACCCGCGAGAGCGTCGCCGAGCGCCTCGGCATTCCCCTCGACAAGGTCACGGTCAATGTGACCCTGCTCGGCGGCGGTTTCGGCCGCAAGTCCAAACCGGACTTCGTGGTGGAGGCCGCGCTCCTGGCCAGGGAATTCCCCGGCCGCGCCCTGCGCGTGCAGTGGACGCGGGAAGACGACCTGCGCTTCTCCTATTTCCATACCGTGTCGGTGGAATACCTGCGCGGCGCGCTCACCCCGAGCGGCAAGGTCGACGCCTGGCTGCACCGCAGCACGGCGCCGAGCATCGCCGCGCTGTTCGGCCCCGACCCCAAGCACGAGATGCCGCTGGAGCTCGGCCTGGGCTTCATCAACCTGCCGTACAGCTTGCCGAACGTGCGGCTGGAGAATCCCGAGGCGGCCGCCCATACCCGGGTCGGCTGGTACCGTTCGGTGTCGAACATCCCCCACGCCTTCGCTGTGCAGAGCTTCATCGGCGAGCTGGCCGCCGCCGCCGGCCGCGACCACCGCGAGTTCCTGTTCGAACTGATCGGCCCGGCGCGCAAGATCGACCCACGCAAGCTGGGTGACGAGTGGAACCACGGCGAATCGCCGGTGCTGTACCCGATCGACACCGGCCGGCTGCGCTCGGTGGTCGAGGTGGCTACGCAACAGGCCGGTTGGGGCGGGAAGCTGCCGAAAGGCCGTGGGCTGGGCCTCGCCGTGCATTACAGCTTCGTCACCTACGTGGCGGTGGTGCTCGACGTGGAAGTGAAGGACGACGGCTCGCTGCTGCTGCACAAGGCCACCGTTGCAGTCGATTGCGGCCCGCAGATCAACCCCGACCGCATCCGCTCGCAGATGGAAGGCGCCTGCATCATGGGCCTGGGCAACGCCGCCGTGAGCGAGATCAGCTTCGCCAACGGCCGCGTCCAGCAGAGCAACCTGCACGACTACGAAGTGGCGCGGATGTCCCTGGCACCCAGGGAGATCGCCGTGCATGCGGTCCGTCCCGAAGGCGAGGTGCCGCTGGGCGGCGTCGGCGAACCGGGCGTGCCACCGGTCGCCCCGGCGCTGTGCAACGCCATCTTCGCCGCGACCGGCAAGCGTATCCGCGATCTGCCGATCCGCGACCAGTTGAAAGGGTGGAACCAGGCCTGATGGACAGCGCCGATCTGAATGTCCTGCGCAGCGTGCTGGCCTGGCGCGAAGCCGGCCAGCGCGTGCTGCTCTACACCGTGGTACAGACCTGGGGCAGCGCGCCCCGGCCGCCGGGCGCCATGCTCGCGCTGCGCGGCGACGGCATGCTGATCGGCTCGGTGTCCGGCGGCTGCATCGAGGACGATCTGGTCGCCCGCCTGCGCGACGGCCGGCTCGACTCCCCGTGCCCGCCCGTGGCCCTGCTGACCTACGGCGTGACCCGCGAGGAGGCGGCGCGCTTCGGCCTGCCCTGCGGCGGCACCCTGCGCCTGGCCGAGGAGGACGTCGGCGACGCGGCCTGGGTGCGCGAGCTGCTGCGCCGCTGCGAGAACCACGAGCTGGTCGCCCGCGAGCTGGAGCTGGCCAGCGGCGCGGTGAAGCTGACGCCGGCCAGCCGCGACGACGTGCTGAGCTTCGACGAACGGCGCCTGCGGGCAGTCTACGGGCCACGCTGGCGGCTGCTGCTGATCGGCGCCGGGCAGCTGTCGCGCTACGTCGGCGAGATGGCGCGGATGCTCGACTTCGAGGTGCTGATCTGCGACCCGCGCGAGGAGTTCGCTTTCGGTTGGGAGGAACGCAACGCCCGCTTCGTGCCCGGCATGCCGGACGACGCTGTGCTGGCCATCGAGCCGGACGAACGCACGGCCATCGTCGCGCTGACCCACGACCCGCGGCTGGACGACATGGCGCTGCTCACCGCCCTGGAGTCCCGTGCCTTCTACGTCGGCGCCCTGGGCTCGCGGGTCAACAGCGCCAAGCGCCGCGAGCGGCTGGTTGCGCTGGGGCTGCCCCGGGACGCCATCGACCGCCTGCACG
This sequence comes from Stutzerimonas stutzeri TS44, assembly GCA_000263395.1. Taxonomy (GTDB): domain Bacteria; phylum Pseudomonadota; class Gammaproteobacteria; order Pseudomonadales; family Pseudomonadaceae; genus Stutzerimonas; species Stutzerimonas stutzeri_C. The sequence goes on from AJXE01000031.1 coordinate 19,604, forward strand.
GCCCGATCGGCCTGCCCATCGGCAGCCACACCCCGCCGGAAATCGCCCTGTCGCTGCTGGCCCAGATCGTCGCGCTGAAGAACGGGCAGACCGCGGCCTCCCACTCCCGGCTACAGGCACAGCCGGCGTGAGCGGCGGAGTCTGCGCCATCCTGCTGGCCGCTGGCCTGGGGACGCGCTTTCGCCAGGTCGCCGGAAACGATAGCGACAAGCTGCTGGCCCGCTGCCACGGTCACGACGGCCACGAGCGGACGGTGCTGGAGCATGCGCTGCGGAGCCTGTGCGGACAGGTGGCGCGGACCCTGCTGGTGACCCGCCCGGAGAACCGCGCAGCCATCGACCTCGGCCTGGCCCACGGCTGCGAGCTGGTGACCCTGGAGTCCGCCGGGATGGGCGACAGCATCGCCGCCGCGGTGGTGCGGGCGCCGGATTGCGCGGGCTGGCTGATCGCTCTGGGCGACATGCCGTGCATTCGGCCTGCGACCGTCGCCCAGGTCGCCGCGGCCCTGCGGGACGAGCTGATCGTGGTACCGACCTGGCAGGGACGCCGGGGCCACCCGGTCGGTTTCGGCCGCGCCTACGGCGGGCAGTTGGTCGGGCTGAGCGGCGACACGGGGGCCAAGCGGCTGTTTCGTGACGGGCAGGTATTCGAGCTGGCGGTGGACGATCCGGCCATCGTCTGGGATATCGATACGCCCGAGGCCCTGTCAGGCCCCCGGGCGTAAAGACGAAGCGGCTACCGCAGCCGCTCCGCTACCCGTCCAACCCGGCTGGGTCTGGCAGACTGCCGCACCAGCGCGCGCAGCACGTCGCCCGCCGCTGCCCGCCGGACTAGCGACGAGGGCGGCGCATCAGCCGATAGGCCGCCGGCAGCACGAACAGCGACAATAACGGCGCACTCAGCATGCCTCCGACCATCGGCGCGGCGATGCGACTCATCACCTCGCTGCCGGTGCCGGCACCGAGCAGGATCGGCAGCAAACCGGCGACGATCACCGCCACCGTCATCGCCTTGGGCCGCACGCGTTGCACCGCGCCTTCGCGGATCGCCTCGCACAGCGCCGCCTCGTCATGCCGGCCGACCTGCTGACGGTCGCTCCAGGCATGCTTGAGGTACAGCAGCATGATCACCCCGAACTCTGCCGCCACCCCGGCCAGGGCGATGAAGCCGACGCCGGTGGCCACCGACAGGTTGTAGCCCATCAGATAGAGGAACCAGACGCCGCCGGTCAGCGCGAACGGCAACGTCAGCATGATCAGCAGCGCCTCGTCGATGCGCCCGAACGTCAGGTAGAGCAGCACGAAGATGATCAGCAGCGTCGCCGGCACCACCAACTTGAGCCGCTCGTTGGCGCGCTCGAGGTACTCGAACTGACCGGAATAGCTCAGGCTCATGCCCGGCTGCAGCTCGACGCCGGTGCTCACCGCCTGGCGCAGATCAGCCACCACCGAGGCGATGTCGCGCCCGCGCACATCGACGTACACCCAGCCAGACAGCCGCGCGTTTTCGCTGCGCAGCATCGGCGGGCCATCGCTGACACGCACCCGCGCCACGCTGCCGAGGGTGATCTGCGCGCCCTGCGGCGTGAGGATCGGCAGCTGCTCCAGCGCCTGCGGCGAGTCGCGCCATTCACGTGGGTAACGCACGCTGATCGGGTAACGCGCCAGGCCTTCCACCGTTTCGCCGACGCTTTCACCGCCGATGGCACCGGCGACGATGGCCTGCACGTCGGCGATGTTCAGCCCGTAGCGCGCGGCGTCCTGGCGGTCGATGTCGATATCGATGTAGCGCCCGCCGACCAGGCGTTCCGCCAGCGCCGAACTGACACCCGGCACTGTCTTGGCAATGGTTTCAACCTGCTGGCTGACCCGGTCGATCTCCTCCAGATTGGCGCCGGCGATCTTCACCCCGATGGGGCTCTTGATACCGGTGGCGAGCATGTCGATGCGGTTGCGGATCGGCGGAATCCAGATGTTGGTCAGTCCCGGTACCTGCACCGCGCGATCCAGCTCCTCCACCAGTTTTTCCGGGGTCATGCCGGCGCGCCACTGCTCGCGCGGCTTGAACTGGATGGTGGTCTCGAACATCTCCAGCGGCGCCGGGTCGGTGGCCGACTCGGCACGCCCGGCCTTGCCGAACACCGTGGCGACTTCCGGCACCGTGCGGATCATCCGGTCGGTCTGCTGCAACAGCTGCGCGGCCTTCTGCGCCGACAGGCCCGGCAGCGCCGAGGGCATGTAGAGCAGATCGCCCTCGTCCATCGGCGGGAGGAACTCGCCGCCCAGCCGGGTCATCGGCCACAGCGTGGTCGCCAGCACCAGCAACGCAGCGACGAGCGTGGTTTTCGGATGTCCCAGCACCGCGTCGAGCGCCGGCCGGTAGAGGCGGATCAGCCCGCGGTTGAGCGGATTGCGCGCCTCATCCGGCAGCCGCCCGCGAATCCAGTAGCCCATCAACACCGGCACCAGCGTCACCGAGAGCCCGGCGGCAGCGGCCATCGCGTAGGTCTTGGTGAACGCCAACGGGCCGAACAGCCGGCCTTCCTGCGCCTCCAGGGTGAACACCGGAATGAACGACAGGGTGATGATCAGCAGACAGAAGAACAGCGCCGAGCCGACCTCCTGCGCGGCCTGGGTCATCACCCGCCAGTGCTCCTCGCCCTCCAGCGTCCGGCCCGGGTTGGCATGCCGCCAGGCTTCGACCTTCTTGTGCGCGTTCTCGATCATCACCACCGCCGCATCGACCATCGCGCCGATGGCGATGGCGATACCGCCCAGCGACATGATGTTGGCGTTGATGCCTTGGTAACGCATCACCGCGAAGGCCAGCAGCACGCCGATCGGCAGCGAGACGATGGCCACCAGGGATGAGCGCAGGTGCCAGAGGAACAGCCCGCAGACCAGTGCGACGACGATGAACTCCTCCAGCAGCTTGAAGCTGAGGTTGTGCACCGCGCGGTCGATCAGCTGGCTGCGGTCGTAGGTGGTGACGATCTCCACGCCCTGCGGCAGGCTCTTTTTCAGCTCGTCGAGCTTGGCATGCACGGCCGCCAGGGTTTCCCGCGCGTTCTTGCCGCTGCGCAGGATGATCACGCCACCGACGGTTTCCCCTTCACCATCCAGCTCGGCGATGCCACGGCGCATCTCCGGGCCGAGCTGGATGTGCGCGACATCGCCGAGCGTCACCGGCACCCCGGCGTCACTGAGCCGCAACGGAATCTGGCGGAAGTCGTCAAGCGTCTGCAGGTAGCCCGAGGCACGCACCATATACTCGGTTTCCGCCAGCTCCAGTACCGCGCCGCCGGTTTCCTGGTTGGCGCGGCCGATGGCCTCGCTCACCTGCGCCTGGGTCACACCGAGGCTGGCCATCTTCAGCGGGTCGAGCAGCACCTGGTACTGGCGGACCATGCCGCCGATGGTGGCGACCTCCGCAACGTTGGGCAGGGTGATCAGCTCGAACTTGAGGAACCAGTCCTGCAGGCTGCGCAGTTGCGCCAGGTCATGCGTGCCGCTGCGGTCGACCAGCGCGTACTGGTAGATCCAGCCGACACCGGTGGCATCCGGGCCGAGCGACGGCTTGGCGCCGTCCGGCAGGCGGCTCTGCACCTGGCTCAGGTACTCCAGCACCCGCGAACGCGCCCAGTACAGGTCGGTGCCGTCCTCGAACAGCACGTAGACGAAGCTGTCGCCGAAGAACGAATAGCCGCGCACGGTCTTCGCCCCGGGCACCGAGAGCATGGTGGTGGTCAGCGGATAGGTGATCTGGTTCTCGACGATCTGCGGCGCCTGCCCCGGATACGGCGTGCGGATGATCACCTGCACGTCGGACAGGTCCGGCAGCGCGTCGATCGGCGTGGTGCGCAGCGCCCAGATGCCCACCGCGGTCATCAGCAGTGTGGCCAGCAGCACCAGGAAGCGATTGACCACCGACCAGCGAATCAGCGCAGCGATCATGGCTGCTGCTCCATCTGCTCGATGACCAGCCCGGCGCCAGTCTCGCGCACGGCGAAGCGCACCCGGTCATCGACCTGCACCCCGTGCAGCAGATGCGCGTCAGCCACCGCGAAGCGCATGGTCATGCCCGGCATTCCGAGGGTCTTGAACGGGCCGTGGGCGATCTTCACGCCCTGCCCGCTGATCTCGACAATGCGCCCTTCGGCCTCGTGCAGCGCTGCGGCGATCGGCGCCTGGGCCGCATGCATCGAATGCGCGCTCGGCGCGGCATGCTCATGCATCGCGTGTGTGAAAGGCTCGGCTGGTGCGGCATCGGCATGTTCATGTGCCTCCGTCGGCGGCGCGGCAACGGCGGTGATGCCGCGCAGGCTGGCCTCGGAATCGAGCAGGAACTGCCCGGACGCGACCACCTGCTGGCCCTCCTCCAGCCCTTGCAGGATGGCGGTCTGGCTGCCGCTGTCGACACCGAGCTGCACCTCCACCGGACGATAGCGGCCGCCAGCCTCGGCGAGCATCACCAGCGCGCGCTTGCCGGTACGAATCACCGCCTCGCTGGGGATCAGCAATGCACTCTGCGCGCCCTGCTCGGCCAGTTCGACCCGTGCGCTCAGGCCTGGGCGCAACCGACCTTCGGCGTTGGGCAGTTCCACCCGCACACGTAGCGTGCGACTGGCCGCCGTGGCCTCGGGCAACACCGCGGTCACCGTGCCCGCGATTGGCTCACCGGGCAGCGCCGGCAAATGCGCCGTTGCCGCCTGCCCGGTGCGAATGCCGCCGGCCTGCGCTTCAGGCACCGCGACTTCGAGCCAGACGCTGTCCAGCCCGTTGATTCGCGCCAGCGGCGCGCCGGCGTCGACGCTCATGCCTTCGCGCACGTCCAGCTCCTGCAGCACACCGCCGATGGGCGCACGCACGGTCTGCAGTGCCTGCACCCTGCCGGACCGCTCCAGCTGGCGGATCGCCTCGGCCGGCATGCCGACCAGCCGCAGGCGTTGGCGCGCACCGTCCAGCAGCGCGCGATCGCCGCTGCGGCGCAACGCAAGGAATTCCTCTTGCGCGGCCACCCATTCGGGTATCAGCAGGTCCACCAGCGGCGCGCCGGCCGTTAGCACATCGCCCGGCGCCAGTCGGTAGACGCGCTCGACGAAGCCCGCCGCGCGCGCCTGCACCAGCGCCACGTCACGATCATTGAGACCGAGCACGCCGACGGCCTCGATGTTGCGCGCCAGCTGGCCGCGGCTGACCGTTGCCAGGCGCACGCCGAGGTTGTGGGTGATGTCGGCGTCGATACGCACCGTCGGCGCACCGCCGGCGTCTGTCTCGTCGGCGTAGCGTGGCACCAGATCCATGTCCATGAACGGTGATTTACCCGGTTGGTCGAAGCGCTGCTGCGGCATCATCGGGTCGTACCAATAGAGCACCTTGCGCTCGCTGACGGCACTGGCGGATACATCCTGCGGCGCGGCATGCGGCTGACGCGAGGCCAGCCAGTAGCCACCGGCCAGCCCCAGCGCGGTGGTGACGGCGATCAGTACGCCGGTCTTGAGAACGGTCTGGCTCATTGCGCATCTCCATAGGCGAAGTACAGGCGGCTGGCAGCAATGGCCTGCTGGCCTTCGAGGTCGATTTCCTTCAGGCGCGTTTCGATCAGTTCGCGACGCGCCGCCAGCAGCGTCTCCAGCTCGCCGCGACCGGCGCGGTAGTCGGCCAGACTGAGTTCGCTACGCTCGCGCGCCAGCGGCAGCAGCACCTCGCGGGTGCGCGTCAGGGCACGTTGCAGGCGGTCGAGTTCGGCCAGTTCGTTGTCCAGCTGCTCGGCGAACTGCCGCTCCAGCGCCTCGCGCTCGGCTTCCAGCTGGTTGAGTTCGGCATGCCGGGCGGCGATGCGCGGGTTCTGCCGCGTGCTGGTGAACAGCGGCAGGTCGAAGCTGACCTGCAGGTTGACCATGTCGCCGAATTCCTGCCCGCGGCGCAGGTAGTCCACTTCCCAGCTCCAGTCGGGCTTCTTCTCGGCGGTCGCCTCGCGGATACGCGCTTGCGCCTGCTGCGTCATCGGCGTGTAGGCCTGCAGTTGCGGATGCTGGTGCAGCTCGCGCTGCAGCGCCGGGGCGTCGAGCGACCAGTGCGGCACGCTGCCCTCCAACGGCTCGCTGGCGGCTTCACCGATCCAGCGGGCGAGCGCCGCGCGGGCCTGCCGGCGCTGGCGATGCAGTTCATCGGCGCGCTCATCGAGCAAGGCCGCTTCCTGGCGCGGTAGCACGCTGTCGGCGGCCTGCCCGCGCCCACCGGCAATCCGCGCCCGCACGGTTTCGCCGAGCAGGCGATTCTCGGCATAGAGCGCGTCGAAGGTCGCCAGCTTGCGCTCGATGGCGTGGCTGGCGATCCACGCCTGGGCGGTGGCCTGGCGCACGTTCAGTGCCTCGACCGCGCGCTCGGCGGCGGCACGCTGGATGCCAGCATTCGCCACCTCGACCCGGGCGCGGCGCTTGTCGCGGTTGGGCACGTCCTGCATCAGGCCGACCATGCTCATGGTCATACCGTCGCGGTCCAGGCTCCAGCGGTCGTTGCCTTCGATCGGCACGCTCTGTACGCCGAGCAACAGTTTCGGGTCGGGCAGTTCGCCGGCAGGTACGGCGTCGCTACGAGCGGCCTGCAGTTTGGCGGCTTCGGCCTGCAGGGACGGCGCCTGCTGCTGAGCCAGCGCCAGGGCCTCGTCGAAGCTCAGCGCGCTGGCGGCAGCCGGCAACGCCAGGGCGCACGCGGCCACGGCGGCACGCGCGCGAATGTCTCGCATCAATCGGGATTGCATGTGCGGATTCCTCGGATCCTGCGTGCCGGGCGGGCACGCGCGAGGTCAGTCGCCAGGCGACGGACCAGTCAGCTCGGATGGGGAATCAGGCGCACGGGGGACGCCAGACGTCGGCGCCGTTACGCGAGGGAATGAAGTCGGGAAGGTAGACGATCAGCCGGGACGACGGTGCATCGACATCCGCCCTGGGGACGGCGAACTGCAACAGGCAGCCGGTCTTGCACTGATGGCCGCTCTTGCACTGCGGATTGCCATCGTGCCCGTGGTCGCCATGCTGGTCGGCGTGGAGGTCCGCAGCATGCTGCATGGCGCCATGTTGCGTGTCTGCCGGCTGCATCGTGCAGGGCTGTGTCATGCGCTCAGCCGCGACCAGCCCGTCGACGGGAAGCATGAGGCTGATCAGCAGTAGCAGGCACAGCGACAGACAGGTTTTCATGGCGGCCAGTGTAGTGGCGGACGGGCTAACAAGAACTTGATCGAGATCGGCTTCAGGCACCGTCCGCGGACGGTCGTTCGCCGAGCAGGTGGCTGAGTACGGAGCGCATCTTGCCGGCCTTGACCGGCTTGTTCAACACCGGCACGCCAAGCCCCTGCAGCTGTTTGCGGCACTCGTCGCTGCGGTCGGCGGTAATCATCACCAGCGGAATCGCCGCATTGAAGTGCAGCCGCAGCGCCTGCACCACTTCCCAGCCGGTGACTCCGAGGTCCAGGTGGTAGTCGGCCAGGATCAGCTCCGGTGCACGCCCTTGCAGCACTTCCAGCGCGCTGGCCTCGTCGGTCGCCGTGAGCGCTTCGCAGCCCCACTGAGTGAGCAACGCAGCCATGCTGTGGAGGATGCTGAGTTCGTTGTCGAGCACCAGCAGACGCCGCCCTGGCAGCGGGTTGCCCAGCTGCGGCAGGCCGGCCAACACCTCGCTCGTGCGCGCCGGCAACGCCTCGGCCAGCGGTACCTCGATGCTGAAGACCGAGCCGCGCCCCGGCTGCGAACGCACCTGGATGCGGTAGTCGAGCATCTTGGCGATACGATCGACGATCGCCAGACCCAGACCGACGCCGCGCCGCTCAGCGGCACGCTCGACGTTGAGCTGGTTGAATTCGAGGAAGACCGACTGTATCTGCTCGGCGGGAATGCCACGCCCGGTGTCCCAGACCTCGATGCGCAGCGCGGTGCCGCGCTTGCGTGCACCGAGCAACACCCGGCCGCGTTCGGTGTAGCGGCAGGCGTTGCTGAGGAAGTTGCGCAGGATGCGGGTCAGCAGGCGGAAATCGCTCTGGATCGCGTATGCAGGAATGAAATGCACCAGTTGCAGGCCAGCCGCCGCGGCGACCGGCTGGAACTCGGACACCAGCGGCAACAGCACTTCGTCCAGGCGATAGGTGTCGATATCCGGCTTGATCGCGCTCTGATCGAGCTTGGAAATATCCAGCAGATCGGTGAGCAGGTCTTCGGCACCTTCCAGCGCCTGAAGCGCGCGTTCGACGAGGTTAAGTTCCTCGCCGGGCAGCTTGCGCTCGCGCAGGGTCGAAATCAGCAGGCGCGCGGCATTCAGCGGTTGCAGCAGGTCGTGGCTGGCGGCGGCCAGATATTTGTCCTTGCTCAGGTTGGCCGCCTCAGCGGCGTCGCGCGCATCGCGCAGCTCGCAGGTACGCTCGGCGACGCGCTGTTCGAGCTGCTCGTTGAGCTGCAGCAGGCGCAGCTGGGCGAGCTTGCGCTCGGTGATGTCGGCGACGAAGCCTTCCACCAGGCCATCTTCGTCGGGCTTGAGCAGCAGGTTCATGAGCACGTAGATGGCGCTGCCATCCCGCCGCCGCAACCGCGTTTCGTAACCGAACAGACCGTGCTGCTGGCTCAGCGTGTAGCGAATCTGCCGCAGCTCATCCTCGCCGCCAATGAACAGGTGATGCGAAAGATCGGTCAGCGCCCACAGCGCTTCTTCCGGGGTTTCGTAACCCAACATTCGCGCCAGCGCCGGGTTAGCCGCGCGAATGCCCTCCTGCAGGCTGGCCTGGAAAATGCCATGCACAGCGTGCTCGAACAGCCATTTGTAGCGATTGCGCTCGGCCTCCAGCTCTTCCAGGCGCGCCAGCAGCTCGGGGTAATGGCTCTTGCGCGCCGAATGGCTGCCGAAGCCGAGCAGCTGGGTCAGCGCCCGCTGCTGCTCGTCAGAGGGCTTCGGCATAGACGACCTCGACGTCCCTCTGCGTCGACGAGCGCGGATTGGTGAGGATGCACGGGTCCTGCATCGCATGGTGGGAAAGGAACGGAATGTCGGTCAGCCGCACGCCGTGCAGCCCCAGGCTTTCGTTGAAGCCGATCGCCTGCTTGAGGCTGATCAGGTGGGTGACCAGTCGCTCGCGTACCTGCCGGTGGTTCAGGCCACGGGTGTCGATGCCCAGCGTCTGCGCGACCACCTTGAAGCGGTCCGGCGCGGCGTCGTAGTTGAACGCAACCACATGCTCGACCAGCACCGCGTTGCACAGGCCATGCGGCAGGTCGAGATAGCCGCCGAGGCTGTGCGACATGGCATGCACTGCGCCGAGGATCGCGTTAGAGAACGCCAGGCCCGCCTGCATGCTGCCGAGCATGATCTGCTCGCGCAGTGCCAGGTCGGCCGGGTTGCTGATCATCTGCACCAGATTGCCGTTGATCAGGCGCATCGCCTCCAGCGCGTGCGGGTCGGTCAGCGGGCCGTGGCCAGTGGAGACGAATGCCTCGATGGCATGCACCAGCGCGTCGATGCCGGTACAGGCGGAGAGGAACGGGTCCATGCTCAGGGTGGTTTCCGGGTCGATCAGCGAGACGTCCGGCACGGCGGCCTTGCTGACGATGGAAAACTTCATCCGCTCGTCCTGATTGGAGATGATCACGAACTGCGAGACGTCCGCCGAAGTGCCAGCAGTGGTGGGAATCAGGATCAGCGGCGGACTGGGAATCCGCAGGGTGTCCACGCCTTCGAACTCGATGATGTGGCGGCCGTGAGCGACGACGATGCCGATGCCCTTGGCGCAATCCATCGGGCTACCGCCACCGACGGCGACGATCACGTTGCAGCCCTGGTTGCGGTAGGCCTCGGCGCCGAGCATCACCTCCTCGCAACGGGGGTTCGGCGACACCTCGGTGAACAGGTGATGCTCGATGCCCTGGCGCTCCAGGCTGGCCTGCACGTCGGCCACCCAACCCGCAGCGACCACGCCGGGGTCGGACACCACCAACACCTTGCGCGCGCCGAAATTGCTCGCGCAGGTGCCGACGCTGTGCCGACAGCCGGCGCCGAAGACGATTTCAGGGGATAAGAATTTACGCTGAAGGCTGATATTCGGGCTCATGACTGCGGCCTTTTTATTTTTTGTTACAACGGCGCAAGCCTACTGCATTACCCAGCTAAAGCAATCCACCGAAAGACGACCGACCGTCGCCGGCCCGCACCTCACAGCAACCGCTGGTAAAAGCGCCATTCACCAGTCAACGCGTCAGCCAAATGGCGCGCCTGGCGAAAGCCGTGCCGTTCCTCGGGATAGAGTCGGTACTCGACCGGAACGCCGCGCGCGCGCAGCGCCGCAACCATCGACTCGGTCTGACCAGGCAGCACCACGGCATCGCGACCGCCCTGGAAGAAGATCACCGGCGCCTCGATCCGCCCGGCATTGTGCAGTGGCGCGCGCTGCTGGAAGCGCTGCGGCACCAGGCACGGATCGCCGATCAGCCAATCCAGGTAGTCGCCTTCGAACTTGTGGGTGCCGCGCCGCAGCGCCAGGGGGTCGCTGACGCCGTACAGGCTGGCGCCGCCGCGCCAGCGCGAATCGGCGGCCAGGGCGCAGAGCGCGGTATAACCGCCAGCGCTGGACCCGCGGATGAAGGCCCGCGTGGCGTCGATCCAGCCGCGCTCGGCCAGCGCATCGACCACCCGGCAGGCATCCTCGACATCCAACACGCCCCACTGCTCGCGCAGCCGCATCCGGTAGGCGCGACCGAAGCCGCTGCTGCCGCGATAGTTGACGTCGACCACGGCAAAACCGCGCTGCGTCCAGAACTGGATACGCGGATCGAAGACCGGATAACACGCCGACGTCGGCCCGCCGTGGACGAATACCAGCAGCGGCGGTCGTGCACCGTCCGGGCCATTGCAGTGCGCGTTGCACGGGGGGTAAAAGAACGCATGTGCGCGTTCGCCTGCCTCGACTCCGGTCGCAAAGTACAGACTCTGCGGACGTGCAAGCTCATCGTCCGGCAGTGGTCGTGCGCCGCCTGCGAGTATCCGCACGCTGCCGCTGTCGCGCGCAATCGCCAGCACTGCCGGGGTGTGCGCGGGCGAGCCGGCGATGCAGTAGAAGTGGTGATCGTCGGCGGCCAGCTGGCGGCAGCGCGAGAATTCATTGGCCAGTTGCCGCGCCCTGCCCGTCTCGGCGTATTCGAATAACAGGCCCTGACCATCGCTCATGCGGGTCAGCAGCATGCCGCCGGTAGCCAGCGGCAGGTAACTGCAGGTCGCCAGTTCCCAGGGCGCCGGCGCGCAGTCGGTATCCGACGCCATATCCAGTTCGGGCGGCTGCAAGCGCCCCGCCTGCTCGCGCCAGGGCTGCCAACCACCTGCTCGATCGGACAGGCAATACAGCTCGCCGGCGGCGCAGAAGCGCGGTTGCTGCAACGCTTCGTCACCGGCAACCCCAGCCACGCAATGGCGCGCGCCCCAGGCGCCGTCGGCGCCGCGCTCGGCGAGCCAAAGGCTGGTGGACGTCCAGGGCTGTTCGGGGCGGCTCCACTCGATCCAGGCCAGGCGGTCGCCCAGGCTGCTCGTCATCGGTGAGGCGTAGAAGTCCGCGCCCTCGGCAACGACCCGGCGCGCGCCATCGGCCAGAGCGATGCTGACGATGCGATGCCGCACGGGCTGTTGTGCGTGGTCCTCCTCCACCGCGAGGATCGCCGCGCCGAGGCTATCAAAGTGCAGCGCGCCGTAGCGACAGTTGCCGTTGAAGGTCAGCGACGTTGGCGGGTTGGTGCTGCCATCCGCTGCCAAGCTCTGCAGGTAAATCTGCTGGTCGGCTTCGTTGCCGAAGGCTATGCCCTGCGCGGTCAGGCAGAAGGCGCCGCCGCCGTATTCATAGACCCGGCTGCGCAGCGAGTAGCCGACCGGAGTCAGGCAGCGCGCCCCGCCATCGCGCCAGTACCACAGGCTGCAGCGTGCCTCGCCGGGGTCGTAGGCGATCCAGAACAGTCCGCCATGCCCGGCGCGCAGCTCGGTGAAATCACCGCAGGCCGCGGCGGCGCTTTCGGCGCTCCAGCCGCTGGGCCAGAAGCCATAGGGAACCGTCGCTCGCTCACTCATGGGCGCTACATCTTGCAGATCAGTTTCGAGGCCTTCTCATTGCGATGCTGCAGCTGGTCGAGCCCCAGTGCCGCATGTTCGGCCTGCTCGCGCGCGGCGAGTATCTTGCGGTGCTGTGGCGACTTGCTGCACACCGGGTCGGCATTGGCGGCATCGCCGGTGAGCATGAAGGCCTGGCAGCGACAGCCGCCGAAGTCCTTTTCCTTCTCATCGCAGCTGCGGCAAGGCTCGGGCATCCAGTCGTAGCCGCGGAACTTGTTGAAGCCGAACGAGTGCCGCCAGATGTACTCGATGCTGTGCTCGCGCACATTGGGAAACTCCACCGGCAGCTGCCGCGCGCTGTGGCAAGGCAGCGCGGTGCCATCCGGGGTGATGTCGAGGAACAGGTTGCCCCAGCCGTTCATGCAGGCCTTGGGGCGCTCCTCGTAGTAATCCGGGGTGACGAAGATCAGCTTGCACGGGTGGTTCTCCGCGGCCAGCTTGTCGCGCCACTCATTGGTGATGCGCTCGGCGCGCACCAGCTGCTCCTTGCTCGGCAGCAGGCCGGCGCGGTTCAGCTCGGCCCAGCCGTAGAACTGGCAGGTGGCGAGCTCGACGAAATCGGCTTCCAATTCGATGCACAGGCGGATGATTTGGTCGATGTTGTCGATGTTGTGCCGGTGAGTAACGAAGTTGAGCACCATCGGGTAGCCATGCTTCTTCACCGCTCGGGCCATTTCCAGCTTGTGGGCGAAGGCCTTCTTCGAGCCGGCGAGCAGATTGTTCACCTCCTCGTCGGCGGCCTGAAAGCTGATCTGAATGTGATCGAGCCCGGCCTCGGCGAAGCTCGCGATCTTCGCTTCGGTCAGGCCGATACCGGAGGTAATCAGGTTGGTGTAGTAGCCGAGCTTGCGCGCTGCGCCGATCAGTTCGGCCAGATCCTCGCGGACCAGCGGCTCGCCGCCGGAAAATCCCAGCTGTGCGGCGCCCATCTCGCGGGCCTGACGAAACACCTCGATCCATTCCGCAGTGCTGAGCTCCTCGTGACTGCGGGCGAAATCCAGCGGGTTGGAGCAGTACGGGCACTGCAGCGGGCAGCGATAGGTCAGCTCGGCGAGCAGCCAGAGCGGCGGACCGGGTTCAAAGCCGGGTTTAGCGAAGCTCGATCCAGAACCGTTCAACGGCCACCTCCAGGAACGCCAGGATGTCTTCGGCGATACCTTCCGCCGCCGGAAAACTCACCTGCAGGTCCGCGACGATGCCGCCCACCGTGCGCGCGCCGTCCACGCGCTTGAGAATCTCGCTGGCGCTGTCGTTGAGCTTGATCATGCCCTCGGGATAGAGCAGCACGTGGCACTGTTGCGCCGGCTCGAACTGAAAGCGAAAGCCGCGGCGCAGGGCCGGAATCTTGAGCAGGATGTTTTCGCTCATCGTCATTCTCCGTCGGCGGGAAACGCGCGCAGCGCGTCCCACCTCTGTTCACCACGGTGGAAAAGACCTGTGGTCGTTTTCCACCCTACGCAGCCGATCCTCGGCGCTTACAGCGCAATACCCTTGTGCCAGACCCGCTCGGCGGTCACGGTGTGGTAAGGCGGGCGATCCAGCTCGTAAGCCATGCTCATGGCGTCCAGCATGCTCCAGAGCACGTCGAGCTTGAACTGCAGGATGTTCAGCATGCGCTCCTGGGCTTCACGGGTGCGGTAGTGTTCCAGGGTAATGCGCAGGCCATGCTCGACGTCTCGGCGTGCCTCCTTCAGGCGTTTGCGGAAATAGTCGTAGCCGGACGCATCGATCCACGGGTAATGCTGCGGCCAGGCATCCAGGCGCGACTGGTGGATGGTCGGCGCAAAGAGTTCGGTCAGCGAGCTGCTGGCTGCTTCCTGCCAGCTGGCGCGACGGGCGAAGTTGACGTAAGCATCCACCGCAAAGCGCACGCCGGGCAGCACCAGCTCCTGCGACAGCACCTGCTCGCGATCCAGCCCCACCGCTTCGGCCAGCCGCAGCCAGGCTTCGATGCCGCCTTCCTCGCCGGGTCGGCCGTCGTGGTCGATGATGCGTTGAATCCACTCGCGGCGGGTGTCGCGGTCCGGGCAGTTGGCCATGATCGCCGCATCCTTCACCGGAATGCAGACCTGATAGTAGAAGCGGTTGGCGACCCAGCCCTGGATCTGTTCGCGCGTGGCCTGGCCGGCATACATCGCCCGATGGAACGGATGATGGATGTGGTAGTACTCGCCCTTGGCGCGCAGCGCCTGTTCGAACTCGGCGGGACTCATGGCTGGCAGGGTCATAGCGGTATTCCTTTTCTTATCGTTCTGTTCGGTGTTCGGAGCGCAATGGGTACGTAGTTACAGTTCGATGCTCATGCCATCGAACGCCACCTCGATGCCGTGTTCGCCGAGGATTTCCCGCTCGGCGGAGTCCTCGTCGAGGATCGGGTTGGTGTTGTTGATGTGGATGAGTACCTTGCGTGCCGCCGGCAGCCCATCGAGCACCTCGATCATTCCGCCCGGGCCGCTCTGCGGCAGGTGGCCCATCTCGGTTCCGAGCTTGTCGCCGACCTCACGCACGCGCATCTCGTCATCACGCCAGAGTGTGCCATCCACCAGCAGGCAGTCGGCGCGGCGCATGATTGCCAGCAGCCCATCGCTGATCTGCCCCAGTCCCGGCGCATAGAACAGCGTGCCGCCGCTGCGTCGATCCTCGATCAGCAGGCCGATGTTGTCGCCCGGATGCGGATCGTTGCGATGCGGCGAATACGGCGGCGCCGAGCTGCGCAGCGGAACCGGCGTGATCAGCAGGTTCGGGCACGCCGGAATGACGAAGCTGCCCTGCAGTTCGATACGATTCCACTTCAGTCCGCCATTCCAGTGTTCGAGCATGTTGAACAGCGGAAAGCCGCTGGTCAGGTCCTGGTGGACCATCTCGGTGCACCAGACTTCATGCGGGCAGCCTTCGCGCAGCGTCAGCAGCCCGGTCGTGTGGTCGATCTGGCTATCGAGCAGGACGATTGCGGCGATGGCGGTATCACGCGGTTTGCGGGCTGGCTGCAGTTTGGGAAAGCCTTCCAGCTGGGCGCGGATGTCCGGTGAGGCGTTGCACAGCACCCATTCGACGCCGTCCTCGCTGATGGCGATAGATGACTGGGTGCGCGGCTGGGCCCGCAGCGTGCCGGCGCGCAGGCCGGCGCAGTTGGCGCAGTTGCAGTTCCACTGCGGAAAACCGCCGCCCGCAGCGGATCCGAGAACCTGGATGAACATGGGCTACCCCTGAAAGCGAAGCCCCGGCCGGAGCCGGGGCGGAAACGATCAACGATTGGCGAAATACATCGTCACTTCAAAACCAATACGCAGATCGGTGTATTCGGGTTTGGTCCACATGGCTCGATCCTCTTCTTATACGTGGCGCCGGAAATGCCCGGCACCCTCATTAAGCACCCAGTCCGCCACCGGCAGAATGGTACTTTGGAAGTAGATTTCAACCTGCCTTCGTAGTGCCCCGGAACACGCGGCCTGCCGACGAATGCCGCTTCTGCCGCGCATAAAAAAACGCGGCTGAAAAGCCGCGTTGCGAACGAGTCACCCGGGTGACATGAGGGAGAAACTCCCGGAAAGACCCTGCACCCTAAGGTGCCAGCAAAGAAACCGGCGCGGCGGGAGCGCGCTGCGCCGGAGCCCATCCAATCAGAAGAAGCCCAGCGGATTGATGTCGTAGCTGACCAGCAGGTTCTTGGTCTGCTGATAGTGGTCGAGCATCATCTTGTGGTTTTCGCGGCCAACACCGGACTTCTTGTAGCCACCGAACGCGGCATGTGCCGGGTAAAGGTGGTAGCAGTTGGTCCACACGCGACCGGCCTTGATGCCGCGGCCCATGCGGTAGGCGCGGTTGATGTCGCGGGTCCAGACGCCAGCGCTCAGACCGAACTCGGTGTCGTTGGCGATCGCCAGCGCTTCGGCCTCGTCCTTGAAGGTGGTGACGGCCACCACCGGCCCAAAGATTTCCTCCTGGAACACGCGCATCTTGTTGTGACCCTTGATCAGGGTCGGCTGCACGTAGTAACCGCTGGCCAGGCCGCCTTCGAGCTTCTCCGCGGCACCGCCGGTGAGGATCTGCGCGCCTTCCTGCTGGGCAATGTCCATGTAGGACAGAATCTTGTCGAACTGCTGCTCGGACGCCTGGGCGCCGACCATGGTGTCGGTATCCAGCGGGTTGCCGCGCTTGATCG
>AJXE01000032.1 GCA_000263395.1 Stutzerimonas stutzeri TS44
CTATCGGATTTTTTTGCCATCTGAAGCAAGAGAGCAAAATTACAAGAGGAACACGGTAGCCAAGCCAAGGAAGATGAAGAAACCGCCACTGTCGGTCATGGCCGTGATCATCACACTCGCCCCCATCGCCGGATCGCGCCCGAGACGGGCGAGCGTCATGGGAATCAGCACTCCCATCAGTGCAGCCAGCAACAAGTTCAAGGTCATCGCCGCCGTCATCACCACGCCCAGCGACCAACTCCCGTACAGCCAGTAGGCAACAAGACCGATCACCCCGCCCCAAACCAGACCATTAACCAAGCCTACCCCAAGCTCCTTGCGCAACAAGCGCGCCGTGTTGCCGGTGCCGACCTGATCGAGTGCCATGGCACGCACGATCATGGTGATCGTCTGATTGCCCGAGTTACCGCCGATTCCCGCAACAATCGGCATCAACGCCGCCAGCGCCACCAGTTTTTCGATGGAGCCATCGAACAGCCCGATCACACGCGAGGCAATGAATGCGGTAACCAGGTTCACGGCCAGCCAGGACCAACGGTTGCGTACCGATTTCCACACCGAGGCGAAAATGTCTTCCTCCTCGCGCAGACCGGCCATGCTAAGCACTTCGCTTTCGCTTTCCTCGCGAATCAGGTCGACCATCTCGTCGATCGTCAGACGCCCGATCAGCTTCCCGCCCTTGTCGACCACCGGCGTGGACACCAGGTCATAGCGCTCAAAGGCCTGCGCCGCCTCGTAAGCGTCTTCGTCGGGATGGAAGGTCACAGGATCGCTGGCCATGACCTCGGCCACCTGCTTGTCCGGATCGTTGACCAGCAGCCGCTTGATCGGCAACACCCCCTTGAGCACGCCGTCGTAATCGACCACGAACAGCTTGTCGGTGTGGCCAGGCAGCTCCTTGAGGCGACGCAGATAGCGCAGCACGACTTCCAGACTGACATCCTCGCGGATGGTGACCATCTCGAAATCCATCAACGCACCGACCTGATCCTCCTCGTAGGACAGGGCCGAGCGAACCCGCTCACGCTGTTGCGCATCGAGCGTTTCCATCAGCTCGTGAACGACGTCTCGCGGAAGCTCCGGCGCGAGGTCGGCCAGCTCGTCGGCATCCATTTCCTTGGCCGCCGCGAGCAACTCGTGATCGTCCATGTCGGCGATCAGCGTCTCGCGCACCGCATCGGAAACTTCGAGAAGAATGTCACCGTCACGCTCGGCCTTTACCAGCTGCCAAACGGTAAGACGGTCATCGAGGGGGAGCGCTTCGAGAATATGCGCAACGTCCGCCGGGTGCAGCGCATCAAGCCTGCGCTGCAACTCCGCCAGGTTCTGCCGATGCACCAGGCTTTCCACCAGCTCCTGATGCTCGCCCTCCTGACGATGAGTCAGGTCCTCGACCAGGCGATGCCGATGCAATAGTTCGATCACCTGCGCCAGGCGATCCTGCAGCGATTCTTGCGTTTTTTTTGCTTCTACTTCTGTCATGGCGCACTCCACCCCCAGCGCGAGGGCACGCCGAGAGGATCAATCAATCATGTGATTGGCAAGCGGGATTCTTGAGCGACTACTGGGTAAGTCCATGGGATGGTTCGATTCCACAAGCCCGAAGGCGAACGCCGCAATGATACCACTGCTCTATCGGCAAGGCTGTTCAAATGACTGCAGATACAACCGCTTGCAGCTATTCACAGCCCTCCGTTCACAGCACCCGGACACGAGAAAGGCTCATCTGTCGACGCCTTCACGCCACAGCGAGGCACAACTGCACAAAGAGGACTTTTGCGCCTAGGCTTGTGCATTCTTTCGTCATGGAGGACGAACATGCACCACTCCCTACCCTCGGCCCTGTTCGCCATGTCCCTGCTGTTCAGCCAGGCGCCGGCCGCAGCGACCGTATTCCGCTGCACCGACGCCGCCGGGCGAATCACCTACACCCAGCAAGGCTGCCCAGGCGGCACCGATACGCAGAAGCAACAGGCCCACAACCCGACACCGGGAAGCGGCAAGGCAACCAGGATGGCCACGACCACCCCCCGCACACCGCACAAGAGCACCCCGACGCGCACGGACGCGCTCACCGTTGTTGCGCAACAGCACGACGGCTGCGGCAACCGCGTCACCGGCAGCGAGCGCCGCAACGCCATCATCAGACAGCGCATCCTCAGCGGGATGACCCGCTCCGACGTGGAAAGCGCCCTCGGACGCCCGACCAGCGTCGTCAGCACCAATGGCCGCACACGCTATCGCTACGAAAGCATCGAAGGCAGAACGCGCACCGTAACCTTCGATGAAAACGACTGCGTTACCGGCAAGCTATGATTCACGCAGAAAACGAAAAAGGGCCTGCATCGCTGCAGGCCCTTTTTTGTATGGCGCACTCAGGAGGATTCGAACCTCCGACCGCTCGGTTCGTAGCCGAGTACTCTATCCAGCTGAGCTATGAGTGCGTAAGCGCTTGATAAGCCAGATCGCTTCTGGCTGCATGCACTTCGAAAAAAATCGAAGCACCTTACATAATGGCGCACTCAGGAGGATTCGAACCTCCGACCGCTCGGTTCGTAGCCGAGTACTCTATCCAGCTGAGCTATGAGTGCGCTGAGCGTGCGCATTATAGGGACTCAAGAATGATGGTCAAGCACTTTACCGTGACGCTTTCAGTTGAAAGCAGGTATCCACAAAACTAGAAACCCTAGAACGCAAAATGGCGGAGAAGGGGGGATTCGAACCCCCGACACCCTTTTGAGGTGTACTCCCTTAGCAGGGGAGCGCCTTCGGCCACTCGGCCACCTCTCCGCAACACGGGGCGCATAATAACCATCTTTACCCCGTTTGCAAAGCCAGAAATTACATAAAAATTAGTGGCTTGGTTCCTGGTCCTTCTCTTTCTGGATGCGCTGATAAATCTCTTCGCGATGCACCGCAACCTCCTTGGGTGCATTCACACCGATGCGTACCTGGTTCCCCTTCACACCCAAAACAGTGACAGTCACATCGTCACCCACCATCAGGGTCTCTCCGACCCGGCGAGTCAGAATCAGCATTCCTTTCTCCTTAAAACGGATTCAGTCAGTAAGCAGTCTGCAAAATAAAAGGCGGATACTGCGCCGCGGCACATTTAGCGTACAACCTTCACCAGCTATTGACCTTCCGGCGAGGCGCTAAAGTTCCTCTGATCACAGCCAAACATGACAGAAGGCGCGAACTAGACGCGCCTTCTGTGCTTCACTCGGCTGTTTTGGCAGCCGGGGCATCCAATTCGAATGCAGTATGCAGCGCACGGACGGCAAGCTCGAGATACTTTTCCTCGATGACTACCGAAACCTTGATTTCTGAAGTCGAGATCATCTGGATATTGATGCTCTCCTTCGCCAGCGCCTCGAACATACGACTCGCAACGCCGGCGTGCGAGCGCATGCCCACCCCGACGATCGAAACCTTGGCGATATCGGTGTCGCCGATCACCTCGCGTGCGCCCATCTCGGTCGCGATGGTCTGCAGAATCTGCAGAGCGCTGTTGTAGTCGTTGCGATGCACCGTGAAGGTGAAGTCCGTGGTGTTATCGTGCGCCACGTTCTGCACGATCATGTCGACCTCGACATTGGCCGCACTGATCGGTCCGAGAATCTTGAAGGCCACGCCGGGCGTGTCCGGTACCCCACGGATGGTCAGCTTGGCTTCGTCGCGATTGAAGGCGATGCCTGAGATGATCGGCTGTTCCATGGATTCCTCTTCATCAAGGGTAATGAGGGTCCCGGGACCCTCCTGAAAGCTATGCAGCACGCGCAGCGGCACGCTGTACTTGCCGGCGAACTCCACGGCGCGGATCTGCAGCACCTTCGAGCCCAGACTGGCCATTTCGAGCATTTCCTCGAAGGTGATCTTGTCCAGGCGTCGGGCCTTGGCGACGACCCGTGGATCGGTGGTATAGACGCCATCGACGTCCGTGTAGATCTGGCACTCATCGGCCTTGAGCGCAGCGGCCAGCGCCACGCCCGTGGTATCCGAGCCGCCACGGCCCAGCGTGGTGATATTGCCTTTCCCATCCACGCCCTGGAAGCCAGCTACCACCACCACGCGCCCGGCCTTCAACTCGCGCTGGATACGCTGCGCATCGATCTGCAGGATGCGCGCCTTGGTGTGCGCGCTGTCGGTCAGAATGCGCACCTGATTGCCGGTGAAGGAGACGGCCGGTACACCGCGCTTGATCAGGGCCATAGCCAGCAGGGCGATGGTCACCTGCTCGCCGGTGGAAACCATCACATCCAGCTCGCGCGCCACAGGCTGATCGCTGATCTGTTTGGCCAGATCGATGAGGCGGTTGGTTTCACCGCTCATGGCCGAGACCACGACGACGATATCGTCGCCGCCTTCGCGGAACTTCTTGATCTTCTCGGCCACCTGCTCGATGCGCTCGGTGGAGCCGACCGAGGTGCCGCCGAATTTCTGTACGATCAAAGCCATTTCATTACCGCCTAAGCCCATCGCGGGCAGTCGTTGAATCGTCCAACCGGCACGGCGCGCCTCAGAGCCCCTGCTCGACGAAGGAGCGCGCAAGACCGAGGGCCTCGTCCAGCCGTCCCGGCTCGCTACCGCCGCCCTGGGCCATATCCGGACGCCCACCGCCCTTGCCGCCCACCACGGCAGCCGCCTGCTTCATCAGGTCGCCGGCCTTGAATCGGGCCGTGAGATCCTGGGTCACGCCAGCCACCAGAACCACCTTGTCGTCCTGCACGCCGCCGAGCAGGATCACCGCACTGCCAAGCTTGTTCTTGAGCTGATCGACCAGCGCCAGCAGCGCCTTGCCATCCAGCCCATCCAGGCGCGCCGCCAGCACCCGCACGCCCTGCAGCTCGATTGCCGAACCGGCGAGGTCATCGCCGGCAGCACTGGCCGCCTTGGCCTTGAGCTGCTCCAGCTCCTTTTCCAGCTGACGGTTGCGCTCGAGCACGCCGGCCAGCTTGTCCAGCAGGTTGTCCCGGCTGCCCTTGACCAGATTCGCCGCTTCCTTCAGCTGCTCCTCGGCATCGTTCAGATAAGCCAGCGCCTGGGCTCCAGTCACCGCCTCGATACGCCGTACACCGGCGGCCACGCCGCCTTCGCTGACGATCTTGAACAAGCCGATATCACCGGTACGCGACACATGGGTGCCGCCACACAGCTCCACGGAGAACCCGCCGCCCATGCTCAGCACCCGTACGGTGTCGCCGTACTTCTCGCCGAACAGCGCCATCGCGCCCTTCGCCTTGGCGCTGTCGATGTCGGTTTCCTCGATATCCACCACGGTGTTGCGACGGATCTCGGTATTGACCCTGTCTTCCAGCGCCTTGAGCTGCGCCGGCTTGATCGCCTCGAAATGGCTGAAATCGAAACGCAGCCGCTGGCTGTCGACCAGCGAGCCCTTCTGGCTCACGTGCTCGCCAAGCGCCCCGCGCAGTGCGGCATGCAGCAGGTGCGTCGCCGAGTGGTTGAGCGCCGTGGCCTGGCGTACCGAGTCATCGACGGTCGCATCGACGCTGGCACCGACGCGCAGGCTGCCGCTGTCGAGGATGCCGTGGTGCAGGAATGCCCCGCCGGCCTTGCTGGTGTCGCGCACATCGAAGCGTAGACCTTCTGCCGCGAGATAGCCGCAGTCACCGACCTGGCCGCCCGATTCGGCATAGAACGGCGTCTGGTCCAGAACCACCACACCCTCCTCGCCAGCGCTCAGGCTATCGACTGCCATGCCTTCCTTGAACAGCGCCAGCACCGTGCCCCGACCGACGGTGCCCTGGTAGCCGGTGAAACGCGTCTCGCCCTCGACCTTGACCAGGCTGTTGTAATCCATGCCGAAGGCACTGGCCGAACGGGCGCGCTCGCGCTGGGCCTGCATCTCGCGCTCGAAGCCCTCTTCATCGAGGGTCAGCTCGCGCTCGCGGGCGATATCGGCGGTCAAGTCGACCGGGAAGCCATAGGTGTCGTACAGCTTGAACACCACGTCGCCGGGGATGACGCTGCCCGCCAGCTCGGCCAGATCCTGCTCGAGGATCTTCAGGCCCTGTTCGAGGGTCTTGGCAAACTGCTCTTCCTCGTTCTTCAGCACGCGCTCGATATGCGCCTGCTGCTGTTTCAGCTCGGGGAAGGCCGCGCCCATCTCGGCGACCAGCGCCGCGACGATGCGATAGAAGAAGCTGCCCCTGGCGCCCAGCTTGTTGCCGTGGCGGCAGGCGCGACGAATGATGCGACGCAGCACGTAGCCGCGACCTTCATTGGACGGCGTCACGCCGTCGGCGATCAGGAAACCGCAGGAGCGGATATGGTCGGCGACCACCTTGAGCGAAGCCTGGCCGTCGTTGGTGCAGCCGATGGCGGCAGCCGAGGCGTTCAACAGGCTCTGGAACAGGTCGATCTCGTAGTTGGAGTTGACGTGCTGCAGCACGGCACTGATGCGCTCCAGGCCCATGCCGGTGTCCACGCTCGGCGCTGGCAACGGGTGCAGAACGCCGTCAGCGGTGCGGTTGAACTGCATGAACACGTTGTTCCAGATCTCGATGTAGCGGTCGCCATCTTCCTCCGGGGAGCCGGGCGGACCGCCCCAGATGTGCTCGCCGTGGTCGAAGAAGATCTCGGTGCACGGGCCGCAGGGGCCGGTGTCGCCCATCGCCCAGAAGTTGTCCGAGGCATAGGGCGCGCCCTTGTTGTCGCCGATGCGCACCATGCGTTCGGCGGGGATGCCGACCTCCTTGGTCCAGATGTCATACGCCTCATCGTCACTGGCATAGACGGTGACCCAGAGTTTCTCCTTGGGCAGGTTCAGCCACTTCTCGGAAGTCAGGAATTCCCAGGCATAGGTGATGGCGTCGCGCTTGAAATAGTCGCCGAAACTGAAGTTGCCGAGCATCTCGAAGAAGGTGTGGTGGCGCGCGGTGTAGCCGACGTTTTCCAGGTCGTTGTGCTTGCCGCCGGCGCGCACGCATTTCTGGCTGGTGGTGGCGCGGGTGTAGGTGCGCTTCTCCAGGCCGAGAAAGCAGTCCTTGAACTGGTTCATGCCGGCGTTGGTGAACAGCAGCGTCGGGTCGTTCGCCGGAATCAGCGAACTGGAGGCCACACGGGTGTGCCCCTTCTCTTCGAAGAAGCTCAGGAAGGCTTCACGGATTTCTGCGCTTTTCATAGATTTCTTCCAGAAGACTGCGGCCGATCGGCTGAAAACTGCACGGTGCGACGACACCGCCGGCCGTTATGCAACCATCCAAACGGATATTCGGCAAAGGGCCGCATTATATCGGCACCGCGCACCGGGTATAGGGGCTAAATGCGATTGAATCAACCCATTCGACCGCCAGGCGCAACGCGCTTTTGCGTCGCACCAACCCTCAACGCAACAGCGGCGTGCCAAGCACCTTGGAGGCACCGCCGAGCAGCGTCGCGGTGATGTCGATGAAGTCGTCGGTGCTGGCCTTGTCCAGGCGCATCAGCCCGCGACTGACATCGTCCAGCGAATGCCGGCCCTTGCTGCGCTGGCGAATTTCCCGATCCAGCTCCTGCAGCAGCAATACCGCCCGCGCGGTGACCGGTCCGGTCGCCCGCTCGGTACGCAGGCTGGTGACGTCCCGACTCCACTGCGCGAGGTGCTCGCGCACCGCCTGGTAGCGTCCCTCGCTCATGCCGCCGGCACGCCGCATCAGCTCGATGGCGTAGTACTCGGCCAGGCCTTCGCTGATCCAGTCGCTGCGGTCGGTGTCGCTGATGCGGCTGAAGACATGTACCAGCTCGTGAACCAGCGAGCTGGTGCCATTCTCGCTGACCAGGGGGCGATCGGCGTGCAGATAAAGCGAATTCGGCGCCGAGAGCCCGCCTCGCCACATCGGATCGCCGGCGCCGACGATCAGCAGCTTGTCCGGGTCGCGCGGAAATACGTTCTGCAGCTCCGGCCAGACAAAGGTCAGCAGCGTAAGGATGTCCATGCGCCGCACGCCCTCGCCCACTGGCGCGGCAACCGTGACATCGGTCTCGCCTAGCCGCGCGCGACGGCTGCCCAGCTTGCCGGCGAGCATCCAGCCGGTGGGGCGATCGAAGATTCGCTCGGGGTTGTCGATGCGGAAGCGGTTCTTGCCGATGCGCGGCCAGCCGGTTTCGACGCTCCTCCAGCCTTCGGGCAGCTCGAAGCTAAGGCGCGAAACCAGTTTCGTACCCTCCAACTCATCGAGCCGTGCCGCCGGCACCAGATCATCACCGCGAAACAGCGCCCAGTCCGCCGTCATTCGCGCATCGAAACGGCCGTTGTCGCGAGGATGGCTGATGCGTACGCGATAGCTCAGCCGGGCCTTGCCCTTCGCCGGCCGCCAGATACCGCGCTCGGGCGACTGCTGCAGCCATTCGCCGTCCGCCTGGAAGTCGCTGTAGTGCCCCTCGTCACCGAGATTCAGATCGAGGCTGCGTATTACCTCGCCCTTCTCCAGCGTCAGTTGCACTTCGGCCTGATCCTGCTCTGGGAAAAAGCGCACGAGGTAATCGAGATCGACCCGCTGCGCGGCCAGTGCCGGGGTCGCGCCGAGCAGCAGAACGGCAAGCAGGGGGAGCAGATGAACGGGCATCGGGCTATGACTCCGGGACCAGGGGTGGCGGGGAAACATCAGACAGCGCCGGACTCATCCGGCACGAAAGATCAGGTGATCTTCCCAATCCTCTTCGGCAACGCTGCCTTCGGCAAGCATCCGGCCGGCCTGCGAGATACGTTCGACGTGCACCGCGTTGCGGTCGCCACAGACGAGATGATGCCAGGGTGGCAGGTCCTTGCCTTCGGCGACCAGGCGGTAGGCGCAGGTCGGCGGCAGCCATTTGAATTGTGCGGCATCCCGGGCGTTGAGCTGGATGCAATCCGGCACGCTGGCCCGGCGGTTGGGGTAATCGCTACAGCGGCAGCTGTCCAGATCCAGCAGCTTGCAGGCGATGCGCGTGTAGTAGACGCTGCCGTCCTCTTCGTCCTCGAGCTTCTGCAGGCAGCACAGGCCGCAGCCGTCGCACAGCGACTCCCACTCCTCGGTATCGAGTTCAGCGAGAGTTTTGCGCATCCAGAAGGGTTCGACTTTGGCGGCCATTACGACTGAGGCTCCGGACAAAGTGGCAAGTCTAGCCATTGCCCGGAGGCCGGCCAAGCGCGGCCGGATGACGTGCGATCCGGGCCGCCGCGTGGCAGCCCGAATGCATCCGGGTCATTACTGATTGAGCATCTGGCGATGGCTGCGCATCTGCTCGAGCATCTGCTCCATGTACTTGATGCGCATGTCGAGCATTTCCTGGCTCGGCGCACCCATCATGCCGCCGCCCATCATGCCTTTGCCGCCCTTCATGCCCATGCCGGGGCAGCCACCCATCATGCCCATGCCGGACTGCATGCTCTGCCAGTGTTCGGCCTGCAGCTTCTGGCGCTCCTCCGGGGTTTTCGCCGTCTGCCAGGCCTGCCGGTAGTCCTGCATCTGCTGCCAGTGCTGCTGCCAGGCCGCGGAGTTGTCGGCCGCGGCCGGTGCGTCTTGCGCCTGCGCGGTCAGCGCCAGGCCGGCGAACAATGAACCAAGCAACCACGATTGAATGTTCATGAACCACCTCCTTTGTTCAGGGACTTTCAGCATAGGCCTGGAAACCGCACGCAACCCGATCCAGATCAAGTCCGCCTGCGATACGTTGTCACAGCGGATCGTTCATGCGCAGCAGCTCTTCGGGCAGGTGCTCGATGTACTCATCCTCGGCCGGCGGCATCTGCAGGTGGTAGCCCTGTTTCTCGAGATTGGCGAGTACCTTGCCGATATCCTCGCGCGCCAGCTGGCGCTCCGGCGTCAGCACCAGCTCGAAGGCGAGCTGCGGCGTACCGAATGCGGCGAGCAGCCCCTCGGGCACGCGCGTGAGTGCCTCGCGCTTGTCGACGTACAGGTACATCTCGTTCTTGCGCAGGCTTTTATAGATGGAGCAGATGCGTTTCATGATGGCGATTTTTCCAGTACGTCAAGCAATGCCTGCCCCATGCGTTCACGACGCCAGCCGCGCAGCGACTCGGGGAGACTGTAGGGGCCGTCGGGATAGCCGCTTTTCAGCAGCGCCTCGAGGATTTTCTTGCGCAGCATGATCTCCGGCGTGATATCCAGCTCCTTCGCCGTGCGCTGGCCGACGGCGCGCAGCTTCTTCAGCACGGCCGACACTTCCAGCGGCAATGGCTCGGGCAGCGCCGCAGGCCAGTCCTGCGCGGGCAGCGCGGCGGCCTGGCGAATCAGTTCGAGCAGCGTCTCGCCGTCCTGGCGCACGGTGCGCGGGTGCATGTCATCGATGCGCGCCAGCGCCACCAGGTCCTTCGGCTGTGTGCGCGCCAGCGGCCACAGGCTCGCCTCGCGCAGGATGCGATTGCGCGGCTGGTTGCGCACGCGCGCCTGCCGCTCGCGCCAGGCCGCCAGTGCACGCAGCACGGCAAGCTGTTGCGGCCGCAGTCGCCAGGCCTGCTTGACCTCGCGATACGCTTCGTCCGGATCGGTTTCACGCTGCAGATTGGCGACCAGCTCGGCACCGTCCTCCATCACCCAGCGCCGCTTGTCGTCGCTGAGGCGCGGCAACAGTGCGGCGTACAGCTCGGCCAGATGTTGCACGTCCTGCGCCGCGTAGCGCACCTGCATCTCGCTCAGCGGGCGCTGCAGCCAGTCGGAGCGGGTTTCATCCTTCGGCAGATCGAGCCCCAGCACCGCCTGTACCAGGCGCGAATAGCCCATGGAAAAGCCGAGATTGAGGTAGCCGCCCGCCAGCTGCGTATCGAACAGCGGCGCCGGCAGTTGCCCGGTCAGGCGCGACAGCACTTCCAGATCCTCGCCGCAGGCATGCAGCACCTTGACCACGGCGCTGTCCTGCAACAGCCCGGCGAACGGCTGCCAGTCCTTCACCGCCAGCGGATCGATCAGATAGGCGCATCGCCCATCGCCGACCTGCACCAGGCCGGCGATCGGATAGAAGGTATCGACACGCATGAATTCGGTATCCAGCGCCACGAAGGGCAGCTGCCGCCACTCGGCGCACAGGCGGGCCAGATGCGCATCATCCAGGACCCATTGAGTTTCGATGGCCACACGGCCCTCCTTGATTCGGCTGACGACCGGCGCGCGGCCGAACGAGGCGCGCAGTATATATCGCGGCCGCCGCGCGCCGGAGGCATTCATCGGGCGCGCGCGGCCTGCTAGTGTGCAGCACTCATCGCCGACCGGAGCCCGCCCATGCCCCTTGCCCAACTCATCAGCGCGCAGCAACTGGCCGAACGCCTGCAGCAGCCGCGACTGCGCATCCTCGACTGCCGCTTCGCCCTGGAAGACCCGGCATACGGCCGGCGCAGCCATGCGCAGAGCCATATTCCGGGAGCGCAGTTCGCCGATCTGGAGCAGGACCTGTCCGGCCCGGTGATCAAGGGCGTGACCGGCCGCCATCCGCTGCCGGCCACCACGGAACTCGTCGCCCGCCTGCGCAGCTGGGGCATCGATGACGACAGCCAGATCGTGCTGTACGACGACGGCCCCGGCGCTTTTGCCGCACGCGCCTGGTGGCTGCTGGCCTGGCTCGGCAAGCGCGACGACGTGTTTGTGCTCGATGGCGGCTTCAAGGCGTGGAGTGCGGCCAACCTGCCACTCGACACACGGCCAGTCGTGACACGGAGCGGCAACTTTTCCGGTACGCCCGACGACGACCTGATCATCGAGGCGCAGCAGCTACTCGCCGAACTCACCACCCTCGACCAACCGCTGCTGGACGCCCGCGCCCTGCCTCGCTTTAACGGCGAAGTCGAGCCGATCGACCCGGTGGCCGGGCATATTCCGGGAGCGATCTGCGCACCGTTCACCGACAACCTCGCGGCCGACGGGCGCTTCCTCAGTCCGGCGCAATTGCGCGAACGCTTCGCCGAGCTGCTGCAAGGGCAGAGCGACGAAGTGATCGCCTACTGCGGTTCGGGCGTGACCGCCTGCCACAACCTGTTCGCACTGAGCCTGGCGGGTTACCCGCTGGGACGCCTGTATCCCGGCTCGTGGAGCGAATGGATCACCGACTCCGCTCGGCCGCTCGCCTGACGGCGCGCCACCGGACCGACCAGTCAGATTCGGAATATTCGGTGTTCACCCTCAATTTGGGCTTTTTCACGACCGATCGTCGTGTGATTTACGAAAAATTGCACTGTTTCATTTGCGGCTCCTCGAAAAAGATTGCTAGGTTCCGGCGCGTTTTTTCCGAGGAGTACAACAATGAAAACAACATGGTTGAAGACCGCTCTAGCCCTGGCCGTCGGCGCAATGTCCGGCCACACAATGGCCGCCGGTTTTGCCCTGAACGAACAGAGCATCAGCGGCATGGGCACCTCCTACGCCGGCCGGTCGTCTTCGGCCGACGACGCCAGCACCCTGTTCGGCAACCCGGCCGGCATGTCCCGCCTGACTCGCGAGGAAGTCAGCTTCGGAATGGCGGCGATTCACGCACAAACAGACATCAAAGATGCTTCTGCGGCCTCACGGCAGCTACCTCCAGCCGGCGCTCGCCTGCCGGTTGATGGCAGCAACGACGGCGATATGGTTCCGTTTACTGCTGTGCCAATGGGGTACTACGTCAACCCGATCGACGACAAGTGGGCGCTGGGCGTCGGTGTCTATGTTCCTTTCGGCTTGATCTCTGACTACGAAAGCGGCTTTCAGGGCCGCTATCACGGTGACTACAGCGAAGTACGCGTGATCACCGTGCAGCCGACCGTGAGCTATCGATTCAATGACAAACTGTCGGTGGGCTTCGGTCCGACGTTGAATCGTATCGATGGCGAGCTGCAGAGCGCAGTATTTATGGGTGCCAGCGATGGGCGGGTCAAAGTCAAGGGCGACGATACCGCCGTCGGCTTCAATGCGGGGGTGCTCTATGAGTTCACGCCGCATACGCGTATGGGCGTGACCTACCACTCCAAGGTCGAGTACACCCTCGAAGGCGACACCAGGATTACCGGCGTAGGTTTCGGCGCGGCGAACGGCAGCAAATACGACGCCTCGCTCGATCTGACCACTCCGGAATCGGTGGACGTCTCTCTTACCCACGAGTTGAACGACCGTTGGACGCTGTATGCGGGTGCCATGTGGACACGCTGGAGTCGCTTCGAAGCAATCATCATTGAAAACGAAGGGGTTCCTGGCCCTCTGCAAGGTAGCCTGGCTCCCATTATCGAAAACCAGGAGTGGCACGACACCTGGTCCTACGCACTGGGCGCAGCCTTCAAGCTGAACCAGCAATGGACCCTGCGCAGCGGCCTGGCCTTCGATCAGAGCCCGACAAATAATGTTGACCGCTCGCCGCGAATCCCCACTGGCGACCGTACCGCGGTGAGCTTGGGTCTGGCTTGGAACCCGACCGAAGATGTCACCGTCGATCTGGCCTACTCCTACCTATGGGAAGAGGATACGAAGATCCGCCACAACCATCCGTCCAAGGGCATCTACAACGCCACCTACGAGAACAGCGCCCACGGCTTCGGTGCCGCGTTGAGTTATCGCTTCTGATGCAGGCAAAGCCCCGGTCCCGCCGGGGCTTGGTTTTTCAGCGCTGCAACGCCTGCTCCACCGCCGCCAGCAGGCGCGGGTCATCCGGCTTCACCTTGCTGGGAAAGTACGCCACCACCTGGCCGTGGCGGTCCACGACGTACTTGTAGAAGTTCCAGCGCGGCGCCACCCCGGCCTGCGCGGCGAGCTCGCGGAACAGCGGCGTGGCATCGCTGCCGCGTACCGGCTGGGTCCGGGTCATGGCGAAGGTCACGCCGTAGTTCACGTAGCACACCTCGGCCGTCTCGCCTTCGTCATCGGATTCCTGGAAGAAGTCGTCCGACGGCACGCCCAGCACCTCCAACCCCTCGTCCCTGTAGCGCTGGTAGAGCGCTTCGAGCCCCTTGAACTGCGGCGTGAAACCGCAGTGGCTGGCCGTATTGACCACTACCAGCGCCTTGCCCTGGAACTGCTGGCAAAGATCGATGGTTTCCTTCGAGCGCAGCTTGGGCAGCTCATGCTGCAACAGCGCCGGGCATTCGCCAGCCAGCGCCGGCGCGGCGGGCAAGGCGAGCGCGAGCGCGAGCAGGGCGATCAGCGTGCGGGCGTTCATGGTGCAGCCTCCACAGAAGGAGTGTTCAAGGACTACGCCGAGCGCAGTCAGTGCTCGACCGGCAGGATGTCGAAACCGATGTCGTTGCCGCTGATCACCCGGAACTCACTGACCTGCCCCGGTACGATCTGCGTCAGCTTCTCGCGGCGCAGCTTGAGCATGCCGCACAGGCTGTCATCCAGCGGGTCGGTGCCGATGCTGACAATGCGCGCGCCGGCCGGCACCTGGAAGCGCACCACTTCGCCGACATGAATCCGCGCCGCCAGCTGGCGGTCGATCAGCACGGCGATGTAGCAGCCGCCGCCACGCAGGCCGTAATCGCGCGTCACCCGCACCTCGCCGGCATTTTCCAGCGGCTGCTGATAAGCCAGCACGCGCTCGGCAGGCACCGGCCGGAGCTCGTCGGGATCGGCTTGCCAGGAGGAGCAACTGGCCAGCGCCAGCAGGGATGACAGGAGCAGCAGCACGCGCATGGGAGGCTTCCGGTAGTTCACCAAGCGCCAAGCGTAGGCCATGCGCGGCGCGCGCGCCGTATCGCGTGGCGAGTTTGCGACCCGCGCCGGCTACGCTACCGCGGCGATGATCAACTCGGTTTGCCTGAACCGTCGATGCCGAGGATATCGGGATCATCCGGCAGCACTTCCGGCTCGCGGTCGTCCTCGGGTTTGTGTTCCGGCTTCTCGTCGAAATCCGGGTCTTCGCTGGCGCGCTTCTGGCCGGCATCGGTCATCGTGACATCGGGTTCTTCGTCTTCTGGCTGCATGGCTGCCTCGCGTACCGTGGTGGAGACTGATACCGATTGGAGGCAGCAAACCTCGTGGCGTTCGCCGCCACGCGCGCCGCTGGTCCGCAAGTGCATGCGCGTCTAGCGATTGCACCGCCCGGACGGCTCCACCACACTGGCCACTCACCCCACCGCAGTCGGAGATTCCATGCAGACACTCACCCCACAATCCCGCGCGGCCATTCTCGAAAACCCGGACGCCCTGGAATGCACCCTCTACCGCCCCGACGAATATGACGAGGAAGCGGAAGAGCAGGACCTCGGCGACGCACGCATCGTCATCAGCGGGCCGTTCCTGGCACCCGCCGAATGGGATGCCAAGGACCGTGACGACTACTTCGACGGTACCGCGCCAGAGGCCTTCGTCACCGCGCGCATCGCCTGCGAAGCCGCACCCGACTCCGGCGCCTACTTCACCGCCGTACCCGGCGACTATGCCGCCGTCATCGAGCAGCCGGGCAAGGTCTCGATGTTCTACGTCTGGGACTGCCTGAGCGACGCCGAAGGCCAGTACGTACTGATCCGCGAGGAAGAAGACCAGCTCTGATCGCACCGCCTCCATCGCCCGGCATTGCGGTGGATGTACCCCCCCTACGGCGCCACAACGGGCCGTAGGGGGGGCTTCAGCCCACCCAGGCATCGCAACGCCAACGGCGGGCTGAAGCCCGCCCTACAAACACTGGTGCGTGAACCTCCATAAACCAGGGACCACCCCCGCGTAGGGTGGGCTTCAGCCCACCCAGGCATCGCGCGCCAACGGCGGGCTGAAGCCCGCCCTACAAACGCTGGTGCGTGAACTTCCATAAACCAGGGGCCTGCACCCCGCGTAGGGTGGGCTTCAGCCCACCCAGGCATCGCACGCCAGCGGCGGGCTGAAGCCCGCCCTACAAACACTGGTGCGTGAACCTCCATAAACCAGGGACCACCCCCGCGTAGGGTGGGCTTCAGCCCACCCAGGCATCGCAACGCCAGCGGCGGGCTGAAGCCCGCCCTACGACCGGCACACCACAATCTGCTATCCGTACCGACCGCATATCCCTGCTTCACTGTCTATTGCATACCTGCCCCACCATCGACGACGAGGAAGCCCATGCGTTTGTTGATCAACGCCTGGCAATCGCCGGTTTCGCGAATGAAACTGGTTGCCGGCCTTCTGCTGCTGTTGGCCGCCCTGCTCTATGTCGCCGCGACCCGTTTCCAGGCTGTTCATCCGGCCTGGGGCTATGTCGCCTCGTTCGCCGAGGCGGCGATGGTCGGCGCGATCGCCGACTGGTTTGCCGTCACCGCGCTGTTTCGCCACCCGCTCGGCCTGCCGATTCCACACACGGCGATCATTCCGCGCAGCAAGACGCGCATCGGGCAGAGCCTGTCGGGCTTCATCACCACGCATTTTCTCGCCACACCGCTGGTGCTGGCCAAGCTGCAGGAACTGGACCTCGCCACGCGCCTGGCCGGCTGGTTGCGCCACCCGACCAATGCCGCAGCGGTCGGTCGCCAGCTCACCGGCATCGCGCATTTCGGTCTTGCCGCACTGCATGACGAGCGCGTGCGCGCCTTCGTCGAGGCCAAGGTCATTGGTCGCGTTCGCAAGTTCGACCTCGCCCCACCGCTGGCCCAGGCGCTGCGCGTGCTGACCGGCCAGGGCCGGCATCAGGCGATGCTCGACGAGCTGCTGCTGCGTCTGGACTCGATCATGCAGGACGAGGAAACCCGCGCGCTGGTGGCCGACGCCATCAGCCGGGAGATCCGCACGCTGCGCTATCTGGGCCTGAGCCGGCCGGTCAGCGGCTGGTCGGCCAACAAGTTCGTCGACGGCCTGTCCGCGCTGATCGCCGAGATCGCCGCCGACCCGGAACATCTGATCCGCCAGCGCTTCGACGAGCACGTCGGCGAGTACATCGAGCGCCTGGAACAGGATCCGGATTACGCGCTGGAAGTCGAACGCATCCTCGCGCAGTTGCTGGACCACCCGGCCACCAGCGCCTATTTCCGCGACATCTGGACAGAGCTGACCGGCTGGCTGGAAAACGACCTGGCCAGCGCCGACTCGCGCATCGGCCGACGCATCGTCGCGCTGTGCCGCGGACTGGGCGACGGTCTGGCGGCCGACCAGGCGATGCGCAACTGGATCAACGAACAACTGCTGGCCGCCGCACCCGGCCTGCTGGAACGCTATCGCGGGCAGATCGGCGCCTATATAGCCGAGCGCGTGGAGAACTGGGAAAGCCGCGAGCTGGTCGAGCAGTTGGAGCAGAGCGTCGGCAAGGACCTGCAGTACATCCGCATCAACGGCACGCTGGTCGGCGGGCTGGTCGGCCTGGTGCTACATGCGCTGACGCAGCTCGTCACCGGTTGACGCTCAGGCGCTGCGCAGCCGCGCACTGATCTGGCTGGCGCTGGTTGCACCGGCGAGACGCTCGTCGCAGCGCAGCGTCGCCGGCGTACCGCTCAGGTACCACAGGCGGTTGGCCAGCTCATCCGCATCGCGCGGATCGTGGGTCACGCAGATCATCGCCATGTCGGGATGCTGATCCAGCAGACGCGTGATCAGCCGGCGCAGCTCGCCGGCGCGCTCGGCGTCCAGCGAGGCGAAGGGTTCGTCGAGCAGCAGCAGGTCGGGTTTGATCGCCAGGCAACGCGCCAGCGCCGCACGGCGCGCCATGCCCAGCGACAGCTGCTCCGGCAGGCAATCGCCAGCGCCGGCAAGCCCCACCTCGGCCAGCAGCCGCTCGCTGTCCGCGGCGTTGGCACCAACCAGGGCGAGGTTCTGCCGCACCGTGCGCCAGGGCAGCAGGCGATGTTCCTGGAACAGATAGCCGACGCGCAGCCCCGCACGGCGCTGGATCTGCGAGCTGAGTTGCGGATCGAGACCGGCAATGGCGTTGAGCAGCGTGGTCTTGCCGACACCGGACGGGCCGAGCAGGCAGATGCGCTCGCCGGCGCGCACCTGCGCGTCAATCTTGCCGAGCACCGGATGGCCGACGCCGGGGCCGTCCAGGCGCAGTTCAAGCATGACGCACGCCCGCTTCGCGCCAGGCCGAGGCGCGTCGCTCCAGCGGCTGCAGCAGCGCCAGCTCGATCAGCTGCACCACGGCGATGAAGGCCAGGCTGTAGGCGAGGATGCTGGCCACGTCGAACACCTGGAAAGCCATGTGCAGCTGGAAGCCGATGCCGTCCGAACGCCCGAGCAGCTCCACCACCAGCACGATCTTCCAGATCAGCGCCAGCCCGCCACGCGTCGCCGCCATCAGGTAGGGAAACAGCTGCGGCAGCCAGACATCGACGACCCGCTGCCAGCGGCTGAAACCGTAGACCTGAGCCATCTGTTCGAGTTTGGGATCGAGGCTGCGCGCGCCTTCGCGCACAGTGACCGCCACGTTCGGCACCTTGTTGACCACCACCGCCAGCACCGCCGCAGCCTCCACCAGACCGAACCAGACGTACAGCAGGATGATGGTGACCAGCGCCGGCAGGTTGAGAAACAGCACCAGCAGCGGATCGAGCAGCGCATTGGCCAGCCGCGAGCGGCCCATCCACACGCCGAGCAGCGTGCCCAGCGTCATCGCCAGGGCGAAGCTGAACAGCACGCGGCGCAGGGTCACCAGCAGGTGTTCGGGCAGCGCGCCGCTCTGCACGGCCTGCCAGAACGTTTCGAGCACCACCGCCGGACTCGGCAGCAAGGGCGTCTGCACCGCCAGCGCCACCACCGCCCAGAGCGCCAGCAGCATCGGCAGGGCGATCCAGCACGCCCAGCGCGAGCCGTTCATGGCGCGCTCTGGAACGCCGTGGCAGGCATCAGTCTCGCCGAATCGGCGCCGGTCAGCACCAACAGTCGCTGCAGGTCGGCGAGACGCGCCGCGTCCAATGGCGGCGGAATGCCTTCGACGAAGCTGTCACGCAAGGCGGCGAACACCGCGTCGTTCTCGGCGCGCATCAGCGGACGCAGCGCCTGCCAGTGTTGCGGCTCGCGAGCCAGTTCGTCCTTGGTCTGGCGCAGGGCGCGGGCGAAGCGCTGCAGCAGATATTCGTTGCTCTGCGCCCAGGGCTCGGGGAACAGATAGCCGAGTACCGGCAATTGCGCATCGAATTCAAGCGACTTCAACAGATCGGCCAGGCCGAATGCACTCTGCACTCCGCCCTCGCCGCGCATGCGCGCGGAGAAATGCCAGAAGGTCAGCAGCGCATCCAGCTGACCGCGGCGCAGTGCCTGACCGAGCAGCGGCGGCGCGGCGTACTGCACCTGCGCCTCCCGGGCCAGGTCGATACCCTGCTTTGCGGCCGCCTGCTGCAACAACCGCCAGCCGAGCCCATCGGGGCCGCCGGCAACACCGAGGCGCTTGCCGCGCAGGTCTGCCAGCTGGCGAATGGCGCTGCCAGTGGGCACCAGCAATTCGCCGATCTGCGCGGAAAACGGCAGGTAGCGGTAGGTCGCGCCGGCTTGGTAGCGCGCCTGGGCCCAGAGCAGGTCGCTCACCGCACCGTCGGCACTGCCACTGGACAGCGCCAGCCGTGAAGCGGGCACATCAGCCACCAGCCGCACCCGCAGCTCGAAGCCATTGGCGCGGTCCAGTTGCTGGCGCTTGAGGTGCTCCAGCTCCCAGTGCGGCGTGCCGAACTGCAGCACGCTGAGGGTCAGCACCGGCAGTTCCTGCGCCTGCGCGCACAGCGGCAGCAGCACCAGCGTCAGGCGCAACAGGGAACGGATGAGGACGGGCAATGAAGGCATCATGCCCGCAGGTTACGAAGCCACCCGCGGGGCACGAATAGTACTTTGGTGCCTGTTGCCTGCTGCGATGGTCGCGCCGAGTCGCGACCCTACGGCGCGGCTCAGGCCAGCGCGGCGATGCGCTGCTGCAGACGTGCCTGCAGTTGTTCCAGCTCGGCCGGCTCGGCCTTCTTCGCCGCGTGGATGCCCAGTCCCTCGCCGGCGAAGCGCGGGATGATATGCACGTGGATATGGAACACCGTCTGCCCGGCCGGCGCACCGTTGAACTGCGCGACCTGCACGCCATCCGGCTGCAGCTCGGCGACGAGTGCGCGGGTCAGCTTCTGCGCCACGCGCATCATGGCGGCCAGCGCCTCACCGTCCACATCGAGGATGTTGCACGCCGCCGAACGCTTGGGGATCACCAGCGTGTGGCCGAGGGACTGCGGGAACAGATCGAGGAAGGCCAGCACCTCGTCATCCTCGTAGAGCTTGTAGCAGGGCGCGTCGCCGCGGATGATCTGGGCGAAAATGTTCTGCGGATCGTAACAGGCGGTCAGGGACACCGAGTTTCTCCAGGCTGGGGACGAACGCAGACCATAGCCGGAGCCCGCGGCCAGGCCAAGCGTCGCCGCGGCCGCCGGCCCGATCTTCCACCGCGCCAAGGAGCCGCACATGCAACTGGCCAGAATCGAACAACTGCTCGTCGGCAAGGCCGTCCCCTATACCCGCCCCGGCAGCCACAGCGCCATCGCCAAGCAGCCGGTGGCCGGGCCGCTGGCGGTCGGCGTCGAGGGTCTGGCCGGCGACGAACAGGGCGATCGCCGCGTGCATGGCGGTATCCACAAGGCCGTGCATCACTATCCCTATGAGCACTACCGGCGCTGGATCGAGCAGCTCGGCCGGCTGCCGGTGCTCGAACAGCCCGGTGCGTTCGGCGAGAACATCAGCACCCGCGGGCTCAGCGAGGCCGATCTGTGCCTGGGCGACGTGCTGCGCTGCGGCGAGGTGCTGCTGCAGGTCGCGCAGTCGCGCCAGCCGTGCTGGAAGCTCAACGATCGTTTCGGCGTCGCCGACATGGCGCTGCGCGTGCAGCAGAGCGGCATGACCGGCTGGTATTACCAGGTGCTGGAGCCCGGCGAGCTGCAGGCCGGACAGAGCCTGATGCTGGAGCAGCGCCCTTACCCGCGCTGGTCGCTGACCAGGGTGATGGACGTGCTCTATCGCCACACCCTCGACCACGCCGCTTTGCAGGAACTGGCCGAGCTGCCGCTGGTGCCGAACTGGCGCAAGCTGGTGGAGCGGCGGCTGGAGGTCAACGCGGTGGAAGACTGGAGCAAGCGCCTGTACGGCGCGCCGGACGCCTGAGCGGCCCGGCGCGGAGCTGGCACGGCGCTGGTTACAGGCTCATCACGTCGACGAAGCGCGGCGTGGCGCTGTCATCGATGCGCAGACTCTTGAAGTCGAACAGGTTGCGGTCGGCCAGCTGCGAGGGCACGACGTTCTGCAGCGCGCGGAACATGATCTCGGTGCGCCCCGGCGACTTGCGCTCCCACTCCTGCAGCATCTCCTTGACCACCTGACGCTGCAGGTTTTCCTGCGAGCCGCAGAGGTTGCAGGGGATGATCGGGAACGCCTTCATCTTCGAGTAGGCCTCGATATCTGCCTCGTTGCAGTAGGCCAGCGGACGGATCACCACGTTGCGGCCATCATCGGAGAGCAGTTTGGGCGGCATGGCCTTGAGCGTGCCGCCGTAGAACATGTTGAGGAAGAAGGTTTCCAGGATGTCGTCGCGGTGATGCCCGAGCGCCATCTTGGTCGCGCCGATCTCGTCGGCGAAGGTGTACAGCGTGCCGCGACGCAGGCGCGAGCAGAGCGAACAGGTGGTCTTGCCTTCCGGGATCTTCTCCTTGACCACCGAGTAGGTGTCCTTCTCGATGATGTGGTACTCGATGCCGAGACCCTTCAGGTATTCGGGCAGCACGTGTTCGGGGAAGCCCGGCTGCTTCTGGTCCATGTTCACCGCGACGACCTCGAACTTGATCGGCGCGACCTTCTGCAGGTACAGCAGCACGTCGAGCATGGTGTAGCTGTCCTTGCCGCCGGACAGGCAGACCATGACCTTGTCGCCGTCCTCGATCATGTTGAAGTCGGTGACGGCCTCGCCGGCCAGGCGGCGCAGGCGCTTCTGCAGTTTGTTCTGGTTGACCGAAAGAGTGCCCATGCTGGAAATCCGGAGGAATGCGAAAGCCGCGCATTTTACGCGCAAAGCGCGTGCGGCCCCAGCCCATCCGGCAGGCGCGACGCTGTGAAGCGCCGCAGGATTGACCCGCAATCTGCTGTGCTAGGCTGCGCGCATGGACGACCTCTCCCCCGCGCTGGACCTGCCGGCACAACTGCTCATCCTGCTGCGCGAGCAGCCGCAAGGCTTCAGCGAATTCGAGCTGATCCAGCAGCTCAAGCGGCGCCATTGCACGCACATTCCCAACCTGCCGCTGACCGACAAGCTGGTGCTGTTCCGCACCCACTTTCTGCTGTTCAACGCGCTCTATCAGCTGCGCGACCAGCTCTGGCAGGACGCCGACGGCCATCTGCACATCACCGCGCTATGCATCCAACTGCATCCCTACGACGCCGGCACCCGCGCGCTGGCCGAGGCAGACCCGCTGCGTGCCTACTACCTGGACCTGAGCAACCTGCGCGACACCGACGAGTCCGCCGTCGAGCGTCTGCTGGCCAGCTTCTGGACGCGCATGCAGGGCGGCGAGGACAAGCGCGCGGCGCTGGAGCTGTTCGAGCTGGATCGCCTCACCCAGCCGCTGGACATGCGCATCATCAAGCAGCGCTACCGCCAGCTGGTGAGCCAGCATCATCCCGACCGCGGCGGCAGCACGCAGCGCCTGCAATCGATCAACCTGGCGCTGGAAATTCTGCAACGCTATTACCGCTGAGCACCTGGCTTCGATTCGCTCTAACCAGGCGCCTGCATTCACACCTCACCTCCCTATACTGCGGCATAAGGTCGCATGCTGCCGTCGCTCGGACGATTTGCCAGGCATCGCGGCCGTCCAATAGCAGAGGAGACGCTGGCATGATCAATCACGTGTGGGGCCTGTTCACCCATCCCGGTCAGGAATGGCGTGTGATCCGCGGCGAGAATGAATCCATCGGCCGCATGTACCTCGGCCACGTGCTGCTGTTGGCGGCGATTCCGGCGATCTCTGCCTTCATCGGCGCCACCCAGATCGGCTGGAGCATCGGCGGTGGCGAGCCGGTCAGGCTGACCGAGGCGAGCTGCATGCAGCTGGCGATCCTCTCCTACCTCGCCATGCTCGCCGGGGTCGCGGTCATGGGCGGCTTCATCCACTGGATGGCGCGTACCTATGACGCCAGCCCGACGCTCAGCCAATGCATCGCCTTCGCCGCCTACACCGCAACGCCGCTGTTCATCGGCGGTCTGGCGGGGCTGTACCCGCATGTCTGGCTATTCATGCTGGTGGGCACCGCGGCGATCTGCTACACGGCCTACCTGCTCTACGTCGGGCTGCCGAAGTTCATGAACATCCCCGAAGACGAGGGCTTCATGTTCTCCAGCTCGGTGCTGGCCGTCGGCCTGGTGGTGCTGGTGGCGATCATCGCGATCTCGGTGATCACCTGGGGCATGGGCTTCGGGCCGGTTTACGTACGCTGACCCCTACCGCGTCACGAATGGGCCGCCTGATTGGCGGCCCATTCGTTTGTGGCGGGAAACCCTTGTCCTGTCCGCCGTTCTACATCTGTAACGCGACCGCGACC
Source organism: Stutzerimonas stutzeri TS44 (assembly GCA_000263395.1). GTDB lineage: Bacteria > Pseudomonadota > Gammaproteobacteria > Pseudomonadales > Pseudomonadaceae > Stutzerimonas > Stutzerimonas stutzeri_C. The sequence continues at coordinate 23,400 of AJXE01000032.1, forward strand.
GCTGCGACGGCCGGCCCCTCCCGTACGGCAGATGGAGACTCGGTATGACCCCGCACCTGTTCACCTTGCTGACCCGCCCCGACCAGGCGGGGACCGATATCCGGCGCGACGAGGCCAGTAGCAGCTCCAACTACCTGCGGCACCTGCTGCTGTTCGCCCTGCTGCCGGCGGTCTGCATGTTCATCGGCACGCGTTTCGTCGGCTGGAGCCTGGTCGAGGACGAGCACATTCGCCTGGATACGCGCAGCGCCCTGCAGCTGAGCGTGCTGATCTACCTGGGCATCATCCTCGGCACCTTCGTCATGGCCGGGTTCCTGCGCTGGCTGTCGCGCTCGTTCGAGGCACGACCGACATTCAACCAGTGCGTCGGCTTCACCGCCTACGTCATCACGCCGTTCTTCCTCGCCGGCCTGGGCGCGCTGTATCCGACGCGCTGGCTGGCGCTGGTCGTGCTGATTGCCGCGGGGCTCTATTCGACCTATCTGCTGCTGGTCGGCCTGCCGACGTTCATGCGCCTCGGCAGCCGCAACAGCTTTCTCTACGCCGCCAGCGCCTGGGGCGTCGGCCTGCTGGTGCTGATCAATATCAAGCTTCCGATGCTCCTGTTCTGGGTGCTGGTCCTCGGCCCGAGCTACGAGCGCGACGTGGTGCAGGACCAGAGCTACGGCACCAGCGAGGAACGCCCGCGCCAGGAGCCGCCGGGCCTGCAGCGCTGAGGCCGGCTTTGGCATAATGCGCCACCCGCGGTGGAGCCCCCATGCCCGAACGACTCAACGCCCGTGTCGAGGCCTGCTACCAGCAGGCCGAGGCCTTCTTCAAGCAACGCTTCGAACGCCCGCAGGTGAGCTTTCGCCTGCGCGGGCAGAAGGCCGGCGTGGCGCACCTGCAGGAGAACCTGCTGCGCTTCAATCCGCAGCTGTACCGCGAGAACCGCGAGCACTTCCTCAGGCAGACCGTGGCCCACGAGGTTGCCCACCTGATCGCCCACCGCATCTTCGGCCCGCGCATCCAGCCGCATGGCGCCGAGTGGCGGCTGATCATGCAGGGCGTCTACGAACTGCCGCCCGAGCGCTGCCACAACTACGCGATCAGCCGCCGCCAGCGCACCCTGTACCTGTATCGCTGCGCGTGCACGGAGCGCGACTTCCCCTTCACCGCGCAGCGCCATGCGCTGGTGCGCAAGGGCCGCCGCTACCTCTGCCGCAGTTGCCGGGCGACGCTGGTTTTCACCGGCCAGCAGCGGGTCGAGTGACGGCGCGCCGCCAATCCCGCCAGGCAAAGCATTACCGAATGTAACCGTCGCACTGGCGGCCGCCTTTCAGCGCATCCGGGAAAATCCACAGCCCCTGCGGCGAAAAGTCGCAACATTGCGCTGCCAGAATTAATCGACGCGCCCAGTGCAATTCATGTGCTGGAGCGTGCAGCGCCTGGTGAACGGGTGAACCCCGATTGCCATCCGCAGGTCACTGACTAGACTGCCTTGCACGTCGGTTCGGAGTACGAAAAATGACAACAACACCCGATACGTCTGACTCGTCGCCCTCGCAAAAGCGCGATGAAACCCGCCTGTTCATCTTTCTCATAGTCTTCCTGTTCCCCTTGCTGAGCATCGCGCTGGTCAGCGGGTACGGCTTCATCGTCTGGATTTCGCAGATGATCTTCGGTCCGCCGGGACCGGCCTGACAGCCGCCGCGCCATCCATGTTTCTCACCGGGGCCCGCGCCCCGTAGTCATCGATCAGCCGGAACCTTACCGATGGATAGCACCCTGCATATCGCCAGCCTGCTGGTGCATTGCCGCCCCGAATGGCTGCCGGCGGTCAAGGCCAACCTGCGCCACCTGCCGAACCTCGAACTGCATCAGGAGAGCGCCGCCGGCAAGCTGGTGGTGGTGCTCGAAGCCGAGCATGAACGCCACATCCTGACCGCCATCGACCAGATCCAGCAGCTGCCGGGCGTACTCAACGCCGCGCTGATCTATCACGAAGAACTCCTCAGCCTCGAAGGAGAAGCCTGAATGAGCATGACCCGTCGTCAATTCGCCAAGGCCAACGCTGCGGCCATCGCCGCCACCGTCGCCGGCATGCCGATCGCCACCAGCGCGGCCAACCTGGTCACCGAGGCAGACGCCACCAACCTGAACTGGAACAAGGCGCCCTGCCGTTTCTGCGGCACCGGCTGCAGCGTGATGGTGGCGACGCGCGAGAACCGCGTGGTGGCCACCCACGGCGACGTCAAGGCCGAGGTCAACCGCGGCATCAACTGCGTCAAGGGCTACTTCCTGTCGAAGATCATGTACGGCAGCGACCGCCTGACCCAGCCCCTGCTGCGCATGAAGGACGGCCAGTTCGACAAGCAGGGCGAGTTCCAGCCGATCAGCTGGGAGCAGGCGTTCGATATCATGGAGCAGAAGTTCAAGGCCGCGCTCAAGGCCGGCGGCCCGGAAGCCATCGGCATGTTTGGCTCCGGCCAGTGGACGATCTGGGAAGGCTACGCCGCCAACAAGCTGATGAAGGCGGGCTTCCGCTCCAACAACCTTGACCCCAACGCCCGCCACTGCATGGCCTCGGCGGCGTTCGGCTTCATGCGCACCTTCGGCATGGACGAACCGATGGGCTGCTACGACGACATCGAGGTGGCCGACGCCTTCGTGCTCTGGGGCTCGAACATGGCCGAGATGCATCCGGTGCTGTGGACGCGCGTCACCGATCGGCGCCTGAGCGCGCCGCATGTGAAGGTCGCGGTGATGTCGACCTTCGAGCATCGCAGCTTCGAGCTCGCCGACATCCCGATGGTGTTCAACCCGCAAACGGATCTGGTGATCCTCAACTACATCGCCAACCACATCATCCAGAGCGGCGCGGTGAACAAGGACTTCATCGACAAGCACACCCGCTTCGCCAAGGGCGCACAGAACATCGGCTACGGCCTGCGCCCCACCGACCCGCGCGAGCTGAAGGCGGAGAACGCCAAGGTCGCCAACAGCTGGAGCGACATCAGCTTCGAGGACTACGCCGAGTTCCTCAAACCCTACACCCTGGAACACGCGGCTCAGGAGTCCGGCGTTCCGGCCGAGCGCCTGCGCGCGCTGGCCGAGCTGTACGCCGACCCGAAGACCAAGGTCATGTCGTTCTGGACCATGGGCTTCAACCAGCACACCCGCGGTGTCTGGGCGAACAACATGATCTACAACATCCACCTGCTCACCGGGAAGATCAGCGAGCCGGGCAACAGCCCCTTCTCGCTCACCGGCCAGCCTTCGGCGTGCGGCACCGCGCGCGAGGTCGGCACCTTCTCCCATCGCCTGCCGGCGGACATGGCGGTGACCAACCCGAAGCACCGCGCCACCGCCGAGAAGATCTGGAAACTGCCCGACGGCACCATCCAGGAAAAGCCCGGCTTCCACGCCGTCGAGCAAAGCCGCATGCTCAAGGACGGCAAGCTCAAGGTGTACTGGACGCAGGTCACCAACAACATCCAGGCCGGCCCCAACCTGATGCAGGAAACCCTGCCGGGCTGGCGCAATCCCGAGACCTTCGTCATCGTCTCCGACGTCTACCCGACCGTCTCGGCGCAGGCCGCCGACCTGATCCTGCCGAGCGCCATGTGGGTGGAAAAGGAAGGCGCCTACGGCAACGCCGAGCGCCGCACGCAGTTCTGGCATCAGCTGGTCGATGCGCCCGGCGAGGCGCGCTCGGACCTCTGGCAGCTGGTGGAATTCTCCAAGCGCTTCAGCGTCGACGAGGTCTGGCCCGCAGAACTGCTGGCCAAGGCACCGGAACTCAAGGGCAAGACGCTGTTCGACGTGCTGTTCAAGAACGGCAAGGTCGACCGCTTCCCCGCCGCCGATATCGCCACAGGCTTTCGCAACCGCGAGGCCGAGGCTTTCGGCTTCTACCTGCAGAAGGGCCTGTTCGAGGAATACGCCGAGTTCGGCCGCGGCCACGGTCATGACCTGGCGCCGTTCGACACCTATCACGAGGAACGCGGCCTGCGCTGGCCGGTCGTCGACGGCAAGGAAACCCGCTGGCGCTATCGCGAGGGACACGACCCCTACGTCGAGAAAGGCAGCGGCGTGCAGTTCTACGGCTACCCGGACAAGAAGGCGATCATCTTCGCCCTGCCCTACGAGGTACCGGCCGAGGTGCCCGACGCCGACTATCCGTTCTGGCTCAGCACCGGCCGCGTGCTGGAACACTGGCACACCGGCAGCATGACCCAGCGGGTCGACGAACTGCACCGCGCGGTGCCCGATGCGCTCGTCTACATGCATCCCGAGGATGCGCGCGAGCTCAACGCGCGGCGCGGCAGCGTGGTGAAAGTGATCAGCCGACGCGGCGAGATGCAGGCGCGGGTGGAAACCCGCGGACGTAACAAACCGCCGCAGGGGCTGATCTTCGTGCCGTTCTTCGACGCCAACAAACTGATCAACAAAGTCACCCTCGACGCCACCGACCCGATCTCCAAGCAGACCGATTACAAAAAATGCGCCGTCAAGATCGAAGTGGTCAGCATCGCCTGAGGAGAGCCGCCATGAAATTTCGTCTACTGCCGCTGACTCTGCTCGCGGTGTTCGGCCTGGCCATCGCCGCCGAAACCAACTATCCGCTGGACGCTCCGGCGCCGGACGGGCGTCGTCCCGGCGGCACCCTGACCCAGGAGTTCACTCCGCCGCCCCTGCACGACGAGGAGAACAAGGACCTGCGCCGCGAGCGCAACTACCCTGAGCAGCCACCGACCATCCCGCACACCATCCGCGGCTATCACGTCGACAAGAACGCCAACAAATGCCTGTCCTGCCACAGCCGGGAGAACAGCGCGCGCACCCAGTCGCCGATGATCAGCATCACCCACTACACCGACCGCGACGCCCAGACCCTGGCCGCCGTGGCACCACGGCGCTACTTCTGCACGCAGTGCCACGTGCCGCAGCAGGACGTGAAGCCGCTGGTGGATAACGAGTTCAAGAACATCGACGAACTGCTGTACCGGGAAACCTCGCAACCCGGCAACACACCGTGAGGGCCCGCCGATGAAGTCGATACTGCCGTTTCTCAAGCGTTACTGGGCCGTCCTGCGCCGCCCGAGCGTGCATTACAGCCTGGGCGCGCTGGTGCTGGGCGGGTTCATCGCCGGCATCGTGTTCTGGGGCGGCTTCAACACCGCGCTGGAAGCCACCAACACCGAGGCCTTCTGCATCTCCTGTCACGAGATGGAGGACAACGTCTACGTGGAGATCAAGGACACCATTCACTACAGCAACCGCTCCGGCGTGCGCGCGACCTGTCCGGACTGCCACGTCCCGCACGAATGGACCGACAAGATCGCGCGCAAGATGCAGGCCTCCAAGGAGGTGTGGGGCAAGATCTTCGGCACCATCAGCACCCGCGAGAAGTTCCTCGACAAGCGCCGCGAGCTGGCCGAGCACGAGTGGGCGCGGCTGAAGGCCAACGATTCGCTGGAGTGCCGCAACTGCCACGACTTCGACTACATGGACTTCACCCGCCAGAGCCCGCGCGCCGCCAAGTTCCACTCCACCGCGCTGGCCAGCGGCGAAGCCACCTGCATCGACTGCCACAAGGGCATCGCCCACAAGCTGCCGGACATGCACGGCGTACCGGGCTGGTAAGCGCACGACGCGCAGGTTCCAGGCTACGGCCTGGTGCCTGCCGAACCGTTGCGCCCGCAACCAGTCCAACAGTCGCTATCCTTGCGCCCCACCACTCATCGCCCGCCCATTCGCCCCTCAAGGAGTCCCCGATGCGCCATTGCCTGTTCGGTCTGCTGATGGCTGCCAGCCTCGCCGCCAATGCCGCGGTCCAGACCCAGGAAATCCCCTACACCGCCGCCGACGGCACGCAGATGAAGGGCTACTTCGCCTATGACGACGCCATCGACGGCCCGCGTCCGGGCATCGTCGTCGTGCATGAATGGTGGGGGCTCAACGACTACGCCAAGCGCCGCGCGCGCGATCTCGCCGAACTCGGCTACAGCGCCCTGGCCATCGACATGTACGGCGAAGGCAGGAACACCGAGCATCCCAAGGATGCGATGGCCTTCATGCAGGCCGCGCTGCAGGATGCCGACGCCGCCAGGAACCGCTTCGTCGCCGGGCTCGATCTGCTCAAGGCGCAAGCGCAGACCGACAGCGCCAAACTCGGCGCCATCGGCTACTGCTTCGGCGGCAAGGTGGTGCTGGATATGGCGCGCCAGGGCGTACCGCTGGAAGGCGTGGTCAGCTTCCACGGCGCCCTCGCCACCCAGACCCGCGCCGTCCCCGGCAGCATCAAGGCGCGCGTGCTGGTCGAGCATGGCAGCGAGGACAGCATGATCAGCACCGATGACATCGCCGCGCTGAACGTGGAGATGGTCAAGGCCGGCGCCGACTACCAGTTCGTCAGCCTGCCCGGGGCGAAGCACGGCTTCAGCAACCCGGCTGCCGACACGCACCAGAAGGACGGCCTCGACCTGGCCTACCAGAAGGCCGCGGACGAGCGCTCCTGGGCGGACATGCAGCGCTTCTTCGAGCAGACCTTCGCCACCGCGCAAGCCGCCACGCCGCAATGACCCCGCCCGCCCCACTGCCCGGCGCGGCGGGGTGACGTGGTAGCATGCCCGCCTGAATCTCTTGCCGATCCCGAGTCATGGCCGAACACGACTTCCGCTACACCCTGCTCAATCCCGCGCACACCCTCACCGAATGCCGCGCCCTGGCGCCGGGCCGCTACCAGGTCACCGGCAACGGCGGCTCGATCCGCAGCGGCGACGTGCTGATCGTCACGCTCAAGGGCAGCCGCGAGCTGTCGCAACGCCTGAGCGTGGACAAGGTCCGCCACCTGATCAGCCCGCCCGGGCAATGGGTAGCGGTCTGCCACGGCCCGGTGTTCCGCGAGCTGGCGATCCTCAACTGGCAGGTCGATTGCGACGGCTGCGGCAAACGCCTCGACTTCGAATTCGCCGTGGACGCCGCACTCGGCGAATCGGCGCGCGCACCGGCGGCGCAGGCGCGCATCGTCGAGCTCGGTTGGCGCGAGCGGGACGGCAGCCATTTCTGCCCGAACTGCCAGGAGGCCAGATGAACGTTTCGCACACCCTGACCGCCACCCTGCTCGCCGTAGGCCTCGCGGGCTGCGCCGTCGAGCCTTTGAAGTTGCAGAAGGACGTCACCTACATCGCCGAATGGATCGGCGACGACCCGGTGATCGGCCGCACGCCCGTCTCGCTCACGCTCAGCGATGGCCGTGCCTACGGCAACGCCGGCTGCAACCACTGGTTCGGCAGTTATGAACTCGACGGCCAGCAGATCCGCTTCAGCGAGCTGGGCAGCACCCGCAAACTGTGCGCCGAGGAGATCATGGAGCAGGAACAGCACTTCCTCGACATCCTCTCGCGGGTCGAGCGCTGGGACGTCTCCAACATCGACCAGCTGCGCCTGTGGCCCAGCGACGGCACCGCGGTACGCTTCTGGCCCCAGCAGGGCTGAAGCGCGCCGAAACCGCGCAGATCAGCCGATCTGCGCACCACGCGCGCACGCCGATTCGCTCACGGCAGCCTGAACACCCGCCACCTGCCTCCCCCACGAACTGGCACAGACAGTGCAAAACGCCCTCTGCCAGTTTCGGGGACCTCGGTACAGGCAGGCCGGGCAATCCCCTTTTTTCTGCCAGCCGAAGGCCGCAATGGCGGTCAGAACAGGCTCAGCTGCTCGAAGCCGCCGCGCAGGTCGATCAGCCGCACGCCGACGCCGATCAGTCGGACCGGCCGCGCACCACGGGCGAACGCGCCGGCGAGCAGATCGGCGTAGTCCTCCAGCGCCAGGCCGGCGCCGGCCTGCTCCAGGGTGGTCTGGGTGAAGTCGTGGAACTTGAGTTTGACGAACGGTTTGCCCGGCCGATAGCCGCTGTCCAGCCGCGCCATGCGCCGCTCGAGCTGCGCCAGCAGTTCCGGCAACTGCGCACGGCAGGCGGCCAGATCCGGCAGATCCTGATCGTAGGTCTGCTCGACGCTGACCGACTGCCGCCGGCTTTCCACCTGCACGGGGCGCTCGTCGACCCCGCGCGCGAGGTTCCACAGTCGTTCACCGAAGGCGCCGAACTCGCGCACCAGTTGCAGCCTGTCCCAGGCGCGCAGATCGCCGCAGCTGCGGATGCCGAGCCGCGCGAGCTTCTCGGCGGTCACGCGGCCAACCCCGTGCAGGCGGTTGACCGGTAATTCCCTGACGAAATCCTCCACCTCGCCCGGCGTGATCACGAATAGCCCGTCGGGCTTGTTCCAGTCGCTGGCGATCTTGGCGAGGAACTTGTTCGGCGCCACGCCCGCCGAGACGGTGATGCGCAGCTGCTGCCAGACCCGCCGGCGGATGTCCTGGGCAATGCGCGTGGCACTGCCGGAGAAGTGTTCGCAGGCCGACACGTCGAGATACGCCTCGTCCAGCGACAGCGGCTCGATCAGGTCGGTGTAGGTGCGAAAGATCGTGTGGATTTCCCGCGAGGCTTCGCGATAGGCATCCATCCGCGGGCGCAGGATGAGCAGGTCGGGACAGAGCTTGAGCGCATGCGCCGAGGCCATCGCCGAGCGCACGCCGCAGGCGCGTGCCTCGTAGTTGCAGGTGGCGATGACCCCGCGCCGATCAGCCGCGCCGCCGACCGCCAGCGGTCGGTTGGCCAGTGCCGGGTCGTCGCGCATCTCGATGGCGGCATAGAAGCAGTCGCAATCGATGTGGATGATCTTTCTTTGGCAGGTAAGCGGTTGATTTTTCACTTTTTTCATCAGGGCTTGCGGATTTGATACCCGCTCTGATGCCCGCTTTTTCGTGCGCTGCGAAACAGTAGGTATCTGACTAACAAGCCCGAGAATGTGGGCACCGACTACGTTCGGCACCGCCAACTATACCCTCACGATCACCTTCGTGGGCGCGGTAGGCGCCGGGGGTAAGGCCGGTCCATTTCTTGAAGGCGCGGTGGAAGGCTGAGGGTTCGGAGAAACCGAGCTGTTCGGCAATGGCCTGGATGTCCAGCTCGTTTCGCCCGAGGTGGTAGATGGCCAGGTCGCGGCGCAGGGAATCCTTGAGCTCCTGGAAGGTGGAGCCCTCTTCGCGCAAATGTCGGCGCAGGGTCTGCGGGCTACTGTGCAGTTGGCGCGCAACGCTTTCCAGGTCAGGCCACTGCTGGCAGTCACGGCCGAGCAGGCGGCGGATCTGGCTGATCAGGCTGTCGCCGCCATCGGGACGGGCCAGCAGGTCGACTGGCGAGTGCTTGAGGAATTGCTTGAGGGTGCGTTCGTCCTGCAGC
>AJXE01000033.1 GCA_000263395.1 Stutzerimonas stutzeri TS44
ACTTTGGCATGAAGGCCCACATCGGCGTCGATGACGAATCAGGCCTGGTGCATAGCGTTGTAGGTACGGCGGCCAACGTGGCGGACGTCACCCAGGTCGACAAGTTGCTGCATGGCGAGGAAAACGTTGTCTGCGCCGATGCGGGTTATACCGGCGTCGAGAAGCGTGCCGAGCATGATGGCCGCGAAGTGATTTGGCAGGTGGCAGCACGGCGCAGCACTTACAAAAAGCTGGGCAAGAGCAGCGCGCTGTACAAAGCCAGACGCAAGATCGAGAAATCCAAGGCTCAGGTACGGGCCAAGGTTGAGCACCCGTTTCGGGTGATCAAGCGGCAGTTCGGTTATGTGAAGACGCGCTTCCGTGGCTTGGCCAAGAATACTGCGCAACTGGTGACGCTGTTCGCGCTGTCGAACCTGTGGATGGCACGCCGACATTTGCTGACCAATGCAGGAGAGGTGCGCCTGTAATGCAGGAAATGGCCGCCGCGAGGTGTTCTCGGCGGCTAGAAACACCGAAATAAGCGGGTTATCTGATCGTTTTTGATCGATTTGCCGCTTTCAAAATCGGCGGAGGCTGAAGTCAGCCAGAAATGCATAGCTACTTCAGACCATCCTTAGATCCTCGGGGATCACGCCGACGAACAGCAGGCAGTGATACAGGGCCATCACCCAGCCGATAACGGCCAGAGGTAAGGCGTACCGCCAAACGGTGAAGTCGGCGCGGTAGCAGGCGATAGTTAATATCACCGCCAGCGGAAACATGAAAATTCGCTGGAACCAGCACAGCACACACGGGGTTCTGCCCATGACTTCGCCGATAAACAAGGCGGCCAGGGTTGCGGCCACCGCCAGCAGCTATGCGGTGGCTAATAGCACCCAGGTGCTTATGGTGGAATGCACCGGTACTTTCAGGCTCATCTACTCGTCCTTTTCCTTGGTTGGGGATGGCCCGCAACAGCTGTCGATTGCTGCTGTGTCGTAGCATGAAGCCTCTACCGTTGCTGGCTGGCAACAAGCACTGCCGTTCGTCTCGGTTTGCGCCGGACTCTCAGTCGCGCAACAGCGCTCTGCCTGAGCGTTGAGCGGTGGGTTGCAACAGGTGCTGAGTATGTTCACTGCTGGCTCTGCACTTGGCAAAACCACTGCATGCCGACGCCACTCCGCCCAGGACTCGGCAAGCACCTGCCGCGCGGAATGCAGAAACAGCGCCGCGATGGCCAGCCCAACGATCACGTCTGGCCAGAGGGTTCCGGTAATCGCAACCAGAATGGCCGCGATGATCACGCTGACATTGGCAATCAAGTCGTTGCGTGAGCACAGCCAGGTGGATTTCATGTTCAGGTCGTCGCTGCGATGACGGTACAGCAGCGTGAAACAGAGCGTGTTGGCGATCAGCGCCGCACTACCCACCAGCCCCATCCACTGTGCCTCGGGAACGCCACCCGTCACCAGCTTGCGTATGGCGTCGGCGATTACCAGCAGGCCAAACAGTAACATCAGGCTGCCCTTGAATAGCGCCGCGCCAGCGCGAGTACGTGCGCTGCGGTGCAGCACATACAGGGTCAGCGCATACACCGATGCATCGCCGAACATATCCAGAGAGTCCGCCAGCACCGCTGTCGAACCGATGATCCAGCCGGCGACAAACTCGACCAAAAACATCAGGCCGTTGATCGCCAGAACGATATAAAGCACACGGCTTTGCTGGTCACGCAGCTGTGCTAGTTCGCTTGCCTTGTCTTCGCAGCAGCTGTCCATGACCGATCCTCAGTTGGGCTGAATACGGTTAGGATGAAGGTTATAGCGGCTATAAGGTCAAGCAACGATGAGCACGGCGAATTACACCATTGGTCAGCTGGCCAAGGCGACAGACACCAAAGCGGTGACGGTTCGCTACTACGAGCAACTGGGCCTACTGCCCTCGGCAGGGCGCACGCCTTCGGGCTATCGCGTTTATACGCATAGCGAGCGCGACCGCCTGCTGTTTATCCGTCGAGCTCGTTCACTGGGATTCACCCTGGATGATGTGCGCGAACTGCTGGGATTTGCCGATCAGCGCGATGCTTCCTGCGCTGCGGTAGATGCCAAAGTAGGCGAGCAATTGCATCAAGTACGCGCCCGCATCCGTGACCTCATGGCTCTGGAGATCGAGCTGGAAAAACTGATCGCCTGCTGCCAAGGCGGAGTGATCGAGCAATGCCGAATAATCGATGCTCTGTCTGGTCACTAATATAGACACTATGAGTGTCAGCCTTGGGTCGACTGTTGCCCTTCGCGACAGGCAGCAATTGGCCCAGGTTGTGTAAAAACGTTTTTGCCTAGAAGCGGCCAGCTGAACTGACCCCAAAATCGCGTCGCTACGAAAAATCCAGGTCTGCTGAACAGCCAAGCTCCGTCAGATTTTACGTAGGGACCCAGACTTCAAAACGGGGTGTGCGTTTTTACACAGCCTGGGCCGTTCTCTGCCAGTGCGACCGGCATCGTCAAGCTTAAGACAGCGGATCACGGAAGATATAAAGAAGCCAGGCAGTGCTTGGCTTCTTGTAATCGTCGGAGGGGGTTAAGTAAGGCGTATCCTCGTACGGGAAGGCTAACAAGGCGCCAAAGCCTGCAGCGCTCCTAGGTTCTGTACGAAAAGTCTGAACGGGTAGAATCGGCGCCATGACAGGCTGCAGGCCCGCATGGCAAAGCGCTACGAACTCCCGGATGCCGCCTGGGAGCTGATCGCAGATCTGGTTTCCCCCAAACAGAAGATGGGGCGGCCTCGCAGTGACGACCGGCTGATGGCGCGACTTGCCAGAGCGGCTCGGCCCATGGTCGACGGTATATCAGCGCTTTCGTGACAGGAGTGACGACGGCACGTTCGACCGGGTGCTTGAACGCTTGCACATTCGCCTGAGTCAAGAAGGCCTGATCTACCTATACCTGGATGATTGACTCAACAGCAGTGCGAGCAACCCGAGCTTCTTCTGGCGCCGGGAAAAAGGGGGGCCAGAAGAACCGGTAGACCATACATTGGGGCGTAGCCGAGGCGGCCTGACCACCAAGATCCACATGCTCTGCGATGCCAACGGTGTGCCTCTGCGCTTTTTGCTGTCGCCGTGTCAAGCCAGCGACATCTCACATGCTCAGGCACTACTCCTGGATCAGGTCCGGATTCCCGGCAAGCAAGGCCGGCCTCGAAAGCGCTGTCGCTGATTGCTGGCGGACAAGGGCTACGATGCTGAACACCTGCGCCACTACTGTGACCGTTACGGATGCAACCTGTGATTCCGCTGCGGAGCATGAAGCACAAGACCAAGCCGGGCTTACCCCGGCTGTTTGATCGCCCGACATACCGGCAACGTAACATCATCGAGCGGATGTTCAGCTGGCTGAAGGAAAGCCGCAGGATCGGGACTCGCTATGACAAGCTGGCAGTTTTGCCGCCATGGTCACGTTGGCTCGCACGCTGCGATGCCTATGACAGTACTTTTCGTACAGAACCAAGCCTTGCCGATAAAAGGAAGTATGATGTTCCGAATCAACTGGATGGCCGTTCTACCGCAAGTGCTTACATCCCCACGAGTTAACCGAAATGAATCCTCAACCTCCAAGCATGACCTGGAATCTGCTGCTGCTAACCTGGCTGGTCGCACTGGTATCGACGCTGTCCGCGCTGTTCATTGGTGAGGTGATGGGCCAGGCACCCTGCGTGTTGTGCTGGTTCCAGCGTGCCTTCATGTTTCCGCTGGCGGTGATCCTGGCCATAGCCTGCTACCGCTCGGATTTTACAGTCTGGCGTTATGCCCTACCGCTGACCGTTATCGGTGCGGCGCTGGCATTTGTTCACACGCTGCTCTATGCAGGGCTGATTCCGCAGCCGATCCAGCCCTGCACGGCCACTGGTCCATCCTGCTCAGGCGCCGGAATGACCCTCTTCGGCGTGGTGCCCCTGCCGGCACTCGCCTTGTTCAGCTTTATCCTGATCGCCATCCTGCTCATTCTCATCCGTCGGAGAACAACTCCATGAATCGCCGTTCCGTGGTCCTGATCGTCAGTGTCGTGATCCTGGCCGTCTTTGCTGCCGCTGCATTCTTCTATTCCCCCTCCCAGTCGCCTCAACAGGCCCAGGCTCCCGGTTCGACCGCCCAAGAGGCCGCGACACAAACCAAACAAGGCGGCGGCCAGTTGGTTCGCTTCCACTCACCGGTGTTCGGCCCGGCGCAGGCTCCAGTAACCATCGTCGAATTCTTTGATCCTTCCTGCGAGGCATGTCGCGCCTTTCACCCCTATGTGAAGCAGATCCTCGCCGAGAACCCGGAAGACGTGCGTTTGGTGCTGCGCTATGTACTGTTCCATCAAGGCTCCGAAGAGGTGGCGCGAATGCTGGAGGCGGCGCGTAAGCAAAATCTCCATGAACAAGTGTTGGAGGCTGTGCTGGAGGCCCAACCCGGTTGGCACGATGATCCCAAGGTAACGCAGGCATGGGCTGCCGCAGAGCGCGTCGGTTTGAACTTGGAGCAGGCCCGCCAGGAGATGCATACGCCTGGCGTCAACGCCGTGCTGGAAACGGACATGCAGGACGTTAAGGCCGTTGGGGTTCGTGGCACGCCGACCTTTTTTGTCAATGGTCGTGCGCTCAGCGAGTTTGGCCCGGAGCCGCTGCGCCAGTTGGTGAACAGCGAAGTGGCCAAGGCACGGGAATAACACTATGAGCGCGCTGGAAAACCGCGTGCCACCGCTGCTCGTGGCGGGCCTGATGGCTGTGCTGATGGGTTTGTCGGGAACCAAATTGCCGGGCTTCGAACTGGCATGGACCGCGCGCCTGACCTTCGCTTTGCCGGTACTGCTCCTGGGGCTCGGCGTGTGCCTCGCCGGCGTACTGTCGTTTCGCCGCGCTCGCACTACGGTCAATCCACTAATGCCGCAGCAGGCTTCGGCATTAGTGGAGGCTGGCATCTAGCAATACAGCCGCAATCCCATGTACTTAGGCTTCGCCATTATCCTTGCGGCTTGGGCGCTGGCCTTGGCCTCGCCTCTGACCCTGCTGGGCGTGGTTGCTTTCGTGCTGTACATGAACCGTTTCCAAGTAGCACCCGAAGAGTGGGCGCTGGAAGCACTGTTCGGCGAATCATTCGTCCGCTACCGCGCACAAGTCCGCCGCTGGCTCTGAGCCTCGGCGGCGTTAGCGTCTGCCGGGGCTTACTCGTCACATCAGCATGCCGAAGATGCCCACGACCTAGCCTGATCTCCTTGTGAAGAACTGCTTTGGCCACATGCCGCTAGCATGTCTCTGGTCGATGACATAGCGGCAACGAGTGATGTCACAAGTTCACTCCGTTGATATCGAGCTAACTGTCTAGCAACAGCGTTGAGCGCAAAGCAGGCTTATGCTTCGCTGCGATGACTGTCGGCCTGCCTGGTGTCGATACAAACACTGCCGTCTAGCTCCATTTCAAGTGTCGAGTGGCTGACTTTGAATTGCTCATGAAGTACTCGTTTTAAATCAGTCTTTACTCGTTCAATATCGGGCAGGCTAGCCTTCTTGATGACAACATGTGCTTCCAGTGCGATTGTATGCTCAGCGATTTCCCATACGTGTACGTGGTGAACACTCACAACGTCGTTTACATGTTCCATGATATTGATTATGTCGGCGATGGAAACTCCTTCTGGCGCGCCCTCCATCAACAAGTGAATGGTTTTAGGTAGCATGCTAAAGCCTTGCCAGAGCACGTAACCAGCAATCATCAGTGTCAGTACAGTATCCGTCCAGTACCAGCCATATAGAAGTATCAATGTCCCGGCGATAATCACGCCGACGGACGCCAGTGCATCCGACACATTGTGCAAGAATGTCGCCTTTATGTTCATGCTGTCCTTAGACATCGTGTATGTGAGCAAGGCAGTGACGATATCTACAATCAAGGCTACTCCCGCGACCACGACCACCGTCCAACCTTCAATGGGCTGCGGGGAAAACAGCCGGCCTACAGCCTCATAGATAAGATAGAGGCCGACGATAATCAGCGTGACCAAGTTGATCAAAGCCGCTATGGTTTCACTGCGCCGGTAGCCAAAGGTTTTAAAAGCATCTGGCGGCCTGCGACCGATCTTACGTGCGATCAGCGCAATAACCAGTGATGCGGCATCGCTCAAATTATGTAGCGCGTCAGCTATGAGCGATAAGCTACCAGAAAGTATTCCGCCGACTATTTGCCCCAGTGTTAATGCTGTATTAACGCCAATAGCAACCATTAGACGCTTATCGCCTATGGCTTCGGTGTTATGGTTATGTTCGTGGACCATTGGTTTATAACCGCCTATTAAAAAACCACCATTAGACTAAGGCCAAGAAGCCAAACAGCCGCCCATAACGGCAAATAGACAATAATAGCCATTTATATCGTCTTGCACGGAAACAGCTTCCAAACCATTGACAGAAATCTGACCACCACCGCCCGCGTTCGTGCGTCATTGCCTACAATATGCCGATAACTGGCCGACCCTTGTCATGGTCTGAACATGACAGACCTGTAATCTTTCGATAATTTTCCGGGGGCTCAAGCTGCACTGCGAAATATTACATTTCAATAATGTAATGCTTGGCTCACACTGCCGTTATCTTCGGTCGCGCAAAATTCATTCGCACCTGTAGAGCTCACCGGGAAAGCTCAATAAGCCACTTGAATTTCGCGAGGACTGCATTATGAACCTGTTGAAAGCTATTGTTGTTGGATCGGTCATCTTCGGCTCCGCATTGTCTTATGCAGGAGATGGCTATGACCGTTCAATGAAATTTAATGAAAAATTCCGTGCAGATCAAAAACGAATTCACGGATCCGAGTCAGCTGGAAAAAAATTAGACGTCCTAGAAGCTAAGAATACGCGACCAGATCAGAGCAATATGCTAATCAAGAAAGAAACCAAAACTGACTAACCGCTTCATCCCGAACAATCTCCGCCTCCGATAGCTTCCGAGTCCCGTTGGTAAAGCTGTATTAAGCGCCTTTCGAGGCGCTTTTTTTTCTTCCAATAACGTGCCCGTCATCGTTACCAGCGCATTGGGGGCCCACAAATCGCTCAGTGAACCCTTTAAAGCTTCGATTTTGATGTTCATAAAAAAGGCCAGGCATCGAGCCTGGCCTTTTTGTGCGAAAACCAATATCAGGTCGCGTCCTCATTCTCTTCGTTGCGTCTCCTGCGGCCCTGCAGGACCGTGTAATAGAGCGCTGGCAATACCAGCAGCGTCAGTGCCGTCGAGGAGAGGATGCCGCCAATGACTACGGTTGCCAGGGGCCGCTGGACTTCCGCACCGGTCCCGGTGGCCAACGCCATTGGGACGAAGCCGAGCGACGCCACCAGCGCTGTCATCAGGACTGGGCGCAATCGCACCAGTGCGCCCTCACGCACAGCCTCGGATAAAGGCCGGCCTTCCTCTAGCAATCCTTTAATGAAAGCAATCATCACCAGTCCGTTGAGTACTGCCACACCCGACAACGCGATGAACCCGACGCCAGCGGAAATTGAGAGGGGAATGTCCCGGAGCCAGAGTGCAAGAATTCCCCCAGTAAGCGCGAACGGAATGCCAGTGAAGACGACCAGCCCATCGCGCAGTGTGTTGAACATCATGAACAGCAGCACGAAGACCAGCAGTAAGGCGACTGGGACGACCAGCTGCAGGCGCTTGGCGGCAGCCTGCAGCTGCTCGAACTGCCCACCCCACGTCGTCCAGTAACCGGGCGGTACCGGGTTTCGTTCAGCGATTGCTGCAGACGCATCTTGGACGAAACTGCCAATGTCACGCCCTCGAACGTTGGCGCTTACCACCACCAGACGCTTGCCATCCTCACGGCTGATCTGATTCGGGCCCAGCACGAATTCCAGCGTGGCAACCTCAGCCAGCGGGATAAAGTCGATTCGGTCGTTGGCAGCACCCGCTACCGCTGGCACCGGAATCGGCAGGCGAGCCAGCACATCCGGATCGGCACGCAGCGTATCGGAAAGACGAACAACGATGTCGAAACGACGGTCACCCTCAAAAAAGGTTCCGGCTTCCCGTCCGCCAATCGCGGCGGCGACGGTATCCTGCACATCGCCGATGTTGAGCCCGAAGCGTGCCGCCTTGTCACGATCCACATTGACGCTCAGCAATGGGAGGCCCGTCGTCTGCTCCACTTTAACTTCGGAAGCGCCTGGTACGTCTTGCAATATCGCCGCGATGTCATCAGCTGTTTTGTTGAGAACATCCATATCGTCCCCGAACACCTTAACGGCCACATCGCTGCGAACTCCGGAAATTAGCTCGTTAAAGCGTAACTGGATCGGCTGAGACATCTCATAGTTGCTGCCCGGCACAGATGCGGCCGCCTTTTGGATGTCCTCAATGAGCTGCTCGCGGGATTTGTCCGGATCTGGCCATTCTTCCTTGGGCTTGAGCATCACATAGCTGTCCGAAATATTCGGCGGCATCGGGTCAGCCGCGATCTCGGCGGTGCCGGTTCGGGCAAATGTACGCTTGACCTCCGGGACCTGCTTGGCAATTGCCTTTTCCAGCCGCTGCTGCATATCCACGGATTGGGAGAGGCTGGTCCCTGGAACGCGCAGAGCTTGAAGCGCAAAATCACCCTCGCTAAGGCTCGGAATGAACTCGCTACCCATTCGCATCACCAGCAGGGCAGACAGCAGCACGCTAGCGACGGCGCCACTGAATACCAATGTGCGGTGACGCATGACCCAGTCGAGCACGGGCGCATAGCCATTGCGCGCTGCGCGCATCAGGCGGTTGTCCTTCTCTTGCACCTTACCAGTGACAAAAAGCGCAACAGCAGCGGGCACGAAGGTGACCGATAGAATCATGGCACCCAACAGTGCGATTACCACGGTGAATGCCATGGGGTGGAACATCTTCCCCTCGACACCGGTGAGCGCAAAGATGGGCAGGTAGACCACCATGATGATCAGCTGGCCGTAGATGAGCGGACGCCGTGCCTCCTTGGCCGCCGCGAATACTTCGTGGAAACGCTCGCTACGGGTCAGAATCCTGCCATGTTTTTCCTGGGCGTGGGCAAGCCGGCGGATGGCGTTTTCGACGATGACCACCGCACCGTCGACGATGATGCCGAAGTCGAGAGCCCCTAGGCTCATGAGGTTGGCACTGACTTTGTTGGTGGCCATGCCGGTGAAGGTGAACAGCATGGACAACGGGATGACCATTGCTGTGATCAGGGCTGCACGCAGGTTGCCGAGGAAGAGAAACAGCACGGCGATAACCAGGATCGCGCCTTCGATCAGGTTCTTGCGAACCGTGGCGATGGCCTTGTCCACGAGGTCGGTCCGGTCATAGACCGTTATCGCGCTTACGCCTTTTGGCAGGTTCTGGTTGATACTCTCCAAGCGCTGCGCGACGGCCTGCGACACGCTACGGCTATTTTCTCCTACCAGCATGAAGGCGGTCCCAAGGACCACCTCGCGTCCATTGTCGGTGGCCGCCCCTGAACGCAGCTCACGGCCGATCCCCACTTCGGCAATATCGCGAACCCGCACGGGCGCGCCGCCTGCGTTGCTCAGGACGATATTGCCAATGTCCGCGGGGGAGTCGAGCTGGCCAGGTGTGCGGATCGACAACTGTTCGCCGTTACGCTCAATGAAGCCGGCGCCGACGTTGGCATTGTTGCGCTCAAGCGCAACGACGAGCTGTTCCAGAGTGATTCGGTAAGCGGCCATGAGCTTCGGGTCGGGCGCGACCTGATACTCTTTGGCGAAGCCACCGATTGTGTTGATCTCGGCAACCCCTCGAACGTTTCGCAGCTGCGGCTTGATGATCCAGTCCTGGATTTCGCGCAGGTCCGTCGGCGTGTAGGGCTGACCATCAGCACGGCGCGCCTCGGGCTCTGCCTCGACCGTCCAGAGGAAAATTTCCCCCAGGCCCGTGGAGATGGGACCGAGGGTGACCTCCACGCCCTGCGGAAGCTCATTACTCGCGGCCTGCAGCCGTTCACTCACAAGTTGCCGAGCGAAATAGAGATCGGTGCCATCGTCAAAGATCACGGTGATCTGAGCGAACCCGGAGCGCGACAATGAACGTGTCTGGCGCAGGTGGGGCAAGCCGGCCATCGCCGTCTCGATGGGGAAGGTAACGCGTTGCTCGGTTTCAAGCGGCGACGCGCCTGGGACTGCGACGTTAATTTGAACCTGTACATTGGTGATGTCGGGCACAGCGTCGATGGGCAAGTGCTGGTAGCTATAAACCCCGACGCCGGCCATGCCCAAGACCGCGAGCAGCACTAGCCAGCGCTGCTCGATGGCGAAGCGAAGAATACGTTCGAACATGAGTTAGGTATCCGGAGGATCAGTGAACGTGCTCGGCGGAGCCTTTGCCGAGTTCGGATTTCAGGATGAAGCTGCCAGCGGTCGCGATCTGTTGGCCGGCCTGCAATCCGTCACGAATTTCCACGCGATTTTCGTCGCGCTGGCCCAGCGAGACCGAGTGCGCCTGGAAGCCGTGCGGCGTGCGAACGAAAACCGTCGGCGCGTTTTCGACGGTCTGGACCGCCTCGACTGGAACCGTGACCGGAACACTACGTCCGTCGGCGCTAACTCGGACCGTCACGAAAAGACCGGGACGCCAAGCCCCATCGGGGTTGGCCAGGGTCACGCGGGCTGTTGCGGCACGCGTCTGCTCGCCCAGCAGGCTGCCCACATGGGCGACCTTACCCATTGTTCGCACCCCTAGCTCGCCGGCAACAACTTCGACTTCTCGGCCGACGGTTACGCGCATCAAATCACGGGCAGGTACGCTGAACGTAGCCCAAACCCGCGACAAATCAGTCAGCGTGAAGACGCTGGTCGTTTCATCTGCACGTTCGCCCAGCACAATATGCTTCTCGACGACGACTGCATCGAAAGGTGCACGGAGCTCGTAGCGATTGCCCACACCGGAGTCACTTCCGCCGCCCAGCGCCCGTGTTTTTTCCTGGGCATTACGCAAGTCGATTTCTGCTACGCGCAGGCTCTGCTGGGCCTGCAAATAGTCCTGTTCTGCAGAGATACGCTCCTGCCACAGAGTGCGCTCACGCTCGAACAAGATGCGAGCCAGTCGGAGGCGCTGCTCGGCGGCAGCCAGCTCACTACGCTGTTCGGACAGCTGCTGGCTGGCGATAACCGCCAGCAACTGGCCCTTCTTCACCTGGTCACCCAGGTTGACCGAAACAGATTCGACAACGCCTGCCACACGGGGCACGACATGCGCCGTGCGGTCTTCGTCGAAACGCAGCTCGCCCGGCAGGGAAACGGACGAGCCGATCTCGGCTGGTCCGACCTTGCTTAGCTGAATGCCTGCGGCACGTATTTGCTCCTCAGATAGCTCAATCTCACCTTCGGCGTGCTCTTCGTTGCCGTGCTTGTCCTCCTCACCGCCATGACCGCTTTCGTCACCATGGCCGTGGTCATCGCCTTCAGCGCCATGACCATCTTCGTCCCCATGGTCGTCCTTGGATTTCTCTTGACCGCTTTCTCCATCCTCATGCGCATGGCCATCCTCGGCGTGCTCAGCCTTGTTATCGCTGGCCTGTGCGTCAAGAACGAAGCCTTGTCTTACGCCAATGCCTGTCAGCAGTATCAAAGTGACCGCCAGAGCGATTCCCGTCTGTTTTTTCATGCAAGCTCCCCCACCGCCAATACGTAATGGCGGCGTTTCGGTCATTCGAAGGTAGTAGTAGGTCCGTACAGCCGCTCGATACGCGCCCAGGCGTCGACCACGGCTTGCAATGACTGCAGATAGCGCGTGCGTGCATCGATCAGCGCACGCTGTGCATCGAGCACGTCGAGGAACGCGAAGCGGCCCAGGCTGAAGCCACGTGTAGCCGCTTCCACGGTTCGCTGTCCTGCCGGCAGAATCCGGTTGCGTATCTCCTCGACGTCCCCAAGTGCGGTGCGCCAGTCGCGCAGGGCCTGTTGGATCTCCGCACGCACACGCAGCTCGGCCGCATTGCGAAGATC
This sequence comes from Stutzerimonas stutzeri TS44, assembly GCA_000263395.1. GTDB lineage: Bacteria > Pseudomonadota > Gammaproteobacteria > Pseudomonadales > Pseudomonadaceae > Stutzerimonas > Stutzerimonas stutzeri_C. Next base: position 11,982 of record AJXE01000033.1, read on the forward strand.
ACGCGCCTGTTCCGCCCGCCGTGCGGCCGCCAGAACATTGCCTTGGTTACGATCAAACAAAGGCAGCGGAACAGAGAGGCCGACGAGGTTGATGCGTTCACGCTCGATTTCGTCGTACTGGCTACCGATACTGACGCTTATGTTCGGGTAGCGCTGGCTGCGTTCAAGCCCCAGCTCGGCTTCACTCAAGGCCACTTGGCGCAGAGCTCTACGCATATCGGCACTCTCACGCACGCGCGCCAGGAGTGCAGATTCGCTAGGCACCTCTGGCAGGTGTTCGAAACTGCCCATCAAATCGCCAAAATCCGGTGCGTCGGTCCCGAGCATGCGCGCTAACATCTGGCGAGCGTTGTCCCATTCTTGTCGTGCTCGCCGCAGGTCCAGTTGTACGGTCGCCAGCTGCATGTCGGCGCGCGTCGCCTCCACTGGCGAAACTTTTCCGGCATCGACCTGTGCGTCGGCGACCTTAGCAGCCCGTTCGGCCAATGACAGAGAGGCCTCGGCCAGTCGCATGCCTTCTTGCGCACGCAAGGCCGCGAAGAATGCCTGGATCACATCTGCACGCAACCCCTGACGCCGAACGTCGAGGTCGGCATCCACCATCGATCGATTTGCGTCCGCCACACCGATTCGAGCGCCGCGCTTGCCACCTAACTCGATTGGCTGTGTGATCGTGATTGAGCGAGTCTGGCGATCGGACTGAGTGTCTTCCACCTCGAATCCTAATTCCGGATTTGGAATGGCCGCAGCCTGGCGGCGGAGGCCGCTCGCGATACCGATCTCCGCCCGCGCGGCGGAGAATTCTGGGTTGCGTTCATACGCAAGGGACACGGCTCGCTCCAGTGTCAGGCCGTCTTGCGCGCCCACCTCAAGCGACATCAGTGCCAGCCCAAGCAGGCCGCTGGCAAGCAGATACAAGCGTTTCTTTTGGTACATACGCAACACTGCCGGGCAGTGCCCCCTTATTGTCGATCGCGTTTCTCCAGCCGCGCTAAACCGGCCAGATAGCTGATGGCTAAACGGCGGTGACTTTATATAAGGGCGGATATCGACCGGGTGACCGCAACATTACAAATTTGTAATCCACGAAATGCTTGCGGTTGCGCCGCTGCAGATTACGAGATCGTCATTTGCCGCTAATCCTGCGGTCATTTGTAGGGGGAGATCATGGCCAAGCGCTAAAAACAAAAAGGCAAGAGGCGTCGTTCGAACGCTGACATGCGGTATATCAGGAGCATCATCATGAGCAAAAAGGCCGCCCTTTCACTGACAGCCCTTTCACTGGCACTGGGCAGCGCCCCGGTTTTTGCCCAATCGGAAACAGCAGCGGAGGGCTTCATCGAAGGCAGCACGCTATCGCTGATCAATCGCAACTTCTATTTCAATCGAGATTTCCGCGACGGTGAGAGCGCAACCGGCAATGGCTACTCTGAGGAATGGGCTCACGGGCTGATGGCCTTCTTCGAGTCCGGATATACCCAAGGCTCGGTGGGGATCGGCGTCGACGCCTTCGCCATGCTCGGCCTCAAGCTCGATTCTGGATCAGGACGTTCCGGTGCTGGCGGAACCGTCGATCTTCTCCCCTACAATAGCGCCGGCGATGCCGAGGATGACTTTTCTCGAGTGGGGGGGGCCGTGAAAGCACGGTTCTTGGACACCGAGATCAAGGCAGGCGATGTATTTCCCGCTACTCCCGTCGTGCACTTTGGTGACGCACGGCTGCTGCCGGAGTCTTTCAAGGGTGTCACCGTTGTGAACAACTCGCTGGACGACCTCACCCTCCAGGGCGGCCGCCTGCACGCGATGAGCCAGCCCAATACCAGCAACACGAACGATGACTTCGTCACGTTTTATGGCGGCGGCGTCGACGCCCCTTGGCTCGGCTACGCGGGCGGTGACTATAGCGTGAACGAAAATCTCAGTTTCAGCTTGTATACCAGCCGCCTCAAGGAAGCCTGGAACCAACATTACTTCGGTCTATCGGCCACCTATCCGCTTTCCGATGCCGTCGTGCTGCTGGGCAGCTTCAACTACTACAAGGCAACCGACGAAGGTCGGAAACTGCTGGGCGAGTTTAATAACAGCATCTGGAGTTCCAGCCTGGGTGTCGCCTTCGGCGCGCACACCGTCACGGCGTCGTATCAGCGAAACAACGGTAACAACGACTTTGACTACTTGCGCCAGGCTGACTCGATCTACCTGAACAACTCCATCCAGTACAGTGATTTCAACTCACCTAAAGAGCAGTCCTGGATGCTGCGTTATGACCTAAACATGGCGGGTTACGGCATACCTGGGCTTACGTTCATGACTCGCTACGCCCGCGGCTGGGGCGCCGATTACAGCAACGCAAATGAGGTATACATGCGCCAAGACGATAACGGCGCGCCTCTGACCGGACAGAAGCGCTGGGAACGCGACGTCGAAGCACGCTACGTTGTACAGACAGGCTCGTTCAAGGACCTCTCTCTGCGGGTGCGCCAGGCTACAACACGGGCGACTGCTTTCGAGTCCGACCTCAATGAGGTTCGATTCATCGCCGAGTACCCGCTCTCGATCCTGTGAAGCACTACGAGCAACACCACATCTTCTTTTTGTGCTCCCTTGGTTTGAAGATGTGTTTCAGGCGCCCGTAGGGCGCCTTTTTTTGCTTAAGTGCACCTCCTTGGGCTGCGGGTCAACCAAATGACCGGTAGATTACAAATTTGCAAGACAGCCCCGCAGGACTTTTACCGCGTTAAAGTGCTTCCCGCTTCCCTGTGCAGATCATTTCGCCTCTGCCTTTCACGCTAGAGCCAAACCTCTTTCGTCTTGACCTTATAGTTACTACATGGATTATTTTTGGTTCCGCTTACCACGCACCCCCTTGCCGAGTTACCTGAAAACATGCGCATCCTGGTTGTAGAAGACGAAATCAAAGCTGCGGACTACCTGCAGCAGGGTCTTATCGAATGTGGGTACATCGTCGATTGCGCAAGTGATGGGCTCGATGGATTTCACCTGGCACTGCAGAACGACTATGACATCGTGCTACTGGATGTGAATCTGCCAACCATGGATGGGTGGGAGGTGCTCGAACTTATTAGGCGGCGTAAACAGACACGCGTCATCATGCTGACAGCCAACGCCCGCCTAGAGCAAAAAATCCGCGGTTTGGAGCTGGGTGCTGATGACTATCTGGTCAAGCCGTTTCAGTTCCCTGAGCTGCTCGCTCGTATCCGGACACTGTTGCGGCGAGGCGAGGCAGTCGCACTTCCAAGCAACCTGCGCGTAGCCGACCTCGAACTGGACCCGGGCCGGCATCGGGCCTACCGGAATGGTCAGCGTATTGATCTCACCAGCAAAGAATTTGCGTTACTGCATCTGCTCATGCGCCGGACTGGCGAAGTCCTCACGCGTACCGAAATAACTGCCCTGGTGTGGGACATCAACTTCGACTGCGACACCAATGTGGTGGATGTTGCAATTCGTCGCCTGCGGATGAAAGTGGACGAACCCTTCGGCGATCGCCTGATACACACCATCCGGGGTGTGGGCTACGTGCTGGAGGCGCGGCCTTGAAGCCACTCAGCCTCGCATCGCGCCTCGCGCTTCAAATCACACTTACCGGCGCCGCTTTGGTCGCGCTGCTGATTGCACTGAGCTACTGGGTACTGGTGCGCCAACTGGAACTGCGCGCCCAGGAGGAAGTGACTGCCAAGCTCTCGCAGATCGATCATGGACTCCTCGAAGACACCAAAACCCGTATGGGCCTTTCCTGGCAACACGTACTGAGCGATACGGTACGCGGCCATGACAACCTTTCGATTACAGTCATCGGCGATACAGTGAAATCACACATTTTCAGTATCGGCCGCTTCGCCAATGAGCCGCAGCAGCTGGATCTCGTGAGCAGGGACGGCGACTATCTTGGCTGGACAACGAAAGATGGCGTGCAGATGCTAAGCGGGCGCAAGCGAATTCAAGTCCCGGGACTGGCTCCAATGACGCTTTTACTTTCGCAAGACCGCAGTGCCGATCAACAGCTGGTGGCTGCGTTCCTGCGCTCGGCCTTAGTGACCGTGCCGATGCTACTGATATTGATCGGATTGGCTGGGTGGCTAATCGCCCAAAATGGTTTGCGACCGCTGCGCAAGTTCCGGGCCTTGGCGACTAAGGTATCGACACAGGACCTATCACCCCGAATCAGTAGCGATCGGCTCCCACAAGAACTCCAGGCATTGGCGCACAGCCTCAACGTAATGCTTCATCGACTCGATGACGGCGTTCAGCAACTGACACAGTTCTCGGACGATGTGGCTCATGAGTTGAAAACTCCGTTGAACAACCTAATAGGCAAGGCGCAGGTGACTTTGGTACGAGAGCGAAGCAAAGAGCAGTATCGCGAAGTGCTCGAATCGTCGGTCGAAGAGCTCGAACGCATGGATCGAATCGTGTCAGACATGCTGTTTCTTGCCCAGGCCAGCCACTCCAGCCCGGCACTGAAGCTCGAAAAATTATCCTTAGGAAGTGAGGCGAGGCGCGTATGTGAATACTTCGAAGTCCTCGCCGAAGAAGCGGGAGTTGCAACGACAGTAACGGGCGATGCCGTGGTTTTAGGAAATCGGCTTATGGTCCAACGGGCGATTTCCAACCTGTTATCCAACGCGTTGCGGCATTCGAATACTGGCAGCACGGTCGAACTTAAGATCCTTGAGGAGAACGTAGACATTGTCTCGCTGACTGTCACCAATCATGGCGCGACTATCGAATCGGATCATCTCCCACACCTGTTCGACCGCTTTTACCGCGTGAACGGCATACAACCTCGTGGAGCAGGCTTGGGGCTAGCGATTGTCCGTTCAGTGATGAACCTCCACAAAGGCCACGTGGCCGTCGCCAGCAAAGACGGTCAGACCACATTCGAACTCACCTTTCCTCGGTACGCCTGATTCAAAGTGATACGGCATGGAGACGAACGTCACTGCGAAAGGTACTGTCAAACTACGCGACGAGCGACTATCTAAAGTGGATCTCGGCTTGGTATCCACTCCCACGAGCCCAACGCCATACATGTAATGCATGCGTCTGGCGAGAATTCACAGCCTCAACTTCCGCCTATCGTGCAAGTTGCCGACGGGGGAGTTGCGCTGACCGACATGTCGTCGATGCACAGACTATGAACGGCATCCCGACTGGGTCGCAAAAGGTGAACATGGCCATGGACCAGAAGTTGGCGGGCCAGACCGTTAATGCCACCAGCATGGTCAAGTATGATTATAAGCGCGACCGTCACCTGCTCACGGTCAGGCCTAATCGAAGCGTAGGGTGGTCTACAATAATGATGAGTTTTCAAATAGGGTCGGATCAGCAAAAAGCGAGGGTTAATTACGCCTTTGTAATGCAAAGATCATCTTCTGGTAAGGGTCAAACCTATAATATAAATTATCAACTAACCAAGAGGTGTAATAATGAGCCGCCCTGCTAAAGTAATTCTACCGTTCTTTTTCGCTTTTGCTTCTTCGCTCGCAGTGGCAGAAGGCGGGGGGGAACTAACAATGCAGCGCGTTGACAGTGCGTCAGTAACAAAGCCCACTCTAAAAATGCTTTTAAAAGAAGGTAAAGTGCTGAGTATAGCACCCGCAGGAATGACCGGTACGACCGGAATGATTCAGAACTATGGAGCTAACGGAAAAGTTCAAACGTACGAGATGAAGATTAAGTCTCCTGATGGGAATATCCATACGGTCGAGTTTTTGAGCGCCCCGGTTGGTGTAAACAACGGCTAACGGGCCAGTAAGTTCCCAACACCATTCATTTAGTGCATGCGTTCTCGCTAATGCCGGCGAGAATGCCGCAAGCCTCAACTTCCCGCCCATCGTTGCAATTAGCCCGCAGTGAAACGAGTGTCGTTCGAGTGACTGCCGGGCGGTTATCTGCGACCTGACTTGAGAAATGTGTTCATCGAGCAAGGCATTAAGGAAACCCTGAAGAAGACTTCCTGAATCTGGTGAAATACGCCGATCCCGTTGCCCGAGTTTCCCGATGAAGCAGATGACCTTCGCCGACGCCGAGTACGCCGGCAAGCGCAAGCAGACCCGCAAGGAATTGTTCCTGATCGAGATGGACCAGGTGGTGCCGTGGAAGGGCTTGATTGCCTTGATCGAGCCGCACTACCCGAAGGGCGAAGGTGGTCGTCCGGCCTACCCGCTGCTGGCGATGCTGCGTGTGCACCTGATGCAGAACTGGTTCGGCTACAGCGATCCAGCGATGGAGGAAGCGTTGTACGAGACCACCATCCTGCGCCAGTTCGCCGGCCTGAGCCTGGAGCGCATTCCCGACGAAACCACCACCCTCAACTTCCGCCGCCTGCTGGAGAAACACGAGTTGGCGGCTGGGATTCTGGCGGTGATCAATGGCTACCTGGGTGACCGGGGTCTGTCGCTGCGCCAGGGCACCATCGTCGATGCCACGCTGATCCACGCACCCAGTTCGACCAAGAACAAGGACGGTAAGCGTGACCCGGAGATGCATCAAACGAAGAAGGGCAACCAGTATTACTTCGGCGCTAAAGCGCACATCGGTGCCGACGAAGAATCGGGCTTGGTGCACAGCGTGGTGGTGACCGCCGCCAATGTCGCGGACATCACCCAGGTCGACAAACTGCTGCACGGCGAGGAAAACGTAGTGTGTGCCGACGCTGGTTATACCGGAGTCGAAAAACGCCCTGAACATGAAGGCCGCCGAGTCATCTGGCAGGTCGCGGCCCGACGCAGCACCTATAAGAAGCATGGCAAGCGCGGTGCCTTGTACAAAGCGATCCGCAAGATTGAGAAAGCCAAGGCTCAGGTGCGGGCGAAGGTTGAGCATCCATTCCGCGTGATCAAGCGGCAGTTCGGCTACACCAAGGTGCGCTTCCGCGGATTGGCCAAGAATACTGCGCAGATGGTGACGCTGTTTGCCCTGTCGAATCTGTGGATGGCCCGCCGACATTTGCTGGCCAGCGCAGGAGAGGTACGCCTGTAATGCGGAAAATGACTGCTGCGAAGCGCTCGCGGTAGCGAAAAAGATAGAAAAGTGCGACTGACTTGAGTGTTTTGGATCGAGTGGCCACTTTCAAAATCGGTAGGCGCTGAATTCAGCCAGAAATGCATGGCTACTTCAGACCATCCTTAACGGCCGTACAAGGCTGGCGAGGGTCATCCTGGTAGCTTTGGAGTGCGTGAATCTCTGGGAGTTACAGATTCAGGATGCGGCAGCGCCGGATGAAGGCTAGCCGCTCGCCATGCTTCTCGGTGTAGACACGATAGCCGTTCGCCTGGCGATCAGGCGGTGGCAGCAAGCCCTGCTGCTCATAGAAGCGGATCGTCTGTGTATCAATCTCTATTAGCCTTGCTAACTGACCAATGCGCATCGTGTGAATCCTCATCGGCTCTGCGTTATTGACCTTATAGTGTCTATAAGGCTTTTAATGATCCCATCTTCGATTTCAAGCCAACACCAAATCGGCCAGAATCAACAGCAGCAGACCGACACTCAGCAATGCGGTGCGACTGACGCGATCGGACCATTTTCCTACTGGATAGACAGACAGCATGTAGAACCCCGCCATTACGACCATAACCAAGGGCACCCAGGTGGCGGAGAATCCTAATTGTTGCGCGCGCAATACAAGAAATGCCTCGCTGAAACGTGCCAGCGTGAGTATTGCGCCTATCCCCGCGACCCACCAATGCGCTGTTGAAAACTGTCTCAGGGAGCTGAGGCGGATAGGCGAGCGAAAATGATGGGTGCCTGGCTTGTGCCACTGGTTTCGGCCCTCTCGGTGCTGTTCATCGGCGAGGTAATAGCGAGGCATCTAGTGGTGTTGTGCTGGTTCCAGCGCGCCTTCATGTTTTCGCTGGGGGTGTAGTGGTCAACTAATCCTGCCATCGCCTGTAGCCGCTCGGTTTTAGAGCGTGGCATCATGCCCTACCGCTAACACGCTAACCGCTAACCGCTATCGGTGCGGCGCTGGCACGTCGCGCCTTTGGTTTTCATGGCAGCTTCGTCCTGTTCATTTGGTATCAGCGAGCTTGGAGGGCGGTATTGCAAGGCTGTTTCTCATAATCATTGTCTTGCTGCTGAATACGAAGCAGCAGCTCCCAGCTTACGGCGCACCGAGTCGAGTCCAGAAGCATTCAGTTTTCCACCCTGGTCAGCCCGCGGAATGGAGTGATGGAATTGAATTGAGCGGAGCAAGAAAGCATGAGCCACAGGGTTGATCTTGATTTCGGAGGCGAGAGCATTGGGTGATAAGTGCGCGCTACCCTTCGACCTATCCACGGGAATGCGCTACAAGACTCTTCTAACGAGGGTGATGGCTTTGCTTGCCGGAGGCACCATGCCGCTTGCCTTTGCCCCTGTGGGCTGGGCATGGCTTGCGGTGGTCGCTCTGGCCGCATTGTTTGCCCTGACCGCGCAACCTTCAAGGCGTCAGGCGCTATGGTCGGCCTACCTCTTTGGCATTGGTTACTTCGGCGTAGGTGTCTCCTGGGTCTTCGTCAGCATTAGCCAGTACGGCAATGGCCCCGTGGTGGGGATGTTAGCTACAGCAGCCTTTGTCTCGCTGCTCGCCCTCTTTCCATGGGGCGTCGCGTATCTCGTACGCCGCCTGCACCCTGAGATGGGTGCGACGGCGCTCTGGCTAGGGCTACCAGCGGCATGGGTTTTGAGTGAATGGATGCGCACTTGGTTCTTAACCGGCTTTCCCTGGCTCTTTATCGGCTACAGCCAGACAGACACCACACTCGCAACTATCGCGCCTGTCTTTGGTGTGCTTGGCGTGAGTTTTCTGGTGGCCTTGCTCGCTGGCGGGCTGGCGTGGGTTATTTTAGGTCCAAGCCTGCGCCGTGCAGCGGTAGCCGGTGCCGTGTTAACCGCTACTCTCGCCAGCTTGCAGTTCCTGGATCGTGAGTGGACGCAGCCAGTCGCTGACCCTATCAATATTGCCCTCTTGCAAGGAAACATCGCGCAAGACAGAAAATGGGACCCGGATTCCCGCGGAATCACGCTTGACCGTTATCAGGCGCTTACGAAGCAGCATCTCGGGGCCGACATTGTGATTTGGCCAGAAGCGGCAATCCCTATGTGGCATGACCAGGCTAGAGAATATCTTGCTGAGCTCGAGGCGTTAGCCGATCAGGCCGGCACCTCGTTAATGATTGGCGTCCCGATACGCGAGGCGGACGGTCGCACCTACAATGCGGTGATAAGCCTCTCAGATCCCGCAAGGCCCTACTACAAACGCCACCTGGTGCCATTCGGTGAATATGTTCCGCTCCGGGACTTCTTGGGTTCGGCCCTCGATGTGCTTGGGGCGCCCATGTCCGATTTCACACCAGGACGGGAAGCGCACGTCCTTAACGCAGCGGGTGTGCCCGTCGGGGCACTCATCTGCTACGAGGCGGTCTTTGGTGCTGAAGTCACGGAACTTCTGCCCGAAGCGCAATTGCTGGTGAATGTCAGCAATGATGCCTGGTTCGGCAGCTCGATGGGCCCTTTCCAGCACTTCCAGATGGTTCGCATGCGTGCCATCGAAACCGGACGTGACCTACTGCGAGCCACGAACACCGGCATCACAGCAGCTGTCAGCTACGAAGGAAAGGTCCTTACGCGTGCTCCTCAATTCCGCGTAGCCACCCTCAGTGCCGAAGTGACCCCCAGAACTGGCGCGACCCCTTATGTGCGCTGGCGGGATTGGCCTGTCCTTGGCGTGATCTCTCTCGGACTCGGCTTGCTCCTGCTTCGTCGAATTCGCCAATATCATCGGTTGGGTACATGAAGCTCGCCACTCTATCTCGGTGCGTGCAGCTGCTCGTTGAGCGACTGTGGGCCTCAACGTGAACGGACTTACATTTAATTATTGCCTCGTCGTATGAAAACGGGAAACCGTTAGATTTTTAGCGTACCCAGAGTGGCTAACCAAGCTTCTGCCTCGCCTGTGTAAATTCTTTAATGTCATTTTAGCTCTGCGTGATGCCTGAAGCCTGAAGCCGATGCGATAATGGTTCCGATAGCTGACGTTTGCCAGCAACTCAGAGGGCGGCGTCTATATGGAGATGAGATATGAGCACTCAAAAAATCTGCTGTTTAAGGATGCAAGCGGCCAATGGCGGGGGCAGACCGGAGTTTCCAGTCAGGAGGCGTGGGAAGGGGCTGGGAATAGCTGAGTGATGGATCAAATGTCCTCTCTACTCATCGCCGGCCAGCTATTAATGGCGACCGTGGCAGGTTTGCTGCTCAACCTGACGCCCTGCGTTTTGCCCGCGATTCCTATTAAGGTCCGGACAATCTTACGAGAGGCGGGCAGCCAACGATCGCACCGCGTGCTGGCCGCATTGGCGTTCACTGCAGGAACACTCGCATTTTTCTTGACGCTGGGCGGACTAACCGCACTTCTGCAGTGGAGCTGGGGCACTTTGTTTCAGTCCGCAGTGTTCGTTGGTGTCCTTGTTGCCTTGTTGGTCGGGTTTGCGGTGGTCACCTGGCTGGATCTGCCCATCCCGATCCCAGCGTTCGCCGCCTCGGCCCATGGCCGGCGTTACTTTGAGGCATTCGTGTCGGGGTTATTGAGTGCAATTTTGGCCGCTCCCTGCGCGGGTCCTTTCCTAGGCGGAGTCCTAGCCTTTGCCGTCACCCAGCCGGCGCCGGTAATTATGGGGATATTCGGCAGTATCGGGCTGGGGTTGTCGCTGCCCTACGCAGCATTGATGCTCAAACCCGAGTGGCTGAGCCGGTTGCCCAAGGCGGGGCCCTGGACCCTGGCCATTCGAGAAGTGCTCGCGTTGGTCTTGCTGGCCGCAGCCGTCTTCTTCAGCGCGAGCCTGGTGCCCAAAGCGGTTTATCCCTGGCTATGGTGGTCTTGGCTGGCACTGGTGCTGGCGTGGGGAGCCCGCCGTTTCGTCCAGGGTAATGGTACCGTGCGTGTGATTACCACAACGGCGGCAGGCCTTGCCCTTGCGATGACTGTGGAATTCGCATCCCCGCTGGGCAGCAGCGAAGATAAATTCGTCTGGCAACCCTACTCCGCAAAACTACTGACGGAGACAAAAGCCCGGGGCACACCCTATTTGCTGGAGTTCACCGCCGACTGGTGCATCAACTGCAAGATACTTGAGCGCACGGTCTACCAGGAGCCCACCGTGGCCAAAGCCGTGCGGCGCACCCAGATGGTGCCTATACAAGTTGACGTGACAGCGAGCAATCCTGAAAAAGATGCGCTATTAACTGCGATCGGCGGGCAGGCCTTACCCTTCGCAGTGGTCGTTGACCGTGACGGCACCGTTATCGCCCGTTTCACGGGGCTTTTTGACACCGACAGCTTGGTCGAAGCTATCAATCGCACCGGAAACCCACAACCTTAGATACTGGAGACCAATTATGGTGATTCGACACAAAGGATTGCTGGCTGGAGTAGTGGTTTTTCTGATCGCGATCGCTGCGTTCATGTTTATCGACACCAACGGAAACAACCTCGACGCTGCCCAGACTGAACGTGCCGGTCTTGAAGCCCCGGTTCCGGCCCGAACAGGGTTGGCAAATTCAGCTGATAAGGTCCGCCTCACTCTTTCGAACGGCGACGCAGCAATGGCGGGAAAGACGGGTGATTTCGTTTTAACACTGAACATTGAACCGGGCTGGCACGTGAATGCAAACCCGGCCTCCATAGAGTTCCTGATTCCCACCGTCGTCAGTTCTTCAGTCAACGGCCAGGCGCTTGAAATCCCGACGCAGTACCCGCGCGGCCGGCTCAGCGACATTGTGCTGGGTGACACCGCCCTTGAGGTGTATGACGACGGTGCAAGTATTCGGCTGCGGCCCGACGAAAAACAGACCGCCGTGCTGGAAAAGGTAGGCAGGCTCGAAATGATTGTACGGGTGCAAGCCTGCAGTGACGAGGGCGTTTGCCTGGCGCCGACTGACCTGCCTGTTGCGCTGAATCTGGACGATACCAGCCGACAATAAGTCATAACGCCCTTCGGAAGTGACGCAACTGGGGGAGTGACTGTGAACAGTTTATTCTGAGTATCCCGATTGCCGAGGTTGCTCTGTGCAGCTTAACGCCATGCCCCACCATTCATATCTGGGGATGGGCGAGACTCGCTTCGTTAAACGGCAAACTTATGTTGTAATTTGCACATTCCGCATGACGAAGTGGCTTCGGGGAAGTGCCGGCATTCTGTCCCAGGTAATCGATAAATCTTGTTCGGGAATCTCGTATTGGAGCGAGCGAGCCAGAAAGCGGGCCGCAACGCTCATCAATGCGACGGCAACGCCTTCTCCTGGACAGCGATGGTTAACATGCGGGTCGCCTGGTCCTTGCGGGATGAAGCAGTATAGCGACGGAAAGTCGGACCGAAAACGCTCAGGCTTGAAGTCATCTGCGTCCTCCCAGAGGCGGGAATCATGATTGGTTCCGTATAAATCCAATAGAACCAGAGTGTCCTTTCCGAAGGCATATCCTTCCCATAGAAAATCTTCTCTCACGCGAGCGCTGACCGCTGGGAAGAACGGATAAAAGCGCCGCACTTCCTGCACAAAGCAACGAACATAATTTTCATTCCCCGATTGCAGGTTCTTCAGACAACCCGGATGTTTGTGCAGCGCTAGCGCTGCAAAGGTTATGAATACCGAGACGGCTACCGTCGGCCGTAGCAAATTCAGCAGTTCCACTGATGCGGTATGTAGGTCCAACGGCTGTCCCTGCTGATCCTTGTAATGGGCGATGCGCTCAAGAGGCGATTGCTCTGGTGTAGGGAGAGCAGCACGAGTGGGTTCAATGAGCTCTGCCGCCCACTGTTCCAATCGGCGACGCGCCCGTCGTGCCTGCCAGTGCTGGAGACCGATCGCGCCGGCGTGCTCATAAAGTGCTGCAAGATCTTGAGTCCATTGCTGAACATCTCTTTCAGCGAGTGGAGTACCGGCCCATTCGCACACGGTGCGGCACAAAATTTCGCGAGCAATATCGTAGAGGACGATTGACTCACCGGGACGCCAAGTTTGCGCATACTCTCGCCAACGAACCTCGCTCAACTCAGCTAATTTCTGCACGCTACCGGCTGTGAGCACTCCCATGAAGAGGGCCTTTCGGTGACGATGCGCATCACCGTCCAAACCTTGAACTCCGCCTTGACCGAATAAGGTCTTTTGCAGTCGCTTGGGCGCAGCGTTCTGGCGAACAAATCGGTCAGGATCGCAGATCAAACGAGCCGCTTTGGCACCTGTTAGGCACAGAGTTTTCTGTAACATCAAGCGAGTTTGAAACACAGGCGATTGATGAAACTGACTGCGCGCGGAGATAAATCGATAGGGATCTCGCAAGAATGCACAAGTACTATCCAATCCGGTGTCACGCGGTATATTTGGCATCGCTTTCTCCGTTGAGATTCCACCCGTTCTAGCTACGTGTTGCGCTTTCATCCTGCTGTGAAGATTTGTGACCGGCCGGGTAAGCAGATGTTGGACGAAGAGGATCAATAAATTGCCCGAAATAATTTCTGGGGTAGTCCTTTTCATGCAACCCAACGTCAGCGTCGCCCAGCTTCCCGGCGCTGTCGTAGAAGGTTCCGAACATCCGATCCCACAGGGTTGAAAACTCACCGAAGTTGACCTGGGCATCTTCGAAGTCGCGCTTATGGTGCCAACGATGGACCTCAGCAACCCCGAGCACATGCCGCAGCCAACCCACGCTGTAGTCCAGGTTCGCATGCTGAAAGGCCAGATGGACGGTTAGGATGCCGAACCACGTTGCGACTACGGCAGGCGGAGCTCCAGATATGAGCAAAACCACCAGCCCCGGCCCGGCCATCAACGCCGCATGCAGAGGATGTCGGCGTTCTCCGTTCATCCAGTAGAGCCGCTCAGCGCTGTGATGGATCTTGTGAAAGCGCCACAACCAATGCACGCGGTGGCTGATGCGGTGCATCACATACAGGCTCAAATCGAGCACGGCGGCGACTAGTAGCAATTGCAACCACAATGGGCTCTCGATCGGGAAGAGCCGAATCGAAGCCGGTACCGCATCGCCTAACTCGGCCAGGAACTCCGCAGTGAATTGAATGACAGACAGGTTCACCAGCATGTGCAGCAGATCCGTCAGGGTGTCCTGATGATCTTCCAGCCAGGCTCGCCGAAAAGGCTGGATGCGCTCCAAGCCAGCAATGAGTAGCATCCCCGCCGCGGAGACTATGAGGGTGGTGGGCCAATACGGTATTCCTGCATACAGTGCCCAGACCATGAAGGCGGTACAACTGCCAAACACTAGTGGATAGCTCAGCCACCGGATGGCGAATCGCAGGGAGATAGACATCGCTCAGCTCCTGAAGAGGGAGCCATGACTGTATGTGGGATGGTCCGTTTTCAGCTTGAACGAAAGAGCTACGATTCCTGAAGATCGACGATTGCGC
>AJXE01000034.1 GCA_000263395.1 Stutzerimonas stutzeri TS44
CTACCTCGATGAACACCATGATCGACAGCGGGGTCTGCTCGGCCGGCTTGAGCACGATGCAGTTACCGGCAGCCAGCGCCGGCGCGAGTTTCCAGGCGGCCATCAGCAGCGGGAAGTTCCACGGGATGATCTGACCAACCACGCCCAGCGGCTCGTGGAAGTGATAGGCGGCGGTGTGTTCGTTGATCTCGGCGGCGCTGCCTTCCTGCGCGCGGATGCAGCCGGCGAAGTAGCGGAAGTGGTCGGCAGCCAGCGGCACGTCGGCGTTCAGGGTTTCGCGTACGGCCTTGCCGTTGTCCCAGGTTTCGGCGACGGCGAGCTTTTCCAGGTTGGCTTCGATGCGATCGGCGATCTTCAGCAGGATCAGCGCACGGTCCTGCACCGAGGTCTTGCCCCAGGCATCGGCGGCGGCGTGGGCGGCGTCCAGCGCCTTCTCCACGTCTTCGGCGCCCGAACGCGGGAACTCGGCGATCACTTCACCGTTCACCGGCGAGGTGTTGACGAAATACTCCCCCTTCACCGGCGGCACGAATTCGCCACCGATGTAGTTGCCGTAGCGCGGCTTGAAGGAAATGACGGCGCCTGGAGTACCGGGTTGGGCGTAGATCATGTTGGGCCTCTCTCTTCTGCTTGTGGAGCCTGCGCCAGACATGGCTCAGGGCATGGGACCGATCTTAGGGCGAGGAAATGGTCATGACAACAACAAACATTCTGCCGACGACCCGCTACGAGATTCGCCCGCCCTTCATGTTCCGCTGGGAGGAGTCGCAGCAGGCCCACGTGCTGCTCTACCCCGAGGGCATCGTCAAGCTCAACGCCACCGGCGGCGACATCCTCAAGCGCTGCGACGGCAAGACCAGCGTCGCCGAGCTGATCGAGCAGCTGGGCCGCGATTACCACGCATCCGATATCGACTCGATCGGCAAGGGCGTACTGAATTTCCTGGAGGTGTCCCATGGCAAAGGCTGGATCCGAGCTAAGGCTTGATGGCAGCGGCAATCCGGTCTGGCTGTTGCTGGAGCTGACCTATCAATGCCCGCTGCAGTGCGTGTTCTGCAGCAACCCGCGCAACTTCGCCGACTACCGCCCGCATGAGCTGAGCACCGCCGAATGGATCGACGTGATGGCCCAGGCCCGCGCAATGGGTGCCATGCAGATCGGCTTCTCCGGCGGCGAACCGACCTTGCGCAAGGACCTCGAAACACTGGTCGCCGAAGCCGACCGCATGGGCTACTACACCAACCTGATCACCTCCGGCATCGGTCTGACCGAAGCGCGCCTGCGCGCCCTGAAAGATGCCGGCCTGCGCCATATCCAGTTGGGCTTCCAGTCCACCGACCGTAACGTGGCGCGCGAGCTGGCCGGCGTTGATGCCTGGGAGCGCAAGCTCGGCATGGCGCGGCTGATCAAGTCGCTCGATTTCCCAATGGTGCTCAACGTACCGATCACCCGGCAGAACATCAGCCAGATACCGGACATCATCGATTTTGCCGTCGAGCTGGGCGTCGAGTATCTCGAGCTGGCCAACGTGCAGTACTACAACTGGGCGCTGCTCAACCGCGACGCACTGATGCCAACCCACGCCGAGCTGCAACGCGCCGAGGATCAGGTGCAGCATGCGCGCGAGCGTTACGGCGATCGACTGACGATCTTCTTCGTCATCCCCGACTACTACGAAGGCCGGCCCAAGGCCTGCATGAACGGCTGGGGCGCGATCCACGTCACCGTGGCGCCGAACGGCGATGTGCTGCCCTGCTCGCAGGCCAGCAACTTCAAGAACCTGACCTTCCCCAACGTGCGCCAGCAGCGCCTGGAAGAGATCTGGCACGACTCGCCGGTGTTCAACCTTTACCGCGGCGACGCCTGGATGCCCGAGCCGTGCCGCAGCTGCGACGAGAAGGAAAAGGACTTCGGCGGCTGTCGTTGCCAGGCCTTGCTGCTGACCGGTAACGGCGCCAACACCGATCCGGCGTGCAGCAAGTCGCCGCATCATCAGCTGATCCAGCAGGCCGTCGCGCTGGCGCAGGACGCCACCCGTCCGCAAGGCACGCTGATCGCCCGGCAAGCCAGCCAGGGGGTGGAAATTGAAACTACCCCATGACTCGTTCGGCGGCACAGTCAGCGCGGGCCTCGCGCTGACGCTCGGCTGCTACCTGCTGCTGCGCGTGCTGATCTAGGAGACAGCGATGCAACTGTCCGTCTTCGATGTGCTGGCCCGCTACGCGCACCTCGTGTTCGCGCTGGTGTGGGTTGGCCACAACTACGCCAACTTCATCCAGAACCCGCGCTTCGTGCCGCTGCAGAACGGCATCGATACCGCCACGCTGAACCGCGATCTGGAGGTGCGGATGAAGCGCGAGCACGGCATCTTCCGCTACGCCTCGCTGGTGGTCTGGGCGTCGGGGATGTTCATGCTCTGGCAGCGCGGCTGGCTGGTCGACGCGCTGCTGCTGCAGGGGCCGCTGGCGGCGATCGGCTTGGGTGCGTGGATTGGCACGGCGATGCTGCTCAATCTCTGGCTGGTGCTCTGGCCGCATCAGAAAAAGCTGCTCGGCTTCGTCCCGGCGACGCTGGAGGAGCGCGTGCGCTGTTCGCGGATCACCTTCCTGTCCTCGCGCAGCAACACCATCCTTTCCTTTCCTCTGCTGTTCCTCATGGCGGCCGGTGGTCATGGCCTGCACCTTTTCTGAACAGGCCGAGCGCTACAGCTTCGCCGCCGGTCCGGCGCAACTGCCGCGCGAGGTGCTGAGCCAGATCCACGAGGAGCTGCCGGACTGGCAAGGCAGCGGCTTCTCCCTGCTGGAACAACCGTTCACCAGCACTGCCTACAAGCAATTGATGAGCGACACCGAACAGGACCTGCGCGCGTTGGCGGCGATTCCCGCCAACTATCGTGTGCTGTTCCTGCAAGGCGGCGCCTCGGCGCAGTTTGGCCTGCTGCCGCTCAACCTGCTGCAACCCGGACAGCGCGCCGACTACCTGGAAAGCGGCCACTGGGCACGCAAGGCCATCACCGAGGCACGCCGGCATGGGCCGGTCAGCGTGGTGGCGAGCGGTGCGGCGGACGGCTTCACCGCCCTGCCCGCCGTCGAGACCTGGCAGCTCGACCCCGACGCCGGCTACTGCCACCTCACCAGCAATGAAACTGGCAATGGCCTGCAGCTGCGCGATTTCCCGCAACTGTCGGTGCCGCTGGTGGCGGACATGACCTCGGACTTTCTCACCCGCCCAGTTCCCGTCGAGCGCTTCGGGCTGATCTACGCCAGCACGCAGAAGAACGTCGGTGTGGCCGGGCTGTGCCTGGTCATCGTCCGCGACGACCTGCTGCGCCCGCCAACAGCCGGGCTGCCCGCAGCGTTCAGCTATGCGGTGCAGGCTGAGCAGCAGAGCCGCTTCAATACACCGCCGACCTTCGCCCTCTACGTCGCCGCGCTGATGCTGCGCTGGATCGCCGCGAACGGCGGTCTCACCGCGATGGCAGCGAGTTGCCGGAAAAAAAGCCAGCGCCTGTACGCCTGCCTCGACCGCAGCGAGTTGTACCGCTGCCGCCAGCGGGAGGAGGATCGTTCCACCGTGAACGTCTGCTTCGAGCTGCGCGAGCCGGCGTTGCTGCCGCTGCTGCTCACCGAGGCCGAGCGGGCTGGGCTGCATCATCTGGCCGGGCACGCTGCCATCGGCAGCCTGCGTGCCAGCCTGTACAACGCCATGCCGCTGGCGGGCGTCGAGCGCCTGGTCGCCTTCCTGCAGCGCTTCGAGCGTGAACATGGCTGAGCGCAACTTGGCCCTGCGCCGGCTGGGCCAACGGCTGGCACTGCAACTGGCCTGCGCCGCCAGCTATCTGCCGGCGACGCGCAGCTATGCGCAAGCGGTCGATGTCATGGGCTTGCGCTTCCCCTCACCCGTGGGCATCGCCGCGGGGTTCGACCGCTGCGGCCGGCTCGGCCGGCGCGCCGCCCGGCTGGGCTTTGGCTTCACCGAAGTTGGCAGCTGCACCTCGGCCGAGCTGTTGGGGATGCGCCCGCCCAACGCTGGCGGACGCGCCCTGGTCGGCCTCAATCTGAGTCTCGACCCCACCCGCTCTTCGGCAGAGCTGTGCGCCGATCTGACGCTTGCCTGGGCGCAGGCCGATTACCTGATGCTGAACCTCATCAGCCCGCTCAGCGCGCCGCTGCTGGCCGAGGAGCGGCGTGCGCCGCTTATCGAACTGCTGCGCGCGCTACGCAATCGTGCGCATGCATTGAACAGTTGTGGCAGCCGCCGCGTGCCGCTGGCGGTCAAGCTGCGCAGCCTGCCCGGCCAGGTGCCGATGGCGCTGGCCGAAGCGTTGCTGGAACTGGGCTTCGATGGCCTGCTCGCCGCCCATGATCCCGGCCCGCCAGCCACGGCCGAGCGCTATTACGGCTGGCAGGACGATGATCAGCAATTGCTGGCCTGCCGGCAGATCGAGCAGCTGCATCAGCTCTGCGGCGGCGCACTGGCGTTGATGTCGGTCGGAGGAGTGCAGACCGCCGCGCACCTGCAGGCCCGGATGGCTGCCGGCGCGCGGCTGGTGCAGGTGCACAGCGCGTTGCTGCGCGAGGGGCCGTTCATCGCCCACCGCCTGCTGGGTTGATCCTCCTTAGGCCTGCGGGCGCAGGATGATCACTCCGAGCGGCGGCAGCGTCAGCTGCAGCGAATGCTGTTCGCCGTGCGCCGGCGTGGCTTCGGCAAGAATCCCGCCGCCATTGCCGACATTGGAACCTCCGTAGCAAGCCGCATCGCTGTTAAAGATTTCCTGCCAGCGCCCCTCCTGCGGCACGCCCACCCGATAGCCCTCGCGCACCACCGGGGTGAAGTTGCCGATCACCAGCAGCGGATGGCCCTCGGCATCGCGGCGCAGCCAGGCGAGTACGCTGTTGCCGCGATCATCGCCGATCAGCCACTGGAACCCGCGCGGGTCGCTGTCGAGCTGATGCAGCGCCGGCTCCGTGCGATACAGCCGGTTCAGGTCGCGCACCAGATGTTGCGCGCCCCGGTGGTCGGGCTCCTCGAGCAGGAACCAGTCCAGTTCGCGGTCATGATTCCATTCGCGCCACTGGCCGAATTCGCTGCCCATGAACAGCAGCTTCTTGCCCGGATGCGTCCACATGAAGCTCAGATAGGTGCGCAGGTTGGCGAACTTCTGCCAGCGGTCGCCGGGCATCTTGTCGATCAACGAGCCCTTGCCGTGCACTACCTCGTCGTGGGAGATCGGCAGCACGAAATGCTCGGAGTAGGCATAGATCATGCCGAAGGTCATCTTGTCGTGGTGGTACTGGCGATGGACCGGGTCTTCCTGGATGTACTTGAGCGTGTCGTGCATCCAGCCCATGTTCCATTTGTAGGAGAAGCCGAGCCCGCCTTCGCTGGTTGGCTTGCTAACGCCGGGGAAAGCGGTGGATTCCTCGGCGATCACCAGTGCGCCGGGCGTTTCGCTGGCGACCACGTCGTTCAGGTGACGAAGGAAATCGATCGCCTCCAGGTTCTCCCGGCCGCCGTGGCGATTGGGAATCCACTCGCCGTCCTTGCGCGAATAGTCGCGGTAGAGCATCGAGGCAACCGCATCCACGCGCAGTGCATCGACGTGGAACTCGCGCAGCCAGTGCAGCGCCGAAGCCAGCATGAAGCCGTGCACCTCGGTGCGGCCGAGGTTGTAGATGTAGGTGTCCCAGTCCTGGTGAAAGCCCTCGAACGGATGGTCGTACTCGTACAGCGAGGTGCCGTCGAAGTCGCCCAGGCCGTGGGCATCGGTCGGGAAATGCGCAGGTACCCAGTCGAGGATCACGCCGACCCCCGCCTGGTGGCAGGCATCGACGAAGGCGGCGAAATCGTGCGACGTGCCGTAGCGCGCACTGGGGGCGAACTGCGACAGCGGCTGGTAGCCCCAGGAACCGCCGAACGGATGCTCCATGATCGGCATCAGTTCGATATGGGTGAAGCCCATCTCGACCACGTAGGGGATCAACCGCTCGGCCAGTTCGTGCCAGTCATACAGGCGGTCGTCGTCCGCGCGCTGCCACGAGCCGGCATGCAGCTCGTAAATGCTCATCGGCGCATCGTAGGCCTGCAGCGCCTTTCGCCGTTGCAGCCAGTCGGCGTCGCGCCATTGGTACTCCAGTGGCCGCGCGACCACCGAAGCGGTACCCGGCGGGTGCTCGGTGGCCAGCGCCACCGGGTCGGCCTTGAGCGGCAGCACGCCCTGCGGACCGAGAATCTCGTACTTGTAGGCATCGCCCGGCTGCAGCCGCGGGATGAACAGCTCCCACACCCCCGAAGGGAATCGCAGCCGCATCGGATGACGGCGCCCGTCCCAGCCGTTGAAATCGCCCACCACCGAGACGCGTCGCGCATTCGGCGCCCATACCGCAAAGCGCACGCCCGCTACGCCATCGACCTCCACCACCTGGGAACCGAACACCCGGCCGATCTCGCGGTGGTTGCCTTCGGAGAACAGATGCATGTCGATCTCGCCCAGCTGCGGACCGAAGCTGTACGGGTCTTCGGTGACCTGCTCGCCGCCGGCCCAGCGGATGCGCAGCAGATATGGCTGCGGATGCAGCAGGCGGGTGACGAAGAAGCCCGGCACCTGCCCCTGCTCCATGCTGCCCAGCGCGTTGGCACCGGAGCGATCCAGCACCTCGACGCTCAGCGCATTCGGCAGATAGGCACGAATGACCAGACCGTCGCCGTCGGCGTGCGGCCCCAGAATGGCGAACGGATCGCCGTGTTCGGCACGCACCAGCGCATCCACGTCGGCATCGCTGGGCAGCAGATTTTCTCCGGGCATGACCACGGCCGGACGATTACTCATTGGGAACCTCCACTGGAAAGCTGTTGGGCCAGCGCGGCCAGCCCCTGCAACGGGACGGGCAGCCAGGCCGGGCGATTCTCTGCTTCGTAGACCACTTCATAGGCCGTCTTGTCCAGGCTGAACAATGCCAGCGCGGCAGCAGCGCCATCGGCCTCGCGCCAGGCGTGCGGCAGGTCGGCGGTTGCCTGCTGATAGGCCTCAAGGAACACCCGACGCGCGCTCTGCCGGTAGTTTTCGGCGATGGTGCGGCGCGCCAGATCGGCCTCGACGGAGCTGTCGCTGACCTGGGCGTTGCGAATGGTCATCGCGGCGGCGTAGTCGAACGAGCGCAGCACGCCGGCGACATCCTTAAATGGGCTGAGCTTGGCGCGCCGCTGCTCCAGCGGCCGCGCCGGCTCTCCCTCGAAGTCGATGAAATAAGCATCGCCATGTGCCACCAGAACCTGTCCAAGATGCAGGTCGCCGTGTACGCGAGTGCGCAAGCCACCCAGCGTTCTAGCAGCCAGAGATTGCACTTGTACGATCAGCTGCTCGCGCTGCGCCAGCAACTCCTCGACCAGCGCGGCATCCTTGCGCTCCAGCGTGCCGCGATGCTCGCCGAGCAGGTTCAGCGCGCGTTCCAGCTGCGCGGTCACGGCCTCGGTAGTTTCCTGCACGTGGCGTTCGGCGGTGGTTTCGCGGGCAAAATCGGGGTTGTCGGTGTCACTGGCGAGCACCCGGTGCATCTCGCCCAGGCGCTGGCCGAGCAGGCGGTTGAAGGCTTCCAGCTCGCCGAGCGCGCTGTACTGGTTCTCGTGCTCGGAAACGCCGCCGGCCAGCTGGTCGCGCACCGCACGGTCGAGCGTGTTGATCGTCCATTCCCAGGCGTCGCCCTGGTTGTCCAGGTAGCGCTGCACGACGATCAGCGCATGTAACTCGCCACGGGCGTCGACGCGGTTGACCTGTCCGAGCATCGCCGAGATGTGGGTGAAACCCTGCGCGGTGAGGAAGCGCCCCATCTCCAACTCCGGGTGGATGCCCGGGGAAACCCGGCGCAGCAGCTTGAGCATCATGGCGTTGCCGATGATCGCCGAGCTGTTGGACTGCTCGCTGGACAGGTAGCGCACCTCGGCATCGGCCGGCAGGCTGACTTGCGCCAATTGCGGCATGGCCTCGAAGCGAATCTCCCCGTCACCGCAGGCCAGCACGCGGCCCTCGCGCAGGCTCTGGATGACACCGTGCACGAAGTGTTCGAGGGTGAAGGCGTCGGTCAGCAGGCCGACCTGCGGCCCGCGCCGCGCACGCGCAATCGCCAGTTGCTGCGGTAGCGCGGTACCGAAATCCGCTTCGGCAAGATAGCCCAGCGGCAGTTGGTAGCGATCGCTGCGCCCTGCGCTCTGCACGGCGATTTCGCTCAGCAGCAGCGGATGCTGCGCGTCGCCGAACGGCACCGCGTAGCAGATCTGGATCGAGTCGATGGCCGCATCCTTGCTGGCGAACCAGCGCCGTTTGGGCAGGTAGGTTCGCAGCGATTCGTTCTCGAGGATGCGTCTGTTACTGCCACTGAGCGTGTCCAGGCGCTGGAACACCAGGGTCTGGAAGTCGGGCATGACGTCCACCGGCGCCTGGTGCCAACTCGGCATCTGATGCGTGGCCGCCAGCTGGAACCAGTAGAAGCCGTAGGGCGGCAGCGTCAGCAGGTACGGCAACTGGCCGATGGGCGGGAAGGCGCTGCCGCCAAGCATCTCCACCGGCACCATGCCGGCGTACTGCGACATTTCCAGTTCCGCCGCCTGCGCCGAGCGCGACAGGTTGGCGACGCAGAAGATCTGCTCGGTCTGCCCGTCCGGCCCGGGGAATTCGCGCAGATAGGCGAGGATGCGCCGGTTGCTCGGTGCCAGCATCTTCAGCGTGCCGCGGCCGAAGGCCTTGAACTGCTTGCGGATGGCGAGCATGCGTCGCGTCCAGTTGAGCAGCGAGTGCGGATCGCGCTGCTGCGCCTCGACGTTGATGGTGTAGTAGCCATAGAGCGGGTCCATGATCGGCGGCAGCACCAGCCTGGGCTGGTCGGCGCGGGAGAAGCCGCCGTTGCGGTCCACCGACCACTGCATCGGCGTGCGCACGCCGTCGCGGTCGCCGAGGAAAATGTTGTCCCCCATGCCGATCTCGTCGCCGTAATAGATCACCGGCGTGCCCGGCATCGACAGCAACAGACTGTTGAGCAGCTCGATGCGTCGCCGGTCGCGCTCCAGCAACGGCGCCAGCCGGCGGCGAATGCCCAGGTTGATGCGCGCGCGGGTGTCCGAGGCGTAGTAGTTCCACAGGTAGTCGCGCTCGCGGTCGGTCACCATTTCCAGCGTCAGCTCGTCATGGTTGCGCAGGAAGATCGCCCACTGGCAGTTGTCCGGGATATCCGGCGTCTGGCGCAGGATGTCGGTGATCGGGAAGCGGTCCTCCTGGGCGATGGCCATGTACATGCGCGGCATCAGCGGGAAGTGAAAGGCCATGTGGCACTCGTCGCCGGGACCGCCGTTCTCGCCGCCGAAGTACAGCTGGGTGTCTTCCGGCCATTGGTTGGCCTCGGCCAGCAGCATGCGGTCGGGGTAGTTGGCGTCGATCTCGGCGCGGATCGCCTTGAGCACCGCGTGGGTCTCCGGCAGGTTCTCGTTGTTGGTTCCGTCGCGTTCGACCAGGTAGGGAATAGCGTCCAGCCGCAGGCCGTCGATGCCCATATCCAGCCAGTAGCGCATCACGCCGATGACGGCCTTCATCACCTGCGGGTTGTCGAAGTTCAGGTCCGGCTGGTGCGAGTAGAAGCGGTGCCAGTAGTACTGCTGGGCGACCGGGTCCCAGGTCCAGTTGGACTTCTCGGTATCGAGGAAGATGATCCGTGTGCCCGGGTACTTGTCGTCGGTGTCGGACCACACGTAGAAATTGCGCGCCGCCGAGCCCTTCTTCGCCTTGCGTGCGCGCTGGAACCACGGGTGCTGGTCCGAAGTGTGGTTAATGACCAGCTCGGTGATCACCCGCAGCCCGCGCTTGTGAGCCTCGGCGATGAAGCGGCGAGCGTCGGCCATGTCGCCATAGTCCGGGTGCACACCGCGGTACTCGGCGATGTCGTAGCCGTCGTCGCGCCGCGGCGAAGGATAGAACGGCAGCAGCCAGATGGTGTTCACACCGAGGTCGGCGATGTAGTCGAGCTTCTCGATCAGGCCGGCGAAATCGCCGACGCCATCGTTGTTGGAGTCGAAGAACGACTTCAGGTGCACCTGATACACCACCGCGTCCTTGTACCAGAGCGGGTCCTTGATGAAGGCGGCGGGTTTGCGGGCTTTGGCCATGTCTTTCGGTCCTCGTACCGCTGTGCCCCGGGCAGTGTGCCGCGCGGCGTCAGTCGCTCGAAGCGACATTCGATTTGATCGATATGTGACTGTTTCTAAAGCACTTGATGAGCTCTCTTGAGTCGTCACTTGAGGTCTGGATCGACGGGCGCGGCGGTCAACCGCCAGATCCCGAACGGCAGATGTGCCGGATCGATACGCATCCACTGGGTCTTGCCGTACCAGGTCCAGCGGTGGCCGTTCATCAGGTCCTCACCTTGGGTATGGGCATCGTCGCGCAGGCCCAGCTCCCATAGCGGCAGCTCGAAATGCGCCTCCTGCGGGTGATGCGGGTCGAGGCTGATGGCGATCAGGATGAAATTGCTGCGGTCCTCGGTGCGTTTGCCGAAGTAGAAGATGTTGTCGTTCCACGCCAGGTAGGGCTGGAAGCCCAGGTGCGTCTGCAGTGCCGGGTTCTGCCGGCGGATACGGTTGAGCTGGGCGATCTCGGCGACGATGTTGCCGGGCGCGTGGTAGTCGCGCGGGCGGATCTGGTACTTCTCCGAGTCCAGGTATTCTTCCTTGCCGGGAATCGCCGCCGCCTCGCACAGCTCGAAGCCGGAATACATGCCCCACAGCCCTGAGCCCATGGTCGCCAGCGCGGCACGGATGAGGAATCCGGCGCGGCCGGAGTCCTGCAGGAAGAACGGATTGATGTCCGGCGTGTTGACGAAGAAGTTCGGCCGATAGCAGTCGCGCAGCGGCGCCTCGTTGAGCTCGCTGAAGTACTCGGAAAGCTCCGCCTTGCTGTTGCGCCAGGTGAAGTAGGTGTAGCTCTGGGTGAAGCCGACCTTACCCAAGCGCGCCATCATCGCCGGCCGGGTGAAGGCCTCGGAGAGGAACATCACGTCCGCGTCGCGCTCGCGGATATCGGCGATCAGCCATTCCCAGAACGGCAGCGGCTTGGTGTGCGGGTTGTCCACGCGAAAAATCTTCACGCCCTGCTCCACCCAGTGCCAGACCACGTCGCGCAGGGCGATCCAGAGACCGGGCATGGCGTCTTCGGCATAGAAGTCGACGTTGACGATGTCCTGGTACTTCTTGGGCGGGTTCTCGGCGTACTTGATGGTGCCGTCCGGGCGCCAGGAGAACCAGCCGGGATGCTCCTTGAGCCAGGGGTGGTCCTGGGAACACTGGATGGCGAAGTCCAGCGCGATCTCCAGGCCGTGCTCGGCCGCCGCGGCAACCAGCGCACGGAAGTCCTCGTGGGTGCCGAGCTGCGGGTGGATGGCATCATGGCCACCGTCCTCGCTGCCGATGGCATAGGGGCTGCCGGGGTCGTTCGGGCCGGCCTCCAGGCTGTTGTTCGGTCCCTTGCGGAAGGAGCGGCCGATGGGGTGGATCGGCGGGAAATACAGCACGTCGAAGCCCATGTCGCGAATCGCCGGCAGGCGCTTGATCACGTCGCGGAAGGTGCCGTGACGATTCGGGTCATCGGTCTCCGAACGCGGGAACAGCTCGTACCAGCTGGCGAACTGCGCGCGCGTACGCTCCACCTCCAGCGCAAAGATCGGGCTGTGGCTGCAATGCTCACGCGGGTCGGCATCGGCCATGACCGCGGCCGTCTCCTGCGCGAGCAACAGCGAAACCCGCTCGTCCTCCAGATGAGCCATCTGCAGACGATGCAGCAGGTCGTCGAGCACCGCGCGGGTTTCGCCCTGCGCACGCTCGGCCGCACGCTGCAGGTGCAACCGCCCTTCTTCCAGCTCCACGCCAATCGGCACGCCGGCCGCGTGTTTCTTCGACAGTTCGTAGCGATAGCTCTCGAACACATCCCACCAGGCTTCGATGCGAAATTCGTGCGCCGCCACCTGGGTCGCCGTGAACTGACCGGACCAGCGATCGTTACCCAGCAGCTTCAGGCGCGCCCGCCGCCAGCTCTCCTCGCCGCGTGCCCGCCAGCACACCGAGGCGGCCAGCTGGTCGTGGCCATCGGCGAAGATGCGGCTGGTCACCGTCACCGGCTGGCCGATGATCGCCTTGGCCGCGAACCGGCCGTTCTCCACCACCGGCTCGGTGGATTCGATGGCGATACGCCCCATCTGCAGGGCTTCTTCGAGGCGCGGGTGAAGGGCGTGTGCATCGGTCATCGGCGGGCTCCTGTGCGTTGCGTTGCGGCACGCGCCGGCCGACAGGCACAAGGCAGTCGGCTGGACGGGTGGCCGCAAAGGACCGTCCGCATGACGCGGACTCCCTTCTTCCGAGCCGAGGCCGGGCGGAAAAGTTCAGGCCGCGCGGCCCTGTGCTACCGACGGCAGCACCCGCCCGTCGCGCATCCAGCGCATGGCGATGACCGGCCGGAACCACCGTGTGCCTGCCACCTCCATCGCTATAGCTATGCTCGTTCAGCAGCCGTCCGCCAGGAGAACACCCATGACCCACGCACGCCCCGATATTCCGCAACCCGATCCGGTGGTCCACGACAAGCCCGGCGATGTGCCGCAGGTGCCCTGCCCTGACGAGCTGGACGAGAACAAACCCGGCTCGCCCTATGGCGGCCAGACCGTCGCCGATCCGGACGACCAGCAGCCCAGCTAGGTTCCGCGACTCATGGGCCGTCGCGCCTTGGTGGTTGGCGGCAGTCTGCTAGGTGCCCGGCAACTGCCCAAGCGCCGCCGCGAGGTTCTGGCGGGTCGAGCGGTAATCCGCCCAGGGATCGTCGGCGAGTGTTGCCAGGCGCTCGCCGAGGTTGCGGATGTGCCACTGATTCGCGCCATCGATAAGCGCCAGCTCGGCGCGCTGCAACGGTACCGAAACCGCGAGCCCCGGCCGCGCCCGCGCTGAATAGGCGGCCACGGTGCTGGCGCCCTTCTGGTTACGCAGGTAATCGACGAAGATTCGGCCGACGCGGTTCTGTGGTCCCATCTTGTCGACGATCAGCGTCGGCGCCTCGTGCGCCAGCCGCTCGCTGACCGCGCGGGCGAACTGCCGCACCCGCTCCCAGTCATGCCGGCGGTCGATCGGCACCACCACGTGCATGCCGCGCCCGCCGCTGGTCTTGGTGAAGGCCCGCAGGCCGAGCGTGTCGAGCAGCTGCAGCGTCAGTTCGGTTGCTTCGACCATGCTCGACCAAGGCAACGCCGGATCGGGATCGAGATCGAAAATCACCCGATCGGGTCGTTCGATGCGGTCGCTGCGGGCGTTCCAGGTGTGGAATTCGATGCTGCCCATCTGCACCGCTTCGATCACCGCCGTGATGCTGTCGGCCTGCATCAGCCGCGCATGCTCAGGATCGAGCGCGCGGTCGAGCAGGCGCATATGCGGCATCTTCAGCCGCCCGCAGTGGCGCTGGAAGAAGGTTTCTCCGGCAAGGCCCTCCGGCGCACGCACCAACGACAGCGGCCGCCCCCTGAGCTGCGGCAGCAGCCATTCGGCAACGCCGAGGTAATACTCGGCCAGCTCGCGCTTGCTGACGCCACTGGCGGCATCGATGACCCGCTGCGCACTGCTGATGCCCACGCCGCCGACCTGCGGGCGGCCCGTACTCTTGCGCGGCGCGCGCATGCCGGCCGTCATCCGGCCTTCTTGCGGGGTGTGGTTTTGCGCGGCTCGCTTGCAGCGGATTTGCTCGCGCGGGAGGTGGTGCTCTTCGGCTTGGCCTTGCTCGACGGCTTGGCCTTGGCGGACGACTTCTCACCTTCGCCAGCACCGTCCTCGGCGTCATCTGCTGCTGCGCGTGCCTTGCCCGGTTTGGCAGCCAGGCTGCGCTTGAGCAGTTCGGTGAGGTCGATGACGTCCGCCCCACGCCGGTCCACGGCCTCCTCCGGCCCGCCGACGGCTTCGAGCTTGCCTTCGCGGGCCTTCTTCTCCACCAGATCCATGATCTGGTTCTGGAAGGTGTCCTTGTACTGTTCGGGCTTCCACTGCTCGCTCATGTCCTCGACCAGCCGTTTGGCCATCTCCAGTTCGCGCTCGGCCAACTCGGGATCGAGCGCTTCGTCCTTCAGTTCCAGATATTCCACGCCACGCACCTCGTCGGCCCAACGCAGCGTATTCATCACCAGCGCCTTGCCCAGCGGCATCACCACCGCCAGGTGCTGCTTGTTGCGCAGCACCACGTTGGCAATGCCGACCTTACCGGTCTGGATCAGGGTCTCGCGCAGCAGCGCGTAGACCTTCTCGCCGCGCCGGTCGGGCGTCAGGTAATAAGGCGTGTCGATGTAGAGAAAGGAAATGTCCTTGGCGTCGACGAAGGCGACGATGTCCACCGTCTGCGTCGCCTTGGGGTGCGCGGCCTTGATCTCGTCGTCGCTGAGCACGATGTAGTGGCCTTTCTCGTACTCGATGCCTTTGACGATGTCGTCGCTGTCGATGTCCTCGCCGGTGGTCTTGTTGATGCGCTTGTAGCCGACGCGGTCCATGCTGCGCTTGTCCAGCCAGTCGAAATCGATGCCGGTGCGCGTGGTGGCCGGCACCAGTGCCACCGGGATGTGCACCAGACCGAAACTGACGGCACCTTTCCAGATCGTGCGAGGCATGGCGTTTCTCCCGAGTTTGAACGGTCAGCCGTTGACCACCGTGCCGCCGTTGACGTGCAGCACCTGCCCGCTGACGTAGGACGAGTCGCTGCTGGCCAGGTAAACATAGGCCGGCGCGACTTCCTCCGGCTGTCCGGGGCGCTTCATCGGCACGTTGCTGCCGAATTCGGCAACCTTGTCCGCATCGAACGTCGACGGAATCAACGGCGTCCAGATCGGCCCCGGTGCCACGCCGTTGACGCGGATACCGCGCTCGGCCAGGTGCATGGCCAGCGCCCGGGTGAAACCGACAATGGCGCCCTTGGTCGAGGAATAGTCGATCAGCATCGGATTGCCCTTGTAGGCCGTCACCGAGGTGGTGTTGATGATCGAGGCCCCTTCCGGCAGGTGCGGCAGCGCGGCCTGGGTCATCTGGAACATGCCGAACACGTTGGTGCGGAAGGTCTTTTCCCACTGCTGCTGGCTGACGTCCTCGAAGCGTTCCTGTGGGTGCTGCTCGGCGGCGTTGTTGACCAGGATGTCGAGCCGGCCCAGCTGCGCCAGCGTTTCGTCGACCACTCGGCGACAGACATCCTTCTCGGCGACGTCACCGGCAAAGGTCAGGCAGCGGCGGCCATGTTGCTCGACGACCTTGCGGGTTTCTTCGGCGTCCTGATGCTGATCGAGGTAGAGAATCGCCACATCCGCGCCCTCGCGGGCGAACAGCACCGCCACCGAGCGGCCGATGCCACTGTCGCCGCCGGTGATGATCGCCACCTTGCCAGCGAGCTTGCCGGCGGACTTGTAGTCCTCGCCGCGGTATTCCGGGCGCGGATGCATCAGCCCTTCCTTGCCGGGTTCGGGTTGCTGCTGCGGCGGCAAAGTCTGGTTGTCGGCCATGAAAAATCCTCCGTCAAGGTGAGTAACCTGTCTTCGGAGGACTTGGCGTGCAGTGGAAAAGTTTCTACGCCGCGATGAGAGGGCCTGTTACAGCGTCAGCACGACGCGGCCGCGCGGCACGCCGCTCTCCACGTAGCGGTGGGCCTCGACGACCTGCTCGAAGCGAAACTGTCGGTCGAGCTGCGGCGTGATCAGGCCGTCGGCGGTCAGCTGGTTGATGTGCTGCAGCGCGCGCTCGACGGCTTCGCGCTTCTGCTCGATGCCCAGCTCCGGCTGGCCGGTGAAATCGCACAGGCAGTGCAGGAAGAACTTGAAGTTCTTCTTGAATGCCGCGCAGGCAGGGAACGCCGTCTCGTTACCGCCGTTCATGCCGTAGAGAATCAGTTTGCCCAGCGGGGCGATCACATCGCCGAGCAGTTTCATCTGCGAGCCGCCGCAAGCGTCGAGCACCACCTCGACGCCGCGGCCGTCGGTGATCTTCTGCAGACGCCCGACGAGGTCTTCCTCTTCGGTGACGATGACCGTCTCGGCGCCCAGCTCGCGCAGGTAGGCGCGGTCCTCGGCGGTGTCGCAGGTGGCGATCACCCGCGCGCCCAGCGCCTTGCCCAGCTGCACGGCAGCCGGCCCGGTGCAGTGGTTGGCCTGGGTGATCAGTACGTACTGACCGGGCTCCAGCTGCGCCAGATCGATCAGCGCGAAATAGCTGATCAACATCGGCACGTAATGGATCGCCGCCTCGCTGGCGTCGAGCATGTCCGGGTAGTGCACCAGCGACTGCTGCGGCAGCAGCACCTGCTCGGCATACAACGGATACTGGTTGAGATCGTGCGCGGGAAAACCCGCCACCCGGTCGCCGACGGCGAAGCCCTGCACATCGGCGCCGACCGCAATCACCTCGCCGGCCACCTCGCTGCCCAGCCCGGCCGGCAGGCGTGCGTGACGCGGCGCCAGGTCCTGACGCCAGAGCACATCGTTCCAGCTCACGCCGATGGCGCGAACATCGAGCAACACTTCGCCCGGCCCCGGCACGGGCGTGTCGCGTTCTTCCAGACGTAGAACGTCCGCCGTGCCGAACTGGTGGAAACGGATGATGCGGGACATCGCGACCCCTCGCTTACTGCTTGTGCAGGATGGACTCTATCGTCCCTACCGGGACAACTCCAGCCGGCGCCCCTGCATTCCGGTCGATAATCGCCATGCGTGTAAATGATGCGGGTGTGCATGTATCGACGCACGCGGCTCGTCGGTACGGCAGTTACAAAGCGCGAAAGCGCTATGCCGATGCATCGCCGATCTGTCTAGAATGCAGCCCGGCCCGCTTCCGCCGGACTTCACCAGAAGAACAAGCATGAACCGCAACGACCTGCGCCGCGTGGATCTGAACCTGCTGATCGTCTTCGAAACGCTGATGCACGAGCGCAGCGTCACGCGCGCGGCGGAAAAGCTCTTTCTCGGCCAGCCGGCCATCAGTGCCGCGCTGGCGCGCCTGCGCACGCTGTTCGACGATCCGCTGTTCGTGCGCACCGGGCGCAGCATGGAACCCACCGCCCGCGCCCAGGAGATCGCCCGGTTGCTGTCGCCGGCGCTGGACTCGATCTCCACAGCGGTCAGCCGTGCCTCGTCCTTCGACCCGGCCACCAGCAGCCAAGTGTTTCGCATCGGCCTGACCGATGAAGTGGAGTTTGCCCTGCTGCTGCCGCTGTTGCGCCGCCTGCGCGCCGAGGCGCCCGGCGTGGTGCTGGTGGTGCGCCGCGCCAACTACCTGCTGATGCCCGGGCTGCTGGCCTCCGGCGAGATCTCCGTGGGCGTCTGCTACACCGAGGAGCTGCCGGCCAACGCCAAGCGCAAGGTCTTGCGCCGGCCGCGGCCGATGCTGCTGCGTGCCGACAGCATTCCCGGCCCGCTCAGCTTCGACGACTACTGCGCACGCCCGCATGCGATGGTCTCCTTCGCCGGCGACTTGACCGGCTATATCGACGAGGAGCTGGCCCGGCACGGCTGCAAGCGCCGGGTGGTGCTGGCGGTGCCGCAGTTCAACGGGCTGTCCGCGCTGCTCGCCGGCACCGACATCATCGCCACCGTGCCCGACTACGCTGCCGCCGCGCTGGTGGCCCACGGAGGCCTGCGCGCCGAGGTGCTGCCGTTCGAGACCAGCCAGGATTTCGAACTCTCGATGGCCTGGCGCGGCGCTCAGGACAACGACCCCGCCGAGCGCTGGCTGCGTTCGCGCATCCAGATGTTCATCGGTGACCCGGACAGCCTGTAGGGTGGAAAACGGCGCAGCCTTTTCCACGCGTCTCCCCGCCCCTGCACGCCGCCACGCCTTTCTCGACGTCACTGCCGATTGCTAACGCAGCACCGGCTGCAGCCGACGCAGCCAAGCGACGCCGCGAATCGGTGGAAAAGACCTGGCGGTCGTTTTCCCCCTACCGTTATTGCGTGCTGCCGATCATCGATGCGCAACCATCACCGCCAATGATATTCACCTTCGGCTCGTTCGATTTCTGCCAACAGCGCTGACCGCGCAGACTCCCGCCATCGATAAAACCCGACTTGCGGAGTCAAGCATGGACCGTTCGCTCTACGCCTTGCGTTTTCCCCTTCTGGCTCTGGTGGTGCTGGTCAGCGCCGCCTGCGGCAAGACCCCGGAGGCCACCCAGTCGGGCATGCCGCCGCCTTCGGTCAGCGTGGCCGAAGTCATCGAACAACCGGTGACCGAATGGGACGAAGTCACCGGCCGCCTGGAAGCGCCGGAATCGGTGGACATCCGCCCGCGCGTTTCCGGCTTCATCGACAAGGTGGCCTTCGAGGAAGGCGCGCTGGTGAAGAAAGGCGATCTCTTGTTCCAGATCGACCCGCGCCCGTTCCAGGCCGAGGTCAAGCGTCTGCAGGCGCAGCTGCAACAGGCCCGCGCCACCCAGCAGCGCACCGTGGCGGAAGCCGAACGGGGTGAGCGTCTGCGGCAGAAGAATGCGATCTCTGCCGAACTGGCCGATGCCCGCGTGAGTGCCGCCAGCGAAGCGAAGTCGGCAGTCGCGGCGATCCAGGCGCAGCTGGACAAGGCCCAGCTGGACCTGTCCTTCACTCGCGTGACGGCGCCCATCGACGGCCGCGTCGGCCGCGCGCTGATCACCTCCGGCAACCTGGTCAATGCAGGCGAGGCCTTGCTGACCACGCTGGTCTCCACCGACAAGGTCTACGCCTACTTCGAAGCGGATGAGCGCACCTACCTCAAGTACCGCGAACTGGCCCGCAACGGCGACCGCGGCGAGACCACGCCGGTCTACCTCGGCCTGTCCGACGAGGATGGCCACCCGCACCTGGGCCACATGAACTTCATCGACAACCAGGTCGACCCGCGCACCGGCACCATTCGCGGCCGCGCGGTGTTCGACAACCGCGACGGCAGCTTTACTCCCGGTCTGTACGCGCGCCTGAAGCTGGTCGGCAGCGCCACCTACGACGCCGTGCTGATCAAGGACGTGGCGGTCGGCACGGACCTGGGCAAGAAGTTCGTTCTGGTCCTGGCCGAGGACGGCACCGTGGCCTACCGGCCGGTCGAGCTCGGGCCCAAGCTCGAAGGGCTGCGCATCGTGCGCGATGGCTTGGCCAAGGGCGAGCGCATCGTGGTCAACGGCCTGCAGCGCGTACGCCCGGGTAGCCCGGTGCAGCCCGAGTCGGTGCCGATGGCCGACGCCGAGACGCTGGCGGCGCTGAAGCAGCAGAACCGTGCGATCAGCGAGGCGATGAAGCCGCAGGTCGACGAGCGCACCCTGGCCCAGCGCCCGAGCAGTTGATCGTCCGACAGCAGTCCTGAACTCCGGCGCGCCAGTCGCGCCCATCCGATCGATCCGCCAGGGCGCGCCCGCCGCGCCCTCCCCCGGAGTGCGCCATGAATTTCTCGCAATTCTTTATCAAGCGGCCGATTTTCGCCGCCGTGCTGTCGTTGGTGATCCTCATCGGCGGCGCCATCTCGCTGTTCCAGTTGCCGATCAGCGAATACCCGGAAGTGGTGCCGCCCACCGTGGTGGTGCGCGCCAACTTCCCTGGCGCCAACCCCAAGGTGATCGGCGAAACTGTCGCCTCGCCACTGGAACAGGCCATCACCGGTGTCGAAGGCATGCTCTACATGTCCTCGCAGGCGACCGCCGATGGCAAGCTGACGCTGACCATCACCTTCGCCCTGGGCACCGACCTGGACAACGCCCAGGTGCAAGTGCAGAACCGCGTCACCCGCACCATGCCAACGCTGCCGACAGAAGTGCAGCGTCTCGGCGTAACGGTGGACAAGGCCTCCCCCGACCTGACCATGATCGTGCACCTGACCTCGCCGGATAACCGCTACGACATGCTCTACCTGTCCAACTACGCCGCGCTCAACATCAAGGATGAGCTGGCGCGGCTGGACGGCGTGGGTGACGTGCAGCTGTTCGGCCTGGGCAACTACTCCCTGCGCGTCTGGCTCGATCCGAACAAGGTCGCCCAGCGCAACCTCACCGCCACCGACGTGGTCAACGCCATCCGCGAGCAGAACCGCCAAGTCGCCGCCGGTGCCCTGGGCGCCCCGCCCGCCCCCGGTGCCAC
This sequence comes from Stutzerimonas stutzeri TS44, assembly GCA_000263395.1. Classification (GTDB taxonomy): domain Bacteria; phylum Pseudomonadota; class Gammaproteobacteria; order Pseudomonadales; family Pseudomonadaceae; genus Stutzerimonas; species Stutzerimonas stutzeri_C. The sequence goes on from AJXE01000034.1 coordinate 20,130, forward strand.
CGACTTCCAGTTGTCGATCAACACGCAGGGCCGTCTGGTCGATGAAGAGGAGTTCGAGAACATCATCGTGCGTGCCGGCGCCGACGGCGAGATCACCCGTCTGAAGGACATCGCCCGCATCGAACTGGGCTCCAGCCAGTACGCCCTGCGCTCGCTGCTGAACAACCAGCCGGCGGTGGCCATTCCGATCTTCCAGCGCCCGGGCTCCAACGCCATCGCCATCTCCGATCTGGTGCGCGAGCGCATGGCCGAGCTGAAGCAGGAGTTCCCCCAGGGCGTTGACTACGAGATCGTCTACGACCCGACCATCTTCGTGCGCGGCTCGATCGAGGCAGTCGTGCACACCCTGCTCGAAGCCATCGTGCTGGTGGTGCTGGTAGTGATCCTGTTCCTGCAAACCTGGCGCGCGTCGATCATTCCGCTGGCCGCCGTGCCGGTGTCGCTGATCGGCACCTTCGCGGTGATGCACCTGCTCGGTTTCTCGCTCAACGCGCTGTCGCTGTTCGGCCTGGTGCTGGCCATCGGCATCGTGGTGGATGACGCCATCGTCGTGGTGGAGAACGTCGAGCGCAACATCGGCCTCGGCAAGTCGCCGGTAGAGGCGACCCGCCAGGCCATGAAGGAAGTGACCGGGCCGATCATCGCCACCGCCCTGGTGCTCTGCGCGGTGTTCATCCCGACCGCCTTCATTTCCGGCCTCACCGGGCAGTTCTACCAGCAGTTCGCGCTGACCATCGCCATTTCCACGGTGATCTCGGCGATCAACTCGCTGACGCTGTCGCCGGCGCTGGCCGCTACCCTGCTCAAGGCCCATGACGCACCGAAGGATGGCTTTTCGCGGCTGCTCGACCGGCTGCTCGGCGGCTGGCTGTTCCGCCCGTTCAACCGTGTGTTCGACCGTGCCAGCCATGGCTACGTCGGCGTGGTGCGGCGCATTCTACGCGGCAGCGCGGTCGCGCTGGTGGTCTACGTCGGCCTGGTGGGGCTGGGTTACATGGGTTTTGCCAGCACCCCGACCGGCTTCGTGCCGCCGCAGGATAAGCAGTACCTGGTCGCCTTCGCCCAGTTGCCGGACGCCGCCACTCTGGACCGCACCGAGGACGTGATCAAGCGCATGTCGGAAATCGCCGGCAAGCACCCCGGCGTGGAGAACACCGTGGCCTTCCCGGGGCTGTCGATCAACGGCTTCACCAACAGCACCAACAGCGGCATCGTCTTCACCCCGTTGAAACCCTTCGACCAGCGCACCGATCCGTCGCTCTCCGCCGGTGCCATCGCGGCGGACCTCAACGGCCAGTTCGCGCAGATCCAGGATGCCTTCATTGCCATCTTTCCGCCGCCGCCCGTGCAGGGCCTGGGCACCATCGGCGGGTTCCGCGTGCAGGTGCAGGACCGTGGCAACCTGGGCTACGAGGAGCTGTACACCCAGGTGCAGAACGTCATCGCCAAGAGTGCCGATTACCCGGAATTGGCCGGCCTGTTCACCAGCTATCAGGTCAACGTGCCGCAGGTGGATGCCGATATCGACCGCGAGAAGGCCAAGACCCACGGCGTGGCCATCGACGACATCTTCGACACCATGCAGGTCTACCTGGGCTCGCTGTACGCCAACGACTTCAATCGCTTCGGCCGCACCTATCAGGTCAACGTCCAGGCCGACCAGAAGTTCCGCCTGGCGCCCGAGCAGATCGGCCAGCTGAAAGTGCGCAACAACCGCGGCGAGATGGTCCCGCTGTCGACCTTCGTCAGCGTCACCGACAGCGCCGGCCCGGACCGGGTGATGCACTACAACGGCTTCCTCACCGCGGAGATCAACGGCGCCGCCGCACCGGGCTACAGCTCAGGGCAAGCCGAGGCCGCCATGGAGCGGCTGCTTAAGGCTGAATTGCCGAATGGCATGAGCTACGAATGGACCGAGCTGACCTACCAGCAGATTCTCGCCGGCAACACCGCGGTGTTCGTCTTCCCGCTCTGCGTGCTGCTGGCCTTCCTGGTGCTGGCCGCGCAGTACGAGAGCTGGAGCCTGCCGCTGGCGGTGATCCTGATCGTGCCGATGACGCTGCTGTCCGCCATCACCGGGGTGATCCTGGCTGGCAGCGACAACAACGTCTTCACCCAGATCGGCCTGATCGTGCTGGTGGGCCTGGCGTGCAAGAACGCCATCCTCATCGTCGAGTTCGCCAAGGATAAACAAGAGGAAGGCATGGACCGCCTCGCCGCCACCCTGGAAGCCTGCCGCCTGCGTCTGCGGCCGATCCTGATGACCAGCTTCGCCTTCATCATGGGCGTGGTGCCGCTGGTGCTCTCCAGCGGGGCCGGCGCCGAGATGCGTCATGCCATGGGGGTCGCGGTGTTCAGCGGCATGCTCGGGGTGACCTTCTTCGGTCTGCTGCTGACCCCGGTGTTCTATCTGGTGATTCGTGCCTTCGTCGAGAAACGCGAAGCGCGCAAAGCGGTTTACAAGGAGGCCCGCGCATGAAGTTCTTCGCCCTTTCCCTGCTCACTCTGGCGCTGAGCGCCTGCGCGGTCGGCCCCGATTACCGCGCGCCGCAGCCGGAACCGGCACATATCGAGCGTGCCGCTGCTGGAAGCTACGACCGCTCGCGGTTCGAAGCGGCCTGGTGGCGACAGTTCGACGATCCGACGCTGGATGCGCTGGTCAGCAAATCCCTGGCGGAAAACCGCGAACTGCGCATCGCCTACGCTCGCCTACAGGCGGCGCGGGCGATCCGCGATGACATCGGCAACGACCGCCTGCCGACCGTCACGGCGGGCGCCCGCGCCGATATCGGCAAGGCGCAGCAACCGGGCGTCACCGAGCGGCGGGTGAACAGCGAGCGTTACGATCTGGGCCTGGACATGATCTGGGAGCTGGACCTATTCGGTCGCATCCAGCGCAGCCTGGAAGCCAGCGAGGCGCAGGCCGACGTCGCCGAGGCCGAGTTGTATCAGTTGCAGGTCAGCCTGATCGCCGAGCTGGTCGATGCCTACGGGCAACTGCGTGGCGCCCAGCTGCGCGAGCGTATTGCCCGCGACAACCTGGCCAACCAGCGCAACTCCCACGAACTGACCGAACAGCTGCGCGACGCCGGCATGGGCAGCGAACTGGACGTGCTGCGTGCCGATGCGCGGCTGGCGGCCACCGAAGCCAGCCTGCCGCAACTGCAGGCACAGCAGACCCGCGCCCGCAACCGCATCGCCACCCTGCTCGGCCAGCGCGCCGATCAGCTCAGCGTCGATCTCGCACCCCGCGAGCTGCCGGCGATTGCTAAGGCTCTGCCGATCGGCGACCCGGGCGAATTGCTGCGCCGGCGGCCGGATATTCGCGCGGCCGAACGCCAACTGGCTGCGGCAACCGCCAATGTCGGCGTGGTCACAGCCGATCTATTCCCGCGGGTGAGCGTCAGCGGTTTTCTCGGTTTCATCGCCGGGCGCGGCTCGCAGATCGGCTCCAGCGCGGCACAGGCCTGGGGCGTGGCACCGAGCATCAGCTGGGCGGCGTTCGATCTCGGCAGCGTGCGCGCCCGCCTGCGCGGTGCCGAAGCGGACGCCGACGGCGCCCTGGCGAGTTACGAGCAACAGGTGCTGCTGGCACTGGAGGAATCGGAAAACGCCTTCAGCGATTACGCCCGCGCGCAGGAACGCCAGCTGTCGCTGCTGCGCCAATCCACGGCCAGCCGCGCCGCGGCGCAACAGGCGGCGATCCGCTATCGCGAAGGCACGGTGGATTTCCTCGTTCTGCTCGACGCCGAGCGCGAACGTCTCGCCGCCGAGGACGCCCAGGCACAGGCGGAAATCGAGGTCTATCGCGGCATCGTCGCGCTGTACAAGGCGCTTGGGGGCGGCTGGCAAGGCTGACGCGTCGGCAACCAGCCGAGGGCGTGCACGGACACAGAATGTGATCTGGTGCCGCTCCCGCCCGGTTGAGCGTACAAAGCGCTTTCGATCGTCATCGGTCTTTGGCATAAGACTCGGCTGAAAGTCCAAAAGCATCCGCCTGGGCTGCCGACTGTGCCGACAGCTCAAGAAGCGGAGATTGCCAACCACCAAACAAAGAGTCTTTCATGAAGCCAATCGTTACCCTTGCTGGGCTTGTGCTGGCTGCCGCCAGCGCATTCGCTCAGGCCGAGCCTATCGTCATCAAGTTCGCCCACGTCGTGGCCGAAGACACTCCCAAGGGCAAGGGTGCACTGCTGTTCAAGCGCCTGGCCGAGGAGCGCCTGCCCGGGCAGGTGAAGGTCGAGGTCTACCCGAACTCGACGCTGGTCGGCGATGCGACCGAGATCCAGGCCCTGCGCGACAACGACGTGCAACTGATCGCCCCCTCGCTGGCCAAGTTCGAGCAGTACACCAAGCAGCTGCAGGTTTTCGACCTGCCCTTCCTGTTCGATGACATCGAGGCCGTCAACCGCTTCCAGAAGCGTGCCAAGGGCAGACAGCTGCTGCGCTCGATGGAAGACAAGAACATCATCGGCCTCGACTACTGGCACAACGGCATGAAGCAGCTCTCGGCCACCCAGCCGCTGCGCATGCCCGGCGATGCGGCCAATCTCGCGTTCCGCATCCAGCCCTCGGCAGTGCTCGAGGCGCAGTTCGGCGCCGTTGGTGCGACGACTAAGAAACTCGCCTTCGCCGACGTGTTCGGCGCGCTGCAGGCGGGCACGGTACAAGGCGCCGAGAATCCGTGGTCAAACATCTACAGCAAGAAGATGCACACCGTGCAGCCTTACATCAGCGAAACCAACCACGGCGTACTGGACTACATGGTGGTCAGCAACACGCGCTTCTGGATGGGCATGCCGCACAAGGTCCGCTTCGAGCTGGAAGCGATTCTCGATGAAGTGAGCTACGCGGTGAATCGCGAAGCCGAAGAGCTGAACCAGGCCGACCGCGAACGCATCCGTCAGGCCGGCACCACGGAGATCATCAGCCTCACACCAGAACAGCGGCTGGCCTGGCGCGAGCGCATGCGCCCGGTGTGGCAGCAGTTCGAATCGGACATCGGCGCCGACATCATCAAGGCGGCGCAGACGGTGAACCGCAAGCAGCACAACTGAAATCACCGCGCAAAAAAAACACGACGTCGTC
>AJXE01000035.1 GCA_000263395.1 Stutzerimonas stutzeri TS44
CGCGCGCCAGCACGGTGAATTCGGTGGTCAGCGTGTCGAACAGCGAGGCGAGCGGGAAGGCGTTGCGGTCGGGCATGATGCGCCCGCCTTCCAGGCGCGAGATGTCCAGCAGGTCGGTGATCAGGTCCTCGGCCGAGCGCAGCGAGCTGTCGAGGTGGCGCACCAGCTCCTGAGCCTCTTCCGGCAGGGCGTTCTGCTGGTGGGAGAGGGCGGCGGAGAACAGTCGCGCGGCGTTGAGCGGCTGCATCAGGTCGTGGCTGACCGCGGCGAGGAAGCGCGTCTTCGACTGGTTGGCCGCCTCGGCGGTGCTCGTGGCCTCGATCAGCGCCTGGTTGAGCTGCGACAGCTCCTGGGTGCGCTCGCTGACGCGTTGTTCCAGACCCTCGTTGGCGTCCTTCAATGCGCGCTCGGCCTCGCGGTAGGCGGTGATGTCGGAGAAGCTCATGACGAAGCCGCCGCCGGGCATCGGGTTGCCGATCAGCTCGACCACCCGGCCGTTGGGGAACAGCCGCTCGGAGGTGTGCGCGCGGCCCTGGCGCATCCAGTACAGGCGCTTGGCCACGTGGGTGTCGGGATCGCCCGGGCCGCACAGGCCGCGTTCGGCGTTGTGGCGGATGATGTCGGCGATGGGCCGGCCGATGTAGACCAGCCCGTCGGGATACTCGAACAGTTCCAGGTAGCGATGGTTCCAGGCCACCAGGCGCAGCGACTGGTCGACCACGCTGATGCCCTGGGTGATGTTCTCGATCGCGCCCTGCAGCAGCGCGCGGTTGAACTGCAGCACCTCCGAGGCTTCGCCGACGATGCGCACCACGTCGTCGACCTGCATGTCGCGGCCTTCCAGCGCCGCCTTGACCACCGCGCGGGTGGAGGAGGCGCCGAGCACGCCGGCGAGCAGCCGCTCGGTATGCGCGATCCACTGGCCGTCGGCCTGCTGGCGGCGCGAGAAGTCCTGGCCGTGGCGCCGGGCGAAGCGCTGGAAGCTGTTCTCGGCACGCTCGGCGCCGACGAAGCGCGAGGCGAGCGCCAGCAGGTCCTCGACCTGTACGGCGAGCAGGCGCCGGTTGCTGCTCGGCGAGGTGACTTCCTGGCCGATGAAGCGCCCGGCCTGCCAGTGCTCGGCGACGCGGGTCTGGGTGAGGATCGAGACCCAGAAGAACAGCGTGGCGTTGCCCATCAGCGACAGCGTCACGCCCAGCGTCAGCGGGCTGATGTCGAAACCGATGGCGCCGCCGTACATCCATTCCAGCCCCGGGAACATCTCCAGCGGCCAGCCGAGCAGCGGCAGGATCAGCGTGTAGAACCAGATCGCCGCACCGGCGGCGAGGCCGGCGAATACGCCGCGGCGGTTGGCCTGCTTCCAGTACAGCGCGCCGACCAGCGCCGGTGCCAGCTGGGTGATCGCGGCGAAGGCGATCTGGCCGATGGTGGCGAGGCTGGCGGTGGGGCCGAGCAGGCGATAGCTGACGTAGGCCAGCAACAGGATGGCGACGATGGTGATGCGGCGCACCGACAGCATCCAGTGACGGAAGGCCTCGAACGGCTGCTCGGTTTCCTGGCGGCGCAGCAGCCAAGGCAGCAGCATGTCGTTGGAGACCATCGTCGATAGCGCCACGCTGGCGACGATCACCATGCCGGTGGCGGCCGAGGCGCCGCCGATGAAGGCCAGCAGCGCCAGCCCGGGATGCGCCTCGGCCAGCGGCAGGCTGATGACGAAGGAGTCCGGCGTGATGCCGGCGGGCAGCAGCACCTGTCCGGCCAGGGCGATCGGCACGACGAATACCGCGGCCAGCACCAGGTAGATCGGGAACACCCAGCGCGCCAGGCGGAAGTCGCGCGGCTCGATGTTCTCCACCACCGCGACGTGGAACTGCCGCGGCAGGCAGACGATGGCCATCATCGCCACCGCGGTCTGCACCAGCATCGACGGCCAGTTGACCGTTTCGGCCCAGTACTCGGACAGCTCGGCGGAATCATGTGCGCGGTTGAACAGGTCGCCGAAGCCGTCGAACAGGCCGAAGGTGACGAAGACGCCGACCGCCAGGAACGCCAGCAGCTTGACCAGCGATTCGAAGGCGATCGCCAGCACCATGCCACGGTGATGCTCGGTGACGTCCAGGTTGCGCGTGCCGAAGAGGATGGTGAACAGCGCCAGCGCGATGGACACGATCAGCGCCGTGTCGCCGGTGCCGGTGCCGGTGGCATCGATGTTGGTGCCGATCAGCAGATTGACGCCGAGCACGATGCCCTTGAGCTGCAGCGCGATGTAGGGCACCACGCCGACCAGGCAGAACAGCGTGACGACGATGGCCAGCAGTTGCGACTTGCCGTAGCGGGCGGCGATGAAGTCGGCGATCGAGGTGATGTTCTCCTGCTTGCTGATCACGATCATCTTCTGGATCACGTGGGGGGCGAACAGCAGCAGCAGGATCGGGCCCAGGTAGATCGGCAGGAACGCCCACAGTTGCTCGGCGGCCTGGCCGACCGCGCCGAAGAAGGTCCAGCTGGTGCAGTACACCGCCAGCGAGAGGCTGTAGACCCAGGCACGCAGGCGCGGCGACATCGACGACTCGCGCTTGCGATCGCCGTAGAAGGCGATGGCGAACAGGATAGTCATATAGATGAGGGCGACCAGTGCGATCAGCCCGCCAGACAGGGTCATGCCAGCTCCGAACAGTGAAGTAGCGACAGGCCAGCGGGGCGGCGACGGCAAACGTGCCGAACGCTCAAGACTGGGGGCTGCCGGGTTATCAGTAGGATGAATCGGCGCAGTTTCGCAGCATTCGCGCGGCCCGTAACGTGCGTGCGACCAAGGTCGCATGGGGTCGGCACGACCCTGGCGGCAGCATCGCCGACGGCTCTGCGCGGTACACTTGGCGCCGCGTCGCTGTCTGAATCTGGCTGGCATCGGCCAACCTGTCCACTACCGGGAGATCATGCATGTTCACGCCGCGTCCGCTCATGCTCCAGCGCGGGGCCTTGCGCCTGGAGCCGATGGTCGAAGCCGACATCCCGCAGCTGGTGTCGCTGGCCGAAGCGAATCGCGACGAGCTGATGTACATGAACGGGCCACTGCGCCCGGACTGGTACCGCCACGCCCTGGCCGAACAGCGCGAGGCGCGCGCCGTGGTGTTCACCGTGCGGCTGGCCGAGCGCATCGTCGGCACCACCCGTTTCGCCGACTTCATGCCCAGCCTGCCGGCCGCCGAGCTCGGCTGGACCTGGCTCGACCGCGCCGAGCACGGCAGCGGCCTGAACGCCTCGATCAAGGCGCTGCTGCTGCGCCACGCGTTCGAGGACTGGCGACTGGTGCGCCTGCAAGTGAAGACGGCGGCGCGCAACCTGCGTTCGCAGCGCGCCATCGAGAAGCTCGGCGCGCAGCGCGAAGGCCTGCTGCGCAACCATCGGCGGCTTGCCGACGGCCGGCTCGACGACACCGTGCTGTACAGCATCACCGACCAGGAGTGGCCAGCGCTCAAGGCGCAACTGGCGCGCGGCTGACCGCCGGCGCTGCGCGGCGCGCGCCGGCCGTCGCGCCTGCGGCGGAGTTTGCGGTAAGGTTCGCCCTTTGCCGGACCGTCGCTCCGGTCATCCAACTGTCCCGATAGCCCGCTACGCTCGCCAGGCCGGCGCAGCGTCGCTGCGGCCGTCGTGGCTTGTCAGCGTCAGGAGATTCGATGTCGCGTTCGCAAGAATTCCTCCACGGTTGTCGCGATATCCTGCCGCTGGTGCTCGGTGCGATCCCCTTCGGCATCATCTTCGGCACCCTGTCCATCGCCGCGGGGCTGTCGTTCTGGCAGACCCTGGGCATGTCGGCGCTGGTGTTCGCCGGCTCGGCGCAGTTCATCGCCGTGACCCTGATCAGCGGCGGCGTGGGCGCGGCGGTGGTGCTGCTGACCACCTTCGTGGTCAACCTGCGCCATGCGCTCTACAGCGCGGCGCTGCAGCCGTTCGTGCGCCACTTGCCGGGCCGCTGGCGCGCGCCGCTGGCCTTCCTGCTGACCGACGAGGCGTTCGCCGTGGTGCAGCAGCGCTACGCCCGTGACGATGCCTCGCCGCACAAGCACTGGTTCTTCCTCGGCGCGGCGCTGACGATGTTCGTCAACTGGCAGTTGTCCACGCTGGTCGGCGTGCTGTTCGGCCAGGCGGTGCCGGATGTGGCGAGCTGGGGGCTGGATTTCGCCATGATCGCGACCTTCATCGGCATCGCCGTGCCGATGATGACCACCCGCCCGCAGGTGGCCTCGGCGGTGTGCGCCGGCATCGTCGCGCTGCTGACCTGGGAGCTGCCCTACAAGCTCGGGCTGATCGCCGCCGCGCTGGCGGGCATCGTCGTCGGCGTCTGGCTGGAACAGCGCGCCGAAGCGGTGGCACGCGGGGGACGTCATCCATGAATACCTGGCTGCTGATCGTCGGCATGCTCGCCATCACTTTCCTGACGCGTTATGCCTTCTTCGCCTGGCCGAACCTGCGTTTCCCGCGGTTGGTGGAGCAGGGGCTGCACTATGTGCCGGTGGCGGTGCTGACGGCCATCGTGGTGCCCGGCATGCTGCTGCCTGAGGGCGAGTGGGCGTTGCACTGGCGCAACGCCTACCTGCTGGCCGGCGTGCTGGCGATCGCGATCGCGGTGCTGACGCGCAACCTGCTGGCGACCATCGCCGGCGGGCTGCTGTGCTTCTTCCTGCTGCGCTGGGCTTTCGGCCAGCTGACCCTGTGAGCCGGCGATGAGCATGCATTCGCAATTCACCCTGCTGGGCAAGCGACGTTTCCTGCCATTCTTCCTGACGCAGCTGCTCGGCGCGTTCAACGACAACGTGTTCAAGCAGGCGCTGGTCCTGGCGATCCTGTTCCGCCTCGCCGGCAGCGCGGACAAGAGCCTGCTGGTCAACCTCTGCGCGTTGCTGTTCATCCTGCCGTTCTTCCTTTTCTCCGCGCTGGGCGGACAGTTCGGCGAGAAGTTCGAGAAGGCCTGGCTGATCCGCCGCATCAAGTTCGCCGAGATTCCGATCATGCTCGCCGGCGCCTGCGGCCTGCTGCTGGGCAACCTGCCGTTGCTGCTGCTGGTGCTGTTCTGCATGGGCACGCAGTCGGCGCTGTTCGGCCCGGTGAAGTACTCGATCCTGCCGCAGCAGCTCGATGAGGACGAGCTGGTGGGCGGCAATGCCCTGGTGGAGATGGGCACCTTCCTGGCGATCCTCGGCGGCACGCTCTGCGCCGGGCTGCTGATGGCCAGCGAGCATTACGTCGCCCTGGTGTCGTTCAGCGTGGTGGCGCTGGCGCTGGCGGGCTATCTCGCCAGCCGCGGCATTCCGCGGACCGCGGCGGCGCTGCCGCAATTGCAGCTCGACTGGAATGTGCTGCGCCAGTCATGCCAGGTGATGCGTCTGGGGCTCGGCCAGCAGCGCGCGGTGTCGCACGCGATGCTCGGCAATTCCTGGTTCTGGTTTCTCGGCGCGACCTATCTGACGCAGATTCCGACGTTCGCCAAGGAGCTGCTGCACGGTGACGAAAGCGTGGTGACGCTGATTCTCACGCTGTTTTCGGTGGGCATCGCGCTGGGTTCGCTGCTCTGCGAGCGGCTGTCGCGGCACCACGTCGAGCTTGGGCTGGTGCCCTTCGGCGCGCTGGGGCTGAGCCTGTGCGGATTATTGCTGTGGTGGCACGCTGCGGCGTTTCCCGCGGTCGCTGCCACGCAGGACTGGCTGGCGCTGCTGGGCGAGCCGCAGGCCTGGCTGATCCTGGCGGACATCCTCGGGCTGGGCATGTTCGGCGGGCTGTACATCGTGCCGCTGTATGCGCTGATCCAGTCGCGCAGCGTGGTTCACGAGCGCTCGCGGGTGGTGGCGGCGAACAACATCCTCAACGCGCTGTTCATGGTCGCGTCGGCGCTGGTGGCCATCGTGCTGCTGGTGCTGTTGCAACTGACGATCCCGCAGCTGTTCCTCGTCGTTTCGCTGCTGAGCCTGGCGGTGACCGGCGCGCTGTTCCTGTCGGTGCCGGAATTCATCGAGCGGTTTCTGCTCTGGCTGCTGGGCAAGCGCCGCGGTGGCGCGCTGGCGCTGCGCTGGCGCGGGCGCCGCGACTAGCGCGGGCGCAAGCGACCGCTACAGGCCAGCGGCGCGGCGCCCGCGCGGGGCGGTTCAGATGCCCTGCGGAATCTCCTCGCCGCCGAGTGCCTCGAACAGCGCCGGGAGGAACTCGCGGAAGGTCATCATCATCAGCAGGAAGCTGGCGTCCTGCTGGGCCAGGGCGTCGTCGCCGCCATCCTGTTCGGCCTGATCCTGCAGCAGTTCCTCGAAGCGCAGGTGTTTGATCACCGTCTTGTCGTCGAGCACGAAGGACAGCTTGTCCTGCCAGGCCAGCGCCAGCTGGGTCACCTGCTTGCCAGCCTCCAGGTGCTGCTGGATCTCGTCGCTGGTGAGGTCCTGGCGCTTGCAGCGCACCGTGCCGCCGTCCTCGTGGGTGTCGCGCAGCTCGCATTCGTCGAGCACGAAGAAGTCATCGGCCGCCTTCTGCGCCTTGACCCATTCGGTGAGCGTGGCGCTGGGGGCGATCTTCACCGTCAACGGTCGCACCGGCAGCGAGCCGATGGCTTCGCGCAGGGTCGACAGCAGGTCTTCGGCCTTCTTCGGGCTGGCGGAGTTCACCAGGATCAGCCCGCGCTCGGCGTCGATCGCCGCGAAGGTGCCGGACTTGCGGATGAAGGCGCGCGGCAGGAAGGCCTGGATGATCTCGTCCTTGATCTGGTCGCGTTCCTTCTTGTAGACCTTGCGCATCTGCTCGGCCTCGATCTCGTCGACCTTCTCCTTCAGCGCGTCCTTGACCACGCTGCCCGGCAGGATGCGCTCTTCCTTGCGCGTGGCGATCAGCAGGAAGCCCTGGCTGACATGCACCAGCGGGGCATCCGCGCCCTTGCCGAACGGCGCGACGAAGCCGTAGGTGCTCAGCTCCTGGCTGGCGCAGGGGCGGGCAGGCTTGGCGGCGAGTGCGGTTTCGAGTGTCTCGGGATCGAAAGAAACGTTCTGGGTGAGACGGTAGACGAGCAGATTGCGAAACCACATGGCGGGGTGACTCTCCGGGAAGCAAAGCGCACATTATTCCTCCCCGCGGATCGCAGGCCAACCCTGCCGGCCGACCCGCCCGGCGCAAAAGGAAAATACACCTGCAAACGCAGGCTTTTCCTAAGTCTTTGGAACGCCTGCAATTTTTTTTTCGAAAGGGGGTTGCCAAGGTTCGGGCGCCTCTCTAGAATGCGCCCCACTTCGAGAGCAAAGGGTGATTAGCTCAGCCGGGAGAGCATCTGCCTTACAAGCAGAGGGTCGGCGGTTCGATCCCGTCATCACCCACCACTCGAGGTTAAGCGCAGCGGTAGTTCAGTCGGTTAGAATACCGGCCTGTCACGCCGGGGGTCGCGGGTTCGAGTCCCGTCCGCTGCGCCATATTCGCTTCATGGGTCCACTGAACGCCCGGGAGCATCGAAAAAAGCGGCCTTCACGGCCGCTTTTTTTATGCGCAACGTTTATCTGGCGTGCGTATTCCGCTGCTGTGATCTCTGCGGCATCGATGCTGATGCCCGTGTCTCTCTTTGCAATCTCTTTACCATCCCGGCTGGAGCGCGCGGTAGCCAGTGTTTGGGCGTGCCTGCTAAGCTCGGCGTCTTTTCGGGGTCTGTCCCTGCCAGAGTAAAAGGAAACAGCATGAGACTGAGACATCATCGTTTGGCATCAGCGGTCGCCCTGGTTGGCCTGGTATTGGCCGGCTGCGATTCGCAGACCAGTGTCAAACTGGAAACTCCTGCGCAGAAGGCCTCCTACGGCATCGGCCTGAACATGGGCAAGAGCCTGGCGCAGGAGGGGATGGATGATCTCGATTCGCAGGCAGTGGCGCAGGGCATCGAGGATGCCATCGGCAAGCAGGAACAGAAGCTGACCGACGAGCAACTGATGGAGGCGTTTGCCTTCCTGCAGAAGCGTTCGGAAGAGCGCATGACGGAAATGAATGCCAAGGCGGTCGAGTCCGGCAAGAAATTCCTCGAGGAAAACGCCAAGCGCGAAGGCGTGAAGACCACCGAGTCCGGCCTGCAGTACGAAGTGGTCAAGGCCGCCGAAGGTGCGCAGCCGACGGCTGACGACATCGTCACCGTGCATTACGAGGGCAGCCTGACCGATGGCACCGTGTTCGACAGCTCGATCAAGCGTGGCAGCCCGATCGACCTGCCGGTCGGCGGCGTGATTCCGGGTTGGGTCGAAGGCCTGCAGCTGATGCACGTCGGCGAGAAGTACAAGCTCTACATCCCGAGCGAGCTGGCCTACGGCGAGCAGAGCCCGAGCCCGCTGATTCCGGCCAACTCGGTGCTGGTCTTCGAGCTGGAGCTGCTGGGGATCAAGGGCGACGACGCGGCACCGGCGACCGAAAAGGCCCCTGCTGACGCGGCGGATGCTGCAGCGAAAGAGTGATCGCGACAGCTATCGATCCGAAACGCCCCCTCGTGGGGCGTTTCTGTTTGCGTCGCATGCCGGCGTGCGGGTCGATTGCCGGTCGGTTGATTGATCGATACGGCGATTCCGTGGTCTGTGTCCTGGCTATTGGCGTTCCTGCGCTGACGGCTGGATGGTCGGATCGACCGCAGTCTTGATCAAGAGGGCTTCCCTGTTCCATGTCGTACTTGCGTGTTTTGCCTTTTCTGATTGTGCTGGCCGTGGTGCTGGCAAGCGGTCTGCGACCGGAGCCGGTGCCGCAGTTGTTCGACCAGCAGGACAAGCTGCATCACCTGTTCGGCTTTGCCGCGCTGGCCTTCACGTTGCGCCTGGCCTTTGCGCGGCTGCCGTTTCTGTGGGGCTTCGGCCTGGCGGTCGCCGCGGCGTTGCTGGTCGAGCTGGCGCAGGGCCTGCTCCCGCACCGCATGGCGTCACGCTGGGACATGCTGGCCAACGTGCTGGGCGTGTTGCTGGGCTGGGGCTGCTCATTGCTGGTGCAGAGCTGGTTGCGCCTGCGCGCTACACAGCCGCTCACGGAGTGATGAGGGGTAGCTCGCGACGGGTATGCGGGAGTTTGACAGACCGAATAACCCGGGACGCAGTCCCTGGTAAGAGTCCGGCGGACACAAAAAGCCCCGGTTTTAACCGAGGCTTTCGAATCTGGCTCCGCGACCTGGACTCGACTGCGCCAGCAGAACGCGCTTCAGCGCGGCCCCGAAGGGGTGAGGCCGCAGGTCGAATAACCCGGGACGCAGTCCCTGGTGAGAGTCTGGCGGACACAAAAAAGCCCCGGGTTTAACCGAGGCTTTCGAATCTGGCTCCGCGACCTGGACTCGAACCAGGGACCCAATGATTAACAGTCATTTGCTCTACCGACTGAGCTATCGCGGAACAACGGTGCGTATCCTACTGTTTGGAAAGGAGAAGTCAACCCCTGCGGGCTGTCTCGCAACACCGCGGGCAGGCAGGATGTGCCTGCCCGCGGCGACCCTTACAGAACCTGGACGATGGCGTCGGTGACGATATCCAGGTTGTTGCGGTTCAGTGCGGCGGCGCAGATGCGGCCGGTGCTGATGGCGTAGACGCCGAACTCGGTGCGCAGGCGCTCGACCTGCTCGGCGGTCAGGCCGGAGTAGGAGAACATCCCGCGCTGGGCGGCGACGAAGCTGAAGTCGATCTTTGCGCCCTTGGCGGCCAGTTGCTTGACCATGCCGAGGCGCATCTCGCGGATGCGCTCGCGCATCTCGGCCAGCTCGGCTTCCCACATGGCGCGCAGTTCCGGGCTGTTGAGCACCGAGGCGACGATGGTCGCGCCGTGGGTCGGCGGGTTGGAGTAGTTGGTGCGGATCACGCGCTTGACCTGCGACAGCACGCGTGCCGACTCCTCGCGGTTCTGGGTGACCATCGACAGCGCGCCGACCCGCTCGCCGTACAGCGAGAAGGATTTGGAGAACGAGCTGGAGACGAAGAAGGTCATGCCCGAGGCGGCGAACAGACGCACGGCTGCGGCATCTTCCTCGATGCTGTCGCCGAAGCCTTGGTAGGCGATGTCGAGGAACGGGATATGCCCGCGCGCCTGCAGCACGTCGAGGATCTGCTTCCAGTCGTCCAGGCCGAGATCGACGCCGGTCGGGTTGTGGCAGCAGGCGTGCAGCACCACGATGGAGCGCGCCGGCAGGTTCTGCAGGTCGGCGAGCAGGCCAGCACGGTCGATACCGTGGGTGGCGGCGTCGTAGTAGCGGTAGTTCTGCACCGGAAAACCGGCGGACTCGAACAGCGCGCGATGGTTTTCCCAGCTCGGGTTGCTGATCGCCACGGTGGCGTCGGGCAGCAGTCGCTTGAGGAAGTCCGCGCCGACCTTCAGCGCGCCGGTGCCGCCCAGGGCCTGGGCCGTGACCACGCGCCCCTCGGCGAGGAGTGCCGAATCGTTGCCGAACAGCAGCTTCTGCACCGCCGAGTCATAGGCAGCGATGCCTTCGATCGGCAGGTAGCCGCGCGGGGCATGGGCGGCGATGCGTGCCTGTTCGGCCTCGGCGACGGCGCGCAGTAGCGGAATGCGGCCTTCTTCGTTGTAGTAGACGCCGACACCGAGGTTGACCTTGTTCTGCCGCGTGTCGGCATTGAAGGCTTCATTGAGGCCGAGGATGGGATCACGCGGCGCCATTTCGACAGCAGAGAACAAACTCATGGTGAGGGGGCTCGAAAGAGAAGAGTGGCGGAAACATCGACCCCCGCACTGGTGCGCAGAGGGATGCGCAAACGGGGCGGTAGTATAGCGGCCACTCCCGCAGCCTGCGATATGCTAAAGCGGTTTTCTGCCCCGCGCGGCCGGCGCTCCGACAGCCTGTCGGCGGGCGCGGACCCCGGGGTCAAGCATGTTTTTCAGGGGGGCGAAATGTCCAAGTTCGAGTTGGTCACGCGATTCAAGCCGGCCGGCGATCAGCCGGAGGCCATCCGCCTGATGGTCGAGGGTATCGAGGCGGGGCTGTCGCACCAGACGCTGCTGGGCGTGACCGGTTCGGGCAAGACCTTCAGCATCGCCAACGTCATCGCCCAGGTGCAGCGGCCGACGATGGTGCTGGCGCCGAACAAGACGCTGGCGGCGCAGCTGTATGGCGAGTTCAAGGCGTTCTTCCCGAACAACGCGGTGGAGTACTTCGTTTCCTATTACGACTACTACCAGCCGGAAGCCTACGTGCCGTCGTCGGACACCTTCATCGAGAAGGACGCATCGATCAACGATCACATCGAGCAGATGCGCCTGTCGGCGACCAAGGCGCTGCTGGAGCGGCCGGACGCGATCATCGTCACCACCGTCTCCTGCATCTACGGCCTGGGCGACCCGGAGTCGTACCTGAAGATGGTGCTGCACGTCGATCGCGGCGACCGCCTCGATCAGCGCGAGCTGCTGCGCCGGCTGACCGGCCTGCAGTACAGCCGCAATGACATGGATTTCGCCCGCGCCACCTTCCGTGTGCGTGGCGACGTGATCGATGTGTTCCCGGCCGAATCGGAACTCGAGGCTGTGCGTATCGAGCTGTTCGATGATGAAGTGGAGAGCTTGTCGGCGTTCGATCCGCTGACCGGCGAGGTGATCCGCAAGTTGCCGCGCTTCACCTTCTATCCCAAGAGCCACTATGTGACCCCGCGCGAGACGCTGCTCGAGGCCATCGACAAGATCAAGGACGAGCTGCGCGAGCGGCTCGACTACCTGCGCGGGCAGAACAAGCTGGTGGAGGCGCAGCGTCTGGAGCAGCGCACACGCTTCGATCTGGAGATGATCATGGAGCTGGGCTACTGCAACGGCATCGAGAACTACTCGCGCTACCTCTCCGGGCGCGGTCCGGGTGAACCGCCGCCGACGCTGTTCGACTACCTGCCGGCCGAGGCGCTGCTGGTGATCGACGAATCGCACGTCTCGGTGCCGCAGGTCGGGGCGATGTACAAGGGCGACCGTTCGCGCAAGGAAACCCTGGTGGAGTACGGCTTCCGCCTGCCATCGGCGCTGGACAACCGGCCGATGCGCTTCGACGAGTGGGAGGCGATCTGCCCGCAGACCATCTTCGTCTCCGCCACGCCCGGGCCATACGAGGCCGAGCATGCCGGGCGAGTGGTCGAGCAGGTGGTGCGGCCGACCGGGCTGGTCGATCCGCAGATCGAAGTGCGCCCGGCGCTGACCCAGGTCGACGACCTGCTGTCGGAGATCCACAAGTGCGTGGCCAAGGAGGAGCGCGTACTGGTTACTACGCTGACCAAGCGCATGGCCGAGGACCTCACCGACTACCTCGGTGACCACGATGTGCGCGTGCGCTACCTGCACTCGGACATCGACACCGTGGAGCGCGTGGAGATCATCCGCGATCTGCGTCTGGGGGCGTTCGACGTGCTGGTGGGCATCAACCTGCTGCGCGAGGGCCTGGACATGCCGGAAGTCTCGCTGGTGGCGATCCTCGATGCCGACAAGGAAGGCTTCCTGCGTTCCGAGCGTTCGCTGATCCAGACCATCGGCCGCGCGGCGCGCAACCTCAACGGTCGCGCGATTCTGTATGCCGACAACATCACCGGTTCGATGCAGCGCGCGATGGATGAAACCGAGCGGCGGCGCAACAAGCAGATCGCCTTCAACGAGGCCCACGGTATCGTGCCCAAGGGTGTCAAGAAGGATGTGCAGGACATTCTCGAAGGCGCCACCGTGCCCGGCTCGCGCAGCCGCAAGCGGCGCAGCGAAGCCAAGGCCGCGGAGGAGATCGCACGCTACGAGAACGAGCTGCGTTCGCCGAGCGAGATCACCAAGCGCATCCGCCAGTTGGAAGAGAAGATGCTGAGCCTGGCGCGCGACCTGGAGTTCGAGGCCGCCGCCGAGGCCCGCGACGAGATCCACAAGCTGCGCGAGCGTCTGCTGCAGGTCTAGTGGGCGCCGGCGCCTGGGGCGAACTGGAGCAGCCGGCGCCGCGCCTGCTAACATTCGCGCCTTCGATTTTTCCGTCCGTCCTTTCGTTCGAGAGCTTCCATGACCACGGTCCGCACCCGCATCGCGCCATCTCCGACCGGCGATCCACACGTCGGCACTGCCTATATCGCGCTGTTCAACCTGTGCTTCGCGCGTCAGCACGGCGGCCAGTTCATCCTGCGCATCGAGGACACCGACCAGGTGCGCTCGACCCGCGAATCCGAGCAGCAGATCTACGACGCATTGCGCTGGCTGGGCATCGAATGGGACGAGGGTCCGGACGTTGGCGGCCCGCACGGTCCGTACCGGCAGAGCGAGCGCGGCGCGATCTACCAGAAGTACTCGGACGAGCTGGTCGCCAAGGGCCACGCCTTCCCCTGCTTCTGTTCCGCCGAGCGTCTGGATGCGGTGCGCGCCGAGCAGATGGCCAACAAGGAAACCCCGCGCTACGACGGTCACTGCATGCACATCGCGGCGGAAGAGGCGCAGCGTCGCGTCGCTGCCGGCGAGTCGCACGTGGTGCGCATGAAGGTGCCGGAAGAGGGCACCTGCGTGGTCAAGGACATGCTGCGCGGCGAGGTCGAGATCGGCTGGGACCGCATCGACATGCAGGTGCTGATGAAGGCCGACGGCCTGCCCACCTACTTCCTCGCCAACGTGGTCGACGACCACCTGATGGGCATCACCCACGTGCTGCGCGGCGAAGAATGGCTGCCGTCCGCGCCCAAGCTGCTCAAGCTGTACGAGTATTTCGGCTGGGAAGCGCCGGTGAACTGCTACATGCCGCTGCTGCGCAACCCGGACAAGAGCAAGCTCTCCAAGCGCAAGAACCCCACCTCGATCACCTTCTACCAGCGCATGGGCTTCCTGCCGCAGGCGATGCTCAACTACCTGGGGCGCATGGGCTGGTCGATGCCGGACGAGCGCGAGAAATTCACCCTCGACGAGATGATCGAACACTTCGACATCCTACGTGTATCGCTGGGTGGGCCGATCTTCGATCTGGAAAAACTCTCCTGGCTCAACGGCCAGTGGCTGCGCGAGCTGCCGGTCGAGCGCTTCGCCGAAGAAGTGCAGAAATGGGCGTTCAATCCCGGCTACCTGATGCAGATCGCTCCGCACGTGCAACAGCGCGTGGAGACCTTCAGCCAGATCGCCCCGCTGGCCGGGTTCTTCTTTTCCGGCGCGCTGCACCTCGATGGCGCGCTGTTCGCGCACAAGAAACTGGATGAAGCCCAGGTGCGCCAGGTGCTGCAGCTGATCCTCTGGAAGCTGGAGGCGCTGCGGCACTGGGAGAAGGAGCGCATCACCGGCTGCATCACGCAGGTCGCCGAACACCTGGGCCTCAAGCTGCGCGATGTGATGCCGCTGATGTTCGCGGCGATCACCGGGCAGGCCAGCTCGGTGTCGGTACTCGATGCCATGGAAATCATCGGGCCGGACCTGACCCGTTTCCGTCTGCGCAACGCACTGGAGCTGCTTGGCGGCGCGTCGAAGAAAGAAGCCAAGGAGTGGGAGAAGCTGCTCGCGACGATCGGCTGATCGCTCCGACGGCTCGAGACCGCGCCGCGTTCCCGGGCGCGGCGTGGAATGGCACTGGCGTGGCGCCATTCGTCGGCGATAAGTAATTGTTCCTGCTGCCAAAAACTTCGGGGTTGCGGTCGAAAATAATGTTGACACTGCCCGGGGGCGCCCCTAATATGCGCCCCGTCCTCGAGATGGGGCTATAGCTCAGCTGGGAGAGCGCTTGCATGGCATGCAAGAGGTCGACGGTTCGATCCCGTCTAGCTCCACCAATCTCGATTGCCACACCGATCATTTGATCGGTCGCCTTTGAAGGGCTTGCGTCCCCTTCGTCTAGTGGCCTAGGACACCGCCCTTTCACGGCGGTAACAGGGGTTCGAGTCCCCTAGGGGACGCCACTTTCCAGCTGTCGCACGTTGTGCGGCACACGTCGCGAGACGCTAAATCCGGGGCTATAGCTCAGCTGGGAGAGCGCTTGCATGGCATGCAAGAGGTCGACGGTTCGATCCCGTCTAGCTCCACCAATTCCACGCGCTTCGGCAAGCATGCCGGAACGTATCGAAGGTTTCGTCCCCTTCGTCTAGTGGCCTAGGACACCGCCCTTTCACGGCGGTAACAGGGGTTCGAGTCCCCTAGGGGACGCCATTTTATGCCCGTCTTGGGCTTCGAGGGGTCATTCCATCATGGAGTGGCCCTTTTGTTTTTCAGGGCGGAAAATTTCCGTCTCTGCCCCTGCGTCATTTTTCTGCATACTTCGGCGTTCTGAATGGCGAGGCATAGTGCTGCCTCGCTATGGGTGACAGTGGGGCGCGACTGGGTTTTCATGTGCGCCGCGGCGTTCATGCAAGGAGAACATCATGGGTTGGGATCTGGCGGATGCGTTCGTCATCGAACTCGATGTCGGCGCCGAGCATATCGACGAGCTCGGACACGCCAACAACGCGGTCTACGTGTCCTGGCTGGAGAGCTGCGCCTGGCAGCATTCGCACAGCCTCGGGCTCGGCCTGGATGACTATCGCCGGTTGAACCGGGCGATGGCGGTGCTGCGCCATGAGATCGACTACCTGGCCGCCGCCTACGAGGGGGATCGCCTGCAACTGGCGACCTGGATCGTCGCCTCCGATCAGCGGCTGAAGATGAAGCGGCACTTCCAGCTCGTGCGGCCGGCCGACGGCGTGACGCTGCTGCGCGCGCAGACCACCTTCGTCTGCATCGAGATGTCCACCGGCAAGCCGAAGCGCATGCCGGCGGAGTTCATCGAAGGCTATGGCCGCGCGTTGATCGAACCCTATCCGCTCGGGCTCTGACCGGCCGCAGGCTCGCCCCGCGGCGTTGCTCGTATCATGCTGAGCCCGCGCCGATGACCGCCCGCGGCGATCGCTTCCTTCGACGGTAAATCCGCTGCCGTGAGCCAGGGCAAGTCCCGCAAGCTCATCCACATTGACTCCACAGCTTGTTTGCCCCTCGTTTTTTCACATTCGCACTATCCGCGCAGGGCGCGGGTTTCGGACGGTTTGTGTGCGTGAGGCGGGAGCGCTTGTCCGTGCGCAGTGTTACGGCTGCGCATCTGCGGGTATGCCCGCGGCGTAGGGAAAGACGCGGCGCGACGTACTCCGCGATCCCGCTGTGCAACGGGCTGTCGCGGTTTTCCTGTGTCCAGCGAGATAGTGAGGCCAAGCGGTCAATTCGAATGAGCTGTTTCGTCATTGAGTGCCATGCCGCTGTCGTTAAGGTAGGGAGGCTGGTCTGCAGGGCCGGTCCATCCACAGACAAGACGAGATAGAGCCATGAGCGACGCTTTCATTTTCGATGCACTGCGCACGCCGCGCGGCAAGGGCAAGAAGGACGGGGCGCTGTACAGCGTCAAGCCGGTCGATCTGGCTGCAGGACTGTTGCGCGAACTGCAACGGCGCACCGGGCTGGATACCAGCCAGGTGGATGACATTGTGCTGGGCTGCGTGACGCCGGTGGGCGATCAGGGCGCCGATATCGCCAAGACTGCTGCACTGGTTGCGGACTGGGACGAGGCGGTCGCCGGTGTGCAGCTCAATCGTTTCTGCGCCTCGGGGCTGGAGGCGGTGAATCTGGCGGCAATGAAGGTACGCTCCGGTTTCGAGGAGTTGGTGGTGGCCGGTGGTGTCGAGTCGATGTCGCGCATTCCCATGGGCTCGGACGGCGGCGCCTGGGTGACCGATCCGGCCACCAATATGCATTCGAATTTCGTACCCCAGGGTATTGGTGCGGACCTGATTGCCACCCTGGAAGGCTTTACGCGCCAGGATGTGGACGCCTTCGCCCTGCGCTCGCAACAGAAAGCCGCACGGGCTCGCGATGATGGCTCTTTCGCCAGGTCGCTGGTGCCGGTGCGCGACCAGAACGGCATCGTCCTGCTCGACCATGACGAGTTCATTCGTGGTGATTCAACGCTGGAAGGCCTTGGCAAGCTCAACGCCAGCTTCGAGATGATGGGGCAGATGGGTTTCGATGCGACCGCGCTGCGCAAGTACTCGCACGTCGAGCGCATCCATCACGTACACACTCCGGGCAACAGCTCCGGCATCGTCGACGGCGCGGCACTGATGCTGATCGGCTCGGCTGCCAAGGGCAAGGAGCTGGGCCTTACGCCACGCGCGCGCATCGTCGCCTGCGCGGTGACCAGTACCGACCCGACCATCATGCTTACCGGTCCCGCGACGGCGGCACGCAAGGCGCTGGCCAAGGCCGGCCTGTCGATTGACGACATTGATCTGTTCGAGGTCAACGAGGCGTTCGCCTCGGTGGTGATGAAGTTCATGAAAGACATGGGCGTGAGTGAGGACAAGGTCAACGTGAATGGCGGTTCGATCGCCATGGGTCACCCGTTGGGGGCTACCGGCTGCGCCATTCTTGGCACCCTGCTCGACGAGTTGGAGAAGCGCCAGCTTCGCTATGGCCTGGCCACCCTTTGTGTGGGCGGCGGGATGGGTATCGCGACGATTATTGAAACAGTTTGAGGCGGAGATAAGAAAAATGACCGATGCCATCCGTTACGAGAAAGGTCAGGACAATATTGTTGTCCTGACCATGGACATGCCCGGCCAGAGCGCCAACACCATGAATGCGGTGTACCGCGAGGCCATGGAAACAACCGTCGCCCGCCTTGAGCAGGACAAGAATGACATTGCAGGGGTGATCCTCACGTCAGCCAAGAAGACCTTCTTTGCGGGCGGCGATCTCAACGAGTTGATCAAGGTTACTCAGGCCGACGCTGAGTTCTTCTATCAAATGGTGCTGAACCTCAAGCGCCAGCTGCGCCGTCTGGAAACCCTGGGCAAACCGGTGGTAGCCGCGATCAATGGCGCTGCCCTGGGCGGTGGTTGGGAGTTGGCCCTGGCCTGCCATCATCGCATCGCGTTGAATAATGCCGACGTGCAGATTGGTCTGCCGGAAGTGACCCTGGGTCTGCTGCCTGGTGGCGGCGGGGTGGTGCGCATGGTGCGCATCCTTGGGTTGGAAAAAGCGTTGCCGTATCTGGCCGAGGGTAAGAAGGTGCGCTCGGATGCCGCGCTCAAGGCAGGTCTGATCCACCAACTGGCCGAGAGTCGTGAGGAGATGCTGGACAAGGCTCGCGCATGGATCGCCGCCAACCCGGACGCCACGCAACCTTGGGATGCCAAGGGCTACCGAATTCCCGGCGGCATGCCGAACTCGCCGAACGTGGCGCAGATGCTGGCCATCGCCCCGAGCGTGTTGCGCGACAAAACCAAGGGCTGCTTCCCGGCGCCGGAAAAGATCTTGTGCGCCGCGGTCGAGGGTGCCCAGGTTGATTTCGATACCGCCCAACTGATCGAGGCCCGCTATTTCACCGAGCTGGCTTGCGGCCAGGTCGCGAAGAACATGATCGGCACCTTCTGGTTCCAGTTGAACGAGATCAATGCCGGCAAGTCGCGCCCACAGGGCTTCCCGCCATATCGGACCCGGAAGGTCGGTGTGCTCGGTGCCGGCATGATGGGGGCCGGTATCGCCTATGTATCTGCCGCAGCCGGCATCGAGGTGATACTCAAAGACCTGTCCGTCGAGGCAGCGGATAAAGGCAAGCACTACTCGGCCAAGCTGCTGGACAAAAAAGTCGCCAAGGGCCAGATGAACACCGAGCAGCGCGATGCCTTCCTGGCCCGCATCAAGGCCACCGATAGTGACGCCGATTTTGCGGGCTGTGACCTGATCATCGAAGCGGTGTTCGAGGACCGTGGCCTCAAGGCCAAGGTGACCGTTGCGGCGGAAGGTGCTGCGCTGGCGGATGCGGTGATCGCCTCCAATACCTCGGCATTGCCGATCACCGGTCTGGCCACTGCCGTGGCCCATCCGGAGAAGTTTATCGGTCTGCATTTCTTCAGCCCGGTGGACAAGATGCCGCTGGTCGAAATCATCCGGGGCGAGCAAACCTCGGACGAGACCTTGGCGCGCGGCTTCGATTACGTGCAGCAGATCAAGAAGACGCCGATCGTGGTCAACGACTCTCGGGGCTTCTTCACCTCACGGGTATTCGGCACCTTCACCAGCGAGGGCATCGCCATGCTCGGTGAGGGCGTTTCTGCGGCAATGATCGAGGCCGAGGCGCGCAAGGCAGGTATGCCGGTCGGCCCGCTGGCGATCAGCGACGAAGTCTCCCTGACCCTGATGGAGCATATCCGCCGGCAAACCCTTGCGGACCTGGCAGCCGAAGGTCAGACGGTCCCCGAGCATCCGGCCTTTGCCGTGATCGAACTGATGCTCAAGGAGTATCAGCGTCCGGGCAAGGCCGCCGGTGGTGGTTTCTATGACTACCCTGCGGATGCGAAGAAGCACCTGTGGCCTGGACTCAAGGCGCACTTCGAGAAACCTGAAGTACAGATTCCGCAGGTTGATGTGCGCGACCGCATGCTGTTCATTCAGGCCATTGAAACCGTGCGCTGCCTGGAGGAAGGGGTACTAAGCTCGGTGGCCGATGCCAATATCGGCTCGATCTTCGGTATCGGTTTCGCCGCCTGGAGCGGGGGTGCGCTGCAGTTCATCAATCAGTATGGCGTGAAGGACTTTGTGGATCGGGCGCGCTATCTGGCCGAGCAGTACGGTGAGCGCTTCCTGCCACCGGCACTGCTGCTGGAGAAGGCAGCTGGCGACACCCTGTTCTAAACCGCACGAGCCTGCCGGGCCATCAGGCCCGGCAGCAATCGTTTATCCCAGAACGCCGGCGTCGCGCAGTGCAGCTATTTGCGCGGGGTCATAACCCAGTTCGGACAACACCTGACTGGCATGCTCCCCCAGCCGGGCACCGATATGGCGTGGTGCGTCCAGGCCGCTGGAGAACTTGATCGGGCAACCGATCTGCGCCTGCGCGGGCGCTCCCTCACGGGGCACTTCGCTGACCAGCCCACGGGCCTGGATCTGCGGATGCTGCAGCGCCTCAGCCAAGCTCAGTACAGGTTCAACACAGGCGTCCACCTGGGCAAAACGCTCGCACCAGTCGGCAAAGTCCCGGCTTTCAAAGGTGGCGGCCAACTCGCGCTTGAGTGCCTGTTGCGCTTGCGGCATCAGCCCCTGGGCGGCCAGCTCGGGCCGACCCACCACCCGACAGAGTTGCTCCATGAATTGCGGCTCCAGGCTGCCCACCGCAAACCAGCGGCCGTCGCGGCTGCGGTAGTAGTCGTAAAAGCTGCCGCCATTGAGTGGCTGATTCTCCCACCCCGGTTCCACTCCGGCGGCCAGATAGCCGGCGCCGGCCATGGCATGCAGGCTGAAGGCACAGTCGGTCATGCTGATATCCACCTGCTGTCCTTGCCCGGTCGCCTGCCGCTGAACCACTGCTGCCAGCAGGCCGATCACCCCATGCAGAGAGCCACCCGCGATATCCGCCACCTGCATGCCCAGCGGCAGCGGCCCGCTGTCACGGCGTCCGGTATGGCTGGAGAGCCCGGCCAGGGCCAGATAGTTGATATCGTGGCCAGCGCGATTGCGGTAGGGCCCGGTCTGACCGTAGCCGGTGATCGACACATAGATCAGTTTCGGGTTGATCGCGCGTAACGCCTCATAGCCGACTCCCAGTTTCTCCATGACACCGGGGCGAAACTGTTCGAGGACGATGTCGTAGTCCTGCACCAGACGCTTGACCAGTTCCACCGCCTGCGGCTGCTTCAGGTCCAGCGCCAGCGAGCGCTTATTGCGGTTGAGATAGGCGTGGCTGGCGGCAACGCCTTGATCATGTGGCGGCAGCAGTCGCACCAGATCAGGCCGCGACGGCGACTCGATGCGCAGCACATCGGCGCCCATATCGGCCAGCAGCAGCGAGGCAAAGGGCCCCGGTAACAGTGTGGAAAAATCGAGTACTTTCAGTGATGACAAGGGGCCGGACATGAACTCATTTCCTTTCTATGTTGCGTGCCGGCAGGCTAAAGATCGTCCTGCCAGATGACTGGGGTCTCGGGCCGCAATTGCGGTAGCAGGAGCGCGTAACGCGCCTCCAGCACATTTCGGCGAATCTTCATGGTCGGTGTCATGCAGCCGTTATCCACGCTCCAGCTGTCGTTCACCAGCAGGTAATGGCTGACTCGCTCATGTGGGGCCAGCTGAGCGTTAAGCTGCTCCAGGCTGGCGCGCAACTCAGCGGACAACTGCGCCCGCGGCTGCTGGGCTGCCGAAGGCGACAGTTCGATGAGCGCCACCGGCTGATCGAGGTTGCTGCCCATCAGGCAGACCTGCTCGACCCAGCAGCAATTGGCTATTTTTCCTTCGATGGGCGCCGGCGCCACGTACTTGCCCTTGCTGGTCTTGAAAATGTCCTTTAGCCGCCCGGTGATGCGCAGGTAGCCGTCGGCGTCCAGTTCACCCATGTCGCTGGTATGCAACCAGCCGCCCTGCAGCGCCTGCGCACTCTTTTCCGGTTCCAGGTAATAGCCCTGCATCAGCGTCGGGCCGCGCAGCAGAATCTCACCGCTATCATCTATGCGCACCTCCAGCCCCGGCATGGCCCGCCCCACGGTGCCGAAGCGCACCTGGCCGGGCCGATTGATGCAGCCATAGGCAAAGTGTTCGGTCATGCCATAGCCCTCGCACAAGGGCATGCCCAGGCGCTGATACCAGGCCAGCAGGCCCGGAGAAATCGCCGCTGCACCGGATACCATCACCCGCGCCTGATCCAGCCCCAGTTGCTGACGGATCCGTCGTGCCAGCAGCCGCCCGACCACCGGGATGCTCAGCAATAGGTCGAGTTTGTGCGCTGGCAGTTTGTCCAGCACGCCCTGCTGGAAGCGCGTCCACAGGCGCGGGACGGAGAAGAACACCGTCGGCCGGGTGCGACGCAGATCCGCAGCAAAGCTATCGAGCGACTCGGCAAAGCTCACGCTGGCGCCGCTGTACAGGCTGTTGAATTGCACCAGAAAACGTTCAGCAGCATGGGATAACGGCAGGTAGGAAAAGAAACGATCCTCGGGGCGCATGTTCAGTTCGGCGACCGCCTGGGTGGCGGAATAAGCCATGGCGCCAGCCGTGAGCATCACGCCCTTTGGCGCTCCGGTGGTGCCGGAGGTGTAGAGAATCGACAGCAGCTGATCGGTATGCTGCACCGCCGGCTCTGCCAGCGGCGCATGACGTTCGAGCAGACTGTGCCAGTGATGGGTTGCCGGCATGGTGAGGTAGGGCATGGCGATACGCGTGATGTGTTCACCTATACCCTCAGCCAGACGTTCAGGGTCATCCAGCTTGCCCACAATGATCACCCGGCACTGCGCGTGCCCCAGCACATAGGCAACACTGTCGGTCGATTGCAGCGGATACAGCGGCACACAGATCAGCCCGGCCATCTGTATACCCAGGTCGCTGATGAACCACTCGGCACAATTTTTCGCCAGCAGCGCCACCCGGTCGCCAGGTGTGCAGCCCAGCGCCAGCAAGGCACTGGCCAGGCGGCGCGCCTGCTCATCCACCTGCAACCAGGTGAAATCATGCCATTGGCCGGCTACCGGCTGGCTCAACCAGACAGCATCCGGGCGCTGTTCAACCCAGCGTGCGAAACGCTCCAGTGGCAGTTGCTCAGTCATACACAGCCCTCTTTTATTGTTATCGGTGCCTAGGGTCTGTTCCCGTTTCGTCGCGAGCCGCGCAACCCTTCGGGCCGGCGCGGCCGCGAAAGTACGGGAGCAGACCCTTTAGTGAACGGGCTATGGATCAGAGCTTCATGCCGCGGCTGATGATCTCTTTCATGATTTCCGAGGTGCCGGCAAAGATGCGCTGGATGCGGGCATTGGCGTACATCCTGCAGATCGGGTATTCCCACATGTAGCCTGAGCCACCGTGTAACTGCACGCCTTCGTCAACGACCTTGCCGAGCAGCTCGGTGGTGAACAGCTTGGCCTCGGCAGCGATTTCCGCGGTGAGCTTTTTCTGGTTGTGATCCATCACGCAGCGATCGACGAAGACCTGAGCCACATCGATCTGCGTGCGCATTTCGGCCAGCTTGAAGCGGGTGTTCTGGAAGTGCGCCACCGGGCGCCCGAAGGCATGACGCTCTTTCACATAATCGATGGTGGCCTGCAGGGCCGCCTCGGCGCCAGCCACAGCGCCGCAGGCGTTGGTCAGCCGCTCCTGCGCCAGCATATTCATCAGATATATGAAGCCGCCCTTGGCATCGCCGAGCAGGTTGGCCTTAGGCACCTTGACGTTATTGAAGAACAGCTCGGCGGTGTCCTGGCTGTGCATGCCCAGCTTCTTCAGCTTCTTGCCGCGCTCGAAACCCTCCATGCCGCGCTCCACCAGGAACAGTCCTATGGCATGTTTGTTGGCCGGATCGGTCTTGGCGGCGACTATCACCACATCCGACAGGTAGCCATTGGAGATGAACACTTTGGAGCCGTTCAGCTCGTAATGATCGCCCTTGTCTACCGCCGAGGTGCGCATACCCGCCAGGTCGGAGCCAGCACCCGGCTCGGTCATGGCCACCGCGAGGATGGTCTCGCCACGAATGATTCCCGGCAGGAAACGGGCCTTCTGTTCGGCGTTGCCGTACTCGGCGATATAGGGGCCGCACAGCGCGGAATGCAGTGCGATCATGAAGCCCGCTTCGTTGATGCGCGCCATCTCCTCGCACATGATCTGCTCGTAACGAAAGTCCTTCAGACCCAGACCTCCATATTCCTCGTCGGCCCAGGGCAGCAGAAAACCCTGCTCACCGGCCTTGAGCCAGACCTCGCGGCTGACCATTCCGGCTTCTTCCCAGGCGTCCTGATGCGGTACCACTTCCTTCTTGAGAAAGGCGCGGAAGGCGTCGCGGAACAGGTTATGTTCGGTCTCGAAATGAATACGCTGCATTGCTCGGCTCCGGTTGATCTGCTGGTGCTGCAGGTTAGGCCGCTGCGTCAGCCGTCCTCAATGACCCAGGCGTTCAGCGGCCATTGACGCAATCGACCAAAAGCGGATACGGGAAATGTTTGCTATGTGCGGGCCTGTTTGCTTGGTTCGGCCGTAACCCCGCATGCCAGACTTCCTCCCTTGTCACTCGCGGACCCTCCTGGCCTTTGACGGCCTGCGGGCAGTCGCTTTCGGCGCGAACGCCGCTTTACCAACGCCAGAGCCTGCCACTACGATCGGCCGTACTAGCCAAGGAACCCTGTGGATGCGAGAGCGCACCATCGCCAGCCATTTTGTCCGAGCCGCCCTGCGCGGTGCTCAGCGTCGCGGACTGGATTGCCAGCCGCTGCTGCTGCAGGCCGGTATTCAGGATGCGGTGTTGCGAGAGCCGCGCGCACGCGTCGATCCAGCGCAATTCGCCCGCCTGATTCGGTGCCTGTGGGGCGCGCTTGACGACGAATACTTGGGGTTCGGTCGCAGCCAGAGCAAGCGTGGCACCTTCGCCATGATGGGCTACACGATGATTCACTGTCGCAGCCTGGACAAGGCGCTGCGCCGCGGCGCGCTGTTCTACAGCCTGTTCCCCGACGCGCCGGGCATCGAACTGCAGCGGGAAGGTGACTGGGCGCGGCTGAGCGTGGATGACAGCGGCCTGTGGGACCCCGACCACTTCCTGCTGGAAAGCTTGCTGGTCATCTGGCATCGCCTGGGGAGCTGGCTTATCGGCCAGCGCATCCGTCTCGAAGAAGTGACCTTCGCCAATCCGCAACCACCACATGCCCGCGAATATGAGCTGCTCTTCCCCTGCGTCCGGCGCTTCAGCGCCGGACGCGCCAGCCTATTGTTCCACGCCCGCTATTTGGACATGCCACT
>AJXE01000036.1 GCA_000263395.1 Stutzerimonas stutzeri TS44
AACGCATCCGACGGAAAACCTACGGAACCCGCGAAGAAGCCCGCAGTGATGTGTTCGATTACATCGAGATGTTCTATAACCCCAAGCGCCGGCACAGCAGCGCTATGCAGCTATCGCCAGTGGAGTTTGAAAAGCGCTATTTCCAGAGCTTGGAGAGTGTCTAGGAAAGCTGGGGCGATTCAGATCCGGCCGACCCGCTCAAACTGGTCATCGTGCGCGACATGTGGCTGACCGGCTTCGACGCGCCCTGCGTGCACACCCTGTACGTGGACAAGCCCATGAAGGGCCACAACCTGATGCAGGCCATTGCCCGGGTGAACCGCGTGTTCAAGGACAAGCAGGGCGGCCTGGTGGTGGATTACATCGGCATCGCCAACGAACTCAAGGCGGCACTCAAGGAATACACCGCTAGCAACGGTAGGGGGCAACCCACCGTGGATGCCCACGAAGCCTACGCGGTGCTGGAAGAGAAGCTGGATGTGCTGCGCGGCCTGCTGTATGGCTTCGACTACAGCGACTACCTGATCGGCGGCCACAAGCTGCTGGCCGGCTCGGCCAACCACGTGCTGGGCCTGGAGGATGGCAAGAAGCGTTTTGCCGACAACGCCCTGGCCATGAGCAAGGCGTTCACCTTGTGCTGCACCCTGGATGAAGCCAAGGCGGTACGCGAGGAGGTGGCGTTTTTCCAAGCCATCAAGGTGGTGCTGACCAAGCGCGAAATCAGCGCCAAGAAGAAGACTGACGAAGAGCGCGAATTGGCCATCCGCCAGATCATCGGCAATGCCGTGGTCTCCGGTGAGGTGGTGGATGTGTTCGAGGCGGTGGGCCTGGATAAACCCAATATCGGCCTGCTCGACGATGAGTTCCTCGCCGAAGTGCGCAACCTTCCGGAGAAGAACCTGGCGGTGGAACTGCTGGAGCGGCTGCTGGAGGGCGAGATCAAGAGTAAGTTCGCCAGCAACCTGGCCCAGGAGAAGAAGTTCTCCGAACTGCTAGATAGTGTCATCAAGCGCTACCAAAACCGCTCCATCGAAACCGCCCAGGTAATTGAGGAGCTGATCGAGATGGCCAAGAAGTTCGCCGCTGCCAGCAAGCGGGGCGAGCAACTGGGACTGAATGACGACGAGCTGGCCTTCTACGATGCCCTAGCCAACAACGAGGCCTCAGTACGTGAGCTGGGTGATGAGATCCTAGCCAAGATCGCCCATGAGCTGACCGCCAACCTGCGGCAGAACGTGACGGTGGACTGGAATAATCGCGACAGCGTGCGTGCCAAGCTGCGGCTGATGGTCAAGCGCATCCTGCGCAAATACAAATACCCGCCGGATCAGCAGGAAGAGGCAGCGCAACTGGTGCTTGCGCAAGCTGAAACGCTTTGTGCCGGTTGGTCGTAGGGCATGCCTGGGTTTCCGAGGCGTTGCTTCAAATCGACGAGTCCCCTGCGTTGTCGCTAAGGTGCTGCTGTGGGGCGTGGCGCGTTGCTCAGCATAATTGCGGCTGCTGAATGGAGACCGACATGACAATGGCTTGCGAGCGGACAAGGGCGGTAGTTGAGACTCGGCAGTTTCTCTTGCAGCTCAAAAGTGATCCTGCTTTGCCAGAGGTGATACGCATGCAGGCTAAGGCGCTGTTAAGGCACTACCCAGAGCCTGGCCAGATTGCCCAGCTTGCATTGCTGGAAAAGGCAGTGACAGGGTTGGAAGGTGCTGACCTACCGCCATTTATCTCACTGTGGTCACCGGTTTTCGAGTAGGTGCCGCGCAAGTTCTCTGTGACCTTTTCTAATCTGGTCCTAACGATCAACGCAGGAACACGCCTTCTGACTGCTTGCTAGAGGGTACAAAAGTGGTACGGATTTTATTGCTTCGTTCTGTGGGCCTCTAAAATTAAGGCGGGCCGCGAAAAGCGATCCGATCCATCATCGGTGCGACGGAAAAGCGGTGGGAGAGGGCAGGACGCGGGGTGGCGGGTGTAGAGGCTTGTAGCATGAGGCTTCCAGCGGTTCGTGCAAAGGTTCGGCGGTTGGCTCGCGAAGGCGCGCTGCTGGCCTGATGCGATGCGGAACCCGAATGGGGAAAACGGCGCGCAAGTCTACACCGACAGGCAGACCTCCGCGCGCCGCCAGCGCAGCCCGACAGGATTCATCGAATCTCAGATGTCATCGTCCGCGCGTCCGATTGCCCGCTCGATGGTGTGCTTGCAGGCCATGAGCGCCTGCTGGAATGCCTCGCTGCGCGTTGCCGCGCGCGCCGATGGGGCGACGACCGCGATGGAGTAGCGACCCAGGTAGGTATCCAGTACCACGGCGAAGGAGCTCATGCCTTCGATGAGTTCGTCGTGTTCTTCGGCCATCGCGCCGGCGCGAATCTGCGCCAGTTGTTCCAGCAGCTTGGCGCGTTCCGATGTACCCGGCGTGAGCTTGGGCAGCGGGTCCGGCAGCAGTTGCGCGAGGCCTTCGTCGGGTAACGCGGCCAACAGCGCCTTGCCGCTGGCCGTGGTGTAGGCGGGGGCGTTGATGCCGATCGGGAAGACCACGCGCAACTCGCGTTCGGCGACCACGCGATCCACCACATAGGATTTGTCGCCGACCAGCGTGCTCACGCACACCGACTCCTGCAACTGCTCGGACAGCGCGAGCATCTGCGGCTTGACCAGCGAAATGATGTCGGTCTGGGTCTGGCTGATCAGCTGGCCGAGCGCCGGCCCGAGACGGAAGCCGCCACCGGGGCCGATGGTTTCGGCCAGATGCTCCGCTTCCAGCGCGCCGATGATGCGCTGCACGGTCGAGCGCGGCAGATCGACGAGCTGGGCGATGGCGGCGAGGCTCAGACCCTGCGGATGGCTGCCGAGGGCGCGCATGACCGCCGCCGCGCGGGCGATTACCTGAATGCCGGCGTGTTTGGCATCGCTGCCCTGGTCTGTCTGCGTCATCGGCTTCTCCCTTTGTATCGTCGCGCCCTGAACACCGCCTGCATTCTCCAGCAGTACCACCGCCGAGGCTAGGCGCGACATACCGCATTGCGTATCGCTGACCAGGCGCGGACAAATTCGTTCACGGTTTTTCTCATTAAGCTGAATCGCACAATGGTACACTTGCTCGCTATGCGATACATGTCTTGCGACGCTTCAAGGAGAAGAACAGGTGAAACACCCAAGAAAAACATTGCGTGAAGTTCGGCTGGCTCCGCTGGCGGTGCTGCTTGTGCTGGCCGGCTGTGGCGAGAAGACGGCGGAACAGGCCGCGGCGCCGGTGCCGGAGGTCGGGGTCTACACCGTGCAGGCCCAGCCGCTGACGCTGACCACCGATCTGCCGGGGCGCACCAGTGCCTACCGGGTTGCTGAAGTCCGGCCGCAGGTGTCGGGCATCCTGCAGCAGCGGCTGTTCACCGAGGGCACGGAGGTGAAGAAGGGGCAACAGCTGTACCAGATCGACCCGCGCACCTACGAGGCACGGCTGGCGCGGGCCGAGGCCAACCTGACCACGGCGGAGAACCTGGCCCAGCGCTACGAGCGCCTGCTCAAGACCAACGCCGTCAGTCGCCAGCAGTACGATGACGCCCAGGCCGCCTGGAAGCAGGCTCAGGCAGAAGTGCAGGTGGCGCGCATCGACGTGCAGTACACCAAGGTGTTGGCGCCGATCTCCGGCCGCATCGGCCGCTCCACCGTGACCGAAGGCGCCCTGGTGACCAACGGCCAGGCCCAGCATCTGGCCACCGTGACCCAGCTCGATCCCATCTATGTCGACGTCAACCAGCCGATCACCAAGCTGCTCGAGCTCAAGCGCGCGCTGGAATCCGGGCGTCTGCAGAAGACCGGCAGCGACCAGGCCGAGGTCAGCCTGACCCTCGACGACGGCAGCGCCTATCCGTTGCCCGGCACCCTGAAGTTCTCCGAAGTCAGCGTCGACCCGACCACCGGTTCGGTGACGTTGCGCGCCGAATTCCCCAACCCCGACCGCAAGCTGCTGCCCGGCATGTTCGTGCATGCGCTGCTCAAGGAAGGCACCCAGCAGGACGCCATCCTCGTACCACAGCAGGCGGTCAGTCGCGATGTCCGCGGCGTCCCCAGCGTCTGGGTGGTCAAGGCGGACGACAGCGTCGAGCGGCGCGAGGTCGAGACCCTGCGCACCGTCGGCAATGCCTGGCTGATCAGCAAGGGCGTCGCTGATGGCGAGCGGGTGATCACCGAAGGCACGCAGCGGGTACGCAGCGGCGTCACGGTCAAGCCGGTGGCTGCCAGCAACGTCAGAATGGTCGCCGAGTTCGCTCCGAAGACCGACGCCGTCGCCAACTGAGGAGCAAGCCGTACATGTCCCGTTTTTTCATTGACCGGCCGATCTTCGCCTGGGTGCTGGCGATCGTCGCCATGCTCGCCGGCGCGTTGTCGCTGGTGAAGATGCCGATCAGTCAGTACCCCAACATCGCCGCCCCGGCCGTGGCCATCGCCGTGACCTATCCCGGCGCCTCCGCGCAGACCGTGCAGGACACCGTGGTCCAGGTGATCGAACAGCAACTCAGCGGCCTCGATGGTTTTCGCTACATGGCCGCGGAGAGCAACTCCGACGGCAGCATGAAGATCATCGTGACCTTCGAGCAGGGCACCAACCCGGACATCGCCCAGGTACAGGTGCAGAACAAGCTGCAACTGGCCACCCCGCGACTGCCCGAGGAAGTGCAGCGCCAGGGCCTGCGCGTGGTGAAGTACCAGAAGAACTTCTTCCTGATCATCGGTCTGGCCGATACCACCGGCAAGATGAGCAACTTCGACCTCGGCAACCTGATCGCCTCGCAGCTGCAGGACCCGATCTCGCGCATCGACGGCGTCGGCGACTTCCTGCTGTTCGGCTCGCCCTATGCCATGCGCATCTGGCTCGATCCGGCCAAGCTCAACAGCTACCAGCTGACGCCCGGTGATGTGGCCAATGCCATCCGCGAACAGAACGTGCAGGTTTCCTCCGGCCAGCTCGGCGGTCTGCCGACGCTCAGTGGCGTGCAGCTCAACGCCACGGTGCTGGGCAAGACGCGCATGACCACGCCCGAGGAGTTCGAGGAAATCCTGGTCAAGGTCAAGGCCGATGGTTCGCAGATTCGCGTCAAGGACATCGCCCGCGTCGAACTGGGGGCCGACAACTTCTCCATTTCCAGCAAGCGCAACGGCGAACCCTCGGCGGGCCTCGCGCTGCGCCTGGCCTCCGGCGGCAACCTGCTGGAAACCGTGGCCGCGGTGAAGGCTGCGATGGAGAAGCAGAAAGCCTACCTGCCCGAAGGTATCGAGGTGATCTATCCCTACGACACCACGCCGGTGGTGGAAGCCTCGATCAGCTCGGTGGTGCACACCATCATCGAGGCGGTGGTGCTGGTGTTCCTGGTGATGTACCTGTTCCTGCAGAACTTCCGCGCCACGCTGATTCCGACGCTCGCGGTGCCGGTCGTGCTGCTCGGCGCCTTCGCGCTGCTGCCGTACTTCGGCCTGAGCATCAACGTGCTGACCATGTACGCGATGGTGCTGGCCATCGGTCTGCTGGTGGACGATGCCATCGTGGTGGTGGAAAACGTCGAGCGCCTGATGCACGAGGAGGGTCTGTCGCCGCTGGAAGCCACGCGCAAGTCGATGGGGCAGATCCAGGGCGCGCTGGTCGGCATCGGTCTGGTGCTGTCGGCGGTGTTCGTGCCGATGGCCTTCTTCGGCGGCTCGGCCGGTATCATCTACAAGCAGTTCGCCGTCACCATCGTGGTCTGTATGGGCCTGTCGGTGCTGGTCGCGCTGATCTTCACCCCGGCGCTGTGCGCCACCATCCTGAAAAAGCCCAAGGGCGACGCCCACCACGAGAAGAAGGGCTTCTTCGGCTGGTTCAACCGCACCTTCGAGCGCGGCACCACCCGCTTCGAGCGCGGCGTCGGCGGCATGCTCAAGCACCGTGGGCGCTACCTGCTGGCCTTCGTGCTGATTACCGCCGGCACCGGCTACCTGTTCAGCCAGATTCCCAAGGCCTTCCTGCCCAACGAGGACCAGGGCCTGATGATGGTGGAAGTGCGCATGCCGGTTAACTCCTCCGCAGAGCGTACTGGCGCGGTACTGCAGCAGGTACAGGACTATCTGAAGGAAGAGGAAGGCGAGCTGATCCAGCACGTGCTGATGGTCAACGGCTTCAACTTCGCCGGTCGCGGGCAGAACTCCGGCCTGGGTCTGGTCATGCTCAAGGGCTGGGAGCAGCGCGCCGCGGAGGGCCAGGACGTGTTCAGCATTGCCAAGCGCGCCAACGCCCATTTCGCGACGATCAAGGACGCCACCGTGATGGCCTTCGTGCCACCGGCGATCCTGGAAATGGGTAACGCGATGGGTTTCAACCTCTATCTGCAGGACAACGCCGGCGTCGGTCATGCGGCATTGATGGAGGCGCGCAACCAGTTCCTGCAACTGGCCGGCGAGCATCCGAAGCTGCGCGCGGTGCGCCCCAACGGCAAGGACGACGAGCCACAGTTCCAGGTCAACATCGACGACGAGAAGGCCCGCGCGCTGCAGGTCAGCATCGCCGCGATCAACCAGACCATGTCGGCGGCCTGGGGCTCGATGTACGTCAACGACTTCATCGATCGCGGCCGGGTCAAGCGCGTCTACATCCAGGGCGAAGACACTTCGCGCATCTCGCCGGAAGACTTCGACAAGTGGTATGTACGCAACGCCCTCGGCGAGATGGTGCCGTTCTCGGCCTTCGCCACTGGCGAATGGTCTTTCGGCTCGCCCAAGCTGGAACGCTACGGTGGCATCTCCTCGGTGGAAATCCTCGGTGAGCCGGCGCCGGGCTACAGCACCGGTGACGCGATGATCGCCATCGCCGAGATCATGCAGCAGCTGCCGTCGGGCATCGGCCTGAGCTACACCGGCCTGTCCTACGAGGAGATCCAGACCGGCGACCAGGCGCCGATGCTCTATGCGCTCACCGTGCTGATCGTGTTCCTCTGCCTGGCCGCGCTCTACGAGAGCTGGTCGGTGCCGGTGTCGGTGATGCTGGTGGTGCCGCTGGGCATCCTCGGCGCGGTGCTCGCCACCCTGCTGCGCGAGCTCACCGCCGACGTCTACTTCCAGATCGGCCTGATGACCACGGTCGGCCTGTCGGCGAAGAACGCCATCCTCATCGTCGAGTTCGCCAAGGACCTTTACGAGAAGGAAGGCATGCCGCTGGTCCAGGC
Source organism: Stutzerimonas stutzeri TS44 (assembly GCA_000263395.1). GTDB lineage: Bacteria > Pseudomonadota > Gammaproteobacteria > Pseudomonadales > Pseudomonadaceae > Stutzerimonas > Stutzerimonas stutzeri_C. The sequence continues at coordinate 7,191 of AJXE01000036.1, forward strand.
GGCCGTGCACGCGGCACGCCTGCGCCTGCGCCCCATCGTCATGACTTCGCTGGCGTTCACCTTCGGCGTGCTGCCGATGGCCCTGGCCAGTGGCGCCGGTGCCGGCAGCCAGCATTCGGTGGCGACCGGAGTGGTCGGCGGGATGATTACCGCCACCGTGCTCGCGGTGTTCTTCGTGCCGTTGTTCTACGTGATCGTGGTCAAGCTGTTCGAGGGCCGCAAGAAGCCGCACGCCGTTGCCGAAGCCGAAGGAGAAACCGCATGAAGTTCAAGCCTTTGACCCTCGCGGTTGCCCTGGCATTGGGCGGCTGCAGTCTGATCCCGCAATACGAGCGGCCGCAGGCACCGATTGAAGCGGACTGGCCGCAAGGGGCGGCCTACGACCAGGCCCCGGAGGGCGGCCAACGCGTCGCCGACCTGGGCTGGCAACAGTTCTTCCTCGACCCGGCGCTGCGCCAGCTGGTTGGCGTGGCGCTGGACAATAACCGCGACCTGCGCCAGGCCGCGCTGAACGTCGAGGCCTATCGCGCGCTGCACCGCATCCAGCGGTCCGGGCTGTTCCCCGGCGTCGACGCCGGTGGCAGTGGCAGCCGTCAGCGCCTGCCGGACGACCTGTCGCCGACCGGCGAGGCGGGTATCCAGAGCCGCTACGACGTAGCGCTGGGCGTGTCCTATGAGCTGGACGCCTTCGGTCGCATCCGCAGCCTCAGCCGCGCGGCGCTGGAGCAATACCTGGCCAGTGAAGAGGCGCAGCGCAGCGTGCACATCGCCCTGGTCGGTGACGTCGCCACTGCCTATTTCGCCTGGCGCACCGACCAGGCGCAGCTGGAGCTGACCGAGGCCACGCTGGAAAGCTACCGGCAGAGCCTGTCGCTGATCCAGTCCAGTGCCGAAGCCGGTACCGCTTCGGAACTGGACGTGCGCCAGGCGCGCACGCTGGTCGATCAGGCGCGGACGCAGAAGGCGCTGTACACCCGGCTGATCGCCGAGGACGCCAATGCGCTGAGCCTGCTGCTGGGCGCAGCCATACCGGCCGATCTGCCGGCCGGCGGCAAGTTGCAGATGGATACGCTGGCCGACTTCCCCGCCGGGCTGCCGGCCGATCTGCTGCTGCGTCGGCCCGACATCCGTGCCGCGGAACACCGCCTGCTCGCCGCCAACGCCAACATCGGCGCGGCGCGCGCGGCGTTCTTCCCGAGCATCAGCCTGACCGGCGCCGCAGGCACTGCCAGCAGCGAGCTGGACGGGCTGTTCGACGGCGGTTCCGGCACCTGGAGCCTGGTCCCGCGGATCAATCTGCCGATCTTCACCGCCGGGCGACTGAAGGCCAATCTGGACTACGCCGAGATCCAGAAAGACATCAACGTCGCGGCCTACGAGAAGTCCATTCAGACCGCCTTCCGCGAAGTGGCTGACGGCCTCGCCGCGCGCGGTACCTACGACGAGCAGGTGCAGGCGCAGAGCGACCTGGTGGACAACAACCGCGCCTATTACCAGCTGGCGCGCCAGCGTTACGATGAGGGGGTGGATACCTACCTCACCGTGCTCGACGCCCAGCGCGAGCTGTTCGCTTCCCAGCGCCAGCTACTCAGTGACCACCTGCTACAGTTGAATCGTGAAGTCCAGCTGTATCGAGCACTGGGCGGCGGCTGGAAAGCGGACACGGCCGAAGGAATCGGCCGCGAGGGCTGAAGGCCCTGCAACACTTACCATGAACCGAAGTAAGGAGTTCGTTTTGATCAAACGCATGATTATGGCCGGCGCACTTGCCCTGGGGCTGGCTGCCGGCCCTGCTGTCGCCGCCGAAGTCTCGGGCGCCCTCGGCGTCACCGGGCAGGGCGACATGACCATCCGCGCCAGCCTGGCGAAGGCGTGGGACAAGAGCTGGTGGCAGAGCGAGACCGGGCATCTGAGCGGCTACTGGGACGCGGCCTACACCTACTGGGAAGGTGGCGACGACTTTACCGCCGCACATTCGCTGTCGTTCAGCCCGGTGTTCACCTATGAGTTCAGCGGCTGGCGCTACACCCCGTACGTCGAGGCGGGCATCGGTGTCGCGTTCTTCTCCAAGACCGATGTCGGCGAGCAGCAGCTGGGTTCCTCGTTCAACTTCGAGGATCGCCTCGGTGTCGGCCTGAAGCTACCGGGCGAGCGTAAGGTTGGCCTGCGTGCCATCCACTACTCCAACGCCGGTATCAAGCAGCCGAACGAGGGCATCGAGTCCTACTCGCTGTTCTACAGCCAGGCCTTCTGAGCTGGCCGGGCCTGGCGGCTAGCCAGGCCCGCATCCCTTCCACGCCTCGCCCCGAGGCGTACGCGCAGCCCGCGCATCCCCCGAAAACGTGCGATAACCGAACGTACGGGTGTCCTCCGTTGGTCGAATCTCCTATGCTGGGCCTACACGCTATTCTTGATCCCGGTCAATATTGCATGTGTCGATAGTGATCGCGCCTCGAGAAACGGGACGGCCAGGCCGCACCGCAGGCGACTATAAAAACAACCGAGTGCCCTGTGATGGAACGACTGCTGAACGAAAGAAGCAGGATCTTCGCGCATGCCGACCCGCATGTCGTTTCGGAGTACGTCAACCAGTACGTTGGCGCGCATTGCATCCGGCTGCCGCGTAGCGGCAACCCGCAGGCGAGCCTCAATCACTGCACGTTCGGCAAGCTGGACCTGTGCCAGATCAGCTACGGCGGCAGCGTGCACGTCAGCTCGCCGGCGCTGGAAACCATCTACCACCTGCAACTGCTGCAGCGCGGCCACTGCCTGTGGCGCAGCCGTGGACAGGAGCATTACTTCACGCCCGGCGAGCTGCTGTTGATCAATCCCGACGATCCGGTCGACCTGACCTATTCGGATGATTGCGAAAAGCTCATCGTCAAGCTGCCGGCATCGTTCCTCGAACAGGCCTGCAGCGAGAACCAGTGGCGCGCGCCGGCCGAGGGTATCCGCTTCAGCGCCAACCGCCATGCGCTCGACGAGCTCGACGGCTTCGACAGCCTGATCGGCCTGGTCTGCCGCGAGGCCGGCTCCGCGCAGAGCATCCCGCAGATTCAGGAGCAGTACAGCCGGATCATCGCCAGCAAGCTGCTCTGCACGCTGGCCAACAACATCCGCCGCGATCCGTTCGGCGACAGCTGCCCGTCGTTCGGCCGGCTCAGCGACTACATCGACGAGCACCTGAAGAAGGACATCTCCGTCGAGCAACTGGCCGAGCTGGCCAACATGAGCCTGCGCTCGCTCTACTTGCTGTTCGAACGCAAGGTCGGCACCACGCCCAAGTCGTACATCCGTCAGCGCAAGCTGGAGCAGATCCACGGCCGTCTGAGCGACCCCTCGGCCAAGGTCCGCAATATCACCGAGATCGCCATGGACTATGGCTTCATGCACCTGGGCCGCTTCTCGGAAAGCTACAAGAGCACCTTCGGCGAGCTGCCTTCGGACACCCTGCGCCGGCACCACTGAGCTCCCCTTGAGTCGCTGCCATTCCGACGGCAGCGGCTCCTTTTCCGTCTTCCCACCACTCGTCACTGCCTTCTTCGGGCAGGGAATTGTCGTGCGCGTGCCTGCGACAATTTGACCTATTGCATTTTGCAGAAAATGGATAGAGGTCGTGCAGAAAACGGATATTGATAGCGTCTCCGGAGCCTTAGCCTTCATCACGTAGAAACAATAACAATGGAGGCCCCGGCCATGTCCCTGGGAATCGATTACCTTGATTCGCTGCTAGATGAAGACAAAGAAAAGGGCATCTTTCGCTGCAAGCGCGAGATGTTCACCGATCCTCGGTTGTTCGAACTGGAGATGAAGCACATCTTCGAGGGCAACTGGATCTACCTCGCGCACGAGAGCCAGATTCCCGAGAAGAACGACTACTACACCACCCAGATGGGGCGGCAGCCGATCTTCATCGCGCGCAACAAGGACGGCCAGCTCAACGCCTTCATCAATGCCTGCAGCCATCGCGGTGCGATGCTGTGCCGCTTCAAGAGCGGCAACAAGGCGACCTACACCTGCCCGTTCCACGGCTGGACCTTCAACAACTCGGGCAAGCTGCTCAAGGTGAAGGACCCCAAGGAAGCCGGCTACCCCGACAGCTTCGACTGCGATGGCTCGCATGACCTGAAGAAGATCGCGCGCTTCGAGTCCTACCGTGGCTTCCTGTTCGGCAGCCTGCGCGAGGACGTCGCCCCGCTGGAAGAATTCCTCGGCGAGTCGCGCAAGATCATCGACATGGTCGTCGACCAGTCGCCCGAAGGCATCGAAGTCCTGCGCGGTTCGTCGACCTACGTCTACGAAGGCAACTGGAAGCTGCAGGCCGAGAACGGCGCCGACGGCTACCACGTCACCGCCGTGCACTGGAACTACGCCGCCACCCAGCAGCAGCGCAAGCTGAAAGAGGCCGGCGACGACATCCGCGCCATGAGCGCCGGCGGCTGGGGCAAGAAGGGTGGCGGTTTCTACTCCTTCGAGAACGGCCACCTGCTGCTCTGGACCCGCTGGGACAACCCGGAAGACCGTCCGCTGTACGCCCGTCGCGACGAGATGATCGCCGAAGTCGGCCAGGCTCGCGCCGACTGGATGATCGAGAACTCGCGCAACCTGTGCCTGTACCCGAACCTGTACCTGATGGACCAGTTCGGCTCGCAGCTGCGCATCGCCAAGCCGCTGTCGGTGGACAAGACCGAAGTCACCATCTACTGCATCGCGCCCAAGGGCGAGAGTGCCGAGGCCCGCGCGCGCCGCATCCGCCAGTACGAAGACTTCTTCAACGTCTCCGGCATGGCCACCCCGGACGACCTCGAGGAATTCCGCGCCTGCCAGCAGGGCTTCGCCGGCCGTGCGATGGAGTGGAACGACATGTCCCGCGGCGCCAAGCACTGGATCGACGGTGCCGACGAAGGCGCCAAGGAAATCGACCTGCAGCCGGTCATGAGTGGCGCGCGCACCGAGGACGAAGGTCTGTTCGTGCTGCAGCACCACTACTGGCAGCAGCAGATGATCAAGGCGGTGCAGGAAGAACAGGACCAACTGATTCACGTGGAGGGCGCGTAATGACCATCTCCTACGAAGCCGCACGCGACTTCCTCTACCGCGAAGCGCGCTACCTGGACGACAAGGACTGGGACAGCTGGCTGGAGCTGTACGCCGCCGACGCGACCTTCTGGATGCCGGCCTGGGACGACGAGGACAAGCTGACCGAAGATCCGCAGAAGGAAATCTCGCTGATCTGGTACGGCAACCGCAGCGGTCTGGAAGACCGTGTGTTCCGCATCCGTACCGAGCGCTCCAGCGCCACCATTCCGGATACCCGCACCTCGCACAACATCAGCAACCTGGAGCTGATCGAGCAGGGCGAGGGTTTCTGCAAGCTGCGCTTCAACTGGCACACCATGAGTTTCCGCTACAAGACGGTCGACCACTTCTACGGCACCAGCTTCTACACGCTCGATATCCGCGGCGAGAGCCCGCTGGTCAAGCACAAGAAGGTCGTGCTGAAGAACGACTACATCCGCCAGTTGATCGACGTTTACCACCTGTGAGGGCAAGGCCATGACTCACCAGATCGCACTGAATTTCGAAGACGGGGTCACCCGCTTCATCGAAGCCAATCTCGGCGAAACCGTTGCCGATGCCGCCTACCGCCAGGGCATCAACATCCCGCTGGACTGCCGCGACGGCGCCTGCGGAGCCTGCAAGTGCTTCGCCGAAGCCGGCAGCTACGACCTCGGCGAGGAGTACATCGAGGACGCGCTGAGCGAAGATGAGGCTGCGCAGGGCTACGTGCTGACCTGCCAGATGCGCGCCGAGAGCGACTGCGTGATTCGCGTGCCGGCCTCCTCGGACGTCTGCAAGACCGCGCAGGCCAGCTACCAGGCGGCCATCAGCGACGTGCGCCAGCTGTCGCAGAGCACCATCGCGCTGTCGATCAAGGGCGAGGCGCTGAGCCAACTGGCGTTCCTGCCGGGGCAGTACGTCAACCTCAAGGTGCCGGGCACCGAGCAGACCCGCGCCTACTCGTTCAGCTCGCTGCAGAAGGGCGGTGAAGTCAGCTTCCTGATCCGCAACGTGCCGGGCGGACTGATGAGCAGCTTCCTCTGCGGCATGGCCAAGGCCGGTGACAGCGTCACTCTGGCCGGCCCGCTGGGCAGCTTCTACCTGCGCGAAATCAAGCGCCCGCTGCTGTTGCTGGCCGGCGGCACGGGCCTGGCACCGTTCACCGCGATGCTGGAGAAGATCGCCGAGCACGGCAGCGAGCATCCGCTGCACCTGATCTATGGCGTGACCCTGGATCACGACCTGGTGGAGATGGACAAGCTCGAAGCCTTCGCTGCGCGCATCCCCAACTTCACCTACAGCGCCTGTGTCGCCAGCCCCGAGAGCAGCTATCCGCAAAAGGGCTACGTGACCCAGCACATCGAGCCCAAGCACCTCAACGACGGCGAGGTGGACATCTACCTGTGCGGCCCGCCGCCGATGGTCGAGGCAGTCAGCCAGTTCATTCGTGAACAGGGCCTGCAGCCGGCGAACTTCTACTACGAGAAATTCGCCGCCAGCGCCTGATCCGCCGGTCGTAGGGTGGGTAACCGCGCAGCGTTACCCACTGCAATCCTCGCCATTTCAGAGGTTGGGTAGATGAACGCACGTTTTCAGAACAAAGTTGCGGTGATCACCGGCGCCGCCCAGGGCATCGGTCGCCGCGTGGCCGAGCGCTTCGTCGAAGAGGGCGGACGCCTGGTGGCGGTGGACCGCTCCGAGCTGGTGCATGAGCTGGTCGACCAGTTGGGGCAGGGCGCCGAGCTGCTGACCCTGACCGCCGACCTCGAACAGTTCGCCGACTGCCATCGCGTGATGGATGCGGCGAAAGAGCGCTTCGGGCGCCTCGACATCCTCGTCAACAACGTCGGCGGCACCATCTGGGCCAAGCCCTTCGAGCATTACCAGGAGCACGAGATCGAGGCCGAAGTGCGCCGCTCGCTGTTCCCCACGCTGTGGTGCTGCCACGCCGCGCTGCCGCACATGCTGGAGCAGGGCGCCGGCGCCATCGTCAACGTTTCCTCGATTGCCACGCGCAGCGTCAACCGCGTGCCGTATGGCGCGGCCAAGGGTGGCGTCAACGCGCTGACCGCGTGCCTGGCGTTCGAGAACGCCCAGCGCGGCATTCGCGTCAACGCCACCGCTCCCGGCGGCACCGAGGCGCCGCCCCGGCGCATCCCGCGTAACACTGCCGAGCAGAGCGAGCAGGAAAAGATCTGGTACCAGCAGATCGTCGACCAGACCGTCGATTCGACGCTGATGAAGCGCTACGGAACCATCGACGAGCAGGCCGGCGCGATTCTTTTCCTCGCCTCCGACGATGCCTCCTACATCACCGGCGTGACCCTGCCGGTAGGCGGAGGCGACCAGGGCTGAGCCCCGCAGCGAACGACACGCGACGCAGTTTTCACAACAAAAACAATAGAGAGCCTTGTCATGCGAAAAGTAGATGTCCACGAGATCATCGATAACGCCCGCTTCAGCGGCTTCCATTGGCTGGTCATGTGCCTGTGCGCGCTGCTGCTGATCTTCGACGGCTACGACCTGTTCATCTACGGCGTGGTACTGCCGGTGATCATGAAGGAATGGGGCCTGACGCCGCTGGAAGCCGGGGCGCTGGGTAGCTATGCGCTGTTCGGCATGATGTTCGGCGCGCTGATCTTCGGCACCCTGGCCGACCGTATCGGGCGCAAGAAGGGCATCGCCATCTGCTTCCTGCTGTTCAGCGGCGCTACGGTGCTCAACGGCTTCGCCAGCACGCCCACCGAATTCGGCATCTTCCGCTTCCTCGCCGGCCTCGGCTGCGGCGGGCTGATGCCCAACGTGGTGGCGCTGATGAATGAGTACGCGCCGAAGAAGCTGCGCAGCACCCTGGTGGCGATCATGTTCAGCGGCTATTCGCTGGGTGGCATGTTCTCCGCCGGCCTGGGCATCTACATGCTGCCGCGCTTCGGCTGGGAGGCGATGTTCTTCGCCGCCGCCGTGCCGCTGCTGTTGTTGCCACTGATCCTCTGGAAGCTGCCTGAATCGATCGGCTTTCTGGTGCGTCAGGGCCGTATCGAGCAGGCGCGCGATTTGCTCAACCGGGTCGATCCGAACCAGCAGTTGGGTAGCAACGACGAGCCGGTGCTGGTCGAGGTGAAGGGCCGGAGCGCATCGGTGCTCGAACTGTTCCGCCACGGCCGCGGGGTGCGCACGGTGTCGCTCTGGCTGGCGTTCTTCTGCTGCCTGCTGATGGTCTACGCGCTGGGTTCCTGGCTGCCGAAGCTGATGGCCAACGCCGGCTACAGCCTGGGCTCGAGCCTGTCGTTCCTGCTGGCGCTGAACTTCGGCGGCATGGCCGGCGCGATCATCGGTGGTTGGCTGGGCGATCGCTTCAACCTGGCCAAGGTGGTGGTGGCGTTCTTCGCGGTGTCTGTGGTGTCGATCAGCCTGCTGGGCTTCAAGTCATCGATGCCGGTGCTCTATATGCTGATCTTCCTCGCCGGCGCCACCGTGATCGGCACGCAGATCCTGCTCTACGCCGCCGCCGCGCAGTTCTACGGCCTGTCGATCCGCTCCACCGGTCTCGGCTGGGCCTCGGGCATCGGCCGCAACGGCGCCATCGTCGGCCCGCTGCTGGGCGGTGCGCTGCTGGGCATCAACCTGCCGCTGCAACTGAACTTCATGGCCTTCGCCGTACCGGGCGTCATCGCCGCGCTGGCCATGACCGTCTTCGCCATCTCCGGCCAGCGTAGCAGTGCTTCGGCACCCGCCATGCCGGCCGTGGCGAAGGCCTGATCACTGAAACTGGAAATCGGAAGCTGATATGAGCCACACCCTGATCGAAAGCATCCAGACGGTCATCGTCGATCTGCCGACCATCCGCCCGCACAAGCTGGCGATGCACACGATGCAGAAGCAGACGCTGGTGATCATCCGCGTGCGTTGTGCCGATGGCATCGAAGGCATCGGCGAGGCCACCACCATCGGTGGCCTGGCCTACGGCAACGAGAGCCCGGAGAGCATCAAGACCAACATCGACAGCTACCTCGGCCCGCTGCTGGTCGGTCAGGATGCGGTAAATATCAACGCGGCCATGCTGCGCCTGGACAAGGCGGCCAAGGGCAACACCTTCGCCAAGTCCGGCATCGAGAGCGCGCTGCTCGACGCCCAGGGCAAGCGCCTCGGGCTGCCGGTCAGCGAGCTGCTCGGCGGCTGCGTGCGCGACAGCCTGGAAGTGGCCTGGACGCTGGCCTCCGGCGACACCGCCAAGGACATCGCCGAGGCTGAGCACATGCTCGACATCCGCCGCCATCGCATCTTCAAGCTGAAGATCGGCGCCGGCGAGGTGAACGCCGATCTCAAGCACGTCATCGCCATCAAGCAGGCCCTCGGCGAGCGCGCCAGCGTGCGCGTCGACGTCAACCAGGCCTGGGACGAGTCGGTGGCGTTGCGCGCCTGCCGCATCCTCGGCGACAACGGCATCGATCTGATCGAACAGCCGATCTCGCGGATCAACCGCGGCGGGCAGGTGCGCCTGAATCAGCGCAGCCCGGCGCCGATCATGGCCGACGAGTCGATCGAGAGCGTCGAGGACGCCTTCAGCCTGGCCGCCGACGGCGCGGCGAGCATCTTCGCTCTGAAGATCGCCAAGAACGGCGGCCCGCGCGCCGTGCTGCGTACCGCGCAGATCGCCGAGGCGGCGGGCATCGCGCTGTATGGTGGGACCATGCTCGAAGGCGCCATCGGCACCCTGGCCTCGGCGCATGCCTTCGTCACCCTCAACAAGCTGACCTGGGCCACCGAGCTGTTCGGCCCGCTGCTGCTCACCGAGGAAATCGTTACCCAGGCGCCGGTCTACCGCGACTTCCAGCTGGAAGTGCCGTGCACCCCTGGCCTTGGCCTGACCCTGGATGAAGAGCGCCTGGCGTTCTTCGCCCGCAAGTAAGAAAGGAGAACCCGAGATGCTCTTCCACGTGAAGATGATCGTGAAACTGCCGGTCGACATGGATCCGGCCAAGGCCGCCAAGCTCAAGGCCGACGAGAAGGAACTGGCCCAGGGCCTGATGCGCGAGGGCAAGTGGCGCCACCTGTGGCGCATTGCCGGCCAGTACGCCAACTACAGCGTATTCGACGTGGCCAGCGTGCAGGAACTGCACGACACGCTGATGCAGTTGCCGCTGTTCCCCTACATGGAAATTGAGGTCGACGCGCTGTGCCGCCATCCGTCCTCGATCCGCGAAGACGATCGCTGATTCCACGTTCAAGGGCCGGGTTCGCCCGGCCAGCTAATCCGCACCACCACAATTACAAAATGAGGCCTGAGCCATGACTGTGAAAATCTCCCATTCCGAGCACGTGCAGAGCTTCTTCAAGGAAGCAAGCGGTTTCAACAATGACGCCGGCAGCAGCCGCATGAAGACGGTGATCAACCGCATCCTGGTCGACACCGCGAAGATCATCGAAGACCTGGAAATCACCCAGGACGAGTTCTGGAAGGCAGTGGACTACCTCAACCGCCTCGGTGGTCGCCACGAAGCCGGCCTGCTGATCGCCGGCCTGGGTATCGAGCACTACCTCGACCTGCTGCAGGACGCCAAGGACGAGCAGGAAGGCCTGACCGGCGGCACTCCGCGCACTATCGAAGGCCCGCTGTACGTGGCCGGCGCGCCGATCGCCGAGGGCGTGGTGCGTATGGACGACGGCAGCGAAGACGGCGTCGCCACCCCGATGTTCCTGCAGGGCCGCGTCACCGGTCCGGATGGCCAGCCGGTCGCCGGTGCGGTGGTCGATCTGTGGCACGCCAACACCAAGGGCAACTACTCCTATTTCGACAAGAGCCAGTCCGAGTACAACCTGCGCCGGCGCATCGTCACCGACGAGAATGGCTACTACCGCGCGCGCAGCATCGTGCCGTCGGGCTATGGCTGCTCGCCGGACGGTCCGACCCAGGAATGCCTCGACCTGCTCGGCCGTCATGGTCAGCGTCCGGCGCACATCCACTTCTTCATCTCCGCGCCGGGTCATCGCCACCTGACCACGCAGATCAACCTGGCCGGCGACAAGTACCTGTGGGACGACTTCGCCTATGCCACCCGCGACGGTCTGGTCGGCGACATCCGCTTCAGCGACGACGCCGCAGCCGCCAGCCAGCATGGTGTGCAGGGGCGCTTTGCCGAGGTGGACTTCGACTTCCAGCTGCAGAAGGCGCCGGCTCCGGCGGCCGAGCAGCGCAGCCAGCGCCCGCGTGCCCTGCAGCAAGTGTGAGTGATAACCGGGGCTGGCGGGACCACCCGCCAGCCCCGGTGTTTCAAGGCTGCCGCCGCGGGTTCATGTGTCGGCAGTAGGCGCGGTAAAGTCGCGACTTTCATAACAAGAGTGATCCGGGCTGCGGCCACGGATCGCCTGGCCTGTCTTGCGAGGCGAAATGAAAGCTTTATTGAAAGACTTCTCGCTCTCCGCCGTGGTCGCCGGCTTCATCGCGACCGTGATTTCCTACGCCGGACCGCTGGTGATCATCTTCCAGGCGGCCAAGGCCGCGGACCTGCCGCATGACGTGCTGTCGTCGTGGGTCTGGACGATCTCCATCGGCAGCGGCGTGCTCGGTATCGTGCTGAGCATCCGTTACAAGGTGCCCATCATCATCGCCTGGTCGGCGCCCGGTTCGGCGCTGCTGGTGACCATGCTGCCCGACATCACGCTCAACCAGGCGGTGGGGGCTTATCTCGTCACCAGTGTGGTGGTCCTGCTGGTTGGCCTGTCCGGCGCCTTCGACCGTATCATCGACCGCCTGCCCTCGGCCATCGCGGCCGGCATGCTCGCCGGTATCCTGTTCCGCTTCGGCACCGGGCTGTTCGTCTCGGTCAAGGAGCAGCCCTGGCTGGTGCTGGCGATGTTCGGCACCTATCTGTTGTTCAAACGCTCGATGCCGCGCTACGCGGTGCTCGCGGTGCTGGTGGTCGGCGTGACGATCGCAATCGCCTCGGGCGAACTGCGCAGCGAGGCGTTGGTGATCGGGCTGGCGACACCGGTGTGGATCGCGCCGGAGTTCAGCTGGCAGGTGATCCTCAATATCGCCTTCCCACTGGTGATGGTGGCGCTCACCGGGCAGTTCGTGCCGGGCATGGCGGTGCTGCGCAACGACGGCTACGCCACCCCAGCCAGCCCGCTGATCAGCAGCAGTGCGCTGGGTTCGCTGCTGCTGGCACCGTTCGGCTGCCACGGCCTGAACCTGGCGGCGATCACCGCGGCGATCTGCACCGGCCGCGAGTCGCACGAAAACCCACAGAAACGCTATATCGCGGGTGTTTCCGGCGGCGTGTTCTATCTGCTGCTGGGGATATTCGGGGCGACACTGGTTTCGCTCTTTACCGCCTTCCCTGCGGCGCTGATCGCCGCACTGGCCGGTCTGGCGTTGCTGGCGGCGATCGGTGGTGCGTTGTCCGGCGCGATGGCGGTGCCGGCCGATCGCGAGGCGGCGCTGATCACCTTCCTGGTTACAGCGTCCGGCATGTCGTTCCTCGGCCTGTCGGCTGCGTTCTGGGGGCTGGTGTTCGGCCTCTTTGCCCATTTTCTACTGGGGCTGCGACAACGCCAGGATGTTCCGGCGCTGTCCCGCCCGGCGAGTCCAGAGAAGCAGCAACCGGCACGATAATCTCGATCTGAGCAGGAAATTTCTTTGAGTTCAAACAGCCCATCTGTCGTTCTTCCGACTGTGTTGGAGGGGCGGCTGCGTGCACTGAAAAATAAAAACAAGAGAACGACACCATGCAGAAAACTCGAATCTCCCGTCTGGCACTTTCCATCGGTGCCGCCGTCGCGATCCCCGGCACATATGCCGCCGAGGGCGGATTCCTCGAAGACGCCTCTGCTACTCTGCAGGCGCGCAACTATTATTTCAGCCGGGACTTCTCCGATATCGTCGGTCCCAATCAGCAGTCGAAAGCCGAGGAGTGGGCGCAGGGCTTCATTCTCAAGGTCAACTCCGGCTATACCCAGGGTCCGGTCGGTTTCGGCATCGACGCCATCGGCATGCTGGGTATCAAGCTCGACAGCGGCGGCGGTCGGATCAACACCGGCCTGCTGCCGACCGGCAGCGACGGCAAGGCACAGGACGACTACAGCCGCCTCGGTGCGGCACTCAAGGTGCGCCTGTCGCAGACTGAACTGAGGATCGGCGAGCTGACGCCCAACCTGCCGGTGCTGGCCTTCAGCGACATCCGCCTGCTGCCGCCGACCTACCAGGGCGCCAGCATCGTTTCCAACGAAATCGCCGGACTGACATTGCAGGCTGGCCAGTTACGCTCGGGAAGCCTGCTGAACGAGGCGGGCGACGGCGAGATGTTCGCCAAGCTCGGCAGCACGCCACGGCTGGGTGTCAATAGAAGCAGCGACCGTTTCCACTATGCCGGCGCCGATTACGCCTTCAACGACAAGCGAACCGCGGTGGGAGTCTGGTACGCGCAGCTGGAGGATATCTACAACCAGCGCTTCTACAACCTCAAGCACAGCTTGCCGGCCGGGCAGTGGGTGCTCGGTGCGAACATCGGCTTCTACGACTCGCAGGAAGATGGTGACCGGCTGCTGGGGGATATCGACAACCAGGCAGCGTTCTCGCAGCTTTCGGCCAGGCGCGGCGGCCATACGTTTATGGTCGGATACCAGGCGATGTTCGGTGATGATGCGTTCCCGCGGGTCTTCAACAATATTGCGCCACTGGGTAACGAGGTGCCGACGTACGAGTTCGCCGAGAAGGACGAGCGATCCTGGCAGGCCCGTTACGACTACGATTTTGTTGCACTTGGCATTCCGGGTCTGGTTGCCTCGGTGCGCTACATAACCAGCGATAATGTCGATACTGGAAGAGGCTTCGAAGGCAAGGCTCACGAGCGCGACCTGGACATCGGCTATACCGTGCAGAGCGGCCCGCTGAAGAATGTTGGTATCCGCGTGCGCAATGTGGCTGCTCGGTCCAACTACCGTAGCGATATCGATGAGAATCGTCTGATCCTGAATTACACGCTGACCTTGTTCTAGCAGCCCCGCAGAGGATCGATATGGCAGTTTTAGAGAGTTGCGAGAAAAATGAAATTAGCGGTTGACGCATAGTTTCAGTCCCCTATAATGCGCACCACTTCTGGCGCAGTCCTCAGCTAAAAGTTCTTGTAAATCAACAAGTTGCTTTGAGATTGAGGGTTGCGTCGGTGGCGGATTCGAGTAGAATGCGCCGGGCTGGCAGGGTGGTGGTTGAGTCCTGTTGGTGGCTTCGGTCGAGTGATCGGAAGCGGTTAAAAGAGGTGGTTGACAGCGGTTTTGAACGCTGTATGATTCGCCTCCCGCTGGCGAGAGATGCAGATTGATCGAGGTGGCAAGCGGTTGAGTAGAAAAGAAATTTTCGAAAAACAGCTTGACAGAAAGAAAGGCTGCTGTAGAATGCGCGGCCTCGGTTGAGACGAAAGACTTGATCGAAACGCTCTTTAACAACTGAATCAAGCAATTCGTGTGGGTGCTTGTGAG
>AJXE01000037.1 GCA_000263395.1 Stutzerimonas stutzeri TS44
GACTTATCCACAGTTGCTGGTAACAAAATCAGCAATCCGCCCTGGGTCAAATTTCAATCGGCAGGGTGGGTCAATTTTCCATCAGCGCCAACAAAGCTGAGCTCATTGGGCAGGAGCTAGGTACTGGCCGCATCAAGCCGCTTGTCAAAATGACCGTCTCTGTCAAAGATGGAAAGCTTCTTCTTGACGACGTAAATAGTTCCGAACGCTTGGCCATGAAGCGTAATGTGGACGAGCAAAGCCTTGACTGCCTCAACTGCAAGATTCTTCGCATCAAGGACGATACGGTTTGGAAATATGACCCCAAAGGGCCTTATGACGTAGACCAGATGCTCAAAGATCAGGCCAGGAGGGACGAGGAGCAATTAAATGCCGAGCTTGCCAAAATACAGGAGAAAGCCTTGCAGCAGGGGATGCGGGATCTAGAAGCTCCGAAGCTAACTCCCTATGAAGGCGATTGGGTCTATCAGCGCACAACGAAACAAGACCCTTTGACCATCATGACCATCTGGCGCAAAAGCCAGATCAAAAGCTGGTCGTTCAAATTTGAGACCATGGATCGTTTGGGGCACGAGGTTCCTGGGTTCGAAGTTTCGGAAGCTGGGCTGAAGATTGGAACTGGCCCCAAGGCCCACCTGTATAGTCTTAGCCCTGACAAGAAAACACTGACCTGCATGGACTGCACCAAGCCCGAGCGCTGGCTCAAGGCTGATCCTAATAAAGACCTCAGCGATCGTTATTATGCCCGCCAGATGGCAGGCAACCCGTAAAACCTTTACCCGGATAGATTCCCCTGCCCAGCTTTACGCTGGACAGGGGTACCCTCTGAGCTTTTCTGCGGGGCCCAGCGTTTTCGATTTCACGCTGCTGGTGGAACAGTCAAAACAAGGCAGCTAATCCTTGGCTATCAAGCGTTTTGGCAAGCGCGCGCTAATCAAACGATGCTCAGCCGCCGTTCAGCAAGGCAGCCGCCATACCGTCCAGTCGTTTTTTAGTCTTTTCCCATTGCGGCATGACCTGCTGCATAAGCCGGTAGAAACGCTCACTGTGGTTGTGTTCGGCGATGTGACAAAGCTCATGCAAGATCACATAGTCGATGCACTCGCGGGATGCTTTAACCAAGTGGGGGTTGAGCGTGATACGGCCCGCAGGTGAACAACTGCCCCACTGTGTTTGCATGCTTAGGATGCGCAGTGGCGGCTTGGCTGCAACCCAAAGGGCTTGTTGCAAGACAGCATCTAGACGTCGATCAAACACCTCTCGGGCGCGAGCTTTGTACCAGGCGTAAAGGAGTTCTCGGATCTTGTCTGCCGACTTGACCCGAACAGAAACCTCAAGCTTGCCCCGCAACAAACGCACCTGCTGTAGCTCATCAGGCGCCTCAATCACCTTGAGCACATACTGCTTGCCTAAGTAGTAGTGGCTTTCCCCGCTGATGTACTGCCGCGGGCGAACGTGCGTTAGCTGAGCACGGAACTCACGAAGCTGCTCATAGATCCAGCGACTGCGTCGTTTCAGCGCGGCCAATACCTGTTCATCGCTGGCCCCATCCGGCGCACTGACGCGCACGCGGCAGTCTGGATCGACCTTGATCAGAATGCGTGAAACATCGCGGGCCCTTCGCGCCCTTTCAACCTGTATCAACTCATCGGCATAGTGAAAGCTCAGCCAGCTCAACACTGCGGGGGCAGGTGGAGCGCTCATGACGATAGGCACACTCATAAGCCGGACAAGCCTACTCGCGTGATTTGCACCACCCACTCAACCATGGCCTTCGCCTGATCCATACCAGCGCCCACAGCTTTGCACTCCTTGAAGAGCAGCGGCAGTAGCTTCTTACGAATATCGCTTTCGATATTTTGTGGGTTGATTGAGTGCTCAGCCACTGAGGTCGTGACCATTTCATCCAGGCTGAAAGCCAGTTTTACCCAGTGCTCCTGTGCATGTTCATCAGCTGAAATCAAGGCCTCAGGAAGGCTCTTCTTGAAAATGCCGAAGTACGCCTGGGCATGCCGGTTACCTGCAAAAGCATCTGGCAGCTCATCGAGCTTGCGGGCCTGCACCTTCTGCTCAAATTCGTGGAATAGCAGGTATTGCTTGAGCGGGTGGTCAAATAGCTTTGCCGCCTCTTCGATGGCCTGGCGCAGCAGTTTGGAGAACGCCTCTTGGGCGTAGGGGTCATCACGCAACTCCTGCTCAATCATCTTGCTGACACGGGTCTTGATGATGTCTGTTTCGTTGCGCGTCTTTTCCTCGCTCCACTGTTCAGGCTTTTGCTGCCCCATCTTGCCGACTTCATAAACCCCAACGGGGTCTTTCACCTCGACGCCTACCACATGCTTATCCAGCAGCTTGCGTACCTGCTCGGCATACTGGTCGTAGTTCACCGTTTCACCGGCATCTTGTTTGGCGAGTTGGCGCAGACTGGAGAACTGTTTAAGAGTTTCCTTGTAATGAGCTCTGTCGGCATCGCTAAAGCTGGTGTCCTCGAAGAAGGATGCTGACTGCAAAGCGACCTTTAGGCAGGTAGCGAACTCGGTCAGCGCTTCATAGAAGTCGTCGCGTACCTTGAGATTCACATCAACCAGCTCACCATCGCGCTCTTGCATCCTAGGCACCAGTACTTGGCGCAGCTGTTCGATGTCACCTTTGTTTTTCACATCGGAGAATATCGCCCAGAGGTTCTTATGCAGCTGGGGTAGCCGTTTGTACTCGCTGCTCATCTGGTTGTAGAGGCCAGCGATGTCATTGATGTCATAGCCGCCCTGGGTGCGCGAGGCCAGATCCTGATACTTTTGGATCGTGGTATCCAGCTCGGAAAGGATGCCCCTGTAGTCGATCAGCAAGCCAAACTTCTTTAGTGGATGCAGACGGTTTACCCGAGCAATCGCCTGGATCAGGTTGTGCTCCTTAAGTGGCTTGTCGATGTAGAGCACGGTGTTTTTCGGCTCATCGAATCCCGTCAGCAGCTTGTCCACCACAATCAGGAGCTTGAGTGAGTCATCCTTGTCGAATCGCTCGATCAATTGCTTGGTGTAGGTCTGCTCATCCGTGCTGCCGACGTTTTTCTTCCACCACTGGGTTACCTCGGGTGAGGCCACCTCATCCACATCGGTGTTGCCCTCACGGCTATCCGGCGGGCTCATCACAACGGCGCTCTCGAACAAGCCTGCCTCATCCAGGTACTGCTTGTATTTGATTGCCGAGGCCTTGCTGTCGCAGGCCAATTGACCCTTTAGCCCCTCGTCGATGTTCTTCACGAAGTGGTTAGCAATATCTAGAGCTATCAGGCGAATACGGTCATCCGCGCTATAGATTTGCCCCTTCTTGGCGAACTTGCGCTTGAGGTCGGCTTTCTGCTGCTCGTTTAGCCCTTCAGTGATTCGCTCAAACCAACTGTCGATGGCGCGCGCATTTACATCCAGATCAGGTATCCGCTCTTCATAGAGCAACGGTGTCACAGCCTGATCCTCCACTGCGCGCTGCATGGTGTAGGCATGCACGATGGGGCCAAACTTGTTCGTCGTCTTATCGTCCTTGAGCAGCGGTGTGCCGGTAAACGCGACAAAGGCCGCATTGGGCAGCGCCTGCTTCATGCGGATATGGTTTTCACCGCCTTGGCTACGATGACCCTCATCGATAAGCACGATGATGTCGGCACTGGTGTTCACGCACTGTGGCAGCTTGGTAGCGCTGTTGAACTTCTGGATCAGCGAGAAAATGATGCGCTCGTTGCCCTTACCGATTTGCTCAGCCAAGCGCGTGCCGGAAGTGGCCATGGCAGCCTCGCGATCCTTCTTGCCAGCCAGTTCGCCGCCCGAGGCAAACGTTTTGCTCAGCTGGCTTTCCAGGTCAACCCGGTCGGTGACCACCACAATGCGGCACTGCTTGAGAGAGTCATGCAGGATCAGCGCCTTGCTCAGAAAAACCATGGTGAATGATTTGCCCGAGCCGGTTGTATGCCAGATGACACCACCTTCACGACCGCCGTCTTTGCGTTTCTGATTGATCCGTTCAATCAGCCGTTTGATGCCGAAAACCTGTTGGTAACGCGCGACGATCTTGCCGGCCTTCTTGTCGAACAAGGTGAAGAAACGAGTCATCTCCAGCAGCCTGGCTGGGGACAATAGGCTAATGAGCAACTGATCTTGGCCTGTCAGTGCGAGCTCGCCGCCAGCGATCAGGTTTTCGTACCAGTGCAGATCAGCCGCTGGGCGATGGCTGAAAATTGCCGCCTTCTGCACACCAGTCAGTTGGCGATTCTTTAGCGTGTACAACTCAGAGGTAGAGATATCCTCTTCGCGCCAGGCCGCCCAGAACTTAGCTGGCGTGCCGCAGGTGGCATAGCGCCCATCGCTGCCATTGATCGACAGCAGTAGCTGGCTATAGGCGAACAGTTTGGGAATTTCGTCATGGCGCTGGTTGCGCAGGCTTTGCGAAACGCCTTCGTCGATTGTCGGGCCTTTTTGTGCATTGCCATCCGGGCGCTTGGCCTCGATTACGACCAGAGGAATGCCATTGACGAAGCAAACGATATCCGGCCTGCGCGCTTCCACACCGCCGCTGCGGAGCACGCGAAATTCTTCAGTGAAGATAAAACTGTTGTTGGCTGGATTGTGCCAGTCGATCAGCGCCACGGTTGGGCTGGCCTTTTTACCATCCACGAACTCCGTCACCGAGATGCCATACAGCAGATGGTTATAGAGCCGTTCGTTTGCAGCCATCAATCCTTCATTGAGTGCAGGGCTGCACACTTCACTGATCAGGTTGTCGATAGCTTTTGCGGAAAGCGGGTACTCACCGCCTCCAAACAGGAAGCGCCGCTTACTCAGCTGCTCACGCAGCACATCACGCAGCACCACTTCATCGCTCTTACCGGCCCGCGCAGCCAGAGCGTGCTCGGGTGACATGAATTCCCAGCCGAGGTTGCAGAGCAGCGCCAGAGCAGGAAGCTTTGCGCTGTACTCCTCCTGAAATTTCGGTGTTGGTGTCATGCGCTGTGATTCTCCGGGCGGCCATCCAGTTTTCGCTGAAAACCAATCAGCTCATGAATCTGGCTGCTGTGTGGGTCATAGACCCATTCATGATCAAAAAGGCTGGTTAAACGCTGAGTCATAAAGCAATCGCCTACGACCAGGGAATAGAAGCGGTTGCCATGAGTACGCTGCTGCTCAATTTGCTGGCGTAAATGCTCTGGCAAGCTAGCCATGATGAAGTCTGAAATCATCAACAGGTCTGCTCGTTCATAGGCTTCGCTTTTCATCACACCCAACGCATGATCCAATGCCGGGATCGCATCCGTACCGCCGTGAAAGGACATGCCTAGAAACTTGATCAACGCCTCCATGCCAAAGTCGTCGCCAAGATCCAGCGTCTCTATGCCGGTGGAAAAATTAATCAAATAGCATGCTCGCTTCTGCTGCCTGGCCTTGCCTGCAATGAAGAGCGCCACGGCTTTGGCAACCGTCTCAGGCATACCGCTCATAGAGCCGCTGGTGTCGACACAGATCACCATTGGCCCTTGTTTAGCTGCCTCTTCAACGCTGCGCAGCTCTTCCTTTTGGTGATGTTGCTGCACGCGCTGAATGCCCTGCATGTCAAAACACATCAGCCGTGACTCGACGTACTTGAGGTCGAAAAGAATGGACGTTTCGGGGTCAGCCAAAAGCGCCAACTCACTCGGCAGCACATGCTCGATATCACGCCCCAAGCGAATGCCGATGATCTCTTCCCGCGAATTGATATCTGGTAACTCGATGTCTTGCGAATAACGCACCTGAGCCCGCTCAATGCGCTCTGACAACTCCAACTGGCGCAGCTTGCCTAGCAAATCACATAGCGACCGAACACCCGGATCATTGGCCAAGTAGTTAGCCCACCGCTTAAAGCGCTCGATCTCTTGTGCAGAGAAATTGCCTTTGGACAGGTCAAGGAATATACCTGGGTCCAACCCCAGCATTTCCAACTGCTGTTGAAGCTGTTGCAGTAACTGCAGAAATACCTCGAGCTCCTCCATGAACTGCCGGCGCAGCATGGATATGCGCTCAAGCTCCCAGTCGGCCCGCGCTTTATCTAGCGCCTTTTGCCATTCATCTCGCAAAAGGCGGGCACTTACGGTGCTATCGGCCTGACGTTTTTTGGTAACTGTTTGAGAGGCCGTCACCGCTGCTAGCTCACGCTGCCAAAAAGATTGATTGTCCGGCAGTTTGGCTACACGACAGAGCGCAACATACTCCGCAACAGCTGCTGCCAGTTCTGCACTCGAAATAGGGGGAGACTGGTTCCGGGTTTGCCAGTCCGATAGCTGCTGCTCATATAGCGCAAAGGGGAACTCAGCTTTCAGCTCTTCAGCCGAGGCCAGCTGCCACAGCCGAATCCTCTCTGCTACGTAATCTGCAGCCGAATCAGAGTTCCTTAATAGCGACGCGAAGATACGCTGAGCATTATCGCTAACATCCTTGGCAGCACTAGCCAGTAGATCTAGCGGCATAATTCTTCCAGCCGTTCGCAGTCTTTGATACGAAGTTGCAAACCTTCGATTTGTAGTGCTATTCCCGAAATTGCTAGAGAGATCTTATCTGCCGGCACAAAAGGCGAGCTCAGCTTAGTCTCGTAGGCTTTAAATTTTTTCTCTACTTTTTTCAGAGTGAAAGAGAGCTTCTCGCGAATTTCACTCACCGAAGAGGAAAGGGAGGTGATTAATCGTATGTTAATATCTTCCTTTCTGTCGCCTTTGTGAAAAAGAACTTCAGGCGTGAACTTAATGCTCAGGTAATCCACGTGGCCGTTAGATAAGGTGATCTGACAGGTTCCTTGTCCGTCAAATTTGCACTTAACACTTTTTTGTTCATTACCTTTATTGTCTAGCGGGTGGAACTCGTCTTTTGTCTTGAGTCTATCTTTTGCGATGAATATCTCAAATGCTTTTTCGTAGTTGCTGTAGTAGCTATTTTTGGGCTTGAAGGTGCCTTTGCATTGAAAGAAATCCTTGTTGGAGAGCTTTACCGTTTTGTAAATATCAGCAGAATGGAAAAGCTCCTTCTTTATCTCCTTGTCTAGTGCGTCTTTCTCTTTATCCAGTGCAGCCAAATCTATACCACTATCAAACCCACAGGCCTTTACCGCCTCCGCAACGATATCCCAGACAGCCTGACGATTTTCTTCATGAGTCCACAGGCAGTGCTGCAGCAGCAAGGCGTCACTATGGTTGGTTTCCTTGCGATCATTAAAAAAGGCTGCTGCCTTCATAAGCATCGCTGCGCGCTGCCAGCGGCGGTCGGAGACATAAACCTTGAGCATTTCGTATTGCTGCTCCAGCTGTTCGCGGATCAAGTGAATGATGGTTAGCGTCTCAGCAGACAGCTTGACCTGATGTAATTGGGTCATCCATTCATCCCATTCGCTGGACTTCACCTGTTGAGCCGAGGGGATGTCGATTTTGGCTTCGGTCGGTTTGCTATTAAGTAGCTGATCGAAGTGCTGGGCTTCACGAATGGGCCCCACCATCAGCCTCACAATAAAGCGGTCATACAAGGCTTCTAGGCCTTGATTGGCATCTGGCGTCTCGTTGGATGCAGCAATCAGGGCCTTGAGTGGGGCTTTCTCAATGGCTTCACCATTACGGAACACATGCTCGTTAATCAACGTCAGCAGGGTATTCAAAATAGCTGGGCTGGACTTCCAGATTTCATCAAGGAAGGCGAAATCGGCCTTGGGCAGATAACTATCTGTTTTGCGAATGTAGCGATCTTCTTTCAGCGCTTTTATGGACACAGGGCCAAACACCTCTTCAGGTGTGCTGAAGCGGTTCATCAGGTATTCGAAATAGGTTGGCTGCTCAAAGGCGCAGGCTATACGGCGAGAAATCAGACTCTTGGCCGTGCCGGGTGGCCCGTATAAAAATGTATTCTGCCCGCAGAGTGCTCCCAGCAGGGATACCGCGATGATCTCTTCACGCTCAAACATGCCCGCGCTTACGCTGGCGACCAAATCCCCGATACGCTTTTGCAAACCCACATCCAACTCCTTGCAATCACTCGGCAGCCCTCATGGCTACCACATGGTCAAAAGCCGCCAGGTAATCTGACAGACAATGTAATTAAGCCTCAGTGTGCTGACCGACTTGCGCACGTATTCCGTTTTCGAAAGTCATCAGCAGCTTCATTTTCTCAACGATCAGGCCAAGCACTTCCTCTTCATCAAAGTGATCCAGCACCCAGCTAAAACCCAGGATGCTGTTGTTCTTCCCCTCACTCCATACCTTGGTTTCGTTACCCGTGAAGAGCTTTCGGCCCTGCTCTTGCAGCGTCTCATCAACATCACACAGGTATACCCGTACCGATGGCTTCATCGTGCTGTTGGCACCGCTCAGGTAGAGCACAACGTCAGACCACGTTTTCCAGTTGTCGGAGGCATAACGCAGTGCGGGGCCATTCTTCCAATTGTGCCGCCGGGTATAACGCGCATAGCCGGGCACCTCGGCATCGAGCTTGTCGAGCACCTTAGCGTCGAGGGCATCAATGACCTGGTCCTTGAGGCGCGTCAGCTTGTTGATTTGATGCAGGTGCTCGATAACAAAGTTGACGGCTTTGGCGTCCATGGCCTTCTCCACAGTGATGTTTTCCAGATGCAGCAGGAAGTCGCGGGCAAACACCTGCCACTTATCTACAGGATGAGTCAGCATGCGCTGAGCCAGTTGCTGACGTGCAGCGTCAATAAATTTCGCATAACTCAAGCCATGCCATGCGACCCGCACGCTTTTGCCTGATGGTGAGAGCACGGCATAAACCAGCGGGCGCTCACCGTCATTGAGTTTGCGCTGAGCGAAGGCTTCATAGTCGGCAAAGGGGTTCACTTGTCCGTGGAAAATCTTGTTTTCCAAGAGCAGATCCCATCCATCACCGGGGAGCACCAGGTCGATACGGTTGCTGTTATGGGTGACCACCTCGCGCTGGGGCGCCGCTCGCAAACTAGGCGTCAGCATTGAGGTATTGGGCAGGCAATTCAGCAGCGCAGTGAGGAAGCACTCTTCCAGTCCATGCACCTGCGCTGGATTGAGGAAGAACGCCAGCAAATCCGTGGTGGGGTTTTCGTAATAGCCGCGCCCACCCAAGGCAAAAATGCTCGGCTCTCGCTCAGGCTGATAAAAGCGCTCGGCCTTCGCCAGCAGTGCGCGCAGTTGTTCCAAATCCATGGTGTAACTCCCTGATCGAGTGAGCGGGCAATCCGGTCACTTGGATTTCTTCTTTGCACTCAGGCGCTTTTCCAGACGTTCAAGCTCTGCCAGCTCTTGAGCATCGGCGGCCAAAGCCTCGGCGCTGCGGCGGTGTTGGTCAAACGTCTCATAACGCTCATGTGCCACCTGCTTCATCTGCTCGTGGCTGATGCTGCCGGCAGTGCGTAGCAGCGGTTGCTCGTTGAAGGCCATAAAGCTGTCGATGTATTGCCGCCAATCGGCGAGCATCAAGTGCTTACGCTGCTCGGCGCGCAGCTCGGCGAAGTCGAGGAACATGCCGACCAAGCGATTGAGCTGGTCTAGTTCCTCGGCATTCAGGTAGTTCTTGGCCACCACAACATCGGCCTTGCGCACCCGGTCGCCCTTGAAACTAAGCAGGTTCATATTGGGTGCGCTGGCATCGGCGCGCTGCACGATCAGCTCGGCGGCGGTATGGCCGGTAACGGCGAAGAACAGCTTGTTCTGCACTTCGGCAAACAAGCGGGCGGTGTCTTGCTCATTGGCGCGGTAATCCTCGGCCAGGGTGAAGAGGTCACGTACCTTCTGGTAGAAGCGCTTCTCCGAGGCTCGTATGTCACGGATGCGCTTGAGCAGCTCATCGAAGTAGTCCCAGCGGGGCTCCTTCAATCGGGCGTCGTCCATCACGAAGCCCTTCTGCAGGTACTCACCCAAGGTGCGGGTGGCCCACTGACGAAACTGGGTGCCACGAGTTGAGCGCACCCGGTAGCCCACGGCGATGATCATCGGCAGAGCGTAGTACGCTAGGTTGCGCCTGACTTGGCGCGAGCCCTCGGCTTGAACTGTCAAGTTTTCCTTGACGGTTGCCTCCTCTGTCAACTCGCCCTCAGCGAGGACGTTCTGCACATGCAAGCTGATGTTCTGTTTGCTGGTTTGGTACAGCTCGGCCATTTCTAGTTGCGTCAGCCATACTTGGCCATCCAGTACGCGGAGCACTAGTTGAGCTTCGCCGTCGTCACTGGTGTAAAGGATCAGGTCATTAGCATCCATGTTATTGGCCTCTACCTCTTAGCGTTGAGCGCAGTATCTCTGATGCTCCGGGCATGGTCGGTCCATGCTCCTGCGCCAGTAAGCCGGTTTCGCTGCGGCTGAATAGGGCCTGCAAGACAATATCTCGCGATTCCTTGTCGATCTCTGCTTCGTTTGTGAGTGACAAATACAGGTAGGTTAACTGCTCGCGTTCTTCGGCATCGCGCATAAGGTGGAACGAACTAAAAGCCAGCCTCGACAATACCCTCAGCAAGAAGGCATACACACCCGCAAGGGAACCGAAAAGGATAACTCCTTGAATCGTGTTGAGCTGAACGGGAGTCTCGCGGCCTTGCAGCCAAGTGACAAAGATTTCTTGAAAATTGATCGCCGCGACGACAACCAGAGCAACAATGGCTAGCGTCCAAAGCCCGCCTTGTATTCCATACTTACGCGCTGATTTTGCCCAATATTCGGCAGGTTTTTTCAGTTTCAGCTTTTCTTCGTAGGTGTTCTCAAGGATTGCGACTTTTTCAGTCCACTCGGTTAGTTGCCGTTCAAATGCATTCGACTGTACTTTTATCTTGCGGCGGCCTAAGGCTTTTTGTACCTGAATAAGCCTGGTGCTCTCCGCTCTATTCTGTATGTCCCAGTCTTCAATGCTGGCTTTCAGTTCGCCCACTTCAGTAAACAAGTTCTCTTTAGCTTCAGCGAACTGTGTGCGCAGGTGCCCGAGTGATACTCTTTCGCCATTGCGTCGTTTTGTTATCTGAGAATCTTGATTGGCAAATTCATAGGCATACATATAACCTTTGAAGTGCTCAATGCTGCTAATATTTTGTACGGAGTTGCGAATCGAAAAATCCAAGAAAGCATTAGCTGTCTTATCACCATGTTCTTTGAGGCACTGAACAAAGGGCTCAACAAAAGGCTGGCCACTCCATAGCCAGTTCTGCGGCAAGTGCTGAAGATGACTTCGTTGAAGTTGCTGTAGTTGGAGGCTTACCTCGTCGTCAGTCCAGTCATCAATGCTTTCTTTCCAGCTCTGTATGGTACTGGCTGCCTGAGTGAATGCACTATCAACATGTAGATGTGTATGGTTGGTACTGCTTCTCTCTGTCTGGACGATCTGTTTACGCTCCCTCCAAAAGCTTGCTTCTGCCTCACAGAACGTCAGCAAGGAACGCAAGCTTAGAAAATTCGTGACATGCCCAGCGCAATCGGTCAGCCGAAAATTAATAGTGCGATCCTTCACATAGCCTCCTTGGCATCAACAGTGACTCTACGCTTGCCGGTAAGTAGCTGCTGCATCAAGGCTTTTTTCTCCTGCTTTAGGCAAGCGAGCTTCTGCTCTAGCGCCATAATCTGCTTGCTGGCGATATGCAGGATATCTGCAATCCGCTCCTGCTCCTCCAGAGAGGGTACCGGAACCTTAGTGTTCATGAACTCACTAGGCTTGATATTGAGCAGGCCATTATTGCGAACACCAGTATTGACCAGCTGGCTAAGCTGAGGCTTCAGGTAGTCAGCCTCAAACAGATACTTAAAATAGCGGTGACTAAGGCCGGGCTTTAGCTTAAAGCAGACATATACATGTGGCACTAAGCCTGTCTCAAAGGAGCTTAGGTCAAAAATGCAGCCAAACTCATAGGTCTTTGAGTTGCCTTTATTGTAAGCAAACTCACCATGCTTGAGAAAAATGTAGCTATCGACACTCTTGCCAGCCATAAAGCGATTATATTTTTCATCCTGCCGAACAAATCCGCTGAGGGATGATATGGTAAGTACTGGATGATCGCCGCCATCAGACTTTCTTTGAATGCGCTCTGCAATTTCGGATATACGCTTGAAGTCCTGTTCCCCATCTTCCTTAGCGCTTTCATGACTGCCAAGCAGCTGCTGCATCAAAGCTTTTTTCTGCTGCAGGCTGTTTTCCAGAAGTTGCTCAGCAGCAGCGATGGCTTGATCCCAAGTGGAGAGAATCTTGGCGATTTTTTCTTGCTCATTAATTGTAGGCAATAGTGCAGTAATGCCGACCAAACGTCCCGGCGATGTATGTTTTACCTTTGTTCCTGATGCCTGCTCAGATATTTGCGAGCGTATAGCTTCAAAGTTATATAGCCAATATAAAAAATCCAAATTAACTTTGCGAGGCTCCTTGATTTTTATTAGGCCTAGTCGCTGGTTGTGAAGATATTTTCCACTTTCTGGTACTCGAGCCGTGCTGCCGAGCAGTCCTTCAGCCTGCTCAGTCATGGCGATCAAAATATCGCCTTTTTTTAGCAGATATCCGCTCGGAATATCGCCAGAGTAATACTTCGTTTTGGGGCCTTGATCGCGAAAGCCGCCTTCCTCGTAGAAGCTTCCAGGCGTCATAAGCACATATTGGCCTGAGTCTGTGAAGTATTCACTTTTGAAGGCAAATCCGTGGTGAATATCAATAAGCCCTTCGAGTGTGGTCTTTTCCCATCCCTCAGGAACCATAGCCCAGCTCCTTTAGGTACTCATCCATCTGCACTTCAAGCCTAGCCAATTGTTCTTTGAGCTTCGTGCGCTCCTTTCGTACGGTGAGCAGGTCAATCTCTTTTTCGGCCTCGAAGGTATCCACATAACGCGGGATATTTAGGTTGTAATCATTGTCACGGATCTCCTGCAGGCTGGCACGGTGACTGTACTTGTCCGAGTTGATGCGATGACGGTAAGTGACCAGGATATTGTTGATCTGCTCCTCACCCAGAATGTTCTGGTTTTTGCCGGCCTTGAAGTCGCGACTGGCATCGATAAACAGCACGTTTTCATTGGTCTTGGCCTTGCTGAAAACCAGGACTGCAGCCGGAATGCCCGTGCCGTAGAAGAGCTTTTCCGGCAGACCGATCACGGCATCCAGCAGGTTTTCTTCGATCAACTGCTGGCGGATCTTGCCCTCGCTGGAGCCGCGGAACAGCACGCCGTGAGGCACGATTACCGCCATGCGCCCGGTCTTGGCTTTCAGGGTTTCGATCATGTGCAGGATAAAGGCGAAGTCGCCTTTGGTTTTCGGAGGAATGCCGCGCTTGAATCGCCCGAACTGATCGTGCTCGGCTTCGTCATGGCCCCACTTGTCCAGCGAGAACGGCGGGTTGGCGGTCACGATATCGAACTTCAGCAGCTGGCCATTGGTATCGAGCAGCTTGGGATTGCGCAGGGTGTCGCCCCACTCAATCTTGTGGTTGTCCTCGCCGTGGAGAAACATGTTCATCTTGGCCAGCGACCAGGTTGAGCCGATCGCCTCCTGGCCATAGAGGGCGTATTGCTTGCTGTTGTGGTGCTCGCGCACCTTGCGCCCGCACTTCATCAGCAGCGAGGCTGAGCCGCAGGCCGGGTCGCAGATGCTGTCGCCCGGCTGCGGGTCGAGCAGCTCGGCGATCAGCTCGGAAACTTCCGGTGGGGTGTAGAACTCACCAGCTTTCTGCCCGCCGCTGGCGGCGAAGTTTTTGATCAGGTATTCGTAGGCGTTGCCAATCACGTCCAGGCTGCCGACGCGGGATGGTTTGAGGTCGAGCTCTTCACGGGCGAAGTCTTCGAGCAGGTGGCGCAGGATGGTGTTCTTCTGCTTCTCCTCGCCCAGCTTGTCAGTGTTGAAGGAGATGTCCTGGAACACGCTCTTGCCGGCATCCTTGAGCTTGGTGCCGTTAGCTTCCTCGATGGCATGCAGTGCCTGATCGATGCGCTCGCCATTGCCCGGCTCATGACGACGATCGTAAAGGGCATAGAAGCTGGCATTGCGCGGTAACACGAAACGCTCGTTCTTGAGCATCTCCTCGATCAGTTCCGGCTCATCGCCGTATTCCATCCTGTAGCTGTCGTAGTGGTCCTGCCAGACATCGCTGATGTACTTGAGGAACAGCATGGTGAGGATGAAATCTTTATAGGTGTCCGCACTGATGGTGCCGCGGAAGGTATCGCAGGCAGCCCACAGCGCCTTGTTGATGTCGTCCTGGTTTACTTTGTCGCTCATGGTTCAATCCTTAATAAGGTGCTGGTAAATGCCTTGCAGCATTTGCTCTCTGTTGGTTTGCAGGCGCGCGATCAGCTCATCCTCTTCGTCCCATAGCGCTTGCAGAGCAATCAGCTTTTGCTGAGTGGCGAGTGGCGGAAGGGGAATCTTCATATCCATCAAGGACGCTTTGCTGATGGCCTGAATCGCACTGCCGCTGCGCTCAAGGCTTCGCTGGCTTTGAGGCAGATTGATGAGCCAGCACAGGTATTCGGGTAAGACGTCCTGTTTTTTTGTGCTGACAATAAAGAACTGGCTGGTGGCAACAACCGGTTGCTGCCCTGTGAAGAGAGCAGCCTTGTTGTTGTCGCCACGGGCGATCACCGCGATGTCGCCTGATTGGAGCAGAGGCGGTGAGGTGCGCGCATCCCAACTGACGGCCGTTAGCGTGTCCGACTCAATGGCCGAGCTTTGACGCAGATCCTTGATCTGCAGAACACGGACATCACCAGCAGGGTCATGCTCCAACGCGCCGCGGAAGGTGTATCCGGAGCGGACATCGGCCACATCGCTCAATTTGAATGACGGGTTTGGCATAAGTAACTCTGGGTAGAAGCGCCATCCTTGGCGCAGAGGTGATCAAACTTCGCAATGCTGGTACTGGTTATGCAGCCATTGGGTTTGCTCGGATGCAATGCCATACCATGCAGCGTCTCCCCGAAGACGGGTTACCAGCAGGCCGTCGTCAGCATCCATAACCGCTTTGAGGTGATCCCTTACCTGAGCTGCGCTCTGGCTCGTGGCAATGATCCAGGTAGACTCCAGCGGCCGACACCAGGTGCCATAGGCTTTGATGCGGTCATACAGGGCTTGGTAGTTACGCTGCTTACGCAGGTCATAGGCGATTTGGTACAGTTTCATAGCTTTAGCTCTCCTAACGGGTCAGTTATTGCAATCGCGGCAGGCTGCAACCTGCCGCACCTCATTTTTATCTCCGTACAGCTCGTACTGAAATGAGGCGAAATCAATATCGCCTAGCTTGCTGCTGCCGTCAATATTTTTTATGCAGTAGGATCTCTATGGAGTTCTTGCTTGGGTCAGCGGTGCGTCCTCTTCTTTCCGCTTTTGCCGGCGCCTCATCTGACCTAGCCGTTAGCGTGCGGCCCGACTCCCGTCATCCACGGCGAGCTGACTCGGGGCACAGAAAGCAGCGCTTTCATACCTGCAAGCATGCTGTCCTCATTTCCCAGTCTGGGATCTGACGAAATTTGCAGCATCTGCGTTGGCGCAGCGAAACATCGAGTTAACGTGTGCCTAGTAAGTAATCAGGAGCGCACGCTGATGAGGTGGTTTTTCGTGGTGATGCTTTGCGGTGGTGCAGGTCTCTTGCTAAGCACCCAATATCAAGTACCGCAATGGTTGTTTTGGCTGCTGCTGGCGCTGGGAACCACGATATGGGGCCTGGCCAAGTGGATGGAACGGCAGGAGGCCAAGACGGAGCGCAGCCATGATCGTGCACACTGACCCGGATTGGTCTGCATGGGATCTCCCAAGACTGCAGCCTTCGCAGCTTTCTGCTCGGCAAACACTGGTTGGCATTGCACCCTAGCTGCGCGCTAGGTGGCGGGCGCTGGCGAGCCAGCGGCCCGGGACTTTACGTTTATGGCCAGGAGATAGCGAAATTGACCCTTCCTCATGAAAGAACCCGCGCCATTGTCAAAACCGAGGAATTCCTGCGTGAGCTATCCCGTCATACGGGATTACCGCAGGATATCCGCAGCTATGCGAAAAGCCTGCTCAGGCACTATCCCTCTGCGGCCCAGGTTTTCTCGCTGGGACGCCTTGAGGAATGCCTGGTAAACGAAGCGCTTGAAGTCGAATACCGGCAACGAGTGATCACCTTCCACCAGCCATTGCTCTGCTCTTCGCTGGATTCGACACAATAGCGATGCCCCGCTCCCATTCTGAACAGTCGGTATCTCACCTCGTCACGCAGCGTGTTAAGCGTCTGCGCAGGGGGAGGCCTTTCAGCATCAGGTGTCTTGCAGAGCTTGGTTCGAGCTCGGCCATCTCCAAGGCAGTCGCCCAACTGGTTCTCCGCGGTGAGCTTGTGCGTGTGTACCGTGGCATCTACATGCGGACGAAATTCAGCCAATACACCGGCCGGGTTCGTCGTCCTGGGCCTTGGGACTTGCTGAGTCTGATTGCCAGGCAGCGTCGCTGGAGGCTGCAGATTCACGGTGCTGATGCAGTGAGGCGATTCGGGCTAAGCACACAGATGCCGGTCATACCTATCTATTACACCAGCGGCCCCAGTCGATCTCTGTTTATAGAGAAGGCCGAGATCAGGCTCGTGCATGCTGCTCCGATGGTCATGCAGTGCGCAGGAACCAGGGTTGGGGTAGCTATCAGTGCCCTCTACTATCTCGGTAAAGATGGCGCTACTCCGGAGTGCGTCGAAGCGGTTAAATCAGCACTCCACCCCGGAGAGCTGGCCACCTTGTTGGGTTGCAATATGCCCAAATGGATGCGGGTGGCGCTAGCTGAATGAGCCCTGTGCATCAGGTGGTGAGGCCGTCCGTGCGCGGTTTAAAGCCTGACTTCGTGGTTAGTTGGCAGTCAGCCATCTGATCTGACTGCCCGTGTTATCTGCTTTGAAGCGAGTCTGCGCCTTATTGCTGGCTCGCCTTGATCCGCGCTTTGCGGATGTAATTCACTGATACACCCAGCTGGCGTGCAAGCTCGGCGTCGGAAACGACACCAAACGCAGATGCAATTTCAGGTGTTATTTCTGGTAACGGACGTTTGTATGCCTGTATTCCAAGCTCGTGGCGTTTCTTTTTGACTGGAAAGTTACTGATATCCAGACGATCAGCGACCTCCATATCTGGCATCTGCCCGAGCATGGCAATGGCTTCATTGGTCCAGATGTCCTCAAGGGGTTTGAAGCGTTCGCGGGCAGTCTTGGGCTCCTGGATTCTCAGCTCACCTCGCTTTCGCTTGATGCGCTTGATGGAAACTCCGAATTCTTGTGCCAGTTGATAGTTCGTTCTTGTAGCGAGTTGCTCAATCAGCTCAGTCGGCAGCTCAATGTCTTCTGGGTGAAACTCAGGAATGCCAATTGAGTGGCGGTAGCGCCGGACACTGCTCGCTCCAAGGCCAAAGCGCCGCGCTACTTCGCGGTCGCTCATCTTTCCGATGCATGCCTTCCAATCACCCATATGCGTGCTCCTAAAACGAGATGTAGCCAGACAGTTTTGCCTGACCTCGTATTCAGAGTGCGGTCGGACTACCCCTGATTTTCAGGTTGATGCAGTCGGGATTTGATATCGCTCCATTTCTTCGGCGTGTACGGCGCCCTTCTGATTACGGGTTCAGCGAAGCCCATTTGCTAGCTAAACCCGCGCATGCGCGGAAATTTCAGTGCTTTCTTTGATGGCATCGTTGCAGTGTGTTCGGCGATTTTCCGCGCATGCGCGGAATTAGCAAAAGCGGCCGTTGGCAAAGAGGTCAGTCACCACGTCAATTAGCGAACAAAAAATTTCGTCACAGTCCAATTCTCTCCCCTTAATCGGGGGCTCGCGCCTCGCATTGTCTAGTAGTCATATCACTAGAGAGAGGCGTCATGTTGACGATCAAATTACGCGACATCCAAGGAGTGCATCCCGAATTTTCTCGTATTGAGCGAGATCTGGATCTAGCTCCTGTAGGGGTTCCAGATGAGGCACTGATCCCCAAGGCTATGGCCGTGCGCATCAATATGCTCTACCCGTTGGTCGTCAGTAGGCCGGATGCGCTCTGTATCGGCCAGACGACGCTGTATCGATGGCTAAAAACATATATGGATCCAGAAACGCCGGTGCAGTGCATTGAATGGTCGAGGGGGCGAATCAAGGATTGCGCCTACCAACTCGTGCTGATTGAGCGCCTAGTTGCGCCTGCCCTGGCTCAGATTACGCCACAGCAGGTACGCGATTTATATGCGCATATAGAATCTGCAGCGGAGCAGTGGCCTCACGAATATCGCAGCCACGCCCATCTATCTCGGCTGGTCGGAGTAAAACCGCTTAAGGGCTGTGGGGGTGAGAAATGAGCAAGCGTGAAATTCTGCTTAACCTCGCCTCGGAGCAGGGGCAGTCACCTCGAGTTATCGGCGAAATCCTCAATCTGCTTGGTGCTCATCCTGAGCTCATTGACTTGCCACGTGCGATTGATCAGCTCCTACGAGTGCTCCGCGCATGCAGTGTTGGCCTGCCCATTGGTCTTGATAGCGCTGATGACGTCGTTTTGCATGAGGCCTGCAGATGGCTCATTTCCCTATCCCGCCAACCAAATGTCCGAGAACGTCTAGGCGAGCAATTTTGGCTAGGAAATAAAGGGTCGGCGAACAATCCTGTTCTACATAAAGGCGTAAAAACATTCGGATTTCCATACGCCACGTTCCTGCACATATTCAGAGACCACGAAAACAAACAGAACTATGAGCGACTTCTTGCACAGTTGCTCGTCGCATCTCAGAAAACCGCTACTAATCGCTTGCTAGACCAGCGCTATGATGTTTACAAGGCTATCGGCAATCTATGCAAGCTGCAAACCGTCTCAATCGCTTCCGAACTAAATATTTGGGGGAGTACTGAGGCGTTCGTGGCGAGTTGCAGAGGTTTTTTACCTAGTAAGTCAAGGTCAGAGAATTCCGATAGTTTTGCTGCTATCGCCAGATTTGTTCGTTACTGCAACGGCGAGTTGCCACGCGTGGGTGGTGGCGGAGGCGGTCATAGAGGCAAGCGTAAAAAGCAGAGTGTGCCTGAGCTGAACCACTATATCAGTGAGGATACTCGAGGTTTTGTGCTGGGGGATCCCGATGATCCTGATCAGTTACCAGGTCATTACGACGTCATCGTTGGGCATACCGATACTGCTGGGGGTGATCTGGCGCCCGGAGAAATGAGTCCAGCAACCGAAATTTGGGTACTGGACGATGAGGGCTGTGAACGGCCATATGTTGCCGATCTGCTAGGCCAACAAAATGTCGAGGCGCATATTGTCCGTAGCCGACAGTTCCTGCCATTTTCATATAACCAGCTCACGCTGATGGAGTTGCGGAATTTATTGTTTGGTGCCAGCGACCTATTCCACTCGTATCTGCAAGAGCTTTCCTACACAAAAGACCCAACTCCGATCCAGCTCCGAATGGAGGCGATTGTTGCTCTGCATATCAGTCTGTGGCTGGGGCAGTCGACGACGCAGATTATCCAGTTATCCATCGTTGATGACGAGAAAGATGACGCCGATGGTCTGGCATTGATCCTAGGGGATTCGGCGCAGTTCAGTATGGTAGTTAAGCGCCCAGATTTGGCTGGCGATGATCGTTGGCAGGCCTCTTCTGGTGTCCGACCATCGTTGCTGCGAATTCTATTGCCCGATCTAGCTGGTAGTGCCCAGTTGGTAAAGCAACTGATCAGGACATTTCCTCACTCAGCCAACCAGGTATTCACTTATCAAACTGAGCAGCTGGACGCCGAGATCAGGGCACTGCTGCTGGAATTGGGTGGGGGGGATCGACGCTATACGCGAGCCAAATTGCGCAGTTATTTGTTCCACCAGATAGTCGCTGATACTCAGGATGTAGCAGCAGCATCCATGCTGTCTGGCGTTGAAATCCCCTCGGCGCAAACCCCGCGCTATTACCTGCAGCTCGATGCCTGTCACCTTCGCAAAATTTACACCACCTCACTGGTAAGAGTGCTGACGCAGGTTTATGCCTGTGCTGGTCTCGCATATGAATATGTCGACCTAAATCCAGACCAACAGGGTGGGGTGGGTGCAACTCATTGCCTGCTGCCTGCAACCATTGCGAGCAATATCAGTGCAATGGCCAGGGTCTTGAGAAGGAAAGCGAACGGGCGTCTCAGCGAGATGGTCGCTTGGCACAACTGTTTCACCCTCTGGACAGTGCAGATGTTTATGTTGGTCACGTCCTGTAGGGCAATCCGCAACCCTCTGATGCTCATCGACGAGTTTGATTCTGTGTTGGGCATGGGTGCGCTGTCAGACAAGGACTCTGACGATCGTCATATGAGTCGGCTGATTTGCATGCCGCCGATGTTGAGGCGGCAAATAACAAGCTACTTCGCGCATTGCGCGTCTATCAGCCGACAATTGATTGGTTATCTGCCACAGGATGAGGAGGATCATCAGTGGTCGCGGGGATTTTTCCTGCAGATTAGCCAGGCTGGAGTGCGCCGGGCTGAGATTACCCCGGGCAATATCTACGACCAGATGGGGCTGGTATCTGGTTACACCACGCATCGGGTCAATGCCCACCGGAAATTCATCCGCACGGAACTCACGGAGCGGGGCTGTCCTTCAGAAGCGCTGGCTGCGTTCATGGGGCACTGGCTCAGGGGTGAGGAGCCTCAGGACGCCTATTCGACGTTCTGCCCTGCGGTATACGCCAAGGTTCTAGATGAGTGGATTACCCCACTACTCAGGGAGCTTGGCTGGTCGGCTCTAAGCAGCCAGTGGGTGACAGAATGAATCTGCCCCGTCTAAACGATCAACAGGGCAGTGTTATCTGGTCGGCTCGGCCTCATGAGCCGGAATGGATGCCCGAGATGC
>AJXE01000038.1 GCA_000263395.1 Stutzerimonas stutzeri TS44
GCATGCCACATGGCGTTTGATCGCAGAGGCGCGAATTACGCTAGTCGGTCTGGTGCCTACATCAATCTCAGCAATCTTGGAGAAACCGAAGGGTGAGGCCGATCTATCCAGTCTGCGGGGAATATTCACCGGCAGCGCGCCTATTTCGGCCAATCTTGCCGCTAAGATTGAGGCATATGCGGAGGCACCGCTGATTGAGCTTTATGGCATGACAGAAACCTCCGGAATTACCTCATGCAACTCAACATCGAATCGAGTGCTGGGTACCGTTGGCCTACCTGTTGAAGGCGTGGAGGTTTCAATCGGGGCGCCAGGCTCAGGACAGAACAAACATCAGCAGGGCGAGATCTTCGTCCGCGGACGTAATGTTTTCCTGGGTTATACGGACGCAGCCGAGACGCAGAAGGTGCTAAGCGATGGCTGGATGGCGAGTGGAGACCTCGGCTACTTCAGAGAGGATGGACGCCTCGTCATTTGCGGTAGGAGCAAGGACGTCATCATTCGCAGCGGGCATAACATTGACCCAGTGATGATAGAGTCCTGTGCGCAGGATCATCCGGCTGTGCTCTATGCAGCCGCAATCGGCTTTCCTGATGAGTATGCCGGTGAGCTTCCAGTGCTTTATATCACTCTTAAGCCTGGTGCCACGGTGACTGAAGAGGAGCTACGAGCTTATGTTTGTAGTCGGGTTAGCGAACCACCTGCTCGACCTAAGCGAGTATTTCTAATCCAGGACATGCCACTCACGCCGGTAGGTAAGATTTTCAAACCTCACTTACGTGCAGATGCGCAGCGACGCGCAGCTTCCGGAGAGAGTGTTTCCAACTAAATTCGTGCAAGTAACCATACAGGCCATTCTCCTAGCCGAGAATGGCCTGTATCTACCTTAAGTCAGTGTCCACTCAGCCCAGGACAGTCCGGTTTCAGGCAGGCTGAGCAACGAGCAGCCGCTTGAGAATCTTACCCACCGCGCTTCTGGGGAGAGCTTCGATGAAGTGAACCTCTTTCACCACTTTGTAATTGGCCAGCTTCTCCCGGCATACCTGGATTACGGTCTCTGCAGTGAGCGCTAAACCAGGTTTCGCGACGACAAAAGCGACAGGAACCTCTCCCCAGCAATCATCTGGCCGACCAACCACAGCTACCTCGGCTACTTGGGACAATGTTCGGATGGCAGCCTCCAGCTCCGCGGGGTAAATGTTCTCCCCACCGCTGATGATCATGTCTTTGCAACGATCCACGACATAGACGAAGCCTTCATCATCCACATAGCCCACATCTCCCGTTCGATACCATCCGTCTTGGATCGCTCCTTTTGTGGCTTCGGGGTTTCGCCAATAGCCATCGAACATCATCGGGCCACGACACCAAATCTCCCCACGCTTGCCGGGCTCAAGAGTCGTGAAGGTGTCGAGATCAACAATCTTGGCCTCGCCACCGAGGAGCATCTTGCCCTGGGACTCGGCTTTACCTAGCCCCATTTCGGGAAGCGCTAACTCATTGCGAGCGAGACCTCAAGACTGAGATGGCGCTTGAAGTAGCGCCTCGACCGCCCACACCCACTGGCTGACCAGTTTCTGACTGTGCTCGAGGTTACTAACCAGGACGCTGGAGAGAGACATTCCTCGCAAGAACGCGATGCTTAGTGCTTTTACAGCTGGATAATTTGGGTTGTCGAGAACTGGTGCGAAAAGGCTATCCACCACTCTTTCTCGCTCCAACCGAGCATCCCGTTCTGCGCTCCTGACCGCCTCCTGCAGATCACTGTCTGTTCTTGCTGCTCCCCATAACTCCAGCTCTGCCAAGTAGGCCGGTTGCACGCTCATCGTAGTCAGCGTGCGAATGGCCCGTTCAACAGGGCTTGTGACATGGGCCATCGTCGATTCTGCCTGGCGCACCGCTTCATCGTTTCGGCGAACAAGTTCAGCAATGGTGGCTGACAGCAGCGCTGCGTGGGTGGGGAAGTGATGTAGCAGAGCCCCGCGACTCGCCCCCGAGCGACGTTGAACCTCCAATGTTGTTGTGCGCGAGACACCGCATTCAATGAGTGAGGAAACCGCAGCGTCCAGTAGCCGCTGGCGTGTGGCTTGTGCCTTGGAGGTCGAGGTGGCGTTCGCTGTGCTCTGCATGAGTGCTCATAAGGGAAGTGAATAGTACAAACAGTCAGTGTTGACTGTCTGCCGGTAGGCTCCTACAGTCAAGTCTGACTGTTTTTGTGTTCGACGAACAATACTTCGATCTGCCTGAATTTGGAGCCTCTGAT
This sequence comes from Stutzerimonas stutzeri TS44, assembly GCA_000263395.1. Taxonomy (GTDB): domain Bacteria; phylum Pseudomonadota; class Gammaproteobacteria; order Pseudomonadales; family Pseudomonadaceae; genus Stutzerimonas; species Stutzerimonas stutzeri_C. Next base: position 2,264 of record AJXE01000038.1, read on the forward strand.
GCCTGCCTTCGCTACCGTCACCATTGAGCAAGATCCGCAATTCCCCCGCGTAGCTCGCTTGCTGCTCAACCGTCCTGAGCGACTGAACGCAATCATCGATCAGACCCCTCGCGATATCCGGGCGGCTGTCGAGTGGGCTGAAGCGAACGACGAGGTGCATGTCATTGTCGTCGAGGGTGCTGGTAAGGGCTTCTGTGGTGGGTACGATCTCGCTGACTATGCCGAGCAACAAAAGGACCATCCCTGCCAGCAAGAAGGCCATCCCTGGGATCCGATGGTTGATTACGCTGCCATGAAGCGCAATACCGAGGACTTCATGAGCTTGTGGCGTTGCAGCAAGCCAACGATCGCAAAAGTTCATGGGTACGCAGCTGCTGGTGGCAGTGACATTGCGCTGAGCTGTGACCTGCTCGTAATGGCCGAGGATGCCAAGATCGGTTACATGCCGACCCGTGTATGGGGGTGTCCAACTACGGCCATGTGGACATTCCGCCTGGGCTTCGTCCGAGCCAAGCAGATGATGTTTACCGGTGATGTGATCGACGGTAAAAAGGCAGCCGAGTGGGGGCTGACAAACGAGGTGGTAGCCAGCAGCGAGCTGGAGACTGCGACCATGGCGTTGGCCAATCGAATTGCCGGTGTTCCGAAGTCTCACCTCGCAATGCACAAGCTGGTGGTGAATCAGGTGATGCTGAACATGGGTGTTGAGCAAACCCAGATGATGGCCACCCTGTTCGATGGCATCACCCGTCACAACCCTGAGGGTCTGTGGTTCCGTCGGTATGCCCAGGCCGAAGGCTTCAAAGCCGCGATCGAGTGGCGCGATAGCGGTCGTCCGATTCCAGAGCGCGACGAGGCACGTGAGCTCATTCGCGAGCTCGATCAGCGTCTAAATAAATGACGCGCTGACAAGCTCGCTCACCTCCGAGCAGCGGTCATTACAACCACAACAATTGACCACCTGATTTTCTGTTCTGGGCTGACTGGGCCCGCTCGAAGTTTGGCTTCAGCGGCCCAGTGCACGTCGCTCCAGGACGAAGGAGATTTTTGTGTCGGCTACCGTCTTGAATGAATCGCCCCAGCTTTCCTAGACACTCTCCAAGCTCTGGAAATAGCGCTACGCTGCCGCATCTGAGCCCAAGGAGCTGGTGATCATTCCGGGCGCGAGCCATGTCGATCTGTACGATCAGCCGGACAAGATTCCTTTTGACCGGATAACCCAGTTCTTCGGCAAAAATCTGTAGTAACCGTTCGCAGATGTGAGTAACGAAGCGGCCTGGCGGATAAAGCATCCGCCAGTTGCTATTTGATGAGCATCCCGCCCCGAAGACAAAAAGGTGAAACTGATGAAAATTCGCCTGTTTATCGAAGGCCAATCGTTATCCGCGACGCTAGATGACAATGCCGCAGCCAGAGACTTTCTGGCCATGTTGCCGCTGACACTCTCGCTGAGCGACTACGCCTCCACTGAGAAAATCGCCGACCTGCCAAAGAAACTGTCGACTCAGGGAGCGCCAGCTGGTCATGCCGCCGATGCCGGCGACATCACCTACTACGCGCCATGGGGAAACTTGGCCATCTTCTATCGCACTTTTAAGTACGCCAATGGCCTGGTGCACCTCGGTCGCCTGGATGCGGGTGTGGACTTGTTGCGTGAACAGGAATCCCTGACCGTGATCATTGAGGCAGCTGGCTGACATTCGATTCAAGGGCGACCAGCTCATCGCTCAAGACGCAGATGCTCCAGTACCACGCGAAATGCAGCGGTCTGTTGCCGGCGGCTTGGGTAATAGAGGTGGTAGCCAGGAAAAGGGTCGGACCACTCCGCCAGAATTTCCTGCAAGCTGCCGTCGTCCAGATGGGACTGCACCTGGGTGTCTGGCAATTGTGCAATGCCAACACCAGCCAGACAGGCGTCGAGAATCTGCAGCACGCTGTTCATGATCAGGGGGCCGGTGACGCGCACCCGGAACTCGTTCTCGCCGCTGCCGAACTCCCATGGATAAAGGCCTCCGTGGGTAGGTAAACGCAGGTTGATACAGCGATGTTCGGTTAACTCTTCTGGATGTTGCGGCGAGCCGTGGCGGGCCAGATAGGCCGGGGCGGCGACCGTGACCATGCGCATGTCCGGGCCGATGGGCATGGCGATCATGTCGGCGTCGATGATGCCGCCCAGGCGTACGCCGGCATCGAAGCGTTCAGCGACGATATCGGTGAGCCCGTAGTCGGTGATCAGCTCCACCGTCACCTCCGGGTAGGTCTCCAGTACGGGCTGCAATTTTGGCCACAGCACATGACGCGCAGCGAACTCATCGGCGGTAATGCGTACCGTGCCGGACGGGCGCTGGCGCAGGTCGGAAACGGCGTTCAGGTGAATCTCGATCTGATCGAGCAGCGGAGCGATCTCGTTGAGCAGTCGCTCGCCAGCCTCGGTGCGGGTCACGCTACGCGTGGTGCGCGTCAGCAGACGCACGCCCAGGCGCTCCTCCAGCCCGCGCATGGTCTGGCTCACCGCAGAGGGGGAGCCCCCCAGGCGAGCAGCGGCGCGAGTGAAGTTACCCTCGCGCGCGACTATCACGAAGACCACCAGATCGTTCATTCCGTTCGCGAACATTATTAAGTTCTACTTCATATCGAGTTCTATATTTTCCATATACACGAAGTAATTGGCAGGGACTACATTTACCTCACACACATCGAGTGAGGTCACGAAGCATGAGTGAGAACGATCTGGCCAAGGCCGACATGCAGGTTCTCCGCGCCGGCTCGCACAAAGCCATCAGCGGTCCGGCCGAGATTTTCACCGGCCGTGTACGCATCGACCTGAGCTTCAACGCGCCGGCACCGTCCCGCATGGGAATGGCCGTCGTCAACTTCGAACCCGGTGCGCGCACCAACTGGCACACCCATCCGCTGGGCCAGACCCTGCTGGTCACCGATGGTGTGGGCTGGACTCAGTGCGAAGGCGGTCCGAAGACCGAAATCCGCACCGGCGATCTGATCTGGTGCAACTGCGGCCGTCGTCACTGGCATGGCGCGACCGATACCACGGCCATGCAGCACGTGGCGATTCAAGAGGCACTCGACGGCAAGCCGGTGGACTGGATGGAGCCAGTGACTGACGACATCTATCTCGCCGGCCCGGTGAAGAAGGACTGAGCCCCGCACCACGCCGCCAGCCCATGACGATCATCCGGCGGGCCAGCCTGACTGCCGCCCGCCTGCAGAGGACAAACAACCGTGAACAGCTTCAGTTTCTTCAACAACACCCGCATCCTCTTCGGTGAGGGGCAGATCGCTGCCCTGCGCGAGCAGGTGCCAGCCGGCGCCCGCGTGCTGATCGTCTACGGCGGCGGCAGCATCAAGAAAAACGGCATCTTCGAGCAGGTTACCGCCGCGCTGGAAGGTTTCGACTGGCTGGAGTTCGGTGGTATCGAAGCGAATCCGCACTTCGAGACCTGCATCGAGGCGGTCTCGCTGGCCCGTCGCGAGAACATCGACTTCGTTCTCGCCGTCGGTGGTGGTTCGGTGATCGATGCCAGCAAGTTCATCGCGGCGGCCGCCATGCATGAAGGCGACCCGTGGGAAATCATCGCCACCTTCGGCGCTGCGGTGAAAGGCGCGCTACCGGTTGGCTGCGTACTGACCCTGGCCGCCACCGGTTCGGAAATGAATCCGACGTCGGTGATCACCCGTCGCTCAACCCAGGACAAGCTGTTCTTCAATTCCGACCACGTGCGTCCGCTGTTCTCCATCCTCGATCCGCGCAGCACCTGCTCGCTGCCGCCGCGCCAGGTCGCCAACGGCGTGGTCGATTCGATGGTGCACGTGCTTGAGCAGTACGTGACCTACCCGGTCAATGCCAAGGTGCAGGATCGCTTCGCCGAAGGCCTGCTGTCGACCATCATCGAGGAAGGCCCGAAGGCCCTGGCCGAGCCGGACAACGTCGCCGTGCGGGCCAACCTGATGTGGAGCGCCACCATGGCCCTCAACGGCCTGCTGGCCACCGGCGTGCCGGGCGACTGGGCCTCGCACCTGATCGGCCAGGAGCTGACCGCCCTGTACGGCCTGGATCACGCCCAGACTCTGGCGATCATGCTTCCGGCGATCTGGACCTACAAGCTGGCGCAGAAGCAGGACAAGCTCGTGCAGTACGGCCAGCGCGTGTGGCACATCGAGGAGACCGAGCCGCAGCTGATCGCCGAACTGGCCATCGAGCGCACCCGCCACTTCTTCGAAAGCATGGGCGTGGCCACCCGCCTGTCGGCCTATGGTCTGGACGAAACGATCATTGCGCAGGTGATCGCCAAGCTCGAGGAGCACCAGTTCGTGCAACTCGGCGAGCACGGCGACATCGCCCCACAAGATACGGCGAAGATTCTGCGACTGGCGCTCTAAGCGGCGCCCGGAACCGACCTATCGCTTCGCCCGTCATTGAATCATTTACCGAGGACTCCGAGATGCCCCCCATCCAATACGACTTCAGCGGCCAGGTTGCCCTGGTCACCGGCGCGGCTTCCGGCATGGGCCTGGCGGCAGCGCGTGCCTTCGCCGAGGCCGGCGCCGCCGTGGTGCTGGCCGATATCCGCGAGGACGTGCTGCAGGCCGCGGCCGATGAGCTGACACGGCCGGACACAAGGTACTGGCCGTGGCCGGCGACATCGCCGACGAGCGCTATGTGAAAGCGCTGGTAGAAAAAACCGTAGCCAGCTTCGGCCGTCTCGACGCCGCCTTCAACAACGCCGGCATCCAGAGCCCGGCGGTGGAAACTGCCGATGTACCGAGCGAAGTATTCGACCGCATCACCGACATCAACATGCGCGGCGTGTGGCTGTGCATGAAGTACCAGCTGATCCAGATGCGCGCCCAGGGCAGCGGCGCCATCGTCAACAACTCGTCGCTGGGCGGCCTGGTCGGCGTGCCGGGGCGTGTCGCCTACCACGCGGCCAAGCACGGCCTGGTCGGCATGACCAAGAGCGCGGCGCTGGAATACGCCGCCCAGGGCATCCGCATCAACTGCATCTGCCCGGGCATCATCGAGACGACCGATGGTCGCCGGCATGCTCGAAGGCGAAACCGAAGTCATGAACGAAATGATGAAGGACGTCCCCATCCGCCGTCTGGGGAAGGCTGAGGAAATCGCCGACGCCGTGCTCTGGCTGTGCAGTCCGGGTTCGACCTTCGTGGTGGGGGTCGCCCTGCCGATCGATGGTGGTTACACCGCACGTTAACGCGAGGAGAGGTGAGCAGCATGAACAAGCAGATCTTCACCGCGGCGCTGTGCGTCGCAGCCCTGCAGGCCGGTCTGGCCAGCGCCGGTGAGGGCGCCAAGGGCGAGCAGCAGATCGTTCGCGCCGGCGAGCAGGCATCGATTGCCGGCCCCGAGCAGTTCTTCACCGGGCGTGCACGCATCGACCCGATATGGCCCGCCGATGAGCACATCAACACCGCCGGTGCGCTGGTCACCTTCGAGCCGGGCGCGCGTTCGGCCTGGCACACCCATCCGGCCGGTCAGCGCCTGGTGGTCACCTCCGGCGTCGGTCTGACCCAGGAGTGGGGCAAGCCGGCTCAGGTGATCCGCCCCGGTGATGTGGTCTGGTGCCCGCCGGGCGTCAAGCACTGGCACGGCGCTACGCCGACTACGGCGATGACCCATATGGCGGTCACCGCGACCCTGGATGGCAAGAACGTCAACTGGATGGAGAAGGTGAGCGATGAGCAATACAGCCAAGCGCATCAGCACTAAGTCGAGCCTGGCCATCGGTGCCCTCAGTGCCGTATTGGGGCTGGGGGAGATGAGCCAGATTGCCGTTGCCCAGGAGAGCCAAAACATGAGCGAAGCCGCTACTGCCAGTGTCAGCGAAACCCTCGACGCCCGCCAGCAGGCCATCGTGCCGGTCGCCGCGCTCGCCGCCGCCGGTGATATCGCCGGGCTCAATGCGGCGCTCAATCAGGGCCTGGATGCCGGCATGACCATCAGCGATGCCCGCGAAGTGCTGGTGCAGCTGTATGCCTACGCCGGCTTTCCGCGCAGCCTCAATGCGCTGGGCGAGCTGCTGAAGGTGGTCGAGGCGCGCAAGGCCAAGGGCATCGAGGATGCACCGGGCAGCGAGCCCAGCCATCCGGCGCCGAAGGGCGATGCGCTGCTCGCCGCCGGCACAGAGAACCAGACCAAGCTGTCGGGTGCGGTGGTAGAAGGCCCGCTGTTCGATTTCGCCCCGGTGGCCAACGAGTACCTGCGCACGCACCTGTTCGGCGACATCTTCGAACGCGACAACCTCGACTGGCAGAGCCGTGAGCTGGCCACCGTGAGCATGCTCGCGGCGCTACCCGGTGCCGAGTCACAGCTGCAGGCACACATGCGCATGAGCATGAACACCGGCGTCACCGCCGCGCAGCTGCGCCAGTTGACCGAAGTGCTTGGCGAGCGCGTCGACGCCGAGGTTGCCGGGCGTGCCAAACAGGCGCTGGAGCGTCACCTGGCCAGCCAGTAAGCACTTACCTGTCGGCCGGCAGCTGCAAGATCCGCCAACCACACCGCCAGCGGGCAGAGCGCCTACTGGTGCGTATGGTTGCTGCGTTCGATATCCCCGAGTGCCCGCCGCGCCTTCCCGATGGCAGCCTGGACGTTCGTCTGCACCTGAGTATTCGGTGGCACCTATCAGGTCATCGGGCCATGACCAGTTGCATTGGCCAGGGCGCAATGCTGAGCGGCAGCATCCAGACCGGTATTTCCATGGAGGAGCCTGCGTGCTGGCGGCGATCGATGCCACCTCTTACAGCAGCGCGGCGATTCCACGCTGATCGCCGGGTGCCTGGCCGGGCACTTCAGCCTGCTGCAAGCCGCCTGTGGCTATGGCGTGCTGGCTCTGCTCGGCTGCGTGGCGATTTTCTTGCTGGTGCGCCGCGCTGAGGCTATGCGGACGCCAGTCAACAATTTCTTTTCCCACGCTCATTTTCTCATTGACCTCAAGTTAACTTGAGCATTTATAAAGGCGACGGCTCGCTGCCGTCAGCCGCATCCAAGGTGCCCGCCAGACCACGCGCAGCCAACTCTGTTTGCTGTCATCCGCCCCCGCCAGCAGTTCGTTACGAGGCTGGCGGGCGGATTCTTTCTGTCTGGGGGAGTTCGTTCAATGAGTCGCTGTGTTTACCCTTCGCGCGTGGCGCGATCCGGTTCGGAGCTGCTGGCTGTCACCTTGCTGACGGCCGCGCTGTTGAGTGGTTGCGGTCAGGGGGAGAACGAGACACCGGCCATGCCGCCGCCGCAGGTCGGGGTGGCGCCGGTGCAAGTACACAGCGTCAGCCGCTGGGATCAGTTCAACGGGCGTATCGAGGCCACCGAGACGGTCGAGCTGCGCCCGCGGGTGACCGGCTATATCGAGCGCGTGGCCTTCCGTGAAGGTCAGGAGGTGAAGAAAGGCGATGTGCTGTTCAGCATCGACCCACGCAGCTACCGCGCCGAACTGCAGCGCGCCGAAGCCCAGCTCAAACGCGCGCAGGCGCTGGCGCGGCAGAGCCGCAACGAGGCGCAGCGGGCCAAGGTGCTGGTGCAGAGCCAGGCGGTGTCCACCGAGCAGTACGAGCAGCGCCGCGCCGCCGACGAGTCGGCCCAGGCCGATGTGCGTGCAGCGCAGGCGGCGTTGGCGACGGCGCAGCTCAACCTGCAGTGGACCGAGGTGCGCGCGCCCATCGACGGCCGCACCGACCGCGCCCGGGTCACCGCCGGCAACCTGGTGGTGGCCGGTGATGCGGCCAGTGTGCTGACCACCCTGGTGTCCCAGGAGCAGGCCTACGTCTACTTCGATGTCGACGAGAACGCCTTTCTGCGTTACGCGCAGATGGCCCGTGATGGCTCGCGCCCCGACGGCAGCGACGGCAGCCTGCCGGTGCGCATCGGTCTGGCCAACGAGTCGGGCTTTCCCCATGCCGGCACGCTGGACTTCGTCTCCAACCAGCTCAACCGCAGCAGCGGCACCGTGCGCCTGCGCGCCGTGCTGGACAACCGCGAGCGGCTATTCACCCCGGGGCTGTATGCCCGCGTGCAACTGCTTGGCAGCGGCGAGTTCGAGGCCATGCTGGTGGACGACAAGGCGATCCTCACCGATCAGGACCGCAAGTACGTGTACATCGTCGATGAGCAGGGTCTGGCCCAGCGCCGCGACGTGCAGCCCGCCGGCACGGCCGAGGGACTGCGCATCATCGACAAGGGCCTGCAGCCCGGTGACCGGGTGATCGTCAGCGGCGTGCAGAAGGTGTTCATGCCCGGCATGCCGGTGGATGCACAGGCGCAGACGGACAGCGCCGATCACGCGGCGAACTGAGGACGAGCCATGGACTTCTCCAAATTCTTCATCGAGCGGCCGATCTTCGCCGCCGTGCTGTCGATCATCATCTTCGTCTCCGGCCTGATCGCCATTCCGGTGCTGCCGATCGGCGAGTACCCGGATGTGGTGCCCCCCTCAGTGATGGTCAGCACCGTCTACCCCGGAGCCAACCCCAAGGTCATCGCGGAAACCGTGGCCACGCCGCTGGAGGAAGAGATCACCGGCGTCGAGGGCATGATGTACCTCAAGTCGGTGGCCGGCTCCGACGGCGTGCTGCAGATGACCGTAACCTTCCGCCCCGGCGTCGACCCCGATGACGCCACCGTGCGCGTGCAGAACCGCGTCGCCCAGGCGCAGGCACGCCTGCCGGAAGACGTACGGCGCCAAGGCGTGACGGTGCAGAAGCAGTCGCCGACCTTCCTCATGGTGGTGCATCTGACCTCGCCGGACGGCCGCTACGACTCGCTGTACCTGCGCAACTATGCGCGCCTGCACGTCAAGGACGTGCTCGGACGCATCCCTGGTGTCGGCGACGTGCAAGTGTTCGGCAGCGGCGACTACGCCATGCGCCTCTGGCTCGACCCGGACCGTATCGCTGCACGCGGGCTGACCGCCAGCGATGTGGTGGCGGCCATCCGCGAGCAGAACGTGCAGGTCTCGGCCGGGCAGATCGGTGCCGAACCCATCGAACACAGCGACTTCCTCTACCTGATCAACGCCCAGGGCCGTCTGCGCAGCGAGCAGGAATTCGGCGACATCGTGCTCAAGAGCGGCGCCGATGGCGAGCTGGTGCAGCTGCGCGACGTCGCCCGCATCGAACTCGGTGCCGGCGACTACACCCTGCGCGCCAAGCTCGACGACAACCCGGCGGTGTCCGCTCTCGGCGTGTTCCAGGCGCCGGGTGCCAACGCCCTGGATATTCGCGACCAGGTGATCGCCAGCATGGACGAACTGCAGCAGCAGTTCCCGGAAGGCATGAAGTACGAGGCGGTGTACGACACCACCATCTTCGTCCGCGAGTCGATCAACTCGGTGATCCACACCCTGCTCGAAGCGGTGGTGTTGGTGGTGCTGGTGGTGATCCTGTTCCTGCAGACCTGGCGCGCTTCGATCATCCCGCTGATCGCCGTGCCGGTGTCGGTGATCGGCACCTTCGCCGGCCTGCACCTGCTGGGCTTTTCGATCAACACCCTGACCCTATTCGGCCTGGTGCTGGCCATCGGCATTGTTGTCGACGACGCCATCGTCGTGGTGGAGAACGTCGAGCGCAACATCGAACAAGGGCTGACGCCGATTGCCGCCGCGCACCAGGCGATGCGCGAGGTGTCCGGGCCGATCATCGCTATCACCCTGGTGCTCTGCGCGGTGTTCGTGCCGATGGCCTTCCTCGACGGCGTCACCGGGCAGTTCTACAAACAGTTCGCGGTGACCATCGCCATCGCCACGGCCATCTCCGGGCTCAACTCGCTGACCCTGTCGCCGGCCCTGGCCGCGCGTCTGCTCAAGGCCCATGACGCGCCCAAGGACGGCCTGACGCGGCTGATCGACCGTCTCTGCGGCTGGATCTTCCGCCCGTTCAACCGCTTCTTCAAACGCAGTTCCGATGGCTACGAACGTGGCGTCGGCCGTGCCCTCGGCCGCCGTGGCGGCGTTTTCCTGGTGTATGCGCTGTTGCTGCTGGGCACGGCCTTCATGTTCAAGAGCGTGCCCGGCGGTTTCATCCCGACCCAGGACAAGATGTACCTGATCGCCGGGGTGAAGCTGCCCGAGGGCGCCTCCCTGTCGCGCACCGACGCGCTGCTCAGCCAGGTGGTGGAGATCGCCCGAGAGATCGATGGCGTCGACCGCGCGGTGGCCTTCCCCGGGCTCAACCCGCTGCAGATGACCAACACGCCGAACAGCGGCATGGCTTTCCTGATCCTCAAGCCCTTCGATGAGCGCAACGGCCGCACCGCGGCGCAGATCAACGCCGAACTCAACCAGAAGATCGCCGCGCTCAAGGACGGCATCAGCTTCGCCATCATGCCGCCGCCGATCCTCGGCCTGGGTAACGGCGCTGGCTATTCGCTGTTCGTCCAGGACCGCGCCGGGCTCGGCTACGGTGAGCTGCAGAATGCCGTCAGCGGCTTCCAGGGCGCGCTGTCGCAGCAGCCGGGCATGGGCTACCCGATCAGCACCTACCAGGCCAACGTGCCGCAGTTCGATGCCGAGGTCGACCGGATCAAGGCCAAGTCCCAGGGCGTACCGCTGACCAACCTGTTCGACACCCTGCAGACTTACCTCGGCTCGGCCTACGTCAACGACTTCAACCAGTTCGGCCGTACCTGGCAGGTGATCGCCCAGGCCGATGCGCCGTTCCGCGACAGCATCGAGGACATCGCCAACCTGCGCACGCGCAACGACAAGGGCGAGATGGTACCCATCGGCTCGATGGTGACCATCAAGCAGAGCTTCGGCCCCGACCCGGTGCTGCGCTTCAACGGCTACCCGGCGGCGGATCTGGCCGGCGATGCCGACCCGCGAGTGCTGTCCTCCACGGAAGCCATGGCCAAGGTTGCTGGCCTGGCCGAGCAGGTACTGCCGCCGGGCATGGCCATCGAATGGACCGACCTCAGCTACCAGCAGGCCAGTCAGGGCCACGCCGTGCTGATCGTCTTCCCGCTGGCGGTGATGCTGGTGTTCCTGGTGCTGGCAGCGCTGTACGAGAGCTGGACCCTGCCGCTGGCGGTGATCCTCATCGTGCCGATGTGCCTGCTCTCGGCGCTCTTCGGCGTGTGGCTGGCCGGCGGCGACAACAACGTGTTCGTCCAGGTCGGCCTGGTGGTGCTGATGGGCCTGGCGTGCAAAAACGCCATCCTCATCGTCGAGTTCGCCCGCGAGCTGGAGCTGCAGGGCAAGGGCATCGTCGAGTCGGCACTGGAAGCCTGCCGGCTGCGCTTGCGGCCGATCGTGATGACCTCGATCGCCTTTATCGCCGGGGTGATTCCACTGCTGCTGTCCAGCGGCGCCGGCGCCGAAGTGCGCGCCGCCACCGGTGTGACGGTGTTCGCCGGGATGCTCGGGGTGACCCTGTTCGGCCTGTTCCTCACCCCGGTGTTCTACGTCGCCCTGCGCAAGCTGGCCGGCACGGCACTGGTGCAGCACGGCCATGATGAAGTTTCGGGAGTGCAACACTGATGAACGCCACGCACACACACCTCGCGCGCCTGCTGGCTGTCGCCTTGAGCAGCAGCCTGCTCGGTGCCTGCAGCGTCGGCCCGGATTATCAGCGCCCGGAACTGCCCGTGGCCGCAGCGTTCAGCGAACGACCGGCGGCCAGCGCGCCGCAGGCGTCGGGCGACGCCGCGTTCTGGCGGCGCTTCGGCGATGCGCAGCTCGACTCTCTGGTGGACGCCGCGCTGGCGCACAATCAGGACCTGTTGATCGCCCTCGCCAACTACCAGCAGGCCAACGCCCTGCTACGCGGCGCCCGCTACGACCAGTTGCCGACGCTGGAGGCCGACGCCCAAGTCGGCAACCGACGCAGCAGCGCCGATCAGATGCCCGGTGTGGCGGCCGGGGATCGCGACAACGACGAGTTCGCTGCCAACCTCGGTTTCAGCTGGGAGCTGGATCTGGTCGGCCGGGTGCGCCGCAGCGTCGAAGCGCAGCGCGCCGACACCGCCGCCTCCGCGCAGGACCTGGCGGCGTTGCAGGTGGCGGTGGTCGGTGAACTGGCGCGCAGTTACTTCCAGCTACGCGGCTGGCAGCAGCAATTGCAGATCGCTCAGCGCAACGCCGACAACCAGACCCGCACCCTGCAGGCGCTGCAGCAGCGCCAGCGGCTCGGCCTGGCGACGCCCTTCGATGTCGACCGCGCCCGCACCCAGCTGGAAACCACCCGGGCGCGCATTCCGGCGCTGGAGGCAGAGATTGCCGTGGCCATCCACCGCGTTGCGGTACTCAGCGGGCGCATGCCGCAGGCCCTGACTGCCGAGCTGGCGGCGCCGGCAGCGTTACCGGAATTGGTGGTGCCGGCGCTGAACAGCACCCCCGGCGACCTGCTGCGCCGTCGCCCCGATATCGCCGCCGCCGAGCGGCGCCTGGCGGCGTCCACCGCGCGGGTCGGGGTGGCCACGGCGGATCTGTTCCCGCGCTTCACCCTGGGCGGGCTGATCGGCACCCAGGCGTTCGCCGCCGGCGACCTGTTCCAGCGCGACAGCGAAACGCGCCTGCTGATGCTGGGCATCGACGGCTCCTTCCTCAACGTCGGCCGCGTGCGTGCGCGCATCGCCGCCGCCGATGCCGCTGCGGCCGCCGATCTGGCGCGTTATCAGCGCACGGTGTTGACGGCCATGGAGGAAACCGAGAATGCCCTGGTGCGCCTGTCGCGCAGCCAGCGCCAGCAGGCGCATCTGCAACAGGCGGCGCAGGCCGGGACGCGCGCCGCCGAGATGGCGCGCCTGCGTTTCGAGCAGGGCGCCATCGACGTGCTGGAGTTGCTCGACGCCGACGACGCCCGCCTGCAGGCCGAAGATGCCTTTGCCCGCAGCCACACCGACAGCATCGTCGCCAGTGTTACCCTGTATCAGGCTCTGGCCGGCGGCTGGCCGCAGCAACTGCCGGAAAACGCGCTGGTCAATCGATGAAGGAGAACCGCCGTGCCCGCTGATCCACGCCCTGACCGGCGGCGCCTGCTCGCCGCGCTCGGCCTGTCCTGCGCCGGACTACTGTTGCCGTGCTACGCAGCGCCGCAGTCGCGCACGCCGGCGGCCGCCGAGCGGCTGGTGGTCGCCATCGTCTCGCAGACCTTCTTCTACGTGCCGTTGTGGCTCGGTCTGCAGCGCGGCGCCTTTCGCCGCGCCGGCATCGAACTGGAGATCGTCCAGCTGGGGCACGGCTCGCAGGTCGAGCCGCTGCTCGCGGGTGAGATTCATGTGGCCATCGCCACGCCGGAGTCGGTGCTGCAGAACGTGGCCACCGGTGGGCCGCTGCGCCTGGTCGCCGGCAATACCGGCAAGCTGGCTCACTCGCTGATCGCCCGGCCGCAGCTGGACAGCATCGAGGCCCTGCGTGGCGGGCGGATCGGCATTCTCAACCACCGCGAGGGCACCTTCTTTCAGGTACGCACGATGCTCGCGCGCCATGGCCTGCACTATCCGCAGGACTACAGCGTGATCGAAACCGGTGGCGTACCGGCCCGTCATCGGGCGCTGCTGGACGGTAGCATCGACGCCGGCCTGCAGTCGGTGCGCTGGTCGTATCAGGCCGAAGATGAGGGGTTGCGCAACCTGGGCGACATCATCGATTACATCCCGGATTGGCAGTTCGTCTCGGTCAATGCCTCGCTGACCTGGGCCGAGCGCAATCACGAGTTGCTGCAGCGTTTTCTGGCGGTGCTACTGGCTGCCACCGAGGCCCTCTATGGCAACCGCGAGGAGGCCGCCGAAGTGGCCAGCCGGCAATTGCCGACGCGCCGGGATTACGCGCTGCGGGCCTGGGATTACTACACCGGCAGCAACGCCCTGACCCGTGACATGAGCGTGAGCCATGCCGGGCTGAGCACCGTACTGGATATCCAGCGCAGCAACGGGCTGCTCGACGCCCAGGCCTCCATGCGTGTGGAGGACTATCAGGCGCCGGAGTTTCTGGCCGCTGCGCGCCGCTATCTTTGAAAAGGCAGCACGCGCTGCCGCACCCTCAGTTTTCCAGCAAGCGAGCGCCCGCCCCCTGGCTGGCCAGGCGGTCTTCGGGGTTGCGCAGCGGGCAATCTTCCAGCAATAGGCAGCCACAGCCGATGCAGCCTTCCATCTCGTCGCGCAGGCGTTGCAGTTTCTGGATGCGGTCATCGAGGTCATTGCGCCAACGCGAGGCCACCGTACGCCATTGTTCGGCGCTGACCCGCACCATCGGGTCGTAGTCGCCCAGCGCCTGCTTCACCTCGTCCAGCGGAATGCCGGCGCGTTGCGCCACCTTGATGATGCCGATATAGCGCAGCACCCCAGGCGTGTAACGGCGCTGGTTGCCCGAGGTGCGCAGGCTGCTGATCAGCCCCTTGGACTCATAGAAATGCAGGGTGGAAACAGCCACGCCACTGCGCTTGGCCACCTCGCTGACCTTGAGTAAACGTGGTTGTTTTACATTGCTATCGGCCGAGAGGTTGCTCATCACGCTCACTCTATGGGTCAGAAAGTTCTCGAGGCTCGCAGGCGACAACGGTACCGACTTCCAGGGAGGCGACCGCCCCTCTGGGTCTATCGGTCAGACAAGCAGCTATTGCCAGTTCTGTTGAAAAAGCAGCTGTTTCCCCATGCCTTCGGTGGAGTTGCTCAGTCATTGAGCGCGAATGTGAACAGCCGATGGGGCGTTACCCGCCCAAACACCACCTGCACAGCGCTCGGATTGTAGAGAGCTACGCGCCTACCTGACTGGCTTCCATAGTCTCATTGTGTGCTCCTCGATAGAACTCCCCTTCCGCTTTCCTCTACAGCTTGGCGATCGAAACCTCCGTGGATTTAACGAACGCGATCACCTCGCTACCCACCCCCAATTCAAGCTCTTTCACGGAGCGAGTCGTGATCACAGAGGTGACGATCCCGGCTGCGGTCTGTACGTCGATTTCCGAGAGGACATCGCCAAGAACGATTTCTCGAATTGTGCCTTTGAACTGGTTGCGTACGTTGATGGCTTTGATAGTCATGGTGTGGTTCCTTCTGGTTGAGTTGATTCGCAGTTCAAAGTGCCCAGCGCAATTGCGTCGGCAACGGAGAAACGGATTCGGGTTGGGGCGATAGCTCCGGCACGGCCAGCACGCGGTTGAGCACCTGCGCTTCCAGTGCCGCTAAAGCCGCCGCACCACGGTTACGCGGGCGCGGAATGTCAATGGTGAGGTCGAGGCCGATGCGTCCTTCCTCGATGAGAATGACCCGGTCGGCCACCGCTACGGCTTCGCTGACATCGTGGGTAACCAGCAGCACCGTGAATCCATGCCGCTGCCACAGGCGTTCGATCAGTTGCTGCATCTCGATACGGGTCAATGCATCCAGTGCGCCGAGCGGTTCGTCGAGCAGCAGCAGGCGTGGCTGGTGGATCAGCGCGCGGGCCAGGGCCACGCGCTGTTTCTGCCCGCCGGACAAGGCCGCCGGCCACTCGTTGGCGCGATCGGCCAACCCGACCGCGGCCAATGCCTCGCGTGCCTTGGGCCGCCAGTCGCCGGAAAGGCCCAGGCCGACGTTGTCGATGACCCGCTTCCAGGGCAGCAGACGCGCGTCCTGGAACATCAGACGGGTATCGTCGCGGGCGGCGGACAGCGGACCGTTGCCGGCCAGCAACGCGCCCGGGTTCTACCCGTGAATGCCGACACCGATCTAGTGTATGCCTTAGAGGTGAGTCAAGGATTGGGAGTCAGGCTTGCGTCAGGCGGTTTGGATAGAGCTGATACAGCCACTGCAGTGCTGGATATTATGGAAGGATCTGAAGAAGCCTTTAAGCGGCGGCTCGACAAATATCACTTCTAGCCCCGACTCTCCAGGAACTCCTCCTGCTACGTCGATAGCAGACCTGCTTGGTACTTCGGACAGCGCGGCCGTAAAATCCGATTTTTCCTTAGATCGACATCCGCTTCTGTCGGAATGTGATCGTGCAATGTGGGCTAACTGTAGCCCTACGGAGCATAAAAAAGCCAGGCACCGCCTGGCTCTTGTTTTCGTCGGGTCAGCTTACTGAAGCCAACCCTCCACCTTTTCGGCGCCGTGCTTTTCTTTCCAAGCTTTCAAAATCTTATGATTGCCACCCTTCGTCTCTACCACCTCTCCAGTTTCTGGGTTTTTGTAAACCTTAACTTGGCGCTGCCGACGAGACGCTTGAGACGTCGGGGTGGCGCTGATGCGCCTATGTGCCAGCCGAAAAATTGGGCCTGGATTCTTGATTCATGACAGCCATCTGTTCGATGGTGTTGACGGCCGCCAAGTCATCAGTGCATTACGTCTTGGTTCTGAGATTGCCCAAGAGCTTGGCTTTCAGTACATCGTGACTATGAATGAAGATGACGCCTTCAAAGAGACCATCGATGGTTTCGATCTCAATGACTATGTACTGCCCAGACGTTTGACTGACGCCACCGAAGACGGCGGTTTGTTTGGAATAAGGTTTGGCTAGAAGGCAGATTGACGCTCTGGGCGGACTGCACGCAGTGGACCCTAGGGAAAATAAGACACTAAAGGGTCGTGGTTGATCCACTGAATCGCCCGGATTTTTTATAGCCATATGGGAGCGTCTGCTTTTGGCCGATTGCAGCCGGTCGTGAAGCGCAGAAAACGGGTACTAGCGGTCGCTCATGTCAACCCTCACACAGCAGCATGTGACAAGGCCTGTCGACTGTGCATGGGCCTATTGGCTTCAGAGAGTAGAGCGTTGCCGTGGTTAGCCAAGGTACCTTGCGAACCTTTATGGGATTGACCTGTACAGCGCCGGAGCGGAGATTAGGCTCTACCGAACCAATGGTAGTGCGAGAGGGAAGATGCGCCGATTTGAAGCCAAGGATCTAATAGCGCTCGCGACCGCGCCAATGAATCCAGATGATCATTGGTACGTGGATGCTGAACAAGCCTCGCAGTACCTGGTCACGAATGCGCATGCTGATGAGACCGTCATCTATGCATCCGCTCCCGCGGTACTGATCGTCGGAGCTCTAGTACCAACCGTTAACGTCACACCGGTTGACGGAGACGCGCTTCAGAATACGTCGCTTTGCACTGATGCAGCTTGGAAGATTCAAAAGTCTTGGAGCGCAGCTGAAGGTTACCGCGTATACCTAGAGCCACCATTTCCGAATGACCGGGTATCAGCCCTCTCTGGCGGCGAGACGCTCGTCACAAGGCGATATTTTTCGGGAGTGCACAAAGGCCCGGCTCCAATTGAAGTCAGCCAGAAACTCGTCCACTGCCTAGACATTCACTATATCCCCGAGCGGAATGCCTACTGTCGCCTAGACGGCAATGGGGATATCGAGGATGTGATACGGATTATGACGCTTCCAATTGATGAGCAGTTGGAAGGTAGAGAAGTCGTAACGATTCTTCGCAAAGATCTGGACATCTACATGGCAGTCGCGGATCTAGCGCTGGTTATCAAGTTTGACTTCACGCGGACCGTTCGCGGTAGCTTCAGCGGCTGGAATGACCTAAGCCGCTACCATCGCGATGGGGAGGATCTTTTTTACCATGGCGGTTCAGCCGCTCGTGCCAGCTTTATGCACGGCGCTATGGTTGTGCGCTCACAAACAACCCTGGCTGAACAGGAAGAGGCGTGGTGCAGGGATTTTGAAGGTGACCCTGACCGGGAATATGAATCGCCCCGGCTTTCCTAGACACTCTCCAAGCTCTGGAAATAACGCTTTTCAAACTCCACTGGCGACAGCTGCATAGCGCTGCTGTGCCGGCGCTTGGGGTTATAGAACATCTCGATGTAATCGAACACATCACTGCGGGCTTCTTCGCGAGTGCCGTAGGTTTTCCGTCGGATGCGCT
>AJXE01000039.1 GCA_000263395.1 Stutzerimonas stutzeri TS44
TGGATTACAGGATCTGGAAATTGCTATGGCGATGGTGCAGGCGGCGACATCTGAATCGCTGCAAACGTTGGATCAAGGAAAAATACTTCAAGCGCGTGGGAACACGCAGTTGGGTATTCACCGGACTACACCCCAGCGGCAAACTGCTCCACCTGTTGTACGCCAGCGATACGCCGATCAAGCGGCACACCAAGATCAAGGCGGAGGCTAACCCGTACGCCCCAGAGGACGAGATGTACTTCGAGCAACGGCTGGAATATGCGTGGCGGAGTTCGGATGAAGGGAAGCGGAAGACGCTGACGTTGTGGCTTGGCCAGAGCAAGCGCTGCCCGATGTGCAAGCAGTTAATTACGTTCGAAAGCGGGTGGAACATCCACCATGTTATCGAGCGGCACAAGGGCGGAGGCGACGAGCTGGACAATCTGGTGTTGTTGCATCCCAACTGTCATCGGCAGCTACATGCACAATCCATTCTGTGATGCTTTATCCGATCACTATATGATGTGCTTAAGTTGGTTGGTTTTTGGCACATGTTGTGTTTTTTGGTTTCGCCTGCTAGTCTCCAAGGACATTCTCAAATGTCGAGGTGTCCTATGTCAGGTAAGAACCAGCACGTTGTGAAGAGGGATGAGGGTTGGGCAGTACGTGGGGAGGGGAATTCGAAAGATACCTCGCATCACAGAACCCAGCAGGAAGCCGCTGAAGCAGCACGCAGCATTGCTCAGAACCAAAAGAGTGAAGTTCTGATCCATGGTCAGGATGGAAAGATCCGCGCCCGGGACTCCTACGGCAACGATCCATATCCGCCCAAGGGTTAGGAGTGAGCTCACTGCTGGCTCTCCCATTTGGAAGGGCTTACAAAGGCTTGAGCTGTATGCGGGGAAACTCGCACGTACAGTTCTTAGGGGAGGGGCGGCCAGTAATGGTCGCTTCTTACCCGACAGCCGACCGGCCCCTGCGCTGTAAAAAGAACCCCGCCTCGTGCGGGGTTTTTTATTGCGCGGAATTTTTCCGATGAGTAAAGGCGCATGTCACCGCGGTTCTGACCGCCTGTCGCAAAGCGCGATGGCTGTCCAGGGCTGTACTACGGTCAGTAGACTTCCCTCAGATCAAGGGGTTGCGCGATGAAGCTGGAAATTGCTCGAGGAGTGTTCCTCGCCAGCGCGCTGACCGTCGCCTCGTTGTGCGGCGCGGCCTGGAGCGAACCAACGGCGAACGTGATACGCAGCAGCGAAAGCCGCGACTTCTGCCCGTTGCCGGCGGCGGCAGCCCGGGCGCAGCAGCTGGCGTTGCAGCCGGATGGCGACCTGCTGCTGTTGCTCTACGGACTCTCGCAGAGCCTGGGCGGGCGCGGCTGAGCGCCACGCCTGAACGGCGCCACGGCGGCGCCGTAGACTGGCTTGCAGTCAGCCGGCCAGGCGGCGGGTGACGTCGCTCAGCTGCAGCGAGAGGTTGTGCAGGTTCTGGCTGGCTGCCTGGGTGCGCTCGACGTGCTGCTGATTGGTGGTGGCGATCGAGGTGATCTCGGTGAGGTTGCGGGAAATGTCCTCGGCCACCGCAGTCTGCTCTTCGGCCGCCGTGGCGATCTGGCGATTCATGTCGCGGATGGCTTCGACCGCCTCGGTGATGTTCTGCAGCATCCGTCCGGCTTCGGTGACCTGCTCCACGCCCTGTTCGCTGCGCTGCTGGCCGCTTTCGATGGCGCGTACCGCGTTGAGCGCGCCGGTCTGGACCGAGTCGATGATCTGGTGGATCTCGGCCGTCGATTCGGCGGTGCGCTGCGCCAGCGTGCGAACCTCGTCGGCGACCACGGCGAAGCCGCGTCCCGCCTCACCCGCACGGGCGGCTTCGATCGCCGCGTTGAGCGCCAGCAAGTTGGTCTGCTCGGCGATGCCGCGAATCACGTCCAGCACCTTGCCGATGCGCTCGCTGTCGCCTTCCAGGCGGCGGACCACTTCGGCGGTGCTGGTGATCTCGCTGCGAATGGCGGTGATGCTGTGGATCGTCGACTGCATGACCGCTTCGCCCTGCTGGGCGGCGTGATCGGCGGCATCGGCGGCATGCGCCGCATCGCCGGCGTGGCGGGCGACTTCCTGGGCGGTGGCGGACATCTCGTGCATCGCGGTGGCGACCTGATCGGTGCGCGAGAACTGCTCGCCCGCGCCCTGTGCCATCAGCGTGGAGATCGCATTCAGCTCGCCGCTGGCGCTATCCAGATTGGCGGCGCTCCGCTGCAGGTTGTTGAAGGTGTCGGCAAGAAAGTCGCGCAGCGTGTTGGCGGCCACCGCCAGCCGGCCGAGTTCGTCGGCCCGCGAGGCGTCCACGCGATTGGCGAACTGGCCCTGGCTGAGGCGGGCGATGTGTTCGATCAGCGAGCGGGTCGGTTCGATGATGTTGCGATTGACCAGCCACAGGCTGAGCAGCGCCACCAGCGCACTGGCTAGCAGCATCACCAGCACGCCGGTGAGCGCGGCGGAGCCGGCGCCCTCGCGGATTTCAGTGGATTGCCGGGCGGCGGTCTGGCGCAACTGGCTGACCAGCTCGCTCATCTGCGCACTGGCGGCGCGGTCGATGCCGGCCACTGCGGCGTCGCCCGCGCTCGGGTCGGCCCCGGCAGCGACGAAGGCGTCGAAGCCCTTGCGATAAGCCTCGCCGAGCAGACGGTGCTCGTTCTGCAGGCGCGCGATCTGGCCCGACAGCTGCGAGCTCTGTGCGCTCGCACGTTGCAGCTGGCCGAGCAGTTCTTGCACCTTGCGCTCCTGCGCCTGGAACTGCGTCCAGTACTTGTTGCGCTGCTCGGGATTCTTGCCGCGCAGCAGGACGTTCTTCCATTCCTGCACCTGAATCTTGAATTCCAGGTTCGCCTCGTCGACCAGCTGCGATTCGCTCAGCGGTCCGTCGAGCAACTCGCCGAAATGCTCGACGTGGCGGGACAGCTGCTGAATGCAGAGCAGGGCGATCACCAGCAGCAACAGCAGGCTACCGCCGATCAGGGCGAGAATTTGCGCGCGCAACGATTTCTTGAGCATGGAAAGGACGTCTCGGTAGAGGGATAAACGAGCGCCCCTTTATTCGGCCGCAGGCCCGGTAACTTGAGCTCAGATCGCCCGCAAATGATTGTCCCAGAGCCCTGCGGGCAGTTGCAGCGGTTCGCTGCGGATGCGTTCGCCGCGGCAATCGAGCAGCCGGCAGCGACTCTGGCCGGAACTGACGACGAAGCCCCGCTCGACCGCCGCGATCCCGGCGCAGTCGGCCAGCGCGATCTCGTCGCGCAGCCGCGCGCTGTCCAGATCCCAGACGAACACCTTGTTGCCGCGCGGCGCGGTTACCGCCAGCAGGCGCAGCTCGTCGTGAATCGCCAGGCTGGCGGTGTACTGGTTCATGCTCTGGCGCTGCGCCTCACCCAGCGGGAAGTGCTGGAAGGGCTGACCCGGCCGCTTGATCGCCAGCAGTGGTACGCGGTCCTGCGGGTCGCCTTCGTACTGCTGGCCGGAGACGATGGTGCCGTCGGTCGCGACGGCGAGGTGGCGCACGCTGTTCATCTGCTCGGGCAGTTGCTCCTTGCTGATCAGCGTGCCATCGCGCCGCAGCAGGACCAGGCTCGGCTGCATGGCAGCGAGGTTCATCTTCTCGCGACTGTCGGCTTCGGTGCGGATGCCGCCGTTGGCGATCACCAGGGTTTCGCCGTCCGGCATCCACAGCAGCTGGTGCGGGCCGATGCCGTGCGTCGAGTGTTCGCCAACCCGCTGCAGGCGCTGCTGGTCGACGCGATAGACGCCGAGCACGCCGCGCCCCGGATCGCGCGTGTCGTTCTCGGTGGTGTAGAACCATTCGCCGCTGGCGTGGAACACGCCGTGGCCATAGAAGTGGCGTTCCGGCGGCGAGGCCAGCACCTGCAGCAGGCTGCCGTCGCGGCTGTCGAGCAGGTAGCTCTCGCGGCTCGGTCGGCGGCCGACGAACACCACCAGCGGCAGGTGCGGATGCGCGTAGACGTCATGGCAACGCTCGGCGACCGGCGTGGCGAAGACACGGGTGCCGTCGAGGCGATAGCCGACCGCATAGTGCCGGCCATCGGCATCGTCGCGCGCAGAGTAGAGGCGCGGGCCGTCGCCATGCCGGGCGATGGCCCAGCCGCCGAGCGCGCCGGCGGCGAGCAGGGCGCTGCCGAGGCCGATGAAGGTGCGGCGCTGCATGCTCAGTCTCCGTCGTGGGCGTTGAAGCCGATCTGAATGCCCAGCGCGCGGGCCAGTTCGCTCTGATGCAGACGATGCAACTGGTCGAGCTGCTGGTACAGCGCGTTCAGTCGCTCACGCCCCGCGCTGTCGGCGAGCAGGCTGGCGAACGGCTGATCGAGGGTGGCCAGTTGCCGGTTCAGCTCGGCGTAGCTCTGGTCGATGCGCTGCGTCAGCCCGGCGTGCTCGTCGCCGAGCAGCGAACGCAGGCCGTCCGCCTCGGTGCCGCTCCACAGTTGCTCGGCGCTGGCGAGCGTGGCGGCGAAGCTGGCCAGCGTCGCACCACTGCGCCAGGCCTCGGCCTGATAGGGTTGCGGCTGGCCCTTGGTCTGCCGGCCGAGCGGCGCGCCGAGTTTCTTCTTCAGCCCGTCGAGGCCGTTGATCTGCGCGCGCAGCAGCTCGCCGATGGCCTCGCGCGATTCGGCATAGCGCTCGCTGGGAAATGTCTTGAGCTGCGCGGCCATGCCGTCCGCGTCCTGCCACTGCTGCAGCACGTCGGCGGAGAGTTGCTGCTGATGCGCGCCGATGGCGGTCAGCAGCGGGCAGTAGCGCGACTTGCCGGCGGCGTCGAGGACGATGCCGGTGTCGAACAGCAGGTATTCATAGGCGCTGAGTCCCTGCACGACCACGCTGGCATTCTCCAGATCGGCCTGGGTCAGTTGCGGTTTGCTGTCGAGCAACGCGCCGACCTGCCGGGCCACGAGGTTCTTCTTGTCCGGCCAGAACTGCACCTGCCAGGCGCGGTTGCCTTCGGCCAGCGGCCCGATCATCAAAGGCTGCAGGCCGGCCCAACTGCGTTGCGCCTCGATGAAGGCAGCGCGCGCCTCGTCCAGCGTCTGTTCGCCGGCGCAGAACGCCGTTGCGCTGGCTGCCAGGCGTCGGTCGCTCTCCGCCCACTGGGTGTAGGCCGGCAGCAGTACGTTGTCGGTCAGTGCCTGGCTGGTTGCGCCGAACGGCTCGGCTGGCGCGCAGGCGCCGAGCAGCAGGCCGGTGAGCAGGGCGGCGGTCGTGCGCAGGGTGCGATGGGAGTGCATGGCGTCCTCGTGGGCAATCGGTTGCGGCTCCGGCGAGCCGGGGTACGCGGGGCACGAAGGCATGCCGGGCCGCGTTGTCAGAGTGATTCGAGAAAGCGCAGCAGCGCGGCGCGTTCCCGGGCATCGAAGTTCAGTACCGTCTGGCGTGCGGCCTCGGCTTCTCCGCCATGCCAGAGCACGGCTTCGAGTAACGTGCGGGCGCGGCCATCGTGCAGCAGGCGGGTCACGCCGCCGACGGTGGCGGTCAGGCCGATGCCCCACAGCGGCGGCGTGCGCCATTCGCGGCCGCTGGCCTCGAACTCGGGACGATTGTCGGCCAGGCCGTCGCCCATGTCGTGCAGCAGCAGGTCGCTGTAGGGGCGGATTAGCTGATTGGCCAGCTCCGGCTCGGCGGCGTCGGCGCCGGTGGTGAACTGCGGGGTGTGGCAGTTCTGGCAGCCGGCACGGTGGAACAGGGCCTTGCCGGCCAGCACCTCGGGGTCGTCGACCGCACGGCGCGCCGGCACGCCGAGGTTGCGCGTGTAGAACAGCACCTGCGCAAGGATCGGGTCGTTCACTTCCGGCTCGCCGCCATGCGGCATGGCGAGACAGTCGCGCTGCTGCTCGGTGCAGCTGTTGCCGCTGAACAGGCGGCTGGTCAGGCCCATGTCGTTGAAGAAGGCGTCGGCATTCTGCTGGTTGAGGTTCGGCTGGCCGGCCTTCCAGCCGAAACGGCCGATCACGCTCTGCCGGCTGACCTGATCGAAGACGCGGTTGGCGCGCCCGGAGATGCTGTCGCCATCGCGGTCGTCCGGGTCGGTGTTGGCCAGCAGCGCGTCCTGCGGGATCGCCTCGAGCAGGCCGAGGCCGATCATTGGCGGCGCAATTCGTACGGAAAACTGCGCCTGCGGGTGCAGCGCGCCGTAACCCAGCTCGCTCAGGTGCAGCTCGGGCTTGCGCAGTTCCACCTCCTCGCCGTCGGCGAAGCGTACACGCTGGGTGCTGTAGTTCAGCCGAACCCGGCCTTCCGGCGCCACCCCGGGGATGGCCATGTCCTGCAGCTGGCCGCCGTAGACCGGCTCCGGGGCGATGCCGCGCTCGCGCAGCACCTGCGCATGCTCGGCGCCGGCGGGGATCGACAGGCGGACCAGCAGCGATACCGCGTTGTCCGCGTCGCTTTCCGGCGGATGGCCGCGACCGTCCTTGACGTGGCAGTTCTGGCAGGCGTTGGTGTTGAACAGCGGGCCGAGGCCGTCGCGCGCAGTGGTCGAGGCGGGTGCGCTGACCCAGGGATTACGGAAGAAGCTGTTGCCGACGCTGAAGTCCAGCCGACGCAGCGGCGACAGGTTCGCCGAGGGCTGGGAAAAGGCGTTCTGGTCGAATTTCATCACGGTCGCACTGCCGGCCGACAGCGCTTCGCCGGGTTCGGCATGCTCGAAGCGTGGAGCCTCGTCGCAGCCAGGCAGGCCGAGCATCAGCAGTGCGAGGGCGGAAATACGAAGCGAGAGGCGCATCAGGCCACCGGAGTGCAGAAAAAAGCGGGGCGCAAGTCTACCAGTCCGGCAGGCTTCGAATAAGAGGTATTTTCATTTGGGTAGGCGTCGTCGGCGTGATGTGTGCCGACGAAGTGCGGCGCGGACACGGCTTGGCGCCGTGCCCGCGCTGCGCCGATCAGAACTGGTGGTCGGCGGTGTCCGGGTTGAGATCGCTGATCCCCAGTGTGGCGGCCGCCTGCTCGATGGAAGCGGTCTGCTTGACCAGGGCGGCGATGCCCGCGCGGACCTTTTCCTGGCCGGCAGTGTTGTCGGCGGCGATCAGCTGGTCGAAGGCTTCGCCGTCTGCGGCGCTCTGCACCAGCACTTGCAGCTTGGCTTCGGTGGTCTCCAGGTCGGTCTTCAGGGTGCTGTCGACCTGCGGGTCGAGCGCCTGTACCAGCGACGCCAGGCTCGCGCCCTTGAGGGTGCTGCCATCCACGCGCTGGTACTCGCCCAGGTAGATGTTGCGGATGCCCTTGGCATTGTAGAAGTGCGAGTTGTGGGTGTTGTCGCTGAAGCAGTCGTGCTCGTCTTCGGTGGAGTTGGCCTCCAGCGCCACCTTCATGCGTTCGCCGGCCAGCTCGCCGAGCGAGAGGCTGCCCATGCCGAACAGCATCTTGCGCACGCCGTTCTGCGCCGGCTCGGCTTCCAGCGTTGCGCGGTAGTTGTCGGCGACACCGGTCTGCCACTGGCCGACCATCTCCGCCAGATCGCTGACCAGCAGGTCGGTGGCGGCCTTCAGGTAGGTGCGGCGGCGGTCGCAGTTGCCGCCGGTGCAGCCTTCGCCGTCGACGAAATCGCTGACCGGGCGCTGGCCGGCACCGGGCTTGCTGCCGTTGAGGTCCTGGCCCCAGAGCAGGAATTCGATGGCGTGGTAGCCGGTGGCGACGTTCGCTTCGGAACCGGCCAGTTCGTTCAGGCTGGCCAGTTTCTCGCCGGTGATTTCGCTGACGTCGAGCTTGTCTTCGCCGATCTGCACTTCACGGTTGGCGATGATGTTGGCGGTCGCGCCCGGGTTGCCGAGGGCGTGTTGGTAATCGCCCTTGACGTAGTCGATCAGGCCTTCGTCCAGCGGCCAGGCGTTGAGCTGGCCCTCCCAGTCGTCGACCACGGCGTTGCCGAAGCGGAACACTTCGGTCTGCATGTAGGGCACGCGCGCGGCCAGCCAGGCGTCCTTGGCCGCCTGCAGGGTGGCATCGCTGGGGTTGGCGAGCAGCGCGTCGACCGCCTGCTGCAGCTTGACGCCGGTGGCATGGGCGTCGCTGAACACTGCCAGGGCCAGGTCGGCGTAGTGGCTGACCACCGCCTTGGCGGCCTGTTCGTCCAGCTTTGGTGCGCTCGCGGCCGGTTGGGCCTGGCTGCTGGTCTGCGGGGCGGCGGCCTGTTCGGTGGTTTTCTGGTCCTCGCCGCAGCCGGCAAGAGAGACGGCAACGGCCAGCAAGGTCGCGGTGGCCCAAGAGGGGGTGCGTAGCATGAGCGGGTTCCTTTTGCGTTCGATGATCGATCCGGCTGGCGACGCCTGCACCGCCGTGACGGTCGTGCATAATGCGAAAGATTTGCATTTTGTGCAAAGGCAATGCGTGCGCCGGCTCTCTCTTCGAGATGGCGCTGGTCGATAGAATGCTGGCACTTTTGAATCGCCGGACTTTCATGGAGAAGCCCTGATGAACCTGACGCTCGTGACTGTGGCAGTGCTGCTGTTCCTCGTCGTCGCCTACGCGGTGACTCTCTACAACGGCCTGGTGCGCCTCAAGCACGGGGTCGGCAAGGCCTGGGCGAACATCGACGTGCTGCTGCGTCAGCGTCACGAGGAACTGCCCAAGCTGGTGGAAGCCTGCAAGCAGTACATGCAGCACGAGCGCAGCACGCTCGAACTGGTGATCCGTGCGCGCGGCGCGGTAGCCGACGCTCGCGCGCAGGGTGATATCGCCGCGCTCGGAGCGGCGGAAACGGGCCTGCGTGCCGGTCTCGGCCAGTTGTTCGCGCTCGCCGAGAACTACCCGCAGCTCAAGGCCGATGAGAGCTTCCGCCACCTGCAGCAGCGCATCAGCGGGCTGGAAAGCGGCATCGCCGATCGCCGCGAGCTGTACAACGAGGCGGTCAACCTGAACAACGTGCGCATCGAGCAGTTTCCCGATGTGCTGCTGGCGCGGGCGTTCGCCTTCGCTCCGGCCGCGCTGCTGCAGTTCGATGAAGCGCAGAAGGCCGACGTCGATCTGCGCACGCTGTTCGGCTGAGCCGCATGGATTTCGCTGCGCTGCTCGCCTTCGCCGCGGCCGCCGGGCTGTGTGTGGCGGGCGGCTGGGTGTGGGTGAGTCGCTGGTCGCGGATTCGCCATCTGCAGGACACGCCGACCTCGCGTATCCGCTCCGCTGCGCAGGGCTACGTGGAGCTGGTCGGCGTCCTGCGCGAGACGGGTGCGGCGCCGCTGACGGCACCGTTAAGCGGCCAGCCGTGCCTGTGGTGGCGCTACCGCATCGAGGAATACGGCGGTGCGGGTGAGCGCCGCAACTGGCGAGTGATCGAACGCGGTACCAGCGAGGCCTGGCTGCGCCTGGCCGATGCCAGCGGCGAGTGCCTGATCGATCCGCGCGGCGCTGAAGTGCTGCCGGCCTGGCGCCGCGTCTGGACCGGCGACCAGCGCCATCCGCGCGGGCTGCCGGCGCACGGCTGGCGGGACTGGCTGAGCGGCGGCCGGCAGTACCGCTACGTCGAGGAGCGCCTGCACGCGGGCGAGCCGCTCTATGCCATCGGTGAGTTTCGTACCGTCGGTGGCGGCCGTCAGGGGCTCGACCAGGAACGGGCGCAGGCGGAGGTGATCCGCCAGTGGAAAGGCGATTTCGCCGGTCTGTTGCAGCGCTTCGACCGCGATGGCGACGGCCGGCTCGACGAACAGGAGTGGCGCCGCGTCAGGCTGGCGGCCGGGCTGGAGGCCGAGGATCGCCACCGCACCGCGAGCAGCGCGCCGGCCGTCGCCCAGCTGACGCGCCCGGCGCAGGCGCAGCCGTTCGTGCTCTCCAGCCACGGCGAGGAGGTGCTCGCCCGGCGCTTCTACTGGCAGGCCGCGGCCGGCGCCCTGGCCTGCCTGGGCGGGGCGCTGTGGCTGGCCGCCCAGCTGGGCGTCAGTCACTGGTAGCGTTGTTCAAGCCCTGAGCTTCTCGCAAATCCAGATGGTGTGCCGGGTGCCGCGGTTGCCGTGGGCGAATACCTGGACTTCCTCGGCCTTGAAGCCGGCCCTGGCCAGGCGTTGCGAAAAACCGCGATCGGCGCTGGCCGACCACACGGCGAGGATACCGCCGGGGCGCAAGGCGCGGGCACAATTGGCGAGCCCGTCGGCCGAGTAGAGCCAGCTGTTGCTCTTCTGCGTGAGCCCCTCGGGGCCGTTGTCGACATCCAGCATGATGGCGTCGAAGCCCTGCGGTTGGCGTTTCAGTACGCCGGCGACGTCCTCGTTGAGCACGCGCGTACGCGGGTCGCGCAGTGGGTTGCCGGCTTTCTCGCCGAGCGGGCCGCGGTTCCATTCGATGACCCCCGGCACCAGTTCGGCAACGTTCACCTCTGCATCCTCGCCCAGGTGGCGGAGTGCCGACGCCAGGGTGAAGCCCATGCCCAGACCACCGATCAGCACGCGCGGCTGCTGGCGGGCCTGCAGCCGGCGGCAGGGGATTTCTGCCAGTGCATCTTCCGAGCCGTGGGTGCGGCTGTTCATCAACTGGTTGCCGCTGCCACCCTGGATCTTGATGACGAAGTCCTCGCCATATTCGAACAGGCACAGCGCGCCGCCGTTATCGGGGATCTCGGCAGTATCGAGCAGTACGAAGCGTTTCATCGGTGTCTCGGCAAAGGCCAGGTGGCTGGCCGGTAGATGGGCGGTGCAACGCCGGGTCACAGCGGTGCTGAGTTGACTGCCTGGCCGACGTGGCGGGATTGTTCCAGCAGTGCGGTCATTTCCCGCGGCTGCAGTGGCTTGCTGTAGTAATAACCCTGGCCTTCCTGGCAGCCCTCGGCGATCAGGTAGGCTTCCTGCGCCGGCGTCTCCACGCCTTCGGCGATGACGCTCATGCCCAGGCTGCGGCCCAGCTGGATGATCGCCCGGACGATGGTGGCGCCTTCGTCCTGGGCGATGTCCTGAACGAAGCTCTTGTCGATCTTGATCTTGTCCAGCGGCAGGCTCCTGAGGTAGCTGAGCGAGGAGTAGCCGGTGCCGAAATCGTCGATGGCGATCAGTGCGCCGGAGCGCCGCAGGCTCAGCAGGTTGTGCCGGGCGGCCTGGATGTCTTCCATCAGGCCGGTTTCGGTGACTTCCAGCTCCAGGGTCTCGGCCGGCAGCTGGTGCCTCTTTAGCAGGTCGCTGATCATCTGCGGCAGCCCGGCGTGGTGCAGCTGGACGGTGGACAGGTTGACGGCCATGCGCAGGCTGGTGAAGCCCAGGCCGCGCCATTCCTGCAGCTGGCGGCAGGCCTGGTCGAGCACCCAGAAGCCGATCGGGATGATGCTGCCGTTCTGCTCGGCCACCGGAATGAACAGGTCCGGCGGCACCAGCTTGCCCTGGTGTTTCCAGCGCAGCAGCGCTTCGACGCCGGTGATGCGGTTCTGCCGGTAATCCACCTGCGGCTGGTAGGTGAGGAAGAACTCGCCACGCGCCAGGGCTTCGCCGAGGCCCTTTTCCAGCTCGCGGCGAGCGCGCATTTCGCTGTCGATGCTGGCGACGTAGAACTGGTAGCGATTGCGCGAGCGGTTCTTGGCCAGGGTCATGGTCTGCTCGGCCTTCTGCAGCAGCTTCTCGGTGTCGTTGCCGTCTTCCGGGTACAGCGTCACGCCGATGGTGCCGCGCAGCCGGATGTGCTGGCCGTCCACCTCCAGCGGTGTCTCCAGGTCATCGAGCAGGGTCTGCGCCAGCTCCGCGGCTTCGTAGGGCTGCTCGATTCCCGAGAGGACCAGGACGAACTGATCGCCGCCCAGGCGTGCCAGGGCGTCCAGTCTGCCGCCGAGCGCGCGCAGGCGGTCGGCCAGCGCCAGCAGCAGACGGTCACCGGTGCGGTAGCTGAACTGCTCGTTGATGCCCTTGAAATCGTCCAGCCCGAGGCAGAGCACCGCGACGCGCCGTTGCAGGCGGCGCGCTTCCTCGAGAATGTGGTCGAGCTGGCGCTGCAGCTGCAAACGGTTCGGCAGGCCGGTGAGCGGGTCGTACTGGGTCATGTGCTGCAGGTTGCTTTCGGCCTGCTGGCGCAGCTGCATGTTGTGTTCGATGGCGGCGAGCAGGCTGTTGGCGGTTTCCACCCAGAGGCCCAGTTCGTTGCGTTCATGGCCCTTGATCAGCGGCAGCTTGAGCGCGCTGGGACGGTCGGGGTCGATGCGCGCCAGGTGCTCGATCAGCTTGGTCAGCGGGCGCGTCAGCAGCCATTCGTAGATGAGGAACAGCACCAGGGCGAGGGTCAGCGCGCGCAGGATGCCGACGACCGCGATTACCACCGAGTCGCTGATGAACTCCTGGCCGTAGCGGGCGGTGTCGAGGGTGATGCGCAGGTCGCCGTAGTACTCGTTGTAGGGCTCGCGGCCGATCAGCGCAATGGAGAACTGCTGGTCGCGACCGAGGATCGGGTCGGTCAGCCAGCGCGACGGCAGCGTCAGCAGGGGCCGCGACTTGTGCGCCAGCAGCCCATCGCCGGCCTGGCCGATGGAGGCTTCGCGGATGGATTCGTGCTGGAACAGGCCCTCCATCACCTGGCTGCCCATTTCCCGGTCGAGGCTGTAGATCGCCTGCGTCGAGGGATCGCGCGTCATGCGCAGGATGCGCTGGGCATCGTCGGCGATGAGGTGGCGGGTCTTGTAGGCGCCGAAGATGATCTGCGCACAGCTGAGAACCAGCCCCACGGCCAGTGCGGACAGCAGAACCACTCGCAGGAGTCTTCGTGACAGGCTGTTGCGCAGTTCCAGCTTCAAGAGAAGATCCCTTTTCCGTGCCGGTGCTTGGTTGCGCAAGTATTGATAGTCATGGCGATATCGTCAAAAACCTTGTGCTCGAACAATGGCGTCAGATGAGCGTGCCGGCGCACGCCTCCCGTCACATCGGCCGGGTTCTGCGGGGCTTGAACGAAAAATGCCCGCAACTGACGAAGCGGGCATTTTGCGTGACTTGACAGGCTGTCCGGCGCGCATGCGCGTGCGAACAGCCGGAACGGCTGGATCAGCCAGCGAAGTTCTTCGCGACGAAATCCCAGTTGACCAGGTTCCAGTACGCCTCGACGAACTTCGGACGGGCGTTGCGGTAGTCGATGTAGTAGGCGTGTTCCCACACGTCGCAGGTCAGCAGCGGCTTGTCGCCGGCGGTCATCGGGTTGCCGGCGCCGATGGTGCTGGCCAGGCCCAGGCTGCCGTCGGACTTCTTCACCAGCCAGGCCCAGCCGGAACCGAAGGTGCCGATGGCGGTCTTGGTGAACTCTTCCTTGAACTTGTCGAACGAGCCGAAGGAGGCGTTGATGGCGTCAGCCAGGGCGCCGCTCGGCTGGCCGCCGGCGTTCGGGGCCAGGCAGTTCCAGAAGAAGGTGTGGTTCCAGACCTGGGCTGCGTTGTTGAAGATGCCGCCGGAGGCGGACTTGATGATGCTTTCCAGGTCCTTGCCTTCGAACTCGGTGCCCGGGACCAGATTGTTCAGGTTGGTCACGTAGGCAGCGTGGTGCTTGTCGTGGTGATAGTCCAGGGTCTCGGCGGACATGTGCGGCTCGAGAGCATTCTTTGCGTACGGCAGCGGCGGCAATTCGAAAGCCATGATGTATCTCCTACTCAGGTGTCGAGGACATGATGCGGCGGGCGCATGGGGGCAGCCGTTATCGGATGAAACCAGAGGTGAACGCTGTGCGCACCCTGCTCGTTTCGGCTGTTCTCCCTTCGCTCACCGCGATCTTTGCGCGAACTCTGGCCGTTCACGGTCGGCCGGACAGGCGGGTTGAAGCATAGCCTGCGAACGCCGGATCATAGCACCCACCCTGCGGCAAAACCACGCAGCAACTGTGTGGGAAAGCCTGTTCCAGACCCTTGCGGCGTAGCTTTCGAGGCCCGCCTGCGCGGGAGTCGCCTTGCGTGGACCCCGCGCCGGCGGGGTCGTTCCTTCAGCCCGCTCACACTCGGTCGGGCAGGGCCAGCTGCAGTGCGACGGCGAACATCATCGCAGCGACGCCGACGTCGATCAGTCGCCAGGTCAGCGGGCGTGCCAGCCACGGCGCGAGCCAGGCGCCGCCCAGCGCCAGGGCGAGGAACCACAGCATCGAGGCACTCGCCGCGCCCAGCGTGTAGGCGCCCGGCGCCGGCTGCTGCGCGCCGAGCGAACCGATCAGCAGCACCGTGTCGAGATAGACATGCGGATTGAGCAGGGTCACCGCCAGCGCGGCGAGCAGCACCGCACGCCGTGAGCGCCGTTCGCCGTTGCCCTGCTGTTGCAGCGCCTGCGGCCGCACGGCGCGGCGCAGTGCCGCGACGCCGTACCACAGCAGGAAGGCCACGCCGCCCCAGCGGGTGATCGCCAGCAGCGTCGGGTTCTGCGCCAGGATCGCCGCCAGGCCGAACACGCCGAGGCTGATCAGGATCGCATCGCAGAGCACGCACAGCGCGGCGACCGGCAGGTGGTGCTCGCGGCGCAGGCTCTGCGCCAGGACGAAGGCGTTCTGCGCGCCGATGGCGACGATCAGCCCGGCGGTGACCGCCAGCCCGTTCAGGTAACTGCTCCAGAGGATTCCCATGCTTGCCGCCTTGTCGAAGTTCAGGCTGGCAGTCTGGGGTGAGGAGGAATATAAGAGAAACGAATCTTCGTTAACCCCCATTAGGAAAACAGATGTTCGATTACAAGCTGCTCGCCGCGCTGGCCGCGGTGGTCGAGCAGGCCGGCTTCGAGCGCGCCGCCGCGGCGCTCGGACTGTCGCAATCGGCGGTGTCGCAGCGCATCAAGCTGCTCGAGGCGCGGGTCGGCCAGCCGGTGCTGTTGCGTGGCGCGCCGCCACGGCCGACCGAGTTGGGCCATCGGCTGCTCAACCATGTGCAGCAGGTGCGCCTGCTGGAGCGCGACCTGCAGGGCCAGGTGCCGACGCTGGACGAGAATCGTCTGCCCGAGCGACTGCGCATCGCGCTCAACGCCGACAGCCTGGCGACCTGGTGGGCCGAGGCCGTCGCGCCGTTCTGCGCCGAGCACGCGGTGCTGCTCGATCATGTGGTGGAGGACCAGGCGGTCGGCCTCAAGCGCATGCGCGCCGGCGAGGTGGCCGGCTGCGTCTGTGCGGCCGAGCGGCCGCTGGCCGGCGCGCGCAGCCAGTACCTGGGCGCGATGCGTTACCGCGCGCTGGCCAGCCCGGCATTCCA
Source organism: Stutzerimonas stutzeri TS44 (assembly GCA_000263395.1). Taxonomy (GTDB): domain Bacteria; phylum Pseudomonadota; class Gammaproteobacteria; order Pseudomonadales; family Pseudomonadaceae; genus Stutzerimonas; species Stutzerimonas stutzeri_C. The sequence continues at coordinate 15,130 of AJXE01000039.1, forward strand.
GCGGCGTTACCTCGGCAGCCAGCCGAGCGCCGAGACGCTGGCGCGCGCGCCGGCCATCGTGTTCGGCCCGGATGACCGCCTGCAGCACCGCTTCATGGCTTCCATCGGCGGTACGGACGGCTTCATCCACCATCTGTGCCCGTCGTCCGAAGGCTTCGTGCGGATGCTGCAGAGCGGGCTCGGCTGGGGGCTGGTGCCGCAGTTGCAGGTGCGCGACGAACTCGCGCGCGGCGAACTGGTCGATGTGCTGTCCGGTCCGCCCATCGACGTGCCGCTGTACTGGCATCACTGGCGCAACGGCGGCGCGCTGCTGGATGAGCTGACCCACCACCTGTTGCGTTGCGCCGGGCGCTGGCTGGTGAGCGGGTGAGACGGGCTGGCGCTTCGCCAGGTCAGTTTTGCGCGACCACGCCGGCAGGCGCGTGCCATGCGGGTCGGGCTGCTGACGAGCGCCACGCTTGGCGCATCCGTCCGGGCTGGCCCGTGCAGCCGTGCGCAGCGCCGGTGCGCGCTGCCTCGTGACGGTGCCGTGCCAGCGCGCCGGCGTGCCTGCTGCGGCCTGGTCGAATCGTTATACTGCGCGCTGTTTTTTTGCTTCGCGCCATCTGGAAGGTAACCCATGCGCAACGATGCTCACGACGAACTGGACCATATCCCCAGCCTCTCGGCGGCCCGGGATCGCGAAGAGCCTTATCCGGCGCCGGATCTGGAGCCGCTCGCCAAGCCTGCCGTCGAGCGCGGCGAAACCGGGCGCGCGCGGCAGCAGAAGCGTCGCGCGGGCAGTTCCGCGCCGCTGTGGGGGCTGGTGGTGGTGCTCGCGGTCTGCCTCGGCGCGTTCGTCTGGTGGAGTTTCCAGCGCATGGCCGCGCTGGAGATGCAGCTGGTCGCCACCCAGGACAGCTTCGCGCGGATCAGCGAAGACGCCGCGGGCCGCCTGCGCGACATTTCCGGCAAGGTCGTGGCGACCGAGTCCAACGTCACCACGGAAAGCGAGGCGGTGAAGCTGCGCATCAAGCAGCTCGAACAACAGGTGATCGAGCTGACCCGTAAGCAGCAGGCGTTCGCCACCGAGCAGCAGAGCCTGGCCGGCAAGCAGGGCAACCAGGATCAGCGCCTGCAGGAGCAGGGCAAGCGCCTCGATGGGCTGGATGGCGAGCTGCGCACCCAGCAGCAGGCAGGCGCGACGCTGACCGCAAGCGTCAAGACCCTGAGTAGCGAGCAGGCCGCGCTGAAAACGGCGCAGACCGCGCAGGAGCAACTGGGCAGCCGCGTCGATGCGCTGGGCAAGGACGTTGCCGCTCTGCAGCAGCGCGGCAACCCGAGCCAGGCGATCAGCCGCCTCGAACAGGATCTGCTGGTGTTGCGCAGCGAGCTGGAGAACCGTCCGGCGGCCAGCTCCAACACGGCCGAATTCGACGCCTTCCGTGCCCAGGTCACCCGCAACATCACCACGCTGCAGAGCCAGATCGCCAACCTGCAAGGGCAGATCGACGCGCGCTGAGGGCCAGCAGGGGCAACCGCAAGGCTGCCCCGGACGGCTTACAGATCCCAGCTGAGCGACAGGTTCAGGCCATGATCGCGGTTGTCGTTGCCGCGATAGTGGTAGTTGGCCCGCAGCGCCAGATCAGTGGCCAGCTGATGCGTCAGGCCGACACTGAAGCGCGTCTGGTCGCCGCTCGGCACTGCGCCGGGTAGCTCGAAGCTGTTACCGGGCAGGCTGTTGAGCGACATGCGCAGGTCTTCCGGATCCTCGTCTTCACGCTCCACCTCGCGGGCCACTTCGCCGTACAGGCGGGTGCGCTCGCTCAGGGCCAGGTCGCCGAACAGGCCGAGCGACAGGCGCAGCGAATCGCGCTCCTGATCGGCGAAGGTCATCGCGGTGGAGCGCTCGCCGTGCTCGCTATAGCCGTCCACCTCCACGCGCTGGTAGCTCGCGCCGATGAAGGGGCCGAACTGCATCGCATCCTGCGCCTGCATCAGGTTGAAGCCGAGCTTGGTGCCGAGTGCCCAGAGCTGCCCGTCGGTGGAGCCCTGTTCGACGCGCTCGCTGCTGCCCAGCGCGAAGCGCCGTTGCAGATCGTGGTAATCCAGATGGCCGCCGCTGAGGGTGAAATCGGCGAACAGGCGATCCTGCTCGTAACGGGCAAAGGCGGTCGCCAGGTAGCTGTGCATGTCGTAGTCGGATTCGCCGGCGCCGAGGTTGATGCCGTTCTCTCCGACCGCCAGGCTGAGGCCGGCCAGCCATTGCTCGCTCAGGCGGTGGGACAGGTTCAGCGACAGCGACTGGCTGTCGCCGTCGCCACTGCCGTAGTCGTCGAAGTCCGGGCTGCGATAGCCGCCGCCGGCCTGGATGCGCCATTCGCCGACGGGCTGCCAGCGGCCGCGCTGGGCCATCAGCTCCTGATCGAGTTGCTGCAGCTGCGCGCGCAGCGCCGCCTGGCCCATCTCCGGCAGGCGCGAGATTTCCCAGGGCGCCGCGACGATCGAATACAGGTAGTCGGCGCTGATGCGATGCAGCGCGGTGGTCGGGTGCACGGCATCGTTGAACAGCAGGCGGTCCGGGTCTGGATTGCTGCCGCTGCGGCCATAGGTCGGGTCGGCCAGGCAGCTGTCGCCGGAGAAGCACACGGCGTTCTGGTTGATGTCGGCGGCGAAGCCGAATTGCGCGAGGTTGGCGCGTACCTCGTCGAGCAGCCCGCGGCTGTTGAGCAGTACGTAATTGGCACCGGAGCCGCGCAGTTGCGCCTCGAGCTCGGCGTTGTACTGGTCGCTGAGCGCATTGAGCTGAGCGCTGTTGCCGGTCAGGGTGCCGAGTGGGGTGCTGCCGACATCGGGCAGGTCGGAGACGATGATATAGCGCGCACCGGCTTCGGCCAGTGCGCTGACGCCGGCCACCAGGTTGCCGGCTGCGGCGGCCATGGTGGTGGGGCGGCTGCCGAGCTGGAAGATGTCGTTGGCGCCGCCGTTGAGGTAGTACAGCGCGTTCGGGTCGGCCTGCGGATGCTCCACCAGGTAGCCATCGCGCGAGCGGCTCAGACTGCCGGCGGTCACCGTCGAGGTACCGCTGATGGAATCGAGGATCTGGTCGGTACGGTAGCCGCCGACGGCGTAGTTGGTGCCGTCCGGGTTGCCGGTCAGCAGTTGCGGCAGCAGCGGCGTGGAGGGTAGCGAGGTCAGCCCCAGGCGCTCGGCCAGCAGCTGGGTGGTGACCTGGCCGGCGTATTCGACGTTGCCGTCGCCATAGCTCGGGCCGGTGCGGTTGGTGAAGCGCAACCCGCCGGTCGGATAGCCGCTCAGCAGCGGGCTGCCGAGGTCGGGGAAGTTGCCGGCATCGCTGAGCGAGTCGCCGAAGTTGATGAACTGGCTGAACGGGCCGTCCGCGGCTGCGGCGCTGCCGGCAAGGATGGCCAGCAGCAGGGCGGCCAGCGGTCTTGTCGTCGGATGCATCGGGTAGTCTCCCTTCTTGTTGTTGTTCTGCTGCGCGCATCTGGCGCCCGTTCAAGCTAGCCAGGCCGGGCACGCGGCGACAGTGCTCCAAAGGGCGATTCGTCAGGCGCGGCTGTCGCCCGAAAGACGGATAGCGCGATAGGTGCCGGAAAACCTCTGGTTCTTGCCCTGGCTCAATGAATCGATTGGCGGCCCCGTTAGGATTGCGATGATGGCCGTAAGCCATCACTCGTAACCCGCGAATGTCACGAGGTGCGGCAATGACCGTGCCTGGACGCGTGTTCCCTGCCGTGGATAGAGCAACAATGACTGCACTGATCGATCTGCTTCGCTCCCGCCTGACCACGCTGCTGCCCAGCGAGCTGAAAAGCAGCGAACTGCGCCACCTGCTGACGCCTGTCGGTCATCCCATGCTGCTCTGTCAGCGCCGCGCGATGATGATCGTCGACCGCGTGCGGCTGTTCGCCTTCCTCTTCGCCGTACTCACGCCGCTGTGGAGCATCATCGACCTGCTGGTCTTCGACATGCCGCTGTGGGCGTGGCTGGCGTGCTTTCGCCTGCTGGCCTGCCTGGCGTTCACCTGGCTGCTGCTGTTCTACCGGCCGAGCGGCAACCTGTTCGACGCCTACCGGGCCATCGCGATCCTCTTCGCCATCCCGACGGTGTTCTACATCGCCTCGCATACGCTGCTGGGCTCCTATCAGCTGGCGCAGTTCTCGGCGGTGGTCGGTACCGGCTATGCCTTCCTGCCGTTCGTGCTGATGGCGGGGCTGACGATCTTCCCGCTGACGCTGGTGGAAAGCCTGGTGCTCGGCATGCTGTTGCTGCTGGCGCAGGCGCTGGCCGGCTATCTGAGCTGGGCGACGTTGAACTGGCCGTCCTTCGCCGGTGCGTTCTGGTTGCTGATCCTGATCGCCGGCGTCGCCAGCCTGGCCGGCATGAGCCAGCTGGCCTTCATGATCGCGCTGGTGCGCCAGGCCATCCGCGATCCGCTGACCGGCATCTTCTCGCGCGGCAGCGGCGAGGAAATCCTGCGCCTGCAGTGGGACTCGGCGCAGCGCGCCGGCAGCCCGCTGGCGCTGGCCTTCATCGATCTGGATCACTTCAAGGCGATCAACGACAACCACGGCCACGAGGCCGGCGATGCGGTCCT
>AJXE01000040.1 GCA_000263395.1 Stutzerimonas stutzeri TS44
GACCAGACCGTGATGATTGCCAACCTGCAAGGCGCGACCTTCACCGGCGACCACGGCACCCTGACGGTAACCGCCTACAACGCCGCCACCGGCGTGGCGAGCTACTCCTACGAACTCACCGAAGCGACCACCGATGGCGACGGCACCGAGACCGACAGCTTTAGCCTGAGCGTGACCGACGGCACCGGCAGCTCGACCCCGGTCAGCCTGGTCATCAACATCCTCGACGACGTGCCGCGTGCGGTGAACGACAGCAACAGCGTGGGCGAGGACAGCGTCACCGCCATCACCGGCAACGTGCTGACCAACGACCTGCACACCAACGGCCAACCGGGTGCCGACACCCCGACCAGCTTCGTCAACTGGACCAGCACCACGGCGCTGCACGGCACCTTCACCGACCTGGGTGGCGGCAACTACAGCTACCTGGTGGACCCGACCGATGCCGCGGTGCAAGGCCTGGACGATGGCCAGACCCTCACCGAAACCTTCACCTACACCATGCAGGACGCCGACGGTGATCCGTCCAGCGCGACGCTGACCATCACCATCACCGGTAGCAACGACAGCCCGACCCTGAGCGTTACCGGCGCGACGGTATCCGAAGCGGGCTTGCCGTTCGGCTCCGATCCCACCAGCTACAGCGAGTTCGGCTACGGCACCTTCACGCTGGGCGATGCGGACGGGCTGGATGACATCAAGACCGTCACCATCAACTCGACGACGGTGACCATCGCCAACCTGATCGGCAGCACCTTCGCCGGTGCCTACGGCATGCTGACCGTCCTTGGCTACGACGCCACGACCGGCGTGGTCAGCTATCAGTACAAGCTGACCGATGCGACCGACGACTTGGAGGGGACGGAGAGCGATACCTTCTCGGTCAGTGTTTCGGATGGTCTGGCCAGCGCCTCGAGCAACCTGGTTATCGGCGTGGTGGACGACCTGCCGACGCTGGGCGCCTTCGTTGCCGCGGCGATTCCCAACGAGGTCGGCACGGTCAACGGAACCTTCTCGGTGGTGGCGGGTGCGGACGGGTTGGACGCGTTCCAGATCAGTGGGCCGACGATTACCGGCCTGACCTATGAGCCGGTTCAGCACACTTACGATGGCTCTGGCCAGCTCGTCAGCAGCACGCTATCGGCGGTGACCAGCACCAACGATACTGTCTTCACGCTGACGGTCTACGCGGACGGCACCTACACCTTCTCGCTCGTGCAGCCCGAGGCGTCCACCGAGCAGACCTTTGCACTCAATAACCTGGCGTCGGGCCACAGCCCGTCGTTCGCCGAGACGACCGACGGCCTGATCGAGTTCAGTTCGACCACCGGCGCGATCAACTCTTCGACCCAGGGCTTCGGTATCTCCGATCAGTTCTTCGCGAATGGCGAGCAGTTCATGATGGAGTTCCACTCCACCGGCACCGTGGGCAACGATTCGCCAACCACCAACATCCGGCTCATCGACGAGGTGGTGCTGGAAAACAACTTCGTCAACGGTTCCCTGACGGTGGCCTGGACAGCCTACAACTCGCTGACCAATCAGACTGAAAGCGGTCAGGTGGTGATCACCGACGGTAATATCGAAACCCTGATCGACCCGACGATCAGTTTCAACCAGCTGACCCTGGAAGGGATATCCGGTGACGGCAAGGTGCGCTTCGCAACCGCCACCATCGGTACGACGGTGCTGCCGCCGGATCAGTACCTGGCCTTCGATATCGTTGCGGTGGATGGCGACAGCGATTCGACCAGCTCGTCGACGCTGAACGTGCACGTGGTTGGCGAGGCGACCACGACCAGCTTCGTGATCAACGGCACGACAGGCGACGACGTGATCGCCGCCAGCAGCCTGGCCGACGCCATCACCGGCGGTACCGGCTTCGATATCGTCGACTACGGTGACGCGACCACGGCTGTCGCCGCTAGTCTGGCCACCGGAATGGGCACCTCGGGCGATGCGCTGGGCGATACCTACACGGGTATCGAAGGCCTGGCGGGCGGCGCGGGCAATGATCAGCTGAGCGGCAACGCGCTGGACAACTATCTGGCCGGCGGTGCTGGCGACGACACGCTGGTGGGCGGCGATGGTGACGATGTGCTCGACGGCGGTATCGGAGCCGACATCCTGCAGGGCGGTCTCGGTGACGATGTGCTGATCGGCGGGGCAGGAGCAGACGTGCTTGATGGCGGAGCCGGCATGGATATCGCCGACTACAGCGCCGACACCGCCGGAGTCACGGTGAATCTGGCGAGCGGGGTGGGGATTGGCGGTCTGGCGGCCGGTGATACCTACTCGGGGATTGAAGGTGCGGTGGGCGGCAGCGGCGACGATCTGCTGACTGGCGATACTCAGAACAACTACCTGGATGGCGGCCTGGGCGACGACATTCTCTCCGGCGGTGGCGGCGACGACGTTCTGATCGGTGGGTTGGGTGACGACAGCATGACGGGCGGCGCGGGCCGTGACACGTTCGTCTGGCGGGCAGGCGACAATGGCAGCGATACCATCAGCGACTTCCATATCGACCCGGCCGGCATCACCTCGGACGTGCTCGATCTGTCGGAGCTGCTGTCCGGGGTGGATGGCGACAGTGCGACGCTGGATAACTACCTGACGTTCGCCTTCGGCAGCGACACGGTCATCTCGGTCAGCGTCACGTCCGGCGGCGCGCCGGTGCAGGACATCACGCTGGCCGGTGTGGATCTGGCTCAGCTGTATGGCACCACGAACGAGGCGGCGGTGATCGACAGCCTGCTCGCCGACAACGCCCTCAAGGTCGATAACGTCTGAGGGCACTCAAGCCCACCGTTCGCAGGAACGGTGGGCTTGTCTTTGCTGGAGAAACTGAATGCTCTATATCGAGCGAGAACCAGACGGGCAGCTTCGGCGGGTCGAGGCCGAGCCATTCGACGAGATGACCGGAACGATTCCCGCGGGCTGTGATGAAGCCCTGAGCTGGTTTGCAAGCAGTGAGGATGAAAACACGCAGCGGGTCGGCTTGCAGGCATCTGACCTGGAAATGGTGCGGGTTCTGGAAGACCTGATCGGCGTGCTGATCGATCGCGGCGTGATCCGTTTTACCGACCTGCCGGAAGCGGCTCAGCGCAAACTGCGCGCCCGTCAGCAGACCCGTGCCCGACTGGGCGGACTGAGCGCTCTATTGAGCGACGATGAGGAGCCGCGGTTGCCTTAGCCGGCGTTTCCGTTTCGTTCGCTGAAACCGCAACAGCCCTGATTTTTCCTTCTCCCGTGACGCCGACAGGTCGTCGCGACCAGTCGTTCCCTTTCCCTATTGCCACGGGTGGGGCGCGCCAACCGCGTGCCCCATGATGCCGTGTACACCGAGCGCGGCCAGCGTCGTGCGTTCGCCTTGCGTCTCCACCATTTCGGCGATCAGCGGCAGGTCGATGCTGTGGGTCGTGCGGTAGAGCGCCTCGATGAAGCCGCGCTTGACGTCGTCCTGGTCGATGTTGCGGATATAGGTTCCGTCGATTTTCAGGTAGACCAGCGCCAGGCGCAGCAGGCCGCCGAGCTTGCTGAAGTCGCCGCCGAAATGTTGCAGGCCGACCTGCGCGCCGGTGTCGCGCAGCGCCTGGCAGCATTGTTGCAACGTGGCGCTCGCCGGCAGATGGCGGGCGTCCAGCTCCAGGCAGAGCAGGCCGGCCTGCTCGGGGTTATCACGCAGCAACTGGACGATCCGCTCCAGGCCGCCGGCATCGCGCAGCGTGGCGCTGGACAGGCTGACGGCCAGCGGCGCGGGCGCCTGCCGCAGGCGTTCGATGGCCAGTTCGAGCATCAGCCGGTCGAAACGGGCCGTCCAGCCCAGCCGCTCCAGCCACGGCAGGAAGCTGCCGGCGGTCAGGACCGTGCCGCCGGTGACCTCCAGGCGCGCCAGCAGTTTCTGATGCAGGAGCTGCTGCGGGTTGTCGGCCAGCACCACCGGCTGGACGAAGACGAGCAGGGCGCGCTGTTCGAGCGCGTCGTCGAGCGCGCGATACCACTCGTGCTCGTTGTGCCACGGCGCCGTCGAATTGCTGCACTCCTGCCAGGCGCTGTCGCTACCCAGGGCCTGCGCCAGCGCGTGGTCGGCGCGCTCCAGCACCGCGCCGGGCATATCGCCGATGTGAAAGGCGGTGTAGCCGATGTGCGCGAGCGGTTCGTCGCTGTGCGTGCCGGCCGGACGCAGTGCTTGCAGATCGGCGCTCAGGGTTTCGGCGAGTCGGGCGGCGTGCGCTTCGTGCAGCCCGGGGGCCAGCAGGACGAAATCGCCACCGCGGCTGCGTGCGGCCAGCCAGTGCGGCTGGCCCTGTTCGTCCGGCACGCGCCCGAGTCGTGCACCGACCGCGGCGACGAGCTGGTCGGTCTGCTGGCTGCCGAGCTGCTGGTTGAGGCGGCTCAGGTCGTGGAGGCGGATCAGCATCAGGTAGCCGCCGCCGTGATGCTCCGCCGGGGTCAGCTGGATTGCCAGGCGCTGATCCAGCAGGCGGCGGTTGGCCAGCCCGGTCAGTTCGTCCTCGAAGGCCTGCTGGTGAAACCGTTCGCTGCGCGCCGCTTCTTCGGCGAAAAGCGTTTGCAGCTTGGCGACCATCTGGTTCATCGCCTGCACCACGCGGCGCAGCTCAGGTGTGCGCGGCAGCTCGGGCAGGGTGACGAACTCACGTCGGGTGATGGCCTGCGCCTGCTCGACCATGCGATCGAGCGGGCGCAACTGGCTGCGCAGCAACCAGCCGCCGAGCAGGGCGCTGACCAGGCCACAGCCCAGCAGCCAGTAGAGCGTCGCCACGGTGCTGTCCCAGACCTTGGCCAGGGCGAAGGCGGGGTGGCTGATCACCTCCACGCGCGCCGCCTGCTCCCAGCCGCGCATGATCAGCGCGTCGCCGCCCTGTGCCGGCAGATTCACCAGCGCGGCGAACCAGTTCGGCACCTGTTCGGTGACGATGTTGCTGGTGCGTTCGACGATCGGTTGGCCATCGGCGATCGAGACGATGCGGATGCTGCTGAAATAGCCGCTGTCGAAGATCGAATTGACCAGCAGTTCGAGCATGACCGGATCATCGACATGCGGCGTCATCGATAGCGCCAGCGCGGTGGCGGCGTCCTGGGCATGGGAGCGCAGCTGGCTGATCGACTGTTCGCGCGAATACTTGACGCTGGCGAGGAAGCTCCCGGCGAAGGCCACGACCAGGAACAGACAAATGGCGAGAAACAGCTGTTTGAGTAACGACATACTTCCCTCCGGAAACCGCCCCCGACTAGCCCTCGCCGACCGCGAAACCTTCGGCGTGCATCTTGCGCAGAACGTCCTGCCAGCGTGACAGCCTTTTGCCATCTCCGCTACGTTTACCACCGCCCGCACCGGGCAGATACAGCCCCTCGGCGTTGAAGGCATACACCGGCAGCAGGTCGCCGCGCTGCGAGGCGGGGCGGATCACGCCGTCGATGTTGTCCAGCACCAGCGGCTCGGCCCCGGGCGTCGCGTAGTAGGTCAGCACCATGTGCGCCTGATTCAGCCGCAGTGCCTTGACGTAGGTGATGCGCAGCTTCTCGCTGGGCACGCCCAGGCGGCGCAGGGTGAAATACTTGGCGAGTGCATAGTCCTCGCAGTCACCAGCACCGCGAATCAGCGATTCGACGGGCGTGGCCCAGTAATCGTCCTGCTCCCAGACCCGGATGTCGTCGCTGAAGCGAATGTGCCGGTTGAAGAAGCGATTGACCTCGGCAAGCTGCTGCTGCTCGGACAGCCCGCCGCTCTGCTGCAACAGTTCCTGCCAGGCTTCGATCCGTGGCAGCGCCTCGCCCAGGGCTCCGTAGCGGTTTTTCAGGACGGGGTAGATATGCTCGAAATTCCACTGCTGCCAGTTGGCCGAGCGCGCGAGGTTCCAGAGCGGTGCGCTGAGCAGGGCGAGCGCAAGAAGCAGCACCAGCGGGCGGCTGCGGCTTGCACGACCAGACTGCAAAGGCTGCATGGGCTGCTCTCCGTGGCGAATCCTGCCGGTGGGCGGATTCGTGCTCACTGGCGTGGTTTGGCTTCGACCGTGTGCAGGGTTTTCAGTTTGACGATGTACAGCGTGACCAGCGCGGCGCTGAGCAGCATGGCGATGCGTGCCCAGGCGAGCGGTACCAGCCAGCAGGAGATGCTGATGCTCACCCACATGGTGAGGATGGTGTAGGCCTTGCCCTTGAGCGGAATGCCGTTGCCTTCCAGATAGTCGCGGAACCAGGGGCCGAGCCGCGGGTGCTCGACGAGCCAGACGTAGATGCGCTCCGAGCTGCGCACGAAGCAGGCAGCTGCCAGCAGCATGAAGGGCGTGGTCGGCAGCACCGGCAGGAAGATACCCACCACGCCGAGCGCCACCGCGAGCCAGCCGACCGTCAGCAGCGCATAGCGCACCACGGCGTTGCGCTGCTGAGGAATATCGCGGTGCGCCACGGCGGCTACCCGGTCATCAGTGGCGGCGCGGCTTGAGCAGCGCCGGCTTTTCCTCGGGAGCGTGGCAGAGCAGGTACAGCGCGGTGAGAATCTCCGGAATCTGCGCCACCATCTCGTCCACCAGCTCGGGACTGTCGGCGATCTCGGCGAACTCCGGCTGCTCGTCGAACAGGCCCGAGCCGACCATGATCGGCAACAGCAATTCGCTGACCTCCTCCTCGGAATCCTCGAACCAGACCTCCTCGCGCATGAACACGCCTTCCATGAAGCCGATGCACCAACCGCGCAGATCGGACTCGTCAGGCTCCTCGCCGAGGTCCAGCTCGCAGGGCAGCTCCATGTCCTCGTCGCTGGCCAGCTGGCGGGCGATATGCGCCTTGAGCTGGACCAGCGTCGCCTCGATGGCGTCGCGTTCGGTGTCGTCTTTGTACTTCGGTGGCTCGGAGAACAGCGCATCGATCCATTCGCGTTCCGCTACCGCTTCGGAGCAGATGCTCAGAGCCGTCAGGTAGCCGTGGGCGGCGATGTAATCCAGCGCCTCTTCATGCAGGTCGTCGGCATCGAGGAAAACCTGCAGGCGGGTGAGTTGCTCGGCGAAAGACATCGGGAACTACCTTGGGGGGGAAGACAAGCGGGATTCTAGACGAGGTGCGGGATGCAGGCTACTTCGATGGCCGTTGCGCCGACGCGGCCGACCACCGCGCCTGAACTCCGGCAGGTGCTCGCGTATACTGCGCGCCTTGTTTCGGAGACCGGCATGCTCGACCAGGCACAGCGCATCCTCAAAGACGTATTCGGCTACGACGCCTTTCGCGGCAACCAGGGCGCGATCATCGAGCAGGTCGCCGCTGGCGGCGATGCGCTGGTGCTGATGCCCACCGGCGGCGGCAAGTCGCTGTGCTATCAGGTGCCGGCGCTGCTGCGCGACGGGCTGGCGGTGGTGGTGTCGCCGCTGATCGCGCTGATGGACGATCAGGTCGCCACGCTCGACGAGCTGGGTGTGGCGGCGGTGGCGCTCAATTCCACGCTGAGTGCCGACGAACAGCGCGACATCGCCGAGCGCATCCGTCGCAACGAGATCAAGCTGCTCTACCTGGCGCCGGAACGGCTGGTGCAACCGCGCATGCTGGCGTTCCTGCAGCGGCTGCAGATCGCGCTGTTCGCCATCGACGAGGCGCATTGCGTGTCGCAGTGGGGCCACGATTTCCGTCCCGAGTATCTGCAGCTCGGCCAACTCGCCGAGCTGTTCCCCGGCGTGCCGCGTATCGCCCTGACCGCCACGGCGGACATGCGCACCCGCGAGGAGATCATCCAGCGCCTGCAACTGCAGAATGCCGAGCGCTTCCTCTCCAGCTTCGACCGGCCGAACATCTTCTACCGCATCGTGCCCAAGGAGCAGCCGCGCAAGCAGCTGCTGGGCTTCCTCGCCGAGCGCCGCGGCGATGCCGGTATCGTCTACTGCATGTCGCGCAAGAAGGTCGACGATCTGGCGGCGTTTCTCACCGAGCAGGGTTTTCCGGCGCTGCCGTATCACGCCGGGCTGCCCAACGAACTGCGCGCCTATCATCAGAAGCGCTTCCTCAACGAGGAAGGGCTGATCATGGTGGCGACCATCGCCTTCGGCATGGGCATCGACAAGCCCAACGTGCGCTTCGTCGCTCACCTGGACCTGCCCAAGTCGCTCGAGGCCTATTACCAGGAGACCGGGCGGGCAGGGCGCGACGGCCTGCCGGCCGATGCCTGGATGGCCTACGGCCTGCAGGACGTGATCTTCCTCAAGCAGATGCTCAACAACTCCGAGGGCGACGAGCGCCACAAGCGCATCGAGCAACACAAGCTCGATGCCATGCTCGCGCTGTGCGAGGAGACGCGCTGCCGGCGCCAGGTGCTGCTGGCCTATTTCGACGAGGACCTGCCGCAGCCGTGCGGGCACTGCGACAACTGCGTGGACGATGTGCAGACCTGGGACGCCACCGAGCCGGCGCGTCAGGCGTTGTCGGCGATCTACCGCAGCGGACAGCGCTACGGCGTCGGGCATCTGGTGGACATCCTGCTGGGGCGCGACAACGACAAGGTGCGCGGCCTCGGCCATCAGCATCTTTCGGTGTTCGGCGTCGGCAAGAACCTCGCCGAAGGCGACTGGCGCTCGCTGTTCCGCCAACTGGTAGCGCGCGGGCTGGTGGATGTCGATCTCGAAGGCTTCGGCGGCCTGCGCCTGAGCGACAGCTGCCGGCCGTTGCTGCGCGGCGAAGTGAGCCTGGCGCTGCGCCGCGATCTCAAGCCACAGCAGGCGGCCAAGGGGCAGAAGAGCCCTGCCAGCCAGCTGGTGCGAATCGAGGAGCGCGATACCTGGGAGGCGTTGCGCGCGCTGCGTCGGCGACTGGCCGAGGAACACGGCGTACCGCCTTATGTGATCTTTCCCGACGCCACGTTGCTGGAAATGCTGCGCAGCCAGCCGGCTTCGCTGGCGGACATGGCGCGCGTCAGCGGTGTGGGCGCACGCAAGCTGGAGCGCTACGGCGCGGCGTTCCTCGAAGTGCTGCAGGGCGCGACGGAGCCCGCCAAGTCCCCTGGCGATCTGCGTCACGAGCTGGTCACGCTGGCGCGTGCCGGCATGACGCCCGCGCAGATCGCCCGTCAGCTCGATTGCAGCGAGAAGAATGTCTACGCCCTGTTGGCCGAGGCGATCGGCCAGCAGCAACTGAGCCTGGAGCAGGCGCTCGACCTGCCCGAGGACCTGCTCGGCGAGATCCAGGAAGCCTTCCTCGACGGCGAAGGCGAGCTGCCGCCAGTGGCCGAGATCGCCGCGCAATTCGCCACGCGGGTGCCGGAAGCGGTGCTGTACTGCGTGCGCGCGGCCCTGCAGGCCGAGTTCGAGTTGTAACCGGCTGCGTCACCGAGCGCCCGCCGGTGCGGCGCAATTCCGCGTCCTGGCGAGGCTGCCGGGTATTCCCGCGTACCGAAGGAGGGTGGTGACTGGCCGTTGGTAGGCTTGCCTGCATATCGAAGCTGTGATTAGCTCGCTAATAATTGTTTTTGCAGGAATACAGGCTTCATGTACGCCGAGCAACATCGCTTCGCCATGCAGTTGGCGCAACTCTCGCGTGGCTGGCGCGCGGAACTGGATCGGCGTCTCGCCGACCTGGGACTGTCGCAGGCCCGCTGGCTGGTGCTGCTGCACCTGGCCCGTTTCGACCATTCACCCACCCAGCGCGAGCTGGCGCAAAGCGTCGCCGTCGAAGGGCCGACGCTGGCCCGCCTGCTGGACGGCCTCGAAGCGCAGGGGTTGATTCATCGTCAGGCTTCGCTCGAGGACCGCCGCGCCAAGCTCATCCTGCTCGGCGCGCCGGCACGCCCGCTGATCGAGCGTATCGAGTCGATTTCGACGCAGGTACGCGAGGAGCTGTTCGCCGGCATTCCCGAGGAGGATCTGCGCAAGTGCCAGCAGGTGCATGCACGCATCCTCGCCAACCTGAACAGGAGCCGGGCGCTCTAGGTTCTCCTTGGCTGGCCGGAATCCGGTTCGATCAGGGCTCACTGCTCGGAACCACGCGATGACTTGCCCGAACATGCCGCCATTCACGCGGGATGTGCGGCATCGCCGGTTCGCGGTGTCTGGCTGATTTGCACCTCACACGGCGTGAACATGCGCCCCCATGCGTTCGCTGATCGCGCGTGCCGTTGCGAGCAGGCGCTGTGCCGCAGCGCCATCCACCTCTGCCATGAAGCCCGGCGCCGTACCGACCACGGTGATGACCCCCGCCAGGCGCCGGTCCCCGCTGAACAACGGCGCCGATAGCGCATTCACCCCGGCCATCAGCAGGCCGTGCACCGCCTGCACGTGGCGTTGCTGCAACTCGCTCATCTGTTGCGCCAGAGCGGCGGAGGAGGGCGCCGCGGGCATCTGCAGTTCCGCTTCGCGTAGCGGCGCCGTTTCCAGGTTCGGCAGGAAGGCGTTGAACACCAGGCCGGTGGACGACCCCAGCAGCGGCAGCACCGAACCCACCTGCGTCACCAGCGTGACGGCCCGCAGCGCCTGCTCGACGTGCACGACGGTCGGCCCGCGGTTGCCCCAGACGGCGAGGAAGCAGGTTTCGTTGAGATCATCGCGCAGCTGTGCCAGGTGCGGCGTCGCCAGGCGAACCACATCCAGCCGCCCGAGCGCGGCCAGCCCGACGAACAGCGCAGCGCGCCCCAGACCGTAGTGATTGGTCTGGGCATCCTGCTCGGCGAAGCCGCTGGCGATCAACGCCTGCAGATAACGATGGACTTTGCTGGCCGGCATGCCGACGTGCTCGGCCAGGCGAGACAGCGAGGTCGCCGGCGCGAGTTCAGCCAGCGCGGTGAGGATATCGGTGCCGACCTCGGCGGCCTGTACTTTCTGGCGACGGGGCACGGTGACGGCGTTGCGGTCTGGCATGCGAGGCGGTCCGGTGGCAAAGGCGCTGTTTATAGCTTGACGTCGTGGGGAGTTCAAATTACGTTTTGCGTAATCTAATTACAAAAAACGAGGTTGCCATGCAATCCCAGCCACAATCTGCAGCGCCTGCCGGCTATCTGTCCGGTTTCGGCAATCAATTCAGCAGCGAAGCCCTGCCCGGCGCGTTGCCGGTGGGGCAGAACTCGCCGCAGAAGGTGCCCTACCGGCTCTACACGGAGCTGTTGTCTGGCACCGCCTTCACCGTGCCACGCAGCGAAGCGCGCAGGACGTGGCTGTACCGCATGCGTCCGTCCGCCGCCCACGGTCCTTACCAACGCCTGGAACGACAGCTGGATGCCGGGTTGGGGGCGATCACGCCCAATCGCCTGCGCTGGAATCCGCAGCCCATTCCGGCCGTGCCAACCGATTTTCTCGACGGTCTGTCGTGCCTGGCGGCAAACGCCGAGGCCGATCAAACGAGCGGTGCGAGCCTGTATTGCTATGTGGCCAACCGCTCGATGCAGCGCGTGTTCTTCGATGCCGACGGCGAGTTGCTGATCGTCCCGCAGCAGGGGGCGCTGCGGCTGGTCACCGAGCTCGGCGTGCTCGACGTCGCGCCGCTGGAAATCGCCGTGATCCCGCGCGGGATGCGTGTGCGTATCGAATTGCTGGACGCGTCGGCGCGCGGCTATGTCTGCGAGAACCATGGCTGCGCGTTGCGCCTGCCGGAGCTCGGACCGATCGGCAGCAACGGTCTGGCCAATCCGCGCGACTTCCTCGCGCCCGTGGCGTGCTACGAGGAGCATGACGGGCCGGTTCAGCTGGTGCAGAAGTTTCTCGGCGAATTCTGGATGACCGAACTGGATCACTCGCCGCTAGACGTGGTCGCCTGGCATGGCAACAACGTGCCTTACAAATACGATCTGCGGCGTTTCAATACGATTGGCACGGTCAGCTTCGATCATCCCGATCCGTCGATCTTCACCGTGCTGACCTCGCCGAGCGCCGTTGCGGGCATGGCCAATATCGACTTCGTGATCTTCCCGCCGCGCTGGATGGTCGCCGAGCACACCTTCCGTCCGCCGTGGTTCCATCGCAACCTGATGAACGAATTCATGGGCCTGATCGACGGCGCCTACGACGCCAAGGCCGATGGCTTCCTGCCCGGCGGCGCCTCGCTGCACACCTGCATGAGCGCGCACGGGCCGGATCGCACCTCCACGGAACAGGCGATCGATGCGGCACTCGAACCCCACAAGATCGATAACACCCTGGCGTTCATGTTCGAAACCGGCCAGGTACTGCGGCCCACACGCCAGGCGCTGCAAAGCCCGCATCTGCAGGCCGATTACGACAGCTGCTGGGCCGGCCTGGATAAAACTTTCGACATGCAGGGGAAATGACATGAGCGCACAGACAGAGCTACGCAGCTGGGTCGAATCGGCCAACGGCCACCCGGACTTTCCACTCGCGAACCTGCCGTTGGGCGTGTTCAGCCTGGGCGGCGACGCGCCGCGCGGCGGCGTGGCCATCGGTGATTACATCTTCGATCTGGCCGCGGCCTGCGATGCGGGACTGTTCGCGGGGGCGGCACTGGAGGCGGCGCGGAGCGCGGCGGGCAGCAGCCTCAACGCCTTTTTCGCGCGCGGTGCCTCGGCGCGCCTGGCATTGCGCACCGGCTTGTGCGAGCTGCTTGGCGAGCACAGCGCGCAACGTACGCGACTGCAGGCGATGGGCGAGACGCTGCTCAAGCCCATGAGCCAGTGCCGATTGCACTTGCCGGCGAGAGTCGGCGACTACACCGATTTCTACGTGGGCATTCATCACGCCAACAACGTCGGCAAACTGTTCCGTCCGGACAATCCGTTGCTGCCGAACTACAAGTACGTACCCATCGGCTATCACGGGCGCGCGTCGACCATCGACGTATCGGGAACGCCCGTTCGGCGGCCCAACGGCCAGACCCTGCCGGCGGGCGCGAGCGAGCCCGTCTTCGGCGCGAGCAAGCGGCTCGACTACGAGCTGGAGCTGGGAATTTGGATCGGACCGGGTAATGCGCGTGGCGAGACAATTCCGATCGGCGAGGCGGCCGCGCACGTGGCGGGCTTCTGCCTGCTGAACGACTGGTCGGCGCGCGATCTGCAGGCCTGGGAATATCAGCCGCTGGGGCCGTTCCTGTCCAAGAGCTTCGCCACCAGCGTGTCGCCGTGGGTGGTGCTGCCGGAGGCGCTGGCGCCGTTCCGCTGCGCACAACCGCCGCGCCCGGCCGGCGACCCGCAACCGCTGCCTTATCTGTTCGATGAGCGGGACCAGCAACTGGGCGCGCTGGACATCGAGCTCGAGGTGTTGCTGCTCACCGAAGCCATGCGCGCGCAGGGCCTGCCCGCCCAGCGCATTGCCCTGAGCAGCACGCAGAACATGTACTGGACCGTGGCGCAGATGGTTGCGCACCACAGCGTCAATGGCTGCAGCCTGCAGCCGGGTGACCTGTTCGGTTCCGGCACGCTGTCGGGGCCGAGCGCCGACAGCTGCGGCAGCCTGCTGGAAGTCACCGAAGGCGGCAAACGTGCGCTGGAGCTGCCCAGTGGCGAGACGCGTACCTTCCTCGAAGACGGCGACGAGATCATCCTCAAGGCGCGCTGCCGCCGCGAGGGATATCCATCGATCGGCTTCGGCGAATGCCGAGGGCGCGTGCTGCCGGCGAGCGCGGCGGCAGCGCGCTAGATCAGCGAGGCAAGGGGCGGGGCGATGAACCTGCCCGAGTCAGCAGCCCGTGCCTCGCGTGCAATGAGAGGTACGTGGCGCCGTAATCAGAACCAGCGGTCGTTGCGTTTACGCCCGCGCGTCATCGCCGGCAGGATCAGGCCCAGCAATAGGCCGGCACCGGCGATGCTGCCGCCGTAGACCATGTAGCGCATCAGCACCTGCTTGTTCTCATCGCCCAGCCGCGCCTGTGCTTCGCGCAGCTCGGACTGGCTCTGGCTCAGCGCGCTGTCGAGTTGCTGGCGGCGCGCCTCCAGCTCATCGATCAGCGTCTTGCGCGCATCCAGCGTCTCCTGCATTCCCTGCACGCGGGCCTTCCAGTTGTCATCGATGGTGCGCAACTGTTCATCCAGCTCGGCTACGCGCTGTTCCAGCTGCGGTACCCGTTCGGCGTGGCCAGGCACGTTTTGCAACTCGCGGGTGGGAATCCACACGGTGTCGCCATTCTCGCTGCGGACCTGGCTGAAATCGCCCTTGCTGGTGATCAACTCCACCGGCTGCCCCGACTGCAGCGTGCCAACGATGCGATACCCCTCGGTCGGACCGCTGCGCACATAGGTGCTCAGCGTGTCGCTCACCCAGCGCTGCGAGTCGCCGGCTTGCTGTGCGTGTGCCGGTGCGCTGGCAAGCCAGGCTCCGAAGATGCAAACACCCAGGGTGCGATACAGGGGCAGGCGCGCAGTGCGCGCTCGAAGGGATACAGAACGGTAACGAGATATGAGCATGCAGGCGTTCAACATATATATAGGATAAGAGAACAAAGGCCCCGATGACCGGGCCGGTGAGCGAGTAGACGATGCAGCGATTGGCTGCCGGCACGCCGCCGGGGCGGTCCGAGAGCGGGTAGAGGGGCGGCAAAGATGCTTATGCGCAGATGTGGTTCTGCCGCGCCGTCCGGGTAGTCCGTCAGGGGACAGACAGTTCGCGGTAACCCGAGTTCCCCGGCAGCGGAAGCTGAATCATGCCGTTCGAGAGCGCGTCGACATGTTCCAGAGAACCACTCAATCGCGTACGCGCCATACAAAGAACGCCGCTGCCCGTCAATCCCGTTGGGCTGTTCAAAGTCTGAACAACATGCTACAAACGACCGCAACCCGAATCATCTAGCCGCTTGAAAACGAAGGGAAAACCATGACCAAGTCGGAGTTGATCGAGCGTATCGTCACCCAGCAGGGGATGCTTTCTTCGAAGGATGTCGAGCTGGCCATCAAGACCATGCTCGAGCAGATGGCACAGGCGCTGGCCACTGGCGACCGCATCGAGATTCGCGGTTTCGGCAGTTTCTCCCTCCACTATCGCGCCCCCCGCGTGGGCCGAAATCCCAAGACCGGCCAATCGGTCAGCCTGGACGGCAAGTTCGTCCCGCATTTCAAGCCGGGGAAGGAACTGCGGGATCGGGTGAATGAGGAAGAGTGACGCTTCGAAGGCGCGGTGCAAATTTTTGTGAGGTGCGTCGCGTGCTCCAGAAAAAATGCGCTAATTCTCTATAACGTAAGGAACTTTTTGTCGCTATCCCATACGAATCCCGCTCCGATTGCTTTACAGCCCATAACAAGGAAACCGGATGATCGTGCAGCCCCAGCCTCTGGCAAATGATGAAATTGATCTGGTTGAGCTATTTCGTGCGCTCTGGCGACAACGCCTCCTTATCATTGGCGTGACGTTCGCAGCAACCTTGGTCGCGGCTGCCTACGCTTTTCTCGCGACTCCGTACTACCAAACCAAAACCTACCTTCGACCTGTTCCGCAGAGCATGCTTGATCAGCTCAACGAGACCGGTATCTACAAGCTCACGCCCGAGGATGCACTCAGCAGGGTGGCGAGTGGGCTTTCATCCTACGACAAACGTCTGGACTATTTTCTTAGCAACCAGGAGCTGTTCCAGGCGATTGAGCCGAAGGGGGACTCACCTGAGCAAGCCTTCGCTGATTTCAACGAGCAGGCGTTTGAGATGCTTCACCCGGATCCCAAGAAGACCGAGAACCGCAGTGCCTATGTGGGGCTGAAGCTTACTTATCCTAAGGGCATGGAGGGTTCGGCGATCGTGAACGGTTTCGTTGACTACGTACTCGAACTTGAGCGTAAGGAAATCGCCGAGGATCTGGAAAGTCTGATCGCCAACCGCCTGGCGAGCCTCGATATGAACATGGAGGCGCAACGAGCGAACTACTCTGCCTCCAAAGAGGCGAAGATTGCGACATTGCTCGAAGACGCAGCTCTGAAGCGTGCTCAGCTTCGGGACGAACTCGCCGCATTGCGTGCCGAGTTGAAGATACGCAGGAACAACCGTATCCAAGAGCTAAATGAGGCGATAACCATTGCCGACTCGCTGGGCATTCGTACTCCAACGAGTCCGTCAGCGATGACTGCGTCGGCACGTTCTGGTACTCAGGTCATCCGCACCGAAGTGACCAATCAGGAAGCGCCACTTTACTTCCTGGGCACCGAAGCGCTTACGGCAGAGCGCGATGCGCTGAAGAATCGCACGTCCGACGACTTTGTTGAGCCGCGCATCGCGGAAATCCAGTCGGAGCTGACGCTGCTGGAGAACAACCGCGAAGTGGAGATTTTGAAGGCGCGCGAAGGAGAGGACCTTTACTTGACCAACCTTGCGCAGCTTAGAGAAAAAGCCTCTCGGCTGAAGGGCATCAAGCTCGACACCGAGCGATTGCGCCTTGTTCGCTTGGATCAGCCTGCCCTGCAATCGCTCAACCCAATCAAGCCGAAAAAGGCGCTGATTTTGGCGCTCGGGCTGGTACTCGGTGCAATGCTGGGTATCTTCGTTGCATTGGTACGCAGCCTGATGAATCGAGATCGTGCGTATCCGATGTAACTGAGTTGAAGTTTAAGGCGGTTAGGAGCAGCTAACCGCCTTTGTCTGTTTTCTCTTTCTTGATTGGGCTACGATGGTCTACGTTACCTAAAGTTGCGCCCAATGGCATTCCTTGCGTTTAGTCAATGCAGCCTTCTACTGCGCGGGTTAGGGCCTCTTTGCGACGCCAAGTAGCGCTTGCATTAAATCTGTGTAGTGGCAAAATGCCGTCCGTCAAAGTTGACGTGCTTCTCATTTTTGCTGCCCAGCCGAAGCCCGGTTGGCAGGCCTCTCTGTTCAAAATGGAGTTTGACGTGAACGCCGTTACACCTCCGCAACATCTCGTCACCGTCGTAAATGATGAAATCGACCTGATTCAATTGGCGCGCGCTCTTTGGCGTCAGAAAGCATTGATCATAGCGATAGCAGCGCTGGTGGGCCTGATAGGACTTGCATACGCGTTGCTCGCTACGCGTTACTACACGGTCCAAAGCGTACTACGGCCCGCAGCCATCAAAGACCTCGATGAGCTCAATCACCTGGGTATTTATAAACTCTCACCCAAGCAAGCAATGGCGCAGGTGGGCGCAGCGCTAGATTCCTACGAAAACCGCCTAAGCTTTTTCCGTAAAAATGAGCCGCTATTTGCTGTGCTCGCCCAGCCCGGTCGCAGTCTCGAACAGACCTTTGAAAGCTTTAACGATGAAGCATTCAAGCTTCTACAGCCCGACGCCAAAAAGGGCGAAAGCACGACCACACCTTTCGTTGGAATCCAGCTGACCTATCCGGATGGAATCGACGGCGTGAAAGTCGTTAACGAGTTTGTGCAGCACTCCCTTAATGGCGTCCGCCAGCAGGTCGCTGCGGATCTGGATATTCTCATCGGCAATCGACTCAACCAGCTTGAGAGGAAGATCGCCGCTGCACGCGCCAGCTACGAAGCAGGTAAGGAAGTCAAGATCGCCAAACTCAGCGAGGCCGATGCCCTGAAGCGTGCACAGCTCAACGATGAGCTGGCAGCCCTGCGTCAGCAGCTCAAGACACGTCGCAACAATCGTATCAATCAGTTGAATGAAGCAATTCGTATCGCCGACTCGTTGGGGATCAGTAAACCCACCACCCCTTCATCCCTCGGCGCTGCTGAAGTCGCCACCCAGGGCAGCGTGATCCGCACCGAAGTCAACAATCAGCAGATCCCGCTGTATTTCATGGGCACCGATGCCCTGGAAGCCGAGCGCAAAGCTCTGCTTGCCCGCCGCTCGGACGACTTCACCGAGCCGCGCATTGCGCAAATTGCCCGCGAGCTCAAGCTGCTTGAGCACAATCGTCAGATCGAAGTGCTCAACAGTCGGGAAAACGAAGATCTTTTCTTGAAAGACCTCGCCGGCTGGCGCGAAGAGGCCGCGCGCCTGCGTGCCCTGCAGTTTGATACGGCATCGCTAAAGCTGGTGTCCATTGACCAGCAAGCGGTCGAGCCGAGCCGTCCGATCAAGCCCCGGAAGGCCCTGATTGTCGCGCTCGCGCTGGTGCTCGGCGGCATGCTGGGATTATTTGTTGCGCTGGTGCGCCATATGGCCCAAGGCCATCGCGTAAATACCTAATATTTGCCGGCTGTCGAGGCGCTAGTCGCTATTTCCCTTCGGCAACACTGGCTGTGTTGCAGTAGCTTGCCAATTCGATGTGCTTGTTCATGGGACGACCATGCACCAGATACTGTCATTGCATGTTCCTCAAGCCGTTCAGGGTTACGCCTTGGGCGCCGCTGTGGCTGCTCGGCAACGGCGGGCACGCCTGCATACAGTACATGTTGGCTGCTGGTGTCTTCTGCTTTTTGCATCGTTAAAGGACTAACCATGCGCTACCCGATCATCCGGCATCACGGCGCCAGGGATGGCGTAACCGGCTCCTGTCACCAGTTGCATATGAACGCCGCCAGCAGCCTGCTCATCGACTGCGGACTGTTCCAGGGCGACGATGCCGGCGCGGCGTACACGGCCGGAGCAAATCGGCTGACGATCGAATTCTCCGTGGCCACCGTCAAGGCGCTGGTAGTGACCCATGTGCACATCGATCACGTTGGTTGCATTCCCTATGTGCCCGCCGCTGGCTTCGACGGGCCGATCCTCTGCAGTGAACCTTCGGCCAAGCTCCTGCCCATCGTGCTGGAGGACGCTTTCAAGCTCGGCATCAGCCGAGACCAGGCGCAGGTCGAGCGCTACCTCAAGCGAGTCGAGCAACACCTCGTGCCGCTGCCGTATCAACACTGGTTCACGCTGGTCGAGAGCGACGAGCTGATCGCACGCATTCGTCTACAGCGCGCCGGGCATATCCTCGGCTCGGCCTATGTGGAAATCGATCTGACCCACCCCGGCAACAAACGCGTGGTCTTCTCCGGTGATCTCGGCGCGCCGCATGCACCACTGTTGGCGGCACCTAGGCCGCCGTACCGCGCCGACATCCTGATGATCGAGAGTACCTATGGCGATCGCCAGCACAAAGATCGCCGCACCCGCCGACAGCGCCTGGAGCGCGTTATCGAGCAGGCCCTGGCCAACAACGGCAGCGTCCTGATCCCGACCTTCAGCATCGGCCGCACCCAGGAACTGCTCGACGAACTGGAAGACATCATCCACCGCAAAAAGCTGAATGCCGTTAACAAGGAGCTGCGGGAGCGAGCTGCGCTTAGTTTCCCTTGTAGTGGCCTACTGATCCCGGACACCGATTTAGGG
>AJXE01000041.1 GCA_000263395.1 Stutzerimonas stutzeri TS44
TTTTTCCTTAGCCACGACAGTAAACCTCTTACTTAAAGGGCTGAATCAACCTTGTTTTTTGACAATAGCTTCGACGATGTTCGACGGAGCCTCGGCGTACTTGGAGAATTCCATGGAGTAGCTCGCGCGCCCCTGAGACATCGAACGCACGTCAGTTGCATAGCCGAACATCTCGCCCAGCGGCACTTCTGCACGAATGACCTTACCCGATACGGAATCTTCCATACCCTGGATCAGGCCACGACGACGGTTCAGGTCACCCATCACGTCGCCCATGTAGTCTTCAGGGGTCACCACCTCGACCTTCATGACCGGCTCAAGCAGTACGGCACCACCCTTTTGGGAGAGCTGCTTGGTCGCCATGGAAGCCGCGATCTTGAACGCCATTTCGTTGGAGTCGACGTCGTGGTAGGAACCATCGAACACGGTCGCCTTCAGGCCGAGCAGCGGATAGCCGGCGAGAACACCGTTCTTCATCTGCTCTTCGATGCCTTTCTGGATCGCCGGGATGTATTCCTTCGGAACCACACCACCAACGACTTCGTTCTTGAACTCCAGACCTTCCTGACCTTCTTCGGAGGGCTCGAAGCGGATCCAGCAATGACCGAACTGGCCACGACCGCCGGACTGGCGAACGAACTTGCCTTCGATTTCGCACTTGTTGCGAATCATCTCGCGATAAGCAACCTGCGGCTTGCCGATGTTGGCCTCGACGTTGAACTCGCGACGCATGCGGTCAACGATGATGTCCAGGTGCAGCTCGCCCATACCACCAATGATGGTCTGACCGGTTTCCTCGTCGGTACGCACGCGGAACGAAGGGTCTTCCTGAGCCAGACGGCCCAGCGCTACACCCATCTTCTCCTGGTCAGCCTTGGTCTTCGGCTCGACGGCGACGTGAATCACCGGCTCCGGGAAGTCCATGCGCTCAAGAATGATCGGCTTGTCGATATCGCACAGGGTGTCGCCCGTGGTGACATCCTTCATGCCGATCAGCGCGGCGATGTCGCCGGCACGTACTTCCTTGATTTCCTGACGCTCGTTGGCGTGCATCTGCACCATACGACCCACGCGCTCTTTCTTGCCCTTCACCGAGTTGATGACGGAGTCACCGGAACTCAGTACACCCGAATACACTCGAGCAAAGGTCAGCGTACCAACGAACGGATCGGTCGCGATCTTGAACGCCAGCGCCGAGAACGGAGCCTCATCGGAAGCCTCACGCTCGTCGGTCTTCTCCTCGTCATCCGGGTTGACACCCTGAATTGGCGGAATATCGGTCGGCGCCGGCAGGAAGTCGATCACCGCGTCCAGCACCAGGGGAACACCCTTGTTCTTGAACGAGGAGCCCAGAACAGCCGGAACGATCTCACAGGCAATAGTGCGCTGACGCAGACCAGCCTTGATCTCTTCGAGGGACAGGTCACCTTCTTCCAGGTACTTGTTCATCAGCTCTTCGTTGGCCTCGGCGGCAGCCTCGACCAGATTGGAGCGATATTCCTCGGCCTGGGCCTGCAGCTCCGCAGGGATCTCTTCCTCGCGGAAGGTCATGCCCTTGTCGTCATCGTTCCAGTAGATAGCCTTCATCTTGAGCAGGTCAACCTGGCCGATGAAGTTCTCCTCAGAACCGATCTGCAACTGCAGCGGCACCGGAGTATGTCCCAGACGCTTCTTGATCTGCTCGACGACACGAATGAAGTTCGCGCCCTGACGGTCCATCTTGTTCACGTAGACGATACGCGGAACGCCGTACTTGTTGGCCTGACGCCACACGGTCTCGGACTGCGGCTCAACGCCGGAGGTGCCGCAGAACACCACGACAGCACCGTCGAGTACGCGCAGCGAGCGCTCCACTTCGATGGTGAAGTCCACGTGACCGGGGGTATCGATGACGTTTACGCGATGGCTCTTGTACTGCTTCTCGGAACCCTGCCAAAACGCAGTAACGGCCGCCGAGGTAATGGTGATACCACGCTCCTGCTCCTGAACCATCCAGTCGGTGGTCGAGGCGCCGTCATGGGTCTCACCCATTTTGTGGTTGACACCGGTATAGAACAGCACGCGCTCGGTGGTAGTGGTTTTACCCGCATCCACGTGCGCACAGATACCGATGTTACGGTAGAGATTGATCGGTGTTGTACGAGCCATAAAGCCCTCGCAAAGTTGTTTTCGCTGAAATTAGAAGCGGTAGTGCGAGAAGGCCTTGTTAGCCTCAGCCATACGGTGCACGTCTTCACGCTTCTTCACGGCAGCGCCTTTGCCTTCGAACGCATCCAGCAATTCACCAGCGAGACGCAGCGCCATGGATTTTTCGCCACGCTTGCGGGCGGCATCTACCAGCCAGCGCATGGCCAGCGCGTTGCGACGGGACGGGCGAACTTCGACCGGAACCTGGTAAGTCGCACCACCTACGCGGCGAGACTTCACTTCGACCAGCGGAGCGATGGCGTCAAGTGCTTTTTCGAAGATTTCCAGGGGGTCGCCATTCTTGCGCTCTTTGACCTTGTCCAGAGCACCATAAACGATACGCTCGGCAACGGCTTTCTTGCCGCTTTCCATCACGTGGTTCATGAACTTGGCCAGGATCAGACTTCCGTATTTCGGATCGTCCAGAATCTCGCGCTTGGCCGCTACACGACGTCTTGGCATTGATAAGCCCTCAAAACGGTCTTCAGGTTAGCTCGGGACGATGACAAATCACGCCCGACCTTACTCTTATCGACTCAAATAAATAGAAATTTGCTTACTTCGGACGCTTGGCGCCGTACTTGGAACGACCCTGCTTGCGGTCCTTCACGCCGGAGGTATCCAGCGAACCGCGCACGGTGTGGTAACGCACACCCGGAAGGTCCTTGACGCGACCGCCGCGAATCAGCACCACGCTGTGCTCTTGCAGGTTGTGGCCTTCACCGCCGATGTACGAGGCGACTTCGAAGCCGTTGGTCAGGCGAACACGGCACACCTTACGCAGTGCGGAGTTCGGTTTCTTCGGCGTGGTGGTGTACACACGGGTGCACACGCCACGGCGTTGCGGGCAGTTTTGCAGCGCAGGGACGTCGCTTTTCTCGACGACGCGCTTGCGCGGCTGACGTACCAGCTGGTTGATAGTTGCCATCTACTAGCTCCACTGTTGTCTTTCGACACAAACGAAAAATGGCAGGGCGCAAAGCCCCGCCAAATTAGGGGTACGAGAGTCTAAAGAGCTTCTCGCACACCGTCAAGGCAGGTCCCGGCTTGCGCCGGGGCCTGGCACTCAGTTGCCGCTGGAGTTCAGCGCCTCGGTCAGCGCCGCTTCGACTTCATCGGCACTCACGCGGACCGGCTTGTCGGCATCACGCTTGCGCTTGCGCTCGCTGTGATAGGCCAGACCGGTACCGGCCGGAATCAGACGACCCACGACCACGTTTTCCTTCAGGCCGCGCAGGTAGTCGCGCTTGCCGGTCACGGCCGCTTCGGTCAGTACCCGCGTGGTCTCCTGGAAGGAGGCCGCGGAAATGAACGACTCGGTCGACAGCGAGGCCTTGGTGATACCCAGCAGAACGCGCACGTACTTGGCGACGAACTTGTCCTCTTCGCCCAGGTTCTCGTTCTCTTCCAGCACCTGGGTCAGCTCCATCTGGTCGCCCTTGATGAAGCTGGAATCGCCCGACTCGGTGATCTCGACCTTGCGCAGCATCTGCCGCAGGATGGTTTCGATGTGCTTGTCGTTGATCTTCACGCCCTGCAGGCGGTACACGTCCTGGATCTCGTTGACGATGTACTTGGCCAGCGCGCTGACGCCCAGCAGACGCAGGATGTCGTGCGGGTTGCTCGGGCCGTCGGAGATCACTTCACCCTTGTTCACCTGTTCGCCTTCGAAGACGTTGAGGTGACGCCACTTCGGAATCAGTTCCTCGTACGGATCGCTGCCATCGGTCGGCGTGATCACCAGGCGGCGCTTGCCCTTGGTCTCCTTGCCGAAGCTGATGGTGCCGCTGATTTCCGCCAGGATCGACGGCTCCTTCGGACGACGCGCCTCGAACAGGTCGGCCACGCGCGGCAGACCACCGGTGATGTCGCGGGTCTTGGAGGTTTCCTGCGGGATACGTGCAATGACGTCACCCACACTCACTTCCGCGCCATCGGCCACACCGACCAGGGCGTTGGCCGGCAGGAAGTACTGTGCCGGCACGTCGGTACCCGGCAGCAGCAGGTCCTTGCCACTGGCATCGACCAGCTTGACTGCCGGACGGATGTCCTTGCCGGCGGCCGGACGGTCCTTCGGATCCATCACCTCGATGTTGGTCAGACCGGTGAGTTCGTCGGTCTGGCGCTTGATGGTGATGTTCTCCTCCATGCCGACGAAGGTCACGATACCCTTCATTTCGGTCACGATCGGGTGGGTGTGCGGATCCCACTTGGCGACTACCGAGCCCGCATCGACCTTGTCACCTTCCTTGATGGAGATAACGGCACCGTACGGCAGCTTGTAGCGCTCGCGCTCGCGACCGAAGTCGTCGGCCACGGCCAGCTCGCCGGAGCGGGAAACCGCCACCAGCGCACCATCGGTGCGCTCGACGTATTTCAGGTTGTGCAGGCGGATGGTACCGCCGTTCTTCACCAGCACGTTGTCGACGGCCGAGGTCCGGCTCGCCGCACCACCGATGTGGAAGGTACGCATGGTCAGCTGGGTACCCGGCTCACCGATCGACTGCGCGGCGATGACACCCACCGCCTCGCCGATGTTGACCTGATGCCCGCGGGCCAGGTCGCGACCGTAGCACTTGGCGCAGATGCCATAGCGGGTTTCACAGCTGATCGGCGAACGCACGATCACTTCGTCGATGCTGTTCAGCTCGATGAAATCGACCCACTGCTCGTCGATCAGGGTGCCGGCCGGCACCAGGACTTCTTCGGTGCCCGGCTTGAGCACGTCACGCGCGATTACGCGGCCGAGCACGCGCTCGCCCAGCGGCTCGACCACGTCGCCACCCTCGATGTGCGGCGTCATGTGCAAGCCCTGCTCAGTGCCGCAGTCGATCTCGGTCACCACCAGATCCTGCGCCACGTCGACCAGACGACGGGTCAGGTACCCGGAGTTTGCGGTTTTCAGCGCGGTATCCGCCAAGCCCTTGCGCGCACCGTGGGTGGAGATGAAGTACTGCAGTACGTTCAGGCCTTCACGGAAGTTCGCGGTGATCGGCGTCTCGATGATGGAGCCGTCGGGCTTGGCCATCAGGCCGCGCATACCGGCCAGCTGGCGGATCTGTGCCGCGGAACCCCGCGCGCCGGAGTCGGCCATCATGTACATCGAGTTGAACGAGTCCTGCTCGACTTCCTTGCCCTCGCGGTTGACGACCTTCTCCTTGGAGAGGTTGGCCATCATCGCCTTGGACACTTCGTCGTTGGCCTTGGACCAGAGGTCGATCACCTTGTTGTACTTCTCGCCCTGGGTCACCAGGCCGGAGGCGTACTGGCTCTCGATCTCCTTCACTTCCTCGGTGGCGGCATCGATGATGCGCGCCTTCTCGTCCGGGATGACGAAGTCGTTGACGCCAATGGAAACGCCGGAAATCGTCGAATAGGCGAAACCGGTGTACATCAGCTGGTCGGCGAAGATGACGGTGTCCTTCAGACCCACGGTGCGATAGCACAGGTTGATCAGCTTGGAGATCGCCTTCTTCTTCATCGGCTGGTTGACCACGTCGAACGACAGCCCGGCCGGAACGACCTGGAACAGCAGCGCACGGCCGACAGTGGTGTCGACGATACGGGTGTTCTTGGTGATGGAGCCGTCACGATCCTTGATGGTCTCGTTGATCCGCACCTTGACCCGCGCATGCAGCGAGGCCTCGCCGGCGCGGAACACGCGGTCGACTTCCTGCAGGTCGGCGAACACGCGGCCTTCGCCCTTGGCGTTGATGGCTTCGCGGGTCATGTAGTACAGACCCAGCACCACGTCCTGCGACGGCACGATGATCGGCTCGCCGTTGGCCGGCGAGAGGATGTTGTTGGTCGACATCATCAGCGCGCGCGCTTCCAGCTGGGCTTCCAGCGTCAGCGGCACGTGCACGGCCATCTGGTCACCGTCGAAGTCGGCGTTGTACGCGGCACAGACCAGCGGGTGCAGCTGGATCGCCTTGCCTTCGATCAGTACCGGCTCGAACGCCTGGATGCCCAGGCGGTGCAGGGTCGGCGCACGGTTGAGCAGCACGGGATGTTCGCGGATGACTTCGGCGAGTACGTCCCAGACCTCGGGCAATTCGCGCTCGACCATCTTCTTGGCGGCCTTGATGGTGGTCGCCATGCCGCGCATTTCCAGCTTGCCGAAAATGAACGGCTTGAACAGCTCGAGCGCCATTTTCTTCGGCAGACCGCACTGATGCAGACGCAGGGTCGGGCCTACGGTAATAACCGAACGACCGGAGTAGTCCACGCGCTTGCCCAGCAGGTTCTGGCGGAAACGCCCCTGCTTACCCTTGATCATGTCGGCCAGGGACTTCAGCGGACGCTTGTTCGAGCCGGTGATGGCACGACCACGACGGCCGTTGTCGAGCAGGGCGTCGACCGCTTCCTGCAGCATGCGCTTTTCGTTGCGCACGATGATGTCCGGCGCGGACAGGTCGAGCAGGCGCTTCAGGCGGTTGTTGCGGTTGATCACGCGGCGATACAGATCGTTCAGATCGGAGGTCGCGAAGCGGCCGCCATCCAGCGGCACCAGCGGACGCAGGTCCGGCGGCAGCACCGGCAGCACGGTCAGCACCATCCACTCGGGCAGGTTGCCCGAGCCATGGAAGGCTTCCATCAGCTTGAGGCGCTTGGACAGCTTCTTGATCTTGGTTTCCGAGTTGGTCTGCGGAATCTCTTCGCGCAGGCGACCGATCTCGTGCTCCAGGTCGATTTCGTGCAGCAGTTCGCGCACGGCCTCGGCGCCCATGCGGGCATCGAAGTCGTCACCGAACTCTTCGAGGGCTTCGAAGTACTGCTCGTCGTTGAGCAGCTGGCCTTTTTCCAGGGTGGTCATGCCCGGATCGATCACCACGTAGCTCTCGAAATAGAGCACGCGCTCGATGTCACGCAGGGTCATGTCCAGCAGCAGGCCGATACGGCTCGGCAGCGACTTGAGGAACCAGATGTGGGCGACCGGCGAAGCCAGTTCGATGTGCGCCATGCGCTCGCGGCGCACCTTGGCCAGCGCGACTTCGACGCCGCACTTCTCGCAGATCACGCCGCGATGCTTGAGGCGCTTGTACTTGCCGCACAGGCACTCGTAGTCCTTCACCGGTCCGAAGATCTTGGCGCAGAACAGGCCATCGCGCTCCGGCTTGAAGGTACGGTAGTTGATGGTCTCCGGCTTCTTCACTTCACCGAAGGACCAGGAACGGATCATCTCGGGCGACGCCAGGGCAATCTTGATGGCATCGAACTCTTCGATTTGACCCTGGTTTTTCAACAGATTCAGCAAGTCTTTCAAGGCCTTTCCTCCTCACGGACCTGCGGCTGCCGGCTCGCGCCGGCGCCGCACAGGCGGTGCGTGGTTATTCGGTTTCCAGATCGATATCGATACCGAGCGAGCGGATTTCTTTGATCAGCACGTTGAAGGATTCCGGCATGCCGGCCTCCATGCGGTGATCGCCGTCCACGATGTTCTTGTACATCTTGGTCCGCCCGTTCACGTCGTCCGACTTGACCGTGAGCATTTCCTGCAGGGTGTACGCGGCGCCGTAGGCCTCCAGGGCCCAGACCTCCATCTCCCCGAAGCGCTGGCCACCGAACTGCGCCTTGCCGCCCAGCGGCTGCTGGGTAACCAGGCTGTAGGAGCCGGTGGAACGCGCGTGCATCTTGTCGTCGACCAGGTGGTTGAGCTTGAGCATGTACATGTAGCCGACGGTGGTGGTGCGCTCGAACTTGTTGCCGGTACGGCCGTCGAACAGCTGCATCTGGCCGCTTTCCGGCAGATCCGCCAGCTTCAGCATGGCCTTGATCTCGCGCTCCTTGGCACCGTCGAACACCGGAGTGGCCATCGGTACGCCCTTGCGCAGGTTGTTCGCCAGATCCAGCACTTCCTGATCGCTCAGCTCGTCCAGGCTTTCCTGGCGACCGCCGATCTCGTTGTAGATCTCGTGCAGGAACTTGCGCAGCTCGGCAACCTTGCGCTGCTCTTCCAGCATCAGGTTGATCTTCTCGCCCAGCCCCTTGGCCGCGAGGCCCAGGTGAGTTTCGAGGATCTGCCCGACGTTCATACGCGACGGTACGCCCAGCGGGTTGAGGACGATGTCCACCGGAGTACCGTTGGCGTCGTGCGGCATGTCCTCGACCGGCATGATCACCGAGACCACACCCTTGTTACCGTGACGGCCGGCCATCTTGTCGCCCGGCTGGATGCGGCGCTTGATCGCCAGGTAGACCTTGACGATCTTCAACACGCCCGGCGCCAGATCGTCGCCCTGCTGCAGCTTGCGCTTCTTGTCCTCGAACTTGTCGTCGAGCAGCTGACGGCGGTCGGAGAGATAGGCCTGGGCCTTCTCCAACTGCTCGTTGAGCGCGTCTTCGGCCATGCGCAGCTTGAACCACTGACCATGCTCGAGCGCATCCAGGGTCTCGTCGGTGATGACGACGCCTTTCTTCAGGCCGGCACCGCCTTCGGCAGTCGCGCCGACCAGTGCCGAGCGCAGACGCTCGAAGGTCGCGCCCTCGACGATGCGGAACTCTTCGTTGAGGTCCTTGCGGATCTCGTCGAGTTGCATCTTCTCGATGGCCAGGGCGCGCGAATCGCGCTCCACGCCGTCACGGATGAACACCTGCACGTCGATGACGGTGCCCTTGGTGCCGGTCGGCACGCGCAGCGAGGTGTCCTTAACGTCGCTGGCCTTCTCACCGAAGATCGCACGCAGCAGTTTTTCTTCCGGGGTCAGCTGGGTTTCGCCCTTCGGCGTGACCTTGCCCACCAGGATGTCGCCCGGGCCGACTTCGGCGCCGACATAGACGATGCCCGCCTCATCCAGCTTGTTCAGCGCGGCCTCACCCACGTTGGGGATGTCCGCGGTGATTTCCTCTGGGCCGAGCTTGGTGTCGCGCGACACGCAGGTCAGCTCCTGGATGTGGATGGTGGTGAAGCGGTCTTCTTGGACCACACGCTCCGACAGGAGGATGGAGTCCTCGAAGTTGTAGCCGTTCCAGGGCATGAACGCGACGCGCATGTTCTGACCCAGAGCCAGCTCACCCATGTCGGTGGACGGGCCATCGGCCATGATGTCGCCACGCTGAACCACATCACCCTTGCTGACCAGCGGACGCTGGTTGATGCAGGTGTTCTGGTTGGAACGGGTGTACTTGGTCAGGTTGTAGATGTCGACACCGGCTTCGCCCGTCTCGACCTCATCATCATGAACGCGCACGACCACACGGCTGGCATCGACCGAGTCGATCACGCCGCCACGACGAGCGACCACGCAGACGCCGGAGTCGCGCGCCACGTTGCGCTCCATCCCGGTACCGACCAGCGGCTTGTCCGAACGCAGGGTCGGTACAGCCTGACGCTGCATGTTGGAACCCATGAGGGCGCGGTTGGCGTCGTCGTGCTCGAGGAACGGGATCAGCGATGCGGCGACGGAAACCACCTGCTTCGGCGATACGTCCATCAGCGTGACGTCTTCCGGCGCCTTGACGGTGAATTCGTTCAGGTGACGCACGGCAACCAGTTCGTCGACCAGCTTGCGGCCATCCAGCTTGGCGCTGGCCTGGGCGATCACGTGGTCGGCCTCTTCGATGGCCGAGAGGAACACGATCTCGTCGGTGACTTCGCCTTCCTTGACCACACGGTACGGGCTTTCCAGGAAGCCGTACTGGTTGGTGCGGGCGTAGGCGGCCAGCGAGTTGATCAGACCGATGTTCGGACCTTCAGGGGTTTCGATCGGGCACACGCGACCGTAGTGGGTCGGATGCACGTCACGCACTTCGAAGCCGGCACGCTCACGGGTCAGACCGCCCGGGCCGAGTGCGGAGACGCGGCGCTTGTGGGTGATCTCCGACAGCGGGTTGTTCTGGTCCATGAACTGCGAGAGCTGGCTGGAACCGAAGAACTCCTTCACCGCCGCCGCCACCGGTTTGGCGTTGATCAGATCCTGCGGCATCAGGCCTTCGCTTTCGGCCATCGACAGACGCTCTTTGACCGCACGCTCGACACGCACCAGGCCGACGCGAAACTGGTTCTCGGCCATTTCGCCGACGCAACGCACGCGACGGTTACCCAGGTGGTCGATGTCGTCGACGATGCCCTTGCCGTTACGGATGTCGACCAGGGTGCGCAGCACCGCGACGATGTCCTCGCGGCTCAGCACGCCGGAACCTTCGATCTCGGTACGACCGATACGACGATTGAACTTCATCCGGCCGACTGCCGACAGGTCGTAGCGTTCGGACGCGAAGAACAGGTTGTTGAACAGGGTCTCGGCGGCATCCTTGGTTGGTGGCTCGCCAGGACGCATCATGCGGTAGATCTCGACCAACGCTTCCAGCTGGTTGGTGGTCGAATCGATCTTCAGCGTGTCGGAAATGAACGGGCCGCAGTCGATATCGTTGGTGTACAGCGTTTCGAAACGCACCACCTGCGCCTTGACGATCTTCGCCATGACATCGACAGTCAGCTCGGTGTTGCACTCGGCGATGATTTCGCCAGTGGCCGGATGCACAACGGCCTTGGCCACCGTGCGACCCAGCACGTACTCCATCGGCATCTCGAGTTCCTTGATGCCGGACTTGTCGAGCTGATTGATGTGGCGCGCAGTGATGCGACGGCCCTGCTCGACGATGACCTTGCCGCTGTCGTCCTTGATATCGAAGGTGGCGATTTCGCCGCGCAGACGCTGCGGAACCAGCTCGAGCGCCAGGGTCTCGCCCTTCACATGGAAGACGTTGGTGTCATAGAACGCATCGAGGATTTCCTCGGTGCTGTAGTTCAATGCACGCAGCAGCACGGACGCCGGCAGCTTGCGGCGACGGTCGATACGCACGAACACGGCGTCCTTCGGATCGAACTCGAAGTCCAGCCAGGAGCCGCGGTAGGGAATGATCCGCGCGGAGTACAGCAGCTTGCCGGAGCTGTGGGTCTTGCCACGGTCGTGATCGAAGAACACGCCCGGCGAACGGTGCAGCTGGGAAAAGATCACACGCTCGGTACCGTTGATGATGAAGGTACCGTTCTCGGTCATCAGGGGGATTTCCCCCATGTAGACTTCCTGCTCCTTGATGTCCTTGATGGCCTTGTTCGACGACTCCTTGTCGAAAATGATCAGGCGCACCTTGACCCGCAGCGGAACCGCGAAGGTCACACCGCGCAACACGCATTCCTTGACGTCGAAAGCCGGCTCGCCCAGGCGATAGCCGACGTACTCCAGCGCTGCATTGCCGGAGTAGCTGATAATCGGGAAAACGGATTTGAAGGCTGCATGCAAGCCAATGTCGCGGAACTGATCTTTGGTCGCTCCCGCCTGCAGGAATTCGCGATACGAATCCAGCTGGATGGCCAAAAGATACGGCACGTCCATCACGTGCGGTAACTTGCTAAAGTCCTTGCGGATACGTTTTTTCTCAGTGTATGAGTAAGCCATCAGCGTTCCCCAGCTTGGTCACCTGCTTGTGGCCTCTCCCGACGGGAGCTGCCAGAAAATCTTGCGAATCCTTGATTCGCGCCACCCGGCGGGGTGGCTCATTCCGCGGAAGACAGCTCATCGCCAGTCTTTCAGAACGGAAAAAGGCCGGTGGCAAGAGCCACCAGCCGTCAGCCTTGCGCGGAGCGCTTCGGCTGTAGACGCAAGGTCGTCGCTTACTTGAGCTCGACTTTCGCGCCAGCTTCTTCCAGAGTCTTCTTGGCAGCTTCGGCTTCCTCTTTGGAAACGCCTTCCTTGACCACGCCCGGGGCGCCGTCAACGACAGCCTTGGCTTCTTTCAGGCCCAGGCCGGTCAGTTCGCGAACTGCCTTGATCACGTTCACTTTCTTGTCGCCGGCTTCAGCCAGGACGATGGTGAACTCGGTCTGCTCTTCGACAGCGGCAGCAGCCGGGCCGGCAGCAGCAACGGTAGCGGCAGCAGCGGTAACGCCGAACTTCTCTTCCATTGCCTTGATCAGTTCAACAACCTGCATCACGGACATTTCGGAAACGGCGTTGATGATGTCTTCGTTGGTCAGAGCCATGACTCTAATTCCTGTATTGAGGTGACGGCCTGCGGCCATCTAATTCATTAAGAAGTTGAAAGCAGCGGCTTGCCTCAGGCAGCAGCGGCTTCCTTCTGGTCGCGAACGGCCGCCAGAGTACGAGCCAGCTTGCTGGTAGCGCCTTGGATCACGCTCATCAGCTGCGAAATGGCTTCGTCGTAGGTCGGCAGGGTTGCCAGTACGTCGATCTGGTTGGCTGCGAGGAACTGACCCTCGAACGCAGCGGCCTTGATCTCGAACTTGTCCTGACCCTTGGCAAACTCCTTGAAGATACGAGCGGCAGCGCCCGGATGTTCGTTGGAGAAGGCGATCAGGGTCGGGCCTTTGAACACGTCGTTGAGCACATCGAACTGAGTGCCTTCAACGGCGCGCTTGAGCAGAGTGTTACGCACGACACGCACGTAAACACCAGCTTCGCGGGCCTCTTTACGGAGTCCGGTCATGGCCCCCACGGTCACGCCACGGGCATCAGCCACGACAGCGGACAGGGCAGCATTGGCAGCCTCGTTGACTTCAGCGACGATGGCCTTCTTGTCTTCGAGTTTGATTGCCACGGGTTTTACTCCTGGATGTTACCGGTTCATCCGGTCGAAACCGGACGGGTTTTGGTGTCTGATTCGGTACGAATCGGGAGCACCTCTGCGTAGGCTGGGAAGGATCACTCCTCTCGTTTAAGGCTTGCGCCGCCTACGGTCTTGGATAGCCCCCGCCAGGCAGGGACCCCAATCTTGCCGACCCTGCCGGAGCAGGGCCGTATCGTCTTACGCCTCGAGGGAAGCCTGATCGATGACCAGCCCCGGACCCATGGTGGTGCTCAGGGTCACGCGCTTGACGTAGATACCTTTGGAAGTGGAGGGCTTCAGACGCTTCAGGTCGGAGAGCAACGCCTCGACGTTCTGCTTCAGCTGACCGGCTTCAAACCCAACCTTGCCAACGGAGGTATGGATGATGCCGTTCTTGTCAGTACGGAAACGTACCTGACCTGCCTTGGCATTCTTGACCGCAGTGGCGACATCCGCAGTAACGGTGCCGACCTTCGGGTTCGGCATCAGCCCACGCGGACCGAGCACCTGGCCCAACTGGCCAACGACACGCATGGCATCCGGCGAGGCGATGACGACGTCATAACTCAGATCGCCACCTTTCATTTCGGCAGCGAGCTCGTCCATACCGACGCGATCGGCGCCAGCAGCCAGTGCAGCTTCAGCGCCAGGGCCCTGGGTGAATACAGCCACGCGAACGGTCTTGCCGGTGCCGTTCGGCAGGACGGTAGCACCACGTACGACCTGATCGGATTTGCGCGGATCAACGCCAAGATTGATGGCGATGTCGAAGGACTCGGTGAACTTCACTGCAGACAGCTCGGACAGCAGCTTGGCGGCGTCCTCGAAAGCGTATTGCTTGCCGGCCTCTACCTTCTCGGCGATGGCCTTCTGGCGCTTGGTCAACTTAGCCATTACACACCCTCCACGTTCAGGCCCATGCTGCGAGCAGAGCCGGCGATGGTACGCACGGCTGCCTCGAGATCAGCGGCAGTCAGATCAGCGTTCTTGGTTTTCGCGATCTCTTCCAGCTGCGCACGAGTCACGGTACCGACTTTCTGGGTGTTGGGACGCGCGGAACCGCTGGTCACACCAGCAGCCTTCTTCAGCAGCACGGCTGCCGGAGTGCTCTTGGTTTCGAACGTGAAGCTGCGATCACTGTAGACAGTGATGATCACCGGAGTCGGCAGACCAGGCTCCTGGCCTTGGGTGCGGGCGTTGAACGCCTTGCAGAACTCCATGATGTTCACGCCATGCTGACCCAGTGCAGGGCCGACCGGCGGCGACGGATTGGCCTGACCGGCCTTCACCTGAAGCTTGATGTAAGCTTGAATCTTCTTAGCCATAATTACTCCGTTACGGGTGATAGCGCCTTGCGGCTCCCCCTTGCGACTTGTTTATCCCAGTGACGACAAAACCCCGCAGCCAACAGCTGCGGGGTGCGGGATTCCTTTTCAGCTAGACCTTCTCGACCTGACTGAACTCCAGCTCTACCGGAGTAGAGCGACCGAAAATGAGCACCGCAACCTGGATGCGACTCTTTTCGTAATTGACTTCTTCAACCACACCATTGAAGTCAGCGAACGGACCATCAGCAACCCGCACGACCTCGCCCGGCTCGAACAACGTTTTCGGCTTCGGCTTGTCACCACTATCGGCAACTCGACGCAGAATGGCCTCAGCCTCTTTGTCGGTAATGGGGGCCGGCTTGTCGGCAGTACCGCCAATAAAGCCCATGACACGCGGCGTGTCCTTGACGAGGTGCCAGGTACCTTCGTTCATTTCCATCTGAACAAGCACATAACCCGGAAAAAACTTGCGCTCACTCTTGCGTTTCTGGCCGTTGCGCATTTCGACCACTTCCTCGGTCGGAACCAGGATCTCGCCGAAGTCCTCTTCCATGCCAGCGAGCTTCACACGCTCAATCAGAGAGCGCATCACATGCTTCTCGTAACCCGAGTAAGCATGCACAACATACCAACGCTTAGCCACGAGAAATCCTTCAACCTACGATCATGGAAACCAGCCAGCCGAGCAGGGAATCCAACCCCCACAACAGCAACGCCATAACCAGAACCACCGCAACCACAATCAAAGTGGTCTGGGTAGTTTCCTGGCGAGTCGGCCAAACAACCTTCCGAATCTCGACACGAGCCTCCTTCAACAAAACGAAGAAGGCCTGCCCTTTTGTCGTCTGCAACGCGATGAATCCAGCGACTGCAGCAACAACCAGCAAAGCCAGTACCCGGTAAAGAATCGGCTCAGCGGAGTAATATTGGTTACCAACAACGGCAACGACCACCAAAGCAGCCACAACAAGCCACTTCACCAGATCGAAGCGCGTGTCTTTGGCTTCAGCTTTGATATTCATCTGCTAGAACCCTGTAAAAATTGCCAAATTCGATGCCGAATTTGGCAGGCCAGGAGGGAATCGAACCCCCAACCTGCGGTTTTGGAGACCGCCGCTCTGCCAATTGAGCTACTGGCCTAGAAAGAGTCAGGCCGACTATTATGCCGACCTGCTACAGACAGATCAATCGTTA
>AJXE01000042.1 GCA_000263395.1 Stutzerimonas stutzeri TS44
GCTGTTGAACAGCGAGTTGTAGATGAACAGCGCCTTGCCCTCGCCGCCGCTGATCATGCTGTCGCCACCGGTATCGCCACGTTCGACGTCGCTGACGACGTTGTCCTTGAGCGTCGAGTAGGTGATGTAGTTCATCAGCATGCCGTAGTTCTGATCCTGCTCGGAGCGGTTGCCGATCACGGTCAGCTTGCGGCTCTGCATCAGTGCGTAGCCGGTACGGGTGCGCCGCGTGACGTTGCCGACCACGCGGTTCTCGTGGGAGAACATGTAGTGCACGCCGTAGCGCAGGTCCTCGAACAGGTTGCGCTCGATGCTGTTGCCGTTGGAGTTGTCGATGTAGATGCCGTCACGCGTGTGCCAGACATGATTGCCGAGCACCCGGGCACCTTTCACCGAAAACAGGTGGATGCCGTTGCCGCGGTCCTGCGAACGCAACTGCGCATCGCCTTCGATGCGGTTGTTCTCGATCAGCACGTTCAGATTGCGCTCGGACCAGACGCCGAATCCGCGGCCCTGCAGGCGGTTGCCGCGCACCACCGCGTCGTTGGCGCTGGGTTCGAGGAAGATCGCCGCGTTCATTTCGGTCAGGTCGCTGCCCGAACCGCGCAGCTCGCAGCCCTCGATGGTCACATGCGGCGCGCGCACGGTGAGGACGTTGCCGTGACCGCCACCATCGATCACCGCGCCGGGCTCGCAGCTCAGCGTCAGGGTCTGGTCGATGAAAAATTGCCCGGTGTATTCGCCGGCGGGCAACGTCCAGCGGTTCTCACCCGGCGCCTGCAGCGGCAGCGAGGTGATGGGTTGCGGTGCCGCGTTGGCAGCACCGCAAAGAATGAGCAGTGCCCAAGTCAAGGGATAGCAATGTCGTCTGCTCGCCGGAGCTTTCATGTATGCCTCATATGATCCAGACAACCTGTTTCACTGGAGCATCTCCCCGGCCCCGCCGGGGAGTGCGAATTGCGAGTGGCCTGCATCAGGCGGCCAATCACGCGGGCTCGACGATCATTCTCCCGTTCATTTCCATGTGCAGTGCATGGCAGAAGAAGTTGCAGTAGTACCAGAACACGCCCACCCCTTCCGGCTTGAAGGTAAAGGACGAGGTCTGCTGCGGGCCGATCGCCATGGTTACGCCCTGGTTGACGATGCAGAAGCCGTGGGTCAGGTCCTCGATCTTGTCGATGTTGGTGATAGTGATGGTGACTTCATCGCCCTCTTTGACGGTGAATTCGTTGATGCCATACGCCGGCGCCATCGAGGTCATGTAGACGCGCACCTTGTTGCCGTCGCGGATGACCTTGTTGTCGGTCTCCAGGTTGATGCCGTCCTTCTCCGCCATCTTCACGGTTTCAGCGAAGTACGGATCGTTGCGATCCCAGATCTTCTTGGTGCGGATCTGGTCGCGGCGCGCCATGGTGCAGTCGTGCGGCTCGGCGAATGCCGGACCGTCGTGCACCAGTTTCATCTCGTCGCCGGAGATGTCGA
Organism: Stutzerimonas stutzeri TS44; assembly: GCA_000263395.1. GTDB lineage: Bacteria > Pseudomonadota > Gammaproteobacteria > Pseudomonadales > Pseudomonadaceae > Stutzerimonas > Stutzerimonas stutzeri_C. The sequence continues at coordinate 1,483 of AJXE01000042.1, forward strand.
TCAGCTGGTCGTTCTCCGGATGCATCGGGCCAACCGGCAGGAAGCGGTCCTTGGAGAACTTGCTCAGTACCACCAGCCACTGACCGTCGGCTTCGCTGGACTCGGTCAGCGTGGCGTGGTTGTGCCCGGGCTGGTAATGCACATCGAGTTTCTGCTTGATGTAGTTGACCTTCTCGCCCTTGTAGGCACGGATGGCTTCCTCGATGTTCCACTTGACCACCTGGCTGTCGATGAACAGCGTGGTGTAGGCGTTGCCGCGACCATCGAAGGTGGTGTGCAGCGGGCCGAGGCCCAGTTCCGGCTCGCCGACCACGACGTCACGTTCGTCCTTCAACTTGCCGGCGAACAGCTCGTCGAGCAGCGCCGTGGAGATGATGGTGCAGGTCGGCGACAACTTGCCGGCCGCGATGAAGTACTTGCCATCCGGTGTCATATTGCAGCCGTGCGGGTTCTTCGGCACGGGAATGTAGCGGGTGACATTGGTATCGCCAATCTTGGCCTTGCGGCCATCGACCACGGGCACCTTGCTATCGCCCAGGGTGACGAACTTGCCGTCCTTGATGGCTTTTTCGATCGCCGGGATGTTGTAGACGACGACCCAGTCGCGCTCGTTGCGCATGCTGCCGCCCAGGTCCAGCGCCTTCTCCGAGTTGTAGCAGGTGGAGGCGGCGTACTTGCCGGTGTAGTCGGCGTCGCAGTTGTCCAGGTTGCCGTCGACGATGACCTGGAAGGCCACTTCCATCGATTCGGCATCGATGGCGTTGAATACCGTGAAGCTGTCCTCGGCATCCAGCGCGATGTTCAGGCCGTCGTTCGGGTGCGGAATGATGAACTCGGCGTTGCAGAACACGTACTTGGTGTACGGAACCTTCTGCAGCCGCAGACCGTGCACCGCCTGTGCGTTGGGAATGGTGACGATCTTGTCGGTCATCATGATATCCAGGCGGATACGCGCGACGCGGCTGCAGGCCTTGTCGTTGATGAACAGGTACTTGCCGTCATGCTTGCCGTCGGTCAGCGACAGGTGGGGATGGTGGCAGTCGCCGATCATCCATTTACCACTGTCGCCCAACACGCGCTTGCTCTCATTGGTGAGGCCATAGCCCGTCGCAGGGTCGAGGTTGAACACCGGAATACGCATGATCTCGCGCATGGACGGCACGCCCAGGACGCGCACCTCGCCCTGATGACCGCCGCTCCAGAAACCATAGTAGGTATCGAGCTCGCCGGGCCCGACGTGGATCTTGGACTTGGATTCCTTGGCCGCCGCCGCCCAGCTTTCGCGCGTCATCACCGCGCCACCCAATGCCGTGGCGGCAGCGGCCGCACTGGTCATTGCCGTCGCACCCAGAAAGCTACGGCGACTCAAGCCGCCTTTTTCAAGTACTTCGATGTCGCCCTTCTTGTCGCTCATGTCTACTCCTTAGGGATGAAAGTCGGACCAGCCAACATGAAAGCCACTGTGGTTAACAGGTTCCTGCGGCCGTACGGGGTTAGCCAGGGGATCGAGGCAACGCTCCCGTTTGTTGAAAGCATGTGGTCAGTAATCGCCCGTCTTGCGCTATCAGGGCGATGCGCGAAGAGGAGCCGCGGTACGCCCTGAGCATGAGCTACGCCGCCTGCCAGCTGATTGCAGCAGCCGGATGGTTAAAGCCAGCCGTATGAATTTCCGCCTCGGATTTATGGCACCCTGACGCACCAAGCCGACGAGGCCGGTGGTCACGATGATCAAGGCCGGAATTGCTCGTGCATGAGAAACGCTCATAGCGCCATTGCTTCGATAGCGAGATCATCGGCCTTCATCTGCACTGAAAACAGGGGCAGATAAGACCAATAAAAGCGGATCAGAGGCTTTTTCCGGAGCGCCTAGCGCAGCGCCAAGAGCATGAAAATGACAGCGATCAAGCCGACACAGCACCTTTCACGCCTGAGAAAAGATTTGTGCGGACGGCCCCCTGCTTCGATTGAAGGTCGGCTGCCGCCATCCTGAGCGGGATGCCAGCGCACCGAACCAGAGGCCAAAGGAGTGATTGCCCCGATGGACCACCGCATCAAGTCAATCGCCCCTCTTGGCTAGGGTTGTTTTTTCACGGGCCTGCACCACCGCCAGCGCATCGATCCGTTTGTCCGTCATCCACGGTGCACTGCCCTTCAAATACTCAGCATCCCGAATACCCCAATACACACGCCACTATCCGCTCCTCCCATGTCAGCCGCGTTGCAATACCCACAATACGATCTAGCAGCGTCTGTGATGACACAGGATTAGCCAGCAAACTTTTCTGGATATCCCTCAACCTGGTGATAGCAGCCTTACGACCATCACTGTCCAGATAGCGTGACCATGTCGGTCTAACCAGATCGAGCCAGGCATCAGCCAACTGCGCCCAGTCGGGGCAATCACTACGCCCACCAGGGCTCAGAATGTCCATTAGCCGCTTGATGAACGACCAGGTTCGCCAGTTGCAGAACGAGACCCAGATACTGCTTAACCAGGCACGTCACCTGCAGCGCCTGGACTACAACGTGGTCAGCCAGTTGCGCGCGAGCCTGGCCAATACCGAGCGGCTGCTCGCCGAGGCGCAAGGGCTGGCCTACGAAGTACAGCGCCTGGATCAGGAGTTCAGCCGACTCTACCCGAACAAGTACTCCGGCGACGTCAGCAGCCAGCGCCTGGCAGAAGAGGCGCGGGAGCGCTGGCAGAAGAGGCGCGGGAGCGCTGGCAGAAGGGCCTCGACGGGCTGCATACGGCGCTGCGCGTGCAGGCTCAGGTGACGCAGAACCTGGCCGAGGATGAAAGCGCCTTGGCGGGGCTGGTGCAGCAGAGCCAGTCCGCGGGGGGTGCCTTGCAGGCTGCCCAGGCCACCAACCAGTTGCTGGCCCTGCAGGCCAAGCAGTCGATCCAGGCGCAGCAACTGCAGATCACCCAGAACCGCGCCGTCGCCCTGGAGCTTGCCCGTCAGTCTGCTGCGGCCGAGGAAGCACGCGAACGGCGGCGCCGATTTATGGGCAACGGCACGCCCTACACGCCTTACCCCGTGCAGTTCTATCGCTAGGGAGGCGGCTTCATGAGATTCCTGACACTGCTGCCGCTGCTGGTGCTAGCCACCTGTGGACAGGCTGACAACGGCGTCATGGCTCGGCAAGAGGATGCGCCTGAACGCTTCTACTCGGGCGGCGCCCATCCCAGCGAGTTTCTTCGTCCTACCGACCTACCCGCCATACCAGCAAGTTTCGACGAGGACGTGCCATGAACGACGTCAGCGTGATCGACCGTTTCCTCGAAGTTTTCGGGCTGTATATCGACACCGGCTTCGGGCTGCTCGGCGGCGAGGTGGCCTTTCTCACCATGACGCTGGTGGTGATCGACATGACCCTGGCCGGGCTGTTCTGGGCCATGGGCGGTGAAGACGTCAGCGCCAAGCTGATCCGCAAGATCCTCTATGTAGGCGCCTTCGCCTTCATCATCGGCAACTTCAACATGCTGGCGAAGATCGTCTTCAACTCATTCGCTGGGTTGGGTCTGCTGGCCTCAGGTTCTGCGTTGAGTCATGCGCAGTTTCTGCAGCCGGGACGATTGGCTGCAATTGGGGTTGAGACCGGAGGGCCGCTGCTTGAGCAGATCAGCAGCCTCAGCGGTTTTCCCGAAGTCTTCAGCAATCTGCATAGCATTTTTGTGCTGTTTCTCGCCTGGCTGGTGGTGATCGTCAGCTTCTTCTTTCTGGCCATTCAGCTGTTCGTGACCTTGATCGAGTTCAAGCTGACCACCCTTGCCGGCTTCGTGCTGGTGCCCTTTGCGCTGTGGAACAAGACCGCCTTTCTCGCCGAGAAGGTGCTGGGCAACGTGGTGGCGTCCGGCATCAAGGTACTGGTGCTGGCGGTGATCGTCGGCATTGGCAGCGGGCTGTTCGCCGAGTTTCAGGCCGTACCGGACGAGCCCTCCATCGACCATGCGCTGGTGGTCATGCTCGCCTCGCTGGCCCTGCTCGGCCTGGGCATCTTCGGGCCGGGCATTGCCAGCGGGTTGGTCTCCGGCGCACCGCAACTGGGTGCTGGTGCAGCAGCCGGTACCGCGCTCGGCGCGGCGGGCATGGCAGCTGGTGCTGCTGCGCTGGCAACAGGTGTCGGCGGCGCGGTATTGGCCGGTGCACGCATGGCCCCCGGTGCGGCGCGCGTGGCGATGGGCGGCGCTCGCTCTCTGGCAGGAGCCTCTTCCGGCGCCGCAGCAGGTGGCGCCCCCCCGCCGCGTCCGATCCTGCTACTGCTCCAGCCAAACAGCCCGACTGGGCCAGGTGCCTGCAGCGCAGGCAACAACTCTCACAGGCCACCAGCATAGTCGCTCACATCCTTCGTGGTGGCGATGGCGGTGGTTCATCACCCGGGCCGCAGATCCGCGACCCATCGAATTCGTAAAGGAGGACGAGGATGCGATTCAGACGTCCACGGGTGCGCTACAGCGCCCCCCTCAACCGGTCACCCCCTACCAGGCAGCGGCACAGGCCTGGGATCTGCGGATGGGCAGCAGCCTGGCGCAGGCACGCAACTGGCGTCTGATGGCGCTTGGTTGTCTGGGCCTGGCGCTGCTGATGGCCGGCGGACTGGTCTGGCGTTCGGCGCAGTCGACGGTGACGCCCTATGTGGTGGAGGTCGACAACCTCGGCCAGGTGCGCGCCGTCGGCGAAGCCGCCAGTCCCTACCAGCCCCAGGATGCGCAGATCGCGCACCACCTCGCGCGCTTTATCGAGCAGGTGCGCTCGCTATCAATCGATCCGGTGGTAGTCCGGCAGAACTGGCTGGAGGCCTATCACTCCACCACCGACCGCGGCGCTGCCACCCTCAACGATTATGCCCGCGCCAATGATCCCTTCACCCGGGTCGGCAAGGAAACCGTATCGGTGGAGGTCACCAGCGTGGTGCGTGCCAGCGACAGCTCATTCCAGATGCGCTGGATCGAACGCCGTTTCGTGAATGGTTCGGCCGCCGGCCTGGAGCGCTGGACGGCAGTGATCTCGCTAGTGCTACAGCCTCCGCGCACTGAGGAAAAACTGCGCCGCAACCCGCTCGGCATCTACGTCAACGGCCTGTCCTGGAGCCGTGAGTTGGACACTACGAAAGGAGCCAAGAAACCATGAAATCCACCCTGAAACTCTGCATCTGGACTTTGCTGCTGAGCCTGCTGACCGGCTGCGCCAGTCAGGAACCACCGGTGATCGCCCTGGCTGAACCGGTCGAGGCACAGCGCCTGCCAGAGCCGCCCAAGCCGATCGAAGTAGTGGAAGTCCCCAAGCCCCTGGCCCTGCCGGCACAGCTCAAGCTGCTGCCGGAAACTCAACCCAGCAAGCCAGCCAAGGAGCCGGCCGATGAGCGCGTGCGGGTCTCGCGCGCCAATCGCGATGCTCTGGTAGCGCCGAGCCGGGAGAGCTATATCAACGCCATCCAGGTGTGGCCCTACTCCGATGGCGCGCTGTATCAGGTATACGCCAGCCCGGGCCGGGTGACGGCAATCAGCCTGCAGCCCGGCGAAGAGCTGGTCACCGTGGCTGCCGGCGATACGGTACGCTGGATCGTCGGCGACACCTCCAGCGGCAGCGGTGACGAGTTGCGCACCAGCGTGCTGATCAAACCGACGCGGGTCGACCTCAAGACCAACCTGGTGATCACCACCACGCGTCGCACCTACCTGATCGAGCTGAGTTCCACAGAGCAGGCCTGGATGGCTTCGGTGTCCTGGGACTATCCGAAGGATCGCATGCTCGCCCTGCAACGCCGCGCCAACATCGCCCAGGCCGCAGCGCCGGTGGACGTTGGCCTGACGCTAGAGAAGCTGCGCTTTCGCTATGCGATCAGCGGCAGCAATCCGCCCTGGAAGCCGCTGCGTGCCTTCGACGACGGCCGCAAGGTGTATATCCAGTTCCCGACAGGCATCGCCCAGGGCGAGTTGCCTCCGCTGTTCGTGATTGGCCCGGAAGGAGACGGACAACTGGTCAACTACCGCTTCCGCTCGCCCTACTACATCGTCGACCGTCTGTTCGGTGCGGCCGAGTTGCGTTTGGGCGCCGACAAAGGTGACGTGGTGCGGATCGAGCGCACCGACGGCGTGGTACGGAGGCCCTGAGCATGACGGCCAAGAACAACGACCAAACCACAGGAACCTCGCTACCGCCCAAGGAAGCGCCGGAGTCGCTGGAGCTGCGCGCCAAGCCGCGCCCGGTTACTCGCCTCAATCCGCGCATGCTGGCGGTAGTGGTCGGAGGCCTGTCGGCTGCGGTGCTCGGTGCCATGCTGTGGTCGCTGCAGCCGCAGCGCCGCCAGGGTGCCGAGCCGAACGAGCTATACAACGTCGACCGCGTGGCACGCTCCGAGGGGCTGGAACAGTTGCCGACAGACTACTCGCAGTTACCGCCTCCACCGGCTCCCGAGATACCGCAACTGGGGCCGCCGCTGCCCGGCGATCTGGGCGGGCCAATCCTCAGGGCGGAGCAGCAGGCGCAAGGTTATGGACATGGGCCAGATGCCGCCGAAGCTGAGCGCCTTGCCCTGTTCAAGGAAGCCGAGGAGGCAGCGCAGTCCTCGGTCTTTTTCCAAACCAGCAGCGCGCGGAAATCGAACGCTGCATCCGCTGGGAGTGCCCAACCCGATCCCATGACCCTGGGTATGGCCTCGTCAGGCACGGTAGCCGCAACTGCAGGAACGCCGCCCCAGCAGGAACGAAACGAGGCGTTTCTCAGTAAATTCGTAAACGCACAAATCCGTAATTCCGGATTGCTGCAGATGCCTGAGTCGCCTTACCAAGTGATGGCCGGCACCATCATCGCGGCGGCGCTGGTCAACGGTATCAAGTCGGATCTACCCGGCGACGTGATCGCCACGGTGACCGAGCCGGTCTATGACAGCGCCACCGGTGAGCATGTGCTGATCCCCCAAGGCGCGCGCCTGCTGGGCCGCTACAACAGCCAGGTGAGCTACGGACAAAGCCGTGTGCAGGTGGTGTGGCAGCGGGTGATCTTGTCGGACACCTCGTCCTTCCAGCTCGACAACCTGGTCGGTACGGACGCCGCCGGCTATGCCGGTCTCGAGGATGGCGTCGACTGGCATTGGGATCGAATCGTCGCCGGCGCGGCCATGACCAGCCTGCTGGGTATCGGAGCCGAGCTGGCGGCACCGACCAGTCGCACCGATGGCGACCGCGTCATCATCGCCGGGCGCGACAGCCTGCAGGATACGGTGAACCAGGTCGGCCAAGAGGTCACCCGCCGCAACCTCGATATCCAGCCCACACTGACCCAGCGCCCTGGCCTGCCCCTGCGCGTGATCGTCAATCGCGACCTGGTGCTGCGCCCCTACCAACCCGTCACAGCTCAACAAGGGAGCTCGCAATGAGCACGACCAAACTGCGTCTCGGCCCACTGCCGAAAACCGAGAACCTGAAGCTGACCTTCACCTGCCCCACCAACCTGAAGGCCGACCTCGAGCGCTACGCGGCACTGCATTCGCATACCTATGGCGAAGAGGTCGACGCCCTGACGCTCATCCCGCACATGCTGGAAACATTCATGGCGAGGGATCGGGTGTTCAGGAGAACAAATACACAATCTTTCACCGGCAATTGATAAGCCTGCATCCCCTCCCAGCTGCCGTGGTGACAACGGCAGAAAACTCACACACGGTTGAAAACCGTGACCTAATACATCACACTTATCACCATGATCGTGAGCTTCCGGCACAAAGGTCTACGCATTTTCTTTGAATCTGGCTCAACCAAAGGAGGCATCCGGGTCGACCACGCAAAGCGCCTGGGCCGGATGCTGAGTTTTATGGATAGAGCCAATGAACCCGCCGACCTCGACATCCCCGGTTGGCGGCTACATCCCCTCAAAGGGGAACTGGAAGAGTTCTGGTCACTCACCGTCAATGGAAACTGGCGAGTGATCTTGCGATTCGTGGGTAGCGACATCGAGCTCGTCGACTACCTTGACTACCACTGAACAGGAGGGGGTTATCCGTGACCATGTTCAACCCACCGCATCCTGGTGAAACCCTGCTTGAGGACGTGCTCCCCGAACTGGGCATCAGCATTGCCGAACTTGCCCGCCGCCTTGGTTTTGCGCGGGAATCCCTGTCTCGAATCTTGCACGGCCATGCGCCGGTCAGTCCGGATTTGGCTGTTCGCCTAGAGTTGGCCGGCATCGGCAAAGCTCGCACCTGGCTCGGCGTGCAAGCCGACTACGACCTTTGGCAAGCCAGGCATCGCGAACAGCCGCACATCGAACGCTTTGCTGCGATTGCTTAATTCCGTATGGAAGATGACGACTGATAACGAGGGAGGCGACATCGATGAGAAGAAAGATTCTTGGGAGCAATTCAAGCCCACTATCGACCTTCTTCAGGAGCAGCTCTGATACAGCCAAGCGCGCTGCTTACGGCGCAGCAGCTGAGCGCGCCATCGAAAGTCAGCGCAAGGTACTCGAAAAAGCGAAACTCATTCGAGAAGCCAAGGCAATAGCCTGAAGTTTTCGTCGCGCTAACGAGCGCCGCTATCCACATCCGGCTTTGAGGGATTAGCCTTTCCAGCGACGCCCACCCAGCACATGCCGAAATGACAACGGCTGGGCAGACCGCGAATACTACCGACGATCAAACATCTCGAAGGCCGATTGCAGCTGAGAATGGTCGGAGGCCCGCTTCGTAGCTGATCGTGAAGCAAGATTCTGCAGTTTCCTTTTTATCGCAGGGAGCTCTGCTGCTTGTGGCAACTCGATCAAGTCAAAATCTGGATTTTCCATCTCGACGGACTCCAGAAATGCTCTCGACCGCGGAGTCAGCCACTCCGAAATTTGCAGAAGAGGCCTGGCGCGGTGCTCCAGCAGCATCTCTGAGCTGACAGGTGCTGCAGTCATACCACGGAAGTGGGTCTGGTATATCGCCTCGAAATCCTTGGGCTCATTGGGAACCAGCATCTCCCAGGCAGGTTTCGGGCTACAGGTCATGTAGATCAGGAAGGTTCGCCAAAGTCGCTCATCTGTGCGCGGATCGGCCAGAAGCAAACCTATATAAAACAGGTCGCGCGGATGCTGCCTCGACAATGCTGCTGCCATTTTCCCCGCATATAGATCCGCAAAGTCGAGCACCTGGATCGAGGCAAAGCCAAAGGCCTCCTGGACCTGCGGCTGGACAACCATTGTCCGTACCGGATGCACGGAACCGCGCATCACCGGAGTCGTTTCTATTTGGACTCGGGCTCGTCCACGACTCACTATCAGCCGGTTTACGAACCCCCCTCTCTCGGGCGCTGATGTTTGTACCTGCAACCTTAATGGCGCAGAGCCAAGCGCCCTTCCCAGACCTTCTAATGCATCGGAGATCTGACTAGCATCCAGCGAATAGTCTTGCATCGGCAGCCAGGTCAGATCGATATCCACGGATAACCTGGGCAAGTCATGCTCAAACAGGTTGATCGCCGTTCCCCCTTTGAGGGCAAATCGTGTTTCTTTCGCCAAGGTCGGCAGAATGTCCACCAATAACTGGACTCGGTCGGTGTAGCGCTTATCCCAGGTGCTCATCAAGATCCGCCGGCAAGGTTATTTGGTAGGTTGGGTTCAAGCGACCACCGGGAACCAGGCAACGCTTTCCCTTCCCTAGATAAACGCCGTCCAACGAGACATGATCCATCCAAGCGTGCTGGTGGCGTTCTGCGAGGGCTAGGGACAAGCGCTTGGCTTTTATGCTGGTGCAATGTCGCAGCAGCATGCTTATCCTTTGGGGACGAAGGGTATCCGCACCCTGCATCAGCGCATCCACTTCATAAACGAGCGATGCGTCTGACACGCCATCACACAGTTCGAGGATTGCGCGCTCAGGTGTCGCGACGACGATGCGGCCGCGGTCGCCATCAGCATCCACCCACTCGAGCCCAAGATTCCTTAGGGCTTCGTCATCCATGTCGGCCTTGAATGACAGTGCTGAAAGATTGAATGGGCTTTTGCCGCACAACACTAACTCAGCTTTCAATGGAAGCTTATCCACCCAGGCAGGGAGGCTTCCAGGACCATATAGAGTAACCGTCTCACGCTCGCCCAACCGCAGGTAGTGCTCGTGCCCATGCCAAGCCAAGGCAAAACGCCCGCCAACATGCAGCGGCAATCGTTCTCCTTCCTGCAACGCACGCACTACAGCAGCCCAGGTGAGACGTCCGCCTCGTCGTTGATAGATTCCACGCGCAGGCGATTCCAGCCAGCCGCTCGCGATATATCGCGCTACGAGGTTGCTGCTGTAGCCATGAGCCTTCAACCAGCTACTGGACACCAGATCGCTGTCGCCGAGCCCTGCAAGCAAGGAGTTTAGTTTTTCATGTTTTTGCACACTCATAGTGAGCAAAATAGAGATTTTCTAAACCACCCGCAAGAAGAAAGTTTATAGAAACCAAAAAAACTCACCATTAGTGAGCAAAATTTAGTTTTTATAAACCAGCACCGAAGAGCTCTTGAACATTGCCACAGGCGCTCCCGAGGCCCCCTTTCCATTCCAGCAACGCCTGTAGCGGATCCAGCTCGCCAACAAGCTCACGCGCTTGGGCAAGCTTGTCCATAGCAATACACCGCTCGGCTTCGGGCAGATTCGATACGGAGCTCTCAGCATCACTGAAAAAGGCCTGGATTCGCTTTATGTCATCCCAATGCTTGTCGGACGAAATCGGCCTGAATAAATTAAGAAAAAATCAGTAGAATCGGAAAAAATGAAGATTTTCTTGTCTCACTCAAGAAAATCTGGGGGTCAGAGCCAAGCTAAAGGAATTTTTGACATGCACCTAGTCGGTTACGCTTGGCTACGCGAAGCCATGCAACTGTCCGCATTCCCCTTGCATCTGCCAGCGATTGTGCAGCCTGTCACTCGCTTGAAGAAGATAGGCCAGACCTTGGCTGTACCATCTGCCATCGCACCGGCTGCTGATGACTTGCTGGGCCATGTCCTCTTCGCGCTGAAGCATGAGGGGGTCAATCTTGCCATTCTGGCTCAGGCTCTCCCTAAGATACCAGTCGCAGCCCTGGAGAATGCCCTGCAGGAGGCGCCCAACGGCATCTACATTCGCAAGGCGTGCTATCTGAGAGAAGCGTTCACCGGCGAGGAGGTTCCTCAGCACGCACCGGTTCGGGGGGCTTTCGTGCCGCTCTTCGATCCCAAGCGCTATGTGACCCGCCCGGGAACAAGAAACTCCCGGTGGCGGGTGGAATTCAACGGCCTTGGCGACGTGAGCTACTGCGCCACCGTGGAAAGAACCGCCAGGCTGATCGAACTTCAGGAACACGACATACTTGGCCGGGCGAAAGCCTTCATGGAGTCCCTGCCTCCGGTCATGATGGATCGGGCGATCAACTGGGCATATTTGCATGAAACCAAGGATTCGTTCGCTATCGAACGCGAAGCGCCGAACGAGGACAAGTCGCGGCGATTCATTCACTTGCTACGCCAGGCACACGAACGCCAGCCGCTGACCGAGGAGTATCTGGTGGCGTTGCAGAACGCCACGGTATCGAACCCTTATGATCTAGCTGCGGCATTCAGGCATGAACAAAACCACCTCGCAGGAGCCCTTCAAGGGGCTGCTGGGGTGACTTACGTTCCCCCTCCACCAGAGCTGTGCCGCGAACTGATGGAGCACCTCATGCAGTTTGCGAATGAGGCCCCCAACCAAATCGACCCGCTGGTAGCAGCTGGAATCATTTCCTTTGGTTTCGTATTCCTCCACCCCTTTATGGATGGAAACGGACGCCTATCCCGGTTTCTGATCCACCAGGCACTTTGCCGCGCGGGCGCCTTGGAGAACGGCCTGCTACTGCCAGTGTCGGTAGCAATGAAACGTGAGGAGCGCCTGTATCTGGAGGCACTGCAGGACTTCTCCCGCCCAACCCGGGATTTCTGGGATGTGCAGTGGATCGACTTTGGCAAGTTGGCTTTCGACTTCCGGGGGGATGCGGCGATCTACCGCTACTGGGACGCAACTGACTGCGTCATCTTCACCATGGAAATGGCTCAGCACGCCCTGGAGGTCGAACTCCGGGAAGAAGCCGCTTTTCTGGAGTGCTACGACGCCGTCTACAGGGCTGTGGATGAGCGATTTGACATCCGCGGCAGCGACTTGGCGAATCTGGTGATGATGTGCCTAACCAATGATGGCTTTGTTTCGAAGCACCGTCGTAAACAATACCAGTACACGGTACCCACTGAAGTCTTCGACTACATAGAACAGACTGCCCAGCAGGTTCTTAGCGAGAAACACGCGGCTCAAGAAAAACGTCAATAGCCACATCTTTTTATCGTGTAGGCAAGCTAGACAAACGAATGCATTCAGAGCAGGCAACAGGCTTAAGAAATATAAAAAATGCTCACCATCAGTGAGCATTTCCCGCATTTCGTAAACCCAGACAGCATCATTCTCAGCGCTCTTGAGGCCCCTTCCATTCCAGCAACGCCTGTAGCGGATCCAGCTCGCCAACAAGCTCACGCGCTTGGGCGAGCTTATCCATAGCAATGCATCGCGCGGCTTCGGGCAGATTCGATACGGAGCTCTCAGCATCACTGAAAAAGGCCTGGATTCGCTTGATGTCATCCCACTGTTTGATGGCGTGC
>AJXE01000043.1 GCA_000263395.1 Stutzerimonas stutzeri TS44
TGGCGCTCAGCAAATCAGCTCTCGCCTGCTCCCTTGCCTCGTTTTGACGTCGAATCCGTTCTCTCTCCTCGAGCCGGCGTAACTGCTCCCTCCACTCCTGCTGCCGAATCCTGGCCTGCTCCTCGGCCTCTTCTACCAATCGAGCAATTACAGGCGCAGCGTCTGTGAGCTGCTGAACGATGTCATCCAACTGGCCACGCAACTGGCTTTGCTTGACCTCCTTCCAACTTTGAGACCAATCCGCACCTGGGTAGGGAGAGAAAGCCCTTATGCATAGACGGCCGGTCGCAAAGTCCATTCGGGTCGTCCAGTTCCAAGCAGAGTTCAAGCGGCGCAGTTGCTGCGACGAGATCTTAGAGGTAGGGATGTACTCACCATTGATATTCCGAGCCTCCAATTCCTCTGTCATCTCAAACAGCGTCAGCCCGATGGCAACCGTCCCGACGAAAACTACTGTGAGCTTGGAGGGTGACCACAACGCAGGATACCGGTGCCTTGGTTTCTTGGGTGGGTGCTCATGCTCATCAAACGAGGCACGGGCATAGGTGCGGTCACTCGGAGCAAACATCACGCGATGACCGGCAGCCTCCAGCTTGAGAAACAGCTGATTAGCAAGCTTGAGGGCAGGCTCAAGTTGCGATTTGGTCACCACAACATCTACCAGGCGCTGCTTCCCGGGCTTGAGGAAGCCCTGGTCGATGACGCGCCCCTGCTCAAAGACTTCATGCGCCCCCACAACAACAGGGTGCTGCCTTGATCGTGATATGCGGAGCTGTTCAGGCCTGATTTTACGCGGCACCGGTGCCTTCGGAGCCGGTTGAGAAACAGCACCAAGAGCATCTCCCCTGCGCCAGACCTGAAGATCACCAGGCCCAGCCTCAGGCAGCGGTGGCTGAGGACTTGGTACTCCATTCTCCAGCTTTACCCAATGCCCGCGCGGCGGCCGCGGGACATTCATGCGGGCACACACGCGCGCCAAGAAGCTGGAAGAAACACGGTGGTGATCTGCGATCTTGGTCATGGGACGCCGCCACACCTCTGCGTACATCTCCTCACGACTGACTGGGCCACCAGGGCTGGAACCAGGTTGCTGGGCTACCTCTTCGGAAGACACGTATCAATCCTCAAGCCTGATATCGCCGACCAGCCAACGGCTGGTACGCAACGATCCATCAGGTCAAACCGAACCAAAACGGTTGTTGTACCAAACCCTCCGTAGCTCCCTCTACCACGTTGTTCGCCCGGCCAGCAGGGGACAGCATCTGCAGAACGGATCAGGGTCGATAAGGAGGCGATATTCATGCCCGCATCATCTGAGCAGATAGCCGCACGCTTGATCACCTGCCCACCCCGAATCCTCCGAGCCAGTGCGGCCCCCGCCTACCTCGGCATGTGCCGTACAGAGTTCAACAAAACCGTCCGGCCTTACGTGCGGGAATTCCGCATTGGCGTGCAAGGCATCGGCTTTGATCGCGAAGAGCTGGATGCCTAGGCAGACGCCTACATCGACCGAGCCATCATTGAAAAGGAAGGTGCCAAGGGACATGATCACTCCCGCAGCGAGCGCCAAGGAGAAAAACCATGGCGCGAAAAACCATTAGCGGCCTCTACCAAAGGAACGGGACCTGGCACATCGACAAGGTCTTCAGAGGTCAGCGAATTCAGGAAAGCACTGGATCAAGCGATAGGAAGGAGGCAGAGCAATACCTGATACACAAGCTGGAAAAGCTCCGGGAACAGAAGATCTACAGCGTCCGTACGATCAGAACCTGGCGGGAAGCCGCTACGCGTTACCTGACCGAGTACAGGGACCAGCCGTCGATAGGCCTCACAGCCATCTATCTGGAGCAGTTGGACCCGTATATTGGCGACCAGCCTCTGACTCATGTCGACGACGAGACCCTGGCCCCCTACATAAGGGATCGACTCAAGAGCACCAGAACCCGCGATGGCAAGTTGAAGCCTGGCGTTTCACACCGCATGGTGAACATCGCTCTGGAGCGCGTCATACGCATCCTGAACCTGTGCGCCCGAAAATGGCGTGATGAGCAGAAGCGTCCCTGGCTCGACGTTGTGCCGATGATCACCAAGCTGGAAGAGAAGAAGACGAGGCGACTCCCCTACCCTATGTCCTGGGAAGAGCAGTCGATTCTCTTCGCCGAACTGCCTGATCATTTGCGCCGCATGGCCCTGTACAAGGTCAACAGCGGCTCACGCGAACAGGAGGTTGTGAAGCTTCGCTGGGATTGGGAGATACCGATTCCTGAGCTCAACACCAGCGTATTTCTCATACCGGCGGATTTTGGTGGCCGACATGAGAGTTCCGGGGTCAAGAACGGCGACGAGCGCCTCGTTGTGCTCAACAACGTAGCCAAGTCGGTCATCGAGGGACAGCGTGGACTTGATCCGGTTTGGGTATTTCCTTACGGACAACCCGATCGAAACGGCAAGGCCACTCCAGTTCACCGGATGAACGATTCGGCATGGAAGAAAGCCAGGGTCAGAGCTGCGAAGAAATTCCAGGAGCGCTTCATGCGCCCTGCTCCACCTGGATTTGCTTCGATCCGCGTTCACGATCTGAAGCACACCTTCGGTCGAAGACTTCGGGCAGCTGGTGTGACGGAGGAAGACAGGAAGGCTCTGCTGGGCCACAAGAACGGCAGCATCACCAGTCACTATTCAGCCGCCGAGCTGGGCAAACTGATCGATGAAGCCAACAGGATTTCGGCTACCGACTCGCGCGGGCCGGCCCTGACAATTTTGAGGAGAATGGCAGGATGAAAAAAAGTCCCGCAAAAGTCCCTGCGCTTTTAGGTGTGAAGCGCCCATAAAAAAAGCCAGTCACCGCTAAGTAACTGGATTTTTTAGGGTTTTTTGGTCGGGACGGAGTGATTCGAACACTCGACCCCTTGCACCCCATAAAGGTAAATTAGAGTCCAGCGCATTTCCATAAAATCCAAAGTCATCGCCTAACAACAGCAAATACAGGGGTTTCAAAGGTTCTGCTGTCCAATCGCATGTAATAGAATGCTAACAAAGCCTACGAGAAACGGTGACCCAACGGTGACCTGGATTGGCGAGGATGCGATGGCTACGATTACCGACAAGCAAATGAATGCAAAGCCAGATAAGCCGACCTGGCTAATCGAAGATGCGCCGCGTGGTTGCGGTCGCTTCATGGCAAGGCTCCGACCGAGTGGGGAACGCCATTTTTACTTTCGCTACACGAGCTCAAGCAGTGAACGCATTTTTCTTCCGCTCGGGGTGTATGACCCAGCTGGAGTCGATGGATTAACACTAAAGGAAGCCCGGGCGAAGGCAGGCGAGCTTTCGCGCCTCTATCAGGGTGGAAATCGCGATCTGCGGGAATACATTCAGGCCGAAGAAGATGATCGAAAAGCGGCCCGTGAAGCAGAGCAAGCCCGCGTTGCGGCCGAGAAAGCGGCTTCCGAAGAAGCACGGGCTCGACAAGCCGCTAGAAAGACCGTCCAAGACCTATTTGATCACTGGGCCAAGGTTGACTTGATCAATCGTAAAGACGGCGGAGACGAGGTGCGCCGCATGTTCAATAAGGACGTCTTGCCACTCTTAGGCTGCATACCTATCGATGAGGTAAAGAAAGGCCATATCACCGAAGTGACAGACGCTTTGCTTGCCCGTGGCGTCAACCGGATGGCCAAGATGATCTTCAGCCTTATGCGGCAAATGTTCCGATTCGCCGTGGACAGAGACTTAATCGATCACGATCCAACCGCTAGCATCCGCAAAGCGAAGATCGGTGGCAAGGACGTTGAACGAGACAGGGTGCTGAGCGACGAAGAAATTCGTGCTTTAGCGAAGCAAGCACCAGCAGCCGGTTTGCTCCCCTCGACAGAGGCAGCAATCTGGATTGCGCTATCCACATGTTGCCGTATTGGGGAGCTAACAAATGCTCGCTGGGAGAACATCGACCTCAATACGGGTGTTTGGCTTATTCCTGCACAAGACAGCAAGAACGGCAAGGCTCACAGTGTCACCCTCTCTGAATTTGCGATTCAGCAGTTCGAGAAAGTCAAAGTATTTAGCGGCAAAAGTCAATGGTGCTACCCCAACACAAAAAACACTGGCCCTGTTTGCTCGAAGACCGTGACCAAACAGCTTGGCGACAGGCAACGCCAACCAGATCAGCAAGTTATGAGCAACCGAAGTGCCAGCGCTCAAGCGTTAATTCTAAAAGGGGGCAAATGGACTCCACACGATCTAAGGCGAACAGGTGCAACCTTGATGACTGCGCTAGGCGTTATTCCTGAGGTAGCAGAGCGCTGTCTAAACCATACTGAAGAAAATAAGGTGAAGCGTACTTACCAACGTCACAGCTATACAAAAGAAATGGCTAGCGCCTGGGACGTCCTTGGCAAGCACTTATCGGAACTCTGCAGAAAACGATGATCCAATATCAAATAGCTGGCGCATAATCTGGAATAAAATAATGGAAAATAACGATAGCAAACTATTGCCAGTCACCGACATCCGTAAGAAATATAAGCTTTCAGGGCTTGACCTCAAAGAAAAGCTTATAGAACTAAAATTAGACCTTCTAGTTCGCCGCCCTGCAAATGTTGATATTTACGCATCAGGCTCAGTAATCGCTCCTAGCGAAAATAAACCCAAAACATTTAAAGACTATCACAAGAAGCACCAAGGGACTCCATTTAGCGACGAACATGATTTTTACACCAAGCTGAGAGAGAACGTTAGCTTTATAACCATCTCACCAGCAGAATGGTTTGAGATGATCAATCTTGGCAAAGCATTGGTGAATAGAGTCCAGTCAATCTACTTTCAATCCACCGATGGACTGCTTACAAAGAAAACAGCCCAACAGATAATTAAAAATACTCCATCACCGCCTGCTTCGTTCGTGATCGACTCAGGCATATTCTTCTCATCACGGTCAGGCCCGTTATCAGCAATGGATATTCTCCTAGCCGAAAACGACATTTATATCAAATCGCTTGACGCAGACAAGTTACTAAAAGACCACCTAGCAGGTAACTCCAGAAGCAACTCAAACTCAACCCCAAAAGATTATTGGATGTCGGAAAAACTTGCGGATCTAAACTTAGCATCAGAATTATTTATTTCAACAATAGCCCCGGAAACCACCACAGATAACATACTCAAAAGCGTAGAAGACTGGCTAAGAGCAAGATGGGACACTACTAGCGAACGCCTAATAGAACAAGCCGCGCTAGCTATAATTCCAGATGGGCCTTATGAATCAGCCTCAAAAAAGCCAAACAACGCAACTGGTGGCGTTTATCGATCAAGGAAATTAACTATTATTAACGAGGTTGCGAAAGCCATCGAAGATAAATTTTTGGAAACCGGCGGAAAGCGGGAAAAAGCAACAACAATACAACTTGAACTTATAAATAAACACCACTTTACAACAAATCTTGCCATCGCAGCCTCCACCATAATCAATTTAAAAAACGAAAAAACAAAAAAATTAACACTCGTTAAACCTCAGAAGCAACTAATTTACAGAGCTTTCTAGGCCGCCCTCTCTTCACCGCAGTTTTTTTGGGCATATTACCTCTAAAGAAAGCTCTTCCCTTTCGCGGAGATAAGCGAACCCAGTAATCAACCTTAGTAAGATATGATGCCACCCGCCTTTTTAAAGCATCAATGTATTCTACTTGATCGAAGT
Source organism: Stutzerimonas stutzeri TS44 (assembly GCA_000263395.1). Taxonomy (GTDB): domain Bacteria; phylum Pseudomonadota; class Gammaproteobacteria; order Pseudomonadales; family Pseudomonadaceae; genus Stutzerimonas; species Stutzerimonas stutzeri_C. Next base: position 5,693 of record AJXE01000043.1, read on the forward strand.
TAATCATACCTATTCCCAAATGCCGATACTTTGCTTTTACGGCATTACAGTTGAAATACGCCCCTGCCCCATTAGTAATTGAGTCTCTCCAGTGCTCCCCCACCATCCTAGCCAGCACTCCATCTTGACGACGAACTGAGCCGTTATAAAAGAGTAAAAGATGGAGATGAAATCCTTTCAACTGTCCATACTCAAGCTTACAAGCGAACCCAAGCAGACCATCAACCGGCTTTCCCTTATGTAGATCCCTTTGCATACCAGCCCAATGAGACCTAACCAATTTTAATTTATCATCAAACCCGTCCCCCTTATTAAAGAAGCCAGAGCGATAAGAAAGGTCGATTCTTACCACAAGCATCCTAGAGTGCTCAACAAAAAGAGCATCTATATATTCCTCAAGGCTCTTAGATCTCTTCTTAGAAGCCTTCACAAACCTTTTGCTTATTTTTTTGAAAGCCTTGCTAGACAATTCACAACGAGCAAAACAAACAATACCATTCATCTGAACTATAAAACTCAAAGCATCTTCATTTATTAAATCAGCCCAACCATTCAGCATGTTCGAGCCTTCCAACTTATTAATACACTTGTAAAAAACCTCAACGTAAGGATTCATCTCATGAACTGGAAAATGATAATCAAATTTTGACACTCCCTGAAGTAGGTTCGATATAAAATCCCTCCCTAGCCTTGTAGCTTTTACTCTCACATCATTCCGAACATTGGAGCATGAGAAAAGCTCAACCTCTTCACTCATCTCCAAGCATCTCATCATCCTTTCAATCCTGCGAAGATCTAGCAACAAGGTCTCCTCCACTCTCAGTAGAGGAACATCTCCGATCTCCTCTACTATCAAGCTTGACACCCCATTACAATCAATCCAGTCTTTAGTATCACCCATTGAAATCACCATAATTTTCTAATGACATGATGTAGGCATCATGTCATTCATCATTAACTTCCAACACACATCTAATTCCAACATCACTAGCAATATAGTAATAATTTAGTAATTAATTAGAATATAAACCATAATTGAAAAAAATAGATATCACGTAAAAATAAGGATTACCCCACCAAATCAAAAGTAGAGCCTCGATAATAGGCTAACCAAATCAAGCCTAGATCGAAGATAAGTTAGTGGAATTTGCGTAGAGCGGAATAAGCGGCATCGCGCTCTGCCCTGGACAAATATCTAGATAAATTGTTTTATCACCAACGTAGGAGCAGTATTGGACAACTCCAATTGTCGAGAGATATAAAAGCAGCCTGTCAAGAACATCTTTCCTCCTAAATTTGCCCGGGCCATACTGCCTGATGTAATTCTTTTTAACTAACCGCCTCCCGGTCATTCGAAGCGCGTCTAGCCACTCATTCAACTCTCGCGCCTCCTCCTCCTCTTTGGATGCACGGCCGAATAATTTAATAAAATTATCTGAATACCACTTAGCAACCCCCTCAGCTGCTCGCAGCGTAGTTATCGATATATCTCCCGCAAACCCTTCGAAACAGTGAAACAGCGCTGCCAATCGACAAATCACATCCGCAAGCTTTGATCCGTGATCCCCCAATCCATCTAAGATTCCTTTTGGGCAAATCTTTGATTCAATTTCATTTGCAATATTTATCCAATATCGAGAAGCCTCACAATCAAAATGAATCAGCTCCTTCTCCATGCTCTTATCGGAAAATTTTTTAAGATTTCTATCCAGTAAATATTCAATACGGGCATTAAATCTATCTAAACACTCCCATGACTGTGTTGCGCCATCAATAAACCTATTTCCTTGCCTAGATTTAGGATGGCAAATTAAGAAGCGCGCCAACAAACCTGACCCTCTAGACTGCTCGCCTTTATTATTCATGTATTCTGAAAAAGCACTTTTCTGCACCATCATTGAAACGGTTAGCCTACCTCCTACAAGCTCAAAACTTTCAGATGTTTTCCGATCGACCGTAATTGCATCTCCACTCCAAATTGAATTTTGCTTAGAAAGATCATTAAAAGCTCGACCTCCTAATACGCCTCCTCCCTCGCTCGAAACCAACCCTGCCGTTGGTAAATTCTTGTACATGCCATAAAACAAAGCTTCAGACGTTGAATCCTCATAAAGAATTTTAAATTCTTTAGGCTTCACTGGACACTCACGATCTACTTGTAACAACACCATTTCATCTTCTTTTGTCGATAATCCTTTCGACATTTTTTTCTCAATGTTTTTTAGAACTGCCTTACGCCTAACCACCCAAGAGTCATGCTTCGCATTCCAAACCAGTAGCTTCTCAGAAAAAACTCTCGCCTGCCTTGACTGAAACTCCCTAATAGGCTTCAGAAAAACACTTTCAGCAGTCGATTTTCTTTCTCCAGAATTTGCTATAGCGAGCAGCATGAGAGATACAGGCACCCTCTGAGCGTTAGGTTTACTAGCATCAATAAGCCCCTGCAAAGCTATTGAGATGGCCGTTAATGCAGAGTTTATAACTAACCCTCTCGGCGCCTGTATATTTATCTCAGCTTCATTTATCGCAGCACTCAGCAATGGAAGAGAGGCAAGCGCAGTTCGCCCGTTATCAGCGACCTCAACGCACTCTTGATTCCATATTTCTTTTTTAGAAAACACTAATTTCTCCAGTAACTTTTACGCTATAAAACAAGCACCGTACCTTCACCTGCTATGTTTTAGGTTCTCTCGATAAGGCTATACACTTCTCGATCCAGGCAGTTATTTCAGACTCAATCCATCGCACAGATCCTCTGCCTACACGTACTTGCTTTGGAAACATTTCATCGTAATGCGGCGAGTCGACATCAAGCTTGTTGTAGATAGTTGACCTTGAAAGCCCTGTGCGATTTAAAACATCTCTAAGCCGAATCATTACTAATGGCTTTGATCTTTGGCTGAACATACTTGTGCTCCTTTGGATTGGTTGCGCAGATCCTATAATCCATGCGTCAAGATCCAAAGGAAAATGAGTTAACGTTTTCTAACGTTAAAATTTTCGGCAGAGGTGGATAGCTATTCTGCTATTAATAGCTGGAATAGCTATAGCCTCCAGAGCCCACAGCCTCGGGCTTCCTAGACTTGAGGCCAGACCCGATTCAAAAAGATTTTAGAAATGTATTACCCACAGGAAGACGAGCACGAAAGGCTCGTTTCTACCTCTGGGTATCCTCTTTTGAACAGGAGTCTGAATGATGAGTATTTGCTGTCCTTCCTGCGGTTCTCTTCGAGTTGTAGCGCGCAATCATGGTCGCAAAGTCGGTGGCGCTATTGGCGCCGTTGGCGGCACGGCGAGCGGAGCAGCAGGCGCTATGGCTGGCGCAAAAAGCGGCGCGCTTATAGGTGCTTTCGCTGGCCCCGTGGGTATTACGCTGGGTAGCCTGGCTGGCGCGATTCTGGGCGGCCTGGCAGGTGGAACTGCCGGGGGGCTGGCCGGCGCCAAGATGGGTGAAGAGTTCGATTCTCACGTACTCGACAACTATGAGTGCCATCACTGCGGCACTGCCTTTACACAAAATGAGCGCTGAACTCATCGTACCGATATACGAAACGTTATTACGTATACATACGTAGAAGGAGTATTGTAATGGCTCATCTCATCGAAACCATGGCCTACGCTGGCGCTACCCCGTGGCACGGTCTGGGCAACAATCTGCCGCAGAAACAACCCATCGAAGTCTGGCAACGCGAAGCCGGCATGGACTGGCAGATCCTGGAAAGCCCTGTGCATTTCAAGTCGGATGCCATCGGCCATCTGGGCGCGATCCACTCATTCCCGGAACAGAAAGTGCTCTACCGCTCGGACACCAAGGCACCGCTGTCGGTGGTCTCGCAGCGCTATCACACCGTGCAGCCAAAGGATGTCTTGGAGTTTTATCGCGACCTGACCGAGGTCTCCGGCTACGAGCTGGAAACTGCTGGCGTGCTCAAGGGGGGTCGCAAGTTCTGGGCGCTGGCACGCACCGGCCAGGGCGCTGCACTCAAGGGTAACGACCAGGTAAATGGCTACCTACTGTTGGCCACTTCCTGCGACGGCACTCTGGCCACCACGGCAACGCCCACCACCATTCGCGTGGTCTGCAACAACACCCTCACCATCGCCCTGGACGGCACCAGCCGTGCGATCAAGGTGCCGCACAGCACCCGCTTCGATGGTGAGCTGGTGAAGAAGCAGCTTGGTGTCGCCGTCTCGCAATGGGACGACTTCATGTACCGCATGCGCTACCTGGCTGAACGCAAGGTGCAGTGGCATGAGGCACTGGGCTTCTTCATGAACGTGATGTGTGAAACCAGCCCGACCGGTCCGCTTCCTGAACAGCTGCCGAACGAGCGCGCTCTGCGCAAAGTTCAGGAGCTGTACGAAGGTCGTGGCCGTGGCAGTCAGCTCGACTCGGCACGTGGCACCGCCTGGGGCCTCCTCAATGCCGTCACCGAGTACGTCGATCACGAGCGCCGGGCGCGCAGCACTGAGTATCGCCTCGACTCAGCCTGGTTCGGCCAGGGCGCGCAGATCAAGCAACGCGCCTTGGACGCAGCGCTGCAGCTCGCCGCTTAAGCTGATGCGGCATAAACACAGCCCCTGATCGCCACAAGGGTGATCAGGGGTTCAGCTGCTCTGCGTTAAATGATCGCCCTTACTCAGGCGCTCACCCAATCCTCGACGCGCAAACCCGGTACTCGCTCGAATTCACGAAGATTATTCGTGACCAGAATCAGTCCCTGGGCACGTGCGTGTCCTGCAATCATCTGATCATACGGGCCAATAGGCTTGCCGATACGAGCCAACTCAGCTCGCAATTGCCCGGAATGAGCCGCTGCCTGAGCGTCGTAAGGCAGTACTTCCAGGCGCGCAGCGAAACCTTCAACGTCCGCCAGATTACGCTCGGGATTAGCGGACTTCTCGGCGCCGTAAATAAGCTCCATCAGGGTGACAGTGCTGATGCTCAGCTGCCCTGAATGGCGCTTGAAGGCTTCCCGCACCTGCTCAGGACGATTCTTGATCGTGAAAATGCACATGTTGGTATCAAGCATGTACTTCAGCATCAGAACGCATCCCGCTCTTGATCTGCAGGCTGCTCGCGATCCGCCATGTAGTCAGCGGTCACACCTTCGCCATCGAACCAGACGTCCCAGGCCTCGCCTGCCGGCGTGATGATTCGGGCTCGACCAACTACCACTACATCCACCCGCTTCACATCCTCAGGCAGCGCAACCGCCTTGGGCAAACGCACCGCCTGACTGCGGTTGCTCTGAAAAACTGCACCTTGTTCCATGGAAACCTCCCCGGGATATGCCTTGCGTATAGCCCATTGTGTCAATCAAGCGGGATATGTCAACGGCATATCCCCAACTAGCCATCCACCTACCACCATAACCGCCCGGTCAGCCTTGTGCTGGCTGGGCGTTTTTATGCCTGCAGGAGAAACATGATGAAAGCCACTTCATTGAACCGCAGCCCCAGCAAACCCCGCCCAGCCCTACGCCTGATCAGCACCAAGGAATTGCCCCGTGAGGACTGGCTGCAGATCCGCAAGCAAGGCATCGGCAGCTCGGATGCCGGCGCAGCCGTCGGCCTCAATCCGTATAAATCGCAGCTGGAGTTGTGGATGGAAAAAACCGGCCGCGACACCACATTGCCCAAGGCCGACCCGCACGATGAGGAAAGCCCGATGTACTGGGGCAACGTGCTGGAGCCCATCGTGGCCTGGCATTACAGCAAGCGCACGAAGAACAAGGTACGGCGCATCAACGCCGTACTGCAGCATCCGGATCCGGAGCTGCCCTGGATGCTGGCCAACATCGACCGCGAGGTGATCGGGGCCGATGGCGTGCAAATCCTCGAATGCAAGACAGCCGGCATAAACGGCGCACGCCTCTGGAAAGAGGGCGTACCCGAGTATGTGCAACTGCAGGTGATGCACCAGCTCGCCGTCACCGGCAAGCAGGCGGCGGATGTGGCGGTACTGCTGGGTGGTCAGACGCTGGAGATCCACCGCATCGAGCGGGATGAGCAGATGATCGCTCGCCTGATCGAGCTGGAGCGCCAGTTCTGGCACTACGTGGAGACTGATACGCCGCCACCGGCTGATGGCACCGCTTCGGCAGAGTCAGCACTGCGCTGCCTCTACCCGGAGGACAACGGCCAAGTCGTCGACTTCACCCAGCATGCCGGGCTCAGCGCGGCTTACGTCGAGCTGAGGGCTGTTCGTCAGTCGATTGCCGACAAGGAAAAACGCGAGGCTGAGCTAAAGCAGATGCTGCAGCAGGCCATGGGCGATGCCAGCAGAGCGGAGTTTTCCAGCGGCTATGTCAGCTGGCGCAAAGCCAAGGACAGCATCGGCCTCGATGTCGCTCAACTGCTCAAGGACAAACCCTACCTGCAGACCAAATACCCACTGCTGAAACCGGGTGCACGGCGCTTCCTGGTCGGCTGAAACCAACCTCATTCATCCCTTCCCTCCCCTTGGCCAGTCCATGCAGTTCGCACTGCGTGGCTGGCCTTTTTTCATTTCCAGGAGAATTACCATGCTCAAAGGTCTGGCTATCACTCCACCGGTACTCGGGCGGATTTCCATCGGTAAGGTCATCGAGAAGAACGGCAAACGGCTGCCGGAGAAGGATGACCAATTCACCATCACATCCCAGGTGCAGGGTAAGGACGGCTGGCTGCTGCACCCGCTCAATGACGAGCTACGTCAGGGCAAGGACGACAAGCTGCGCAGCATTCCGGTACGCCTGCTGTTCAACGAACCGGAGCTGAATTTCCGGGCTGACTACACGCTGTTCGACCGGCAATCGGGTCGACCGGTTTGCGTCGGTAATGGCGAGACCTGTAAGCGGGTCACACAGGACGGCATGCAGTCGCTGCCCTGCCCTTCACCGGATGCCTGCCCACTGGCCAAAGGCAGTGCCTGCAAGCCCTACGGCCGACTGAACGTAGTCATTGGCGATGAGGATCCGCTGGGCAGCTTCGTGTTCCGTACCACCGGTTTTAACAGCATCCGCACCCTGGCCGCGCGCCTGCATTACTTCCAGGCCATCTCGGGCAACCGCCTGGCCTGCCTGCCACTGGAACTACGTCTGCGTGGCAAGTCGACACGCCAGAGTCATGGCACGCCGATCTTCTACGCCGACCTGACGGTACGCGGTGGCATGGAAATGGCCGAAGCATTGGTGACAGCCAATGAACTCGATTCACGACGTCAGGCTGCAGGCTTCAATCAGGCCGCTTTGGATGAGGCGGCACGACGCGGCTTCGGCAACGGTGCGTTCGAGGACAGCGAGGAGGATGTCGGCGCCATCGTCGATGAGTTCTACCCCGAGGGTGAATCCACTGCTGTAGCAACAATGTCTCAACTCAACCCCACCAAACCCAGCCTGGCTGAAAAGCTCGATGCACAGGCTGCACGTCAAACCCCACCCACAGACCAAAACCAAGGAGGCCGCCATGCGCCTGCACAAGCTGAAAGCCAGTGACACGACAGGCACCTACCTGGTCGAGTCGCCGGTGACGGAAAACGACATCCTGCTGATGGCCAAGCAACTGGCCAGTCTGCGCCTGCGCAAGGGCCGAGCACTGACTTCCCCCAAGGACGTGTTCTGCCACCTGCAAACATTGCTGGCCAACTATGAGCATGAAGTATTTGCCCTGCTCATGCTCGAC
>AJXE01000044.1 GCA_000263395.1 Stutzerimonas stutzeri TS44
CCCTAACCAGCCTTTTTGATCATGAATGGATCTATGACCCACACAGCAGCCAGATCCATGAACTGATTGGTTTTCAGCGGAAGCTGGATGGCGTTTTGGAGACCTAGTTAGGTTGGCGTCAGCTGGCCTTAATGTTCAGCATGAAAGGCAACGAGCCTTCCGCAGCGACAGATGTTTTGAAGTGCACCTGAGAAATGTGGGGCATGGGTTGGATTCCTCCGAATGCCGGTCGCGGCTGTTACTGCTCTTCTGTCGCCTATGCAATTCATTGCAGCCGCAGCGATTCTGTCTGCACGCTCATTCGTCGTACGCCGACAGGACAGCATCGAGATCGACATCGACGCCAGGTACCAATGATCGGAGCCGTTGGACGAGCCCTACATCCACAGATTGCAGCCGCTCGGGATGGAGTGTGATGTCAGCAGCCGGAAAGCCGAGAAACTGACCGCGCACTGAGTCGTCGCTGTCGATTGCTTCGACGCGCATTCGCACCATTTCTCCGCTGGGGCTGATTGTGTAGTGAATCTTGTCGCGCTTGCCCCGCTTGAGAGCACGGCGGACGGTTTCCGGCACCGTGATTTGTTAGCGATCGGTTAGGGTGGATTCGACTTCGAAGGTGGCGGCCATGGCGGGCTCCTGCGGATCTGGGTTGAATCTCGCATGGAATGCAATCGCATTGCCTGAGCAATACGAAGCATTGTTTCATAGAGCGCTCGGGTGCAGCAGGCTAGGTGGTCGACTCGACACCACAGCCGCTGGAGTCAATTTTTTCAAAAACAACAGCGTCTGATGAAAGCAACAACCGCCCCCGGTCGCTGGAAAAGCCCGCCGTATCAGCCATCACGGCAGCTTTGGGCCGAAGCCATACTGCGGTCCATCTTGACCAGATGAACCAAAGTCGGCTTTCAACAAAGCAGGCACCACACGAATAAGCTAGATTCAGGCCTTCTCCGCAGGCTGGCTCACTAGAGCCAATGCCAAGGCCTTTGCTCCACCCAAGTCCAAATGCATCGTGGCGTAAGACTGCATGAGTAATGCTGGCGGAAGCACCCAATCCCATTTTTCTTGAGCCATGTTCTGTACGTCCGCCAGAACAGCGGATTCATCAATACCGTGCCACTCGGCGATCTCACGCAGCTTGCTTTCAAGCGACGTCCGATCTCCCTCAACCTCGATGACCAACCCGCTGTTCTCACTGGCTAGTCCGGTGTGCGTCAACAAGATGGCTAGGGCATCGTTTGTCCAATCGCCTCGCCAGCTGAAAAGGTAAGTCTTACCTCCGCTTTCGGTCATGCTCGAATGTGCCAGTCCAAGGTCCGAAAAAGCACTACGTGCCTGAGCTAGTAGCTCTTGTGCCGTAGTATCAAGATAGGGGTAGACGTCCGCCTCCAACAAGACGCTCCTCATCTCTTGCCGAACCCGATCATGTACACGGGCTCCAAGCCCGTCAAAGGACGGGGGAGCACCACCGGGATCGGATCTCACGACAACGACCTTGGCCTCAGTGTCCACGCTCGTCACCCGCCAGCGGCGCCCAGCAAAGATGATTCGCTGATCGACGGTCAATGGCCTGGAGACGGGCAATGCGCCAAGTGGTTTCCCATCGCATACCAGGCGGAACTCTTCATTACTGACAAATGCACTGTAGAAGTCGTAGTGGTTGATCAGGCGTTCCCCCACTACGCCGGGCAGCAGGAGCCCCGATGTTTCCTGGGTTATCAAATCGCGCTCACCGAGGGCACGAAGCAAACTGAGGAAGCTGCCCTGCTCCACCCCAGTGAACGGACCACTGCGTATCAAGGTGCTCCACAGCTCTGCAGCTGTAGCTCCACCCCGCTGGGCTATCACCGAGAGGCACTGCTGTACCAGCGTCGATAAATGAAGACCATGAACACGAGGAGGCTCGAACCAGCCCTGCATCAACAACCGGATCATCGCGATGCTTTGCAGCAAACCCTGGCGAAGTCGATCCGACAGGGGCGAGCCATCGTCTAGCTGACGCTCCTTACAGTAACTTCGGAGAATGGCTGCCTCTCCCGGACGGCGTCCGGATCGCCCCAAGCGTTGACGCAAGCTAGCTACCGATGGCGGAGCCCCGATCTGCACTACCGTCTTGATGCTGCCGATATCGACCCCAAGCTCCAGCGTGGTAGTGCAGACTGCGGTGGCAGGCCGGTCACCGGCTTTCAGCGCTTTCTCGGTTTCCTCTCGAATGTCCTTCGCCAAACTGCCGTGATGCGGCCAGAACTCGTTCGGTACACCATTCTGCTCGCAACGGCGCCGCAGATTGTCAGCGAACCACTCAACCTGAGTTCGACTGTTGGGGAAGATCAGGTTATTGCTGCCGCGTAGGACCTGAAAGAGATGCTCTGCGATGGCATGGTCCGGAGAAAAAACATCGTCACCTTCAGGCTGTACCGGGAGCGCTTTCTTGGACTCCACATACCCTCTGATCTGAGCCTTAAGTATCTGGCCGCTACCCTTGGATTCGATCACCGACACATGATGAGGGGCATTGGGACGCAAGAAGGCAGCAGCCAGCGTCATGTCGCCCAACGTGGCGGAAAGACCAACCCTGGGCAGGGGGCGATCAATGATTGTTTCAACACGATGCATGAGTGACTGCAGCTGCTTGCCTCGCTCACTGCCGATAAAGGCATGGAGCTCATCCACCACCAGGTACCGCAGGTTGGCAAACAATCCCGCTAGGCTGGTTCCCTTGTTCACGAACAGAGCTTCGAGCGACTCCGGCGTGATCAACAGAATGCCTTCCGGGGACTTGAGGAAGCGATGTTTGCGGCTCGCTGAGATATCCCCATGCCAAGCAATGACAGGAAGCTCAAGCTCATCGCAAAGCCTCGCCAAACGATCCCACTGGTCATTGATGAGAGCCTTCAGCGGGCTGATGTAAAGCACCGCCCCAGGCTTTTCCGTGTCCTGCAGGAGATTGGTAAGGATGGGCAGAAACGCGGCTTCGGTTTTGCCTGCAGCTGTAGCCGCCGCGATGATGACATCCTGGTCGGCCCCCAAGAGCGCAGGGATAGCACGCTCCTGGGCATCGCGTAGGGAGGTCCAGCCCTCGGTCCATATCCAGCGCTGGATTCGCGGTTCAAGGAGTTCGAAGCCAACCGATTCAGAGCTGGAAGGTGGCAAGCTCATCGTCCGCATCCACTTGGATATCGGCCTCACCGCCTCGATCCGGTGCAATCTCCACGGCACCCAACAGGGTCCGCCAATCAGCGTCAGGATTCTGCTCCAACACCGCTAGCAGGCTGATGAATGCGGTAATGGTCGTCCGCGGGGTACGGAAGTAGGCCTCACCCATCCGCTGGTTGCAGTGGGCCATAAACAGCGGCAATGCTTCGTCGGGTAGCAAATAGCGCTCGTTCACGCCTGCCGCGTATACATGACGCAGTTTCTGCAGCAGCACGTAGAAATCCTCAGGTGTCAGACTAGTGAGGCGTATGACAGGGCCGGACAGATCTACCAGCCCGGACTTGGCGAAGTTATTTTCAGCCAGACGCGACTGCAGCGCCGGATAGCTGTAGAGGCCGCGGCGAGTATCCATGAGAAATTCGGGTGTACCGCCCAACACAAAACCAAGCCCCTCAGCAGAGCCCTGCAGGGAGTCATTGAGGATACGAAGAATCTGCTCGTAGTTAGCGTTACGAGCTTGGGTGTTGGAAAGTTTGTACAGGTTCACCAGCTCATCGAGACATACCATCAACCCGCTAAAGCCGGCCAACCGAACAAATCGAGCAAGCAGCTTGAGCTGATCGTAGACCGACGCATCGTCGACGATGGTTCGCACCCCCAGTGCGGTGCGGGCATCTGTCTTGGTAGTGAACTCGCCACGCAACCAGCGGATAGCATCGGCCTTGAGCTGCTCGTTACCCTCTTCGAAGCCTTTGCAATAGGCCGCGATTACATCAGCAAAGTCATAGCCGTTGACCATCTCTGTCAGTTGGTCTAGATGCTCGCGAATCACAGCCTCACTGTCTTTGCCGGACGCTTTGGCTTCCGTCTTGGCCTGTGCCACGAATTTCTCGACTATTCCTTGCAGAGCGCCGCCATCAGGCTTAGTTCGGGTGGACATATTCTTGGCCAATTCGGCATACAGCGAGCGAGCCTGGCCACCAGTAGCATGGAGACGACGATCCGGGTTCAGATCGGCATGCATGGTGACGAGCTTGCGCTCCATCGCGATAGAACGAACCAGGTTGAGGAAGAATGTCTTGCCTGCACCATACTCACCGATCACTACGCGGAACGCGGAACCGCTTTCCGCGAGGCGCTCCACATCACGGATGAGTGCTTCCAGCTCCCCGACACGCCCCACTTGAATCAGGTGCTGGCCTGCACGGGGAACGACGCCGGCGCGCAGGGACTGGATGACCGCATCGCGGTCCTTGGCTCTGATGCTGCTCATAGCGGTAATTTGTCCATAATGTCAGGGTTGACTTCGAAGGGGTCTTCCCCCTCGGTGACTGGCATATCGAAATGCTCAAATGCCATGTCGTTGATCTGCTCCAATGCTCCGTCGAGCATGAGCTCCATATCGCTTGCAACGGCCTCCAACTCGTCATGAGACCACTCGGTACGGGATACGAGTACACGCAGGAAGGCTGAGTGATCGGCGTCTAAGCCACAAATGGAGGAAGTATCCTCAACAGTCTCTTCCACAACTACGTCATCTGGCTCAGCAGGCTTGTCGTCAACGAAAACCTGAGCCAGCAGCGCAGATACCTGTTCCGTTTCACGCTGCAGCTGAGCGATGCGCTCCTGGTCCAGAGCAAATCCGCCAACGGGCTTGGACGGACTTGCTCCGGGTATGGAAGGCGTTGTCTGCGATGAGCCAACGGAGCTGCCACTGGAGGCCACATGAAGGTCGCTGTACAGCGATTGCGGATCCAGCTGCAGGGTCTTGTAGACGCGCTCCAGCAACTTCACCTCTGCGGGACTAACCTCGCCGTCGACCTGCGCCAAGTGAGCGAGAAAAGCCGCCACAACCCTCTTCGCCGGCTCGGCCAGGGGCTCCAGTTTCTTCTTCAGGCTCTGCAGGGTTGGTGGCTGGTTAAGCTGCAGGCGCAGGTGGGCCTTCAGGCGCTTCCGATGAGCACCGCTCAGGTGACTCCAAGAGTCTATATGCTGGGATAGCAGCATAATTTCCTGCGGCGACGTGTCACCATCGGCCGCAGCCACAGCACAAGCAAGGTCCAACGTAACAGAGGCGGCGCTATAAGCCGGCGAAGACCGCAGATCACCATCGTCAGCCTGGGTCGCAAAGAGCGCCACATTGTCCTCAGACTTGGGTGTTCGGCTGCCTGTCAGCACATCCGGCTCGATACCGATGTGTAAAGACTCCAGCGCGCGGGCGAGCGTCAGAACCTTTTCTCGCGACAGGCTACCTGCACTCTGCAGTCGTCCTGCCAGCTCACCGAAGCTCATGACCACCATGCCGTCGCCGATGCGTTGCTTTAGCTCGGCGAGCGCTGTTCGAGCTGTTGGCGGCCACAGGTTTACAGGCAGCTGTAACAGCCCTTCTAGTGCATCAGGAGTGTCGGGGTTGCGGCCGAGATAACGACTGTAGGGCTCCAACTGCACCGTGCATTCGTCAACCAACTGCTGCAGCTTCTTCCGAGCTGCGCTAGTCGCCGTGACGTCAGGAATACCGGATAGGCCATCCAGTTCTTGGGGTGGTAGACCCGCAGAAGCGGTGTTGTATTGGAGTCTCAGACGGGTCTTGTTCTGAGGGAGCACCATACCGGCGCCATAACGTTCCTCGTAGCGCATGCAGAACAACTGGGCGAACGCTTCTTTACAACGGGTTACGGGTGTTCGCTTCCCGACGTTGTGATCAGACAGCACCCAGGCCAACGCCCAGTCAGCCGGCATTGGTTGCTTGTCAGCCGCCAACTGACCCAGGCCAATACGCAGCTCTACAGGCATTTCGTAGCCGTAAGGTAATGGTGCCGGCGGCGCCTTTTGATAGCGCCTGGCGAGTATTTGGCCTTGGCGGAGGAAGTCTACGAAGCGACTGGCGTAGTTATTGAAGGAGTTATTCTTGCCATAGATCGAGAGCAGCCGCTCTACCTCGGCAATTATGATAGGTATGTCGCCCGCCGCAGCCTGATCCGTCTTGGCGTCGACAAAAACCCTACGCTCAAGACCGTAGAAGAATAGGAACACGTAGCCGATGTTGGCATGCGGAGCCTTACGACCACTGGATAGCCATTGCAAATATGCGCGGCGGGCCTCAGGAGAGATGCTGTCGTAACTGGGCCAGTAAGAGGTGAGACGCTCAGATATATCGACGATGCCCCGTGCGACCTTCAGTTTCGGGTTGATCAGTGACGGTTCCGAAGGTCCATTGCGCCTGTTTTTATCTTCGCCGACGTAGATCAGACCAATTGGGATATTTTCGCCCGCCACTTCGATGCTTTCGCCAGCAGAAAGCCACCGCACGTTGGCACTATTCAGGTTCGCCGGCGCGCTCGGAATTCGGTGGGAAGACCGCTCAGTGGCCTCCAAAGTTACGGTAAAAAAGCCAGAGTCGTCTCGCTTTGCCGAAACCTGCCGGGGCGACGCCGAGACTTGCGCAGGAGCAGAGGGCTCATTTAGTGGCGAGACCTCATCCAATGAAAACGTCAGGCCGGTGCTTATGCCGAGGTCCGAGGAACTTGAACGAGTTCCCCCTTGAGGTGGCCGCATAGTTGTTGCCGAAGACATGACTGACGGTTTGCTGAAGGCCTTTATTACTAGCCACCCGCCTATGCCGACAATGAGTGCTCCGCCCAAGAAAACCCAAACACCCTTGGGAACGGAAGCTAGCCCCCCAATCACTAGGGCACACAGAACCATCGCTCCAGATACGCCAGACTTGCTGCTGCGCTTACGCTTCCCTGCCATCGCTTCGACTCCCTATACAAGCATGCTGGCCATTTAGCAGTATCGGCAATTCGGGTGCATCAGCCAATACCTCACGCCAAGCTACATGTTGAATCTCTTTATGATGTTATCCAGATGTGTTCCGTATGCACTGGTGAGATGGCGGCTCGATGCGAGCCGGGCGGCCACGGGGTAGAATTGATGAGCAGGCACAGCGCCGTCCGCCCTACTACGTCGGTTGCCTCGCGCTGAGCAGTAACTGCGCTAACCGTGCCAGATTACGCGCATCGTCGATGGCCCTGTGATGCTCACCCTCCCAGGAAAGGCCTATGTTTTCCACTGCACACTTCAGCCCTAGCGCACGGCAAGCGAAAATCTTCCAAAAGCACTTCTTTAGATTGATATGACGCGCCGGATCCAGCAATACATCTACCCCTGCTCTGAAAGCGTCCTCCTTCAGCTGGTTTCGGTCGTAATCGCCCCAAGAGCACCAGCGCCAGCCTTCTGTATTTCGCGGCCTCAGCCAGTCACCAAGCTGATCTTGTACCTCCGCGAAACGCTTTGCAGTATCGACGTCAGATTGAGATATGCCGGTCAGCCCCGTGCAAAACTCAGTTAGCGTGGGGCGAAGTAGCGGTCGGACAAACTGTCCGAAATGATCGACAATCCTGTACTCCAACTGAACATCCAACAGCGCGATGCCAATTTCGATCGTCTCCATCTCGTCGCGCTGGACCTTCAATACGTGAGCGTTCCGGGCCGCCTCGTTTAGGCCGGCAGGGTATTCATCGCAAGTCGCTTCCAGATCCACGCAAAGTAACCAGCGACTTTCTCCAAGTTGTTGACGAAGCGCATCAAGCTGCCCCCAACGCTTTACCTGCATGACACCCCGCCCTTCTTTTCCTCAGAGGATATAAACTTACGAGCATCAGCACGGACCGTGGGCTCAGTTTTATAGTAGTGACACGAGAAACGGATCACTGAATCGTTACCGGGGTTGCGTGTATGCCTTTTGCCCTCTGTGCCAACAGCCAATCCAGTGACAGGCGCCCGTCTTCTTTGAAAGTCACAATAACGTACAAGCTGCCCGTGGCGGTAAACAGCGCCCAAAAACCGCCTTGCTCATGAGCTTTCAGTACATCTGAGGTCCGAACCCGGTGACCGTCCTGGAACCTTCCATACACATCCGCCCGCACGTGACGATGAACCACGCCGATACAACAGCCTGCGATTAAATAAGCGTCCGTGAGATACGCCGTAACTTCCCTACCAAAACACATATCCATTGCTCGCGACAACGCGTCAGATACATCACGTGTTTGGTCGATACTTCGTTTAGTTGAACTCATCACGTCAGCACCCAAATTCGGATCAAAACTCGTTGCCCCCCCACTAACGGCTAGCTGTCCAACCAATAATCGTCTCGAGCAATACGCCCAAACTTGTAGTCTTCATGCTGCGGGGCGTCGCCAAACAAATGATGTATGCGTCGCTCCTGTCGCAGGTACGCCAAGGTCATGAAGAAGCAGGTTTCACACATCCGTACGCGATAACGCTCACCGTCATGTCGCGCGCCGTATCCCCAGTGCGCTTGCAGCACACCGAACTGTTCGCCGTACCCAGGCACTCGCATGGAGGTACCACAGACGTCGCAAGGCACATCGGGGTGTCGGTTGTCTGGTACGTCCATGCCCGCCAATATCTGACGACGCATCAAAAAATCTTCAACACAGTAGTGAACTCGGCGCTTTTGCGAGCCCCTGGGCCAGCAAGCACATATCGCGTATTGCGCGTTCTGAAAATGCACCCATCGGCAAACTCAATCAGTTGTGTTGTACGCACCCAGTCACCCTCTTGGAAACGGTTGGCACTGTCGTACAACACGCGGCCGGCATACACCATCGCGGGCTGTTGCCCGGCCGCCTGTAACGTTTCTCGTATCGCGTCAGGCACGATGAGATCGATCCAGATCCAGTCACGCACAACACAGAAAGGCACCTCGTCAAGCAACGCAGCCGCTGAACCACGCGCGCACGCCTCTGCTAACGACATCTCGATACCAGGCATTACCTCACCCGGGGCGTATAACAAATGAGATACTTTCTTTAAATCGTCCATACCATCTCTCTATCTGAGCCATAGATGTCTAGAGGCAGAATCTGGGCAAAACGTCCCTACCTTGACAAACCTACCAAGTATGAAAAGCTTGTTTCCCAATGAGCGTCAGTTCTGACTATTAATATATGGCCTGAGTCTAAAAGGCGAGCAGCGCAACCCCATCAACCTCCATTATTAAACTAAGTACCTTATTCATCGATGCAAGCCTATGGCATCGCCCCACTACGCTCAGTATTGGACAAAAAACAGCAACCTGAAACCAATGCAATAAAATAATCCAGCTCCAACCACTGCTCGTCAAGCACTTTTAGAAAAGAAAAAGCCAACCACTGACCATCGGTATTTGTAATACGTATATATTGACAAGGATTGCCAGAACTCACGCACCAGAAGAGCAAGAAAGATAATCCTTATCGGACTTACCCTAGGCGCGGCCAATGACTATTTGAGATCAAGACATATCTCCACGGACGATGCGAGGCTGATCCAACCGGCTCGGAGTCGTTTTTTCGAATTTTGAAATTTCGCACCGTTGGTAATCACCACAAGCGAGGCGCGTCTGTGACGCGGAAGGGTACCGCGACTCCTCGCGATTGCTTAAATTGCAAACGAAAGCGGATGACCTGAGTAATTTGTAGCGAGGGGCAGGTTCGAGAAAGTCTGCGTACGCTGAGATCTGCTCACTAACATCTAGCTGCCTATCTAGTGCACGCACGAAGCGCGTCACGCATCGAGCTGTACGGCGGGGCCACAAAATGATGGAAATTATGGCTCAGCAATAATTATGGCTGAGCCATAATTCCATATAACCGCAGCGTCACGGAAAAACCGCAATTATTTACAGCCTGCAATTGACCATGACAGCTGCCCCTCCAACGAGGGGATAGACTAAGTAGGTTAGCTAACTCGGGGCTGTGGAGATGATCGAGGATCGCGCCAATGAGCTGTTCATCAGCGCCGCTAGCATCTGGGAAATCGGCCAAAACGCGATGGGCAAAGCCAGCTTTCAGTTCGATACAGGAGTACTAAGAAGGTCTCTTCTGGACGGCGACTACAAGGAGCTGTCCATGACCAGCCGACACGCCATTACGGCTGCGGCCTCGCCTCTCCTTCACAGCGCCCATTTGATCGGATGCTCATCGGACAAGCCGCTTCGGAAGGCTTCATCCTAGTAACCAATAATCATGCTATAGCGAAGTATTCGGGGCCAATCAAGCACGTCGGTTGAATGCGCCAGCCTTCGATGCCCTGTCGTAACGGGATGTCTAATGACCATACAAGCCGTCTGCCTGCCTGAAAAGTGTCCGGATGGCCGTGGAATCGGTGTCCGGATGCTCGTGGAATGAGTGTCCGGGTCAGCGTGGAATCACTGTCCGGATGTGCGTGGAATGGGTGTCCGAGTCAGCGTGGAATCCGCAATCAAACGCTCCGGCTACGGGCGCGAGCTAATCGGCTTGGGCATCAAGGAATTCGTCAATCACAAGCTGATTAGCGTCATCGATATTGACGCGCCGTTCTAACTTCATCTGCACATCAACGCAAACATCAATACCTGATGCAGCCAGCCTCCATGATGAAAAGCTCAAGGGAGCTGGCTGCATAGGCAACCCTGGCGCGAAGCACGGCGCGTTCCCAGCTGATCCAGAAGTGAGCTGCAAGGGCGTGGAAATATGCACACGTGCCGGAACCAATAGCGTTATATTGACATATATGAATATTGCGAATAGCCTGGACTCGTAACCCGCGCTAGAAACCTCAGGAGGCACCCCCCATGAAAGATTCCAGCGATACCCATCCGAATCACCTTCCCGACAGCAGCTACGGCCTGTTTATTGACAACCAGTGGGTTTCGGACGAATACGGTGAAACCCTCGACATTATCAACCCCGCCAACGGAAAAATTCTCACCAACATCCCAAACGCCACAGCTGCCGACGTCGACCGCGCGGTGCAGGCCGCACAGCGCGCCTTCATGACCTGGCGTACCACCTCACCTGCGGAACGCGCCAATGCGTTGTTGAAGATCGCCGACCTGCTGGAAGCCGATGCCGATCGGTTCGCCGTTCTGGAAACCCTTGATGTAGGTAAACCCATTCGTGAAAGTCGCTCCGTCGACATCCCGCTGGCAATTGATCACTTCCGCTACTTCGCCGGCGTAATCCGCAGCCAATCGGATGAGGCGGTCATGCTGGATGAGCAAACACTCAGCATCGCTCTCAGTGAACCCCTCGGAGTTGTGGGCCAAGTGATTCCGTGGAACTTCCCGCTGCTTATGGCCGCCTGGAAGATCGCTCCGGCCATCGCAGCGGGTAACACCGTAGTCATCAAACCTTCCGAGCTGACCCCGGTAACCATCCTCGAACTGGCGAAGATCTTCGCGAAGGTACTTCCAGCCGGCGTGGTCAACATCGTCACAGGCTTAGGCACCACAGTTGGGCAGGCGTTACTGGATCATCCGGACCTGCGCAAGCTTGCCTTTACCGGCTCGACGCGTGTCGGCGAACTCGTCGCCAATGCGGCAGCGAAGAAAATCATTCCCGCCACCCTTGAACTGGGCGGCAAGTCGGCCAACATCGTTTTCCCCGATGCGAACTGGGACAAGGCCGTGGAAGGCGCGGTCCTCGCCATCCTGTGGAACCAAGGCCAAGTCTGCGAATCCGGCGCACGGCTGTTCGTTCACGAATCCATCTACGAACGATTCCTAGCTGAGCTCAAGCATAAGTTCGAAGCTGTGCGTGTGGGTGACCCACTGAACCCGGACACCATGATGGGTGCACAGGTCAGCAAGTCCCAGATGGAACGGATCCTCGGCTACGTCGATATCGCTAAACAGGAAGGCGCTGAGGTACTGATCGGCGGCGGTCGTCTCACAGGTGCCAATTACGATGCCGGCTTCTTCATCCAGCCAACGATTCTGGTCGGTGTTCGCAACGATATGCGCGTCGCCTACGAGGAAATTTTCGGCCCTGTTCTGTGCGTCATTCCTTTCAAGGATGAAGCGGAGGTCATCGCCATGGCCAACGACTCCGAGTACGGCCTAGCCGGTGCAGTCTGGACCCAAGACATCAACCGGGCGTTACGTGTGGCACGCGCGGTGGAAACCGGACGTATGTGGGTAAATACCTACCATGAGATCCCTGCCCATGCCCCCTTTGGTGGCTATAAGAAATCTGGCCTAGGACGGGAAACTCACAAGTCAATGCTGGAAGCCTACAGCCAGAAGAAGAACATCTACGTCAGCCTCAACGAAGCACCGCTCGGGCTCTTCTGACCTCCTTGAACCATGTTTTTTTGACTTATAACATCGAATATTTTAGATATGCAGGTAAGCAAAATGACACACTCAGAACTTTTT
>AJXE01000045.1 GCA_000263395.1 Stutzerimonas stutzeri TS44
GCAGGAGAGCAATTCTCTTTGCCAATCCACTTGTCAAATTGACGAGTGGGGCGGTTTGAACTAGCATCAGGCCATCAAGGATCAGGCCGCAAGGACGATTGATGCAACACGCCGTACTCGCCGACATATCGCAACCCCAGCAGGAACGCCTGGCATTCATCGAGTTTCGTCTAATGTTTCTCGGTTCTGCCAATCGCCCGGATCTGGCGCGTCGCTTTGGGGTGAGCGAGTCGGCAGCCTCGCGTGACTTTGCTCTCTACCGTCAGTTGGCGCCCAGCAACCTGCATTACGACCGCTCAAGCGCCTTGTACATCCCTGCGCCTGACCTGGCACCACTCTTTCATTATTCTGCTTCCCAGGTACTCACTGCGCTGGCAGAGGGCTTTGGTGATGATTTCGTCGCTACGCCCAGATCCTGGTTGCCATGCGAGCTACCGAGTCGGCTCAATGCGCCTGCAATTGATGTACTGATCCCCGTGGCCAGGGCGCTGTTCAACGGCAACCCTCTGCAACTAGGTTACCGCTCCCTTGCCAGTGGTCTGACACAAAAAACCATCATACCCCTGGTGCTGGTCGACAACGGCCTGCGTTGGCACCTGCGCGCTTATGAGCCCGAGCAGCAGCGCTATGCAGACTTTGTCCTCAACCGGATGGAGCAGGTACAAGTGCTGGCCGGCAGAACAGATCAGTCCGAGTTACGCCAAGCGGATCAAGCCTGGCAGCAAATGTTGCACCTGGAAATCAAGCCGCACCCGCAGTTGAGACATCCAGACACGGTGGCCCATGAATACGCCATGCGTGATGGCAGTCTGTCGCTTGAGGTGCGTGCGGCCTTGGCAGGCTACTTGCTGCGCCGCTGGAACGTCGATTGCACGCCTGGCCACTGCTTGCAAGGGCCTGAGTATCTGCTGTGGCTGAGCAATGCTGCCCAGCTGCAATCCCAATCCGCTTTGACCATAGCGCCTGGATTCATGGATGTAAGCCAGCATAGACACACGGAGGCAATGGATGCTGAAGCTTGAAGAGATCACCAAAGACGCCCAGCTCAGTGGTGTAGTACCCGATCAGATCGTGCGTATCGCACAGGTAGAAAAGGTAGGCGATCACGCCGTCACCATCATCTACCGCGACAGCCAGGGCAAGTTGGGCGAGCAAATGCTGTTTCGTACCGATGAGGCGCGCCTGGAGCTGGCGCAGGCTGGCCGCCCATGGGCCTTTGACGCCAATGGTGAAGACTTCAAGCTGGGTCTTGAGGCCTACCGCATCAGTCAGGCAGCCCTGTTCGATCCGATGATGGCGGTGCATACCTCCAACGTTGATCCGTTGCCGCATCAGATTTCCGCGGTGTATGAAAGCATGTTGCCGCGCCAGCCCCTGCGATATGTCCTGGCCGATGACCCGGGCGCCGGCAAGACCATCATGGCGGGCTTGTTGATCCGCGAGCTACTGATGCGCGCCGATGCCCGGCGTATTCTGATCGTCTCACCTGGCTCCTTGACTGAGCAGTGGCAGGACGAGCTATTGGAGAAGTTCGGCGTCCAGTTCGAGATATTCAGTCGCGAGAAGCAGGAGCAGAGCGCCTCGGGCAATTTCTTCGAGGACCAGGATCAGCTCATTTGCCGGCTCGACCAGTTATCACGCAACGAGGACTACCAGGACAAACTCAAGAACACCCATTGGGACCTGATCATCGTCGACGAGGCGCACAAACTCTCGGCCAACTACTTCGGCAACAAGGTCAACAAGACCAAGCGTTTTGTATTGGGTGAGCTACTTAGCTCGATTACCCGGCACTTCCTGCTGATGACCGCCACGCCGCACAACGGTAAAGAAGAAGACTTCCAGATCTGGCTGTCATTGCTCGATGGCGACCGCTTCTATGGCAAGTTCCGTGAAGGCGCGCACAAGGTGGATGTCTCCGACATGATGCGCCGCATGGTCAAGGAAGAGCTGTTGAAGTTTGACGGCACGCCCCTGTTCCCCGAGCGCAAGGCCTATACCGCCAGCTATGAATTGTCGTCGCTAGAAGCCTCGCTCTACGAGCAGGTAACCACCTACGTGCGCGAGGAAATGAACCGCGCCGACAAGCTCGATGGCAGCAAGCGCAGCACCATCGGCTTTGCCTTGACCCAGCTACAGCGCCGCTTGGCGTCCAGCCCTGAGGCCATCTACCAGTCCCTCAAGCGCCGTCGCAAGCGCCTTGAGCTGCGCCTGGATGAAACCAAACTACTGGCCCGGGGCGAGTCCATCAACAAGGGATTGAACAGTGCGGAAACCCTCGGCGAGTATGTGGTCAAGAAGAAGCTCGACCTGCCCGACAGCCTGGATGACATCGACGATGAACTCAGCGCCGAGGAATATGAGCTCTACACCGAGCAGGTAGTGGATCAGGCCTCTGCGGCTGAAACCATTCCCGAACTGGAAGCCGAAATCCTGATCCTCAAGGACCTGGAGCATCAGGCCCACCAGCTGGTGGAGTCGGGTAACGACAAAAAGTGGGAACAGCTGTCCAGCCTGCTGCAAGACAAGCCGGAAATGTTCCTCGCCTCGGGTTCCCGGCGCAAGCTGATCATCTTCACTGAGCACAAGGACACGTTGAATTACCTGGTAGCGCGCATCCAGAATATGCTCGGCAACCCCAATGCCGTGCGCGTCATCTATGGCGGCACCAACCGCGACGAGCGCCGCAAGGTACAGGAAGAGTTCCGCAACGACCCCGAGGTCACCGTACTCATCGCGACCGATGCGGCGGGCGAGGGCGTCAACCTGCAGAACGCCAACCTGATGGTCAACTATGACCTGCCATGGAACCCCAACCGTCTTGAGCAGCGCTTTGGCCGTATCCACCGGATTGGCCAGACCGAGGTTTGCCACCTGTGGAACATCATTGCCGCGGGCACCCGCGAGGGCGAAGTTTTCCAGAAACTGTTCGAGAAGATCGAGATCGAGCGCGCTGCCCTGGGTGGCAAGGTATTTGACGTACTCGGTGAAGCCTTTGAGGAAGTCTCCCTCAAGGACCTGTTGATCGATGCCATTCGCTACGGCGACGCTCCGGAAACACGCGCCAAGATGAATCAGGTGATCGAGGGCGCCCTGGACACCGAACACCTGTGCGACATCCTCAAGCGCAATGCCCTGGCCGAGCAGCATATGGGGCTGGAAGACCTCTATGCCGTCAAAGATGAAATGGAAAAGGCCGAGGCGCGTAAGCTGCAACCCTATTTCATTCGTGCTTTCTTCACTGAAGCCTTTGCCCGGCTGGGCGGCGAGCTGCGCCCGCGGGAAACGGGTCGCTATGAGGTCAAGCACGTACCGGCGGTCATTCGTGAGCGCGATCGGGTGATCAGCGAAACCCGTACCCCGGTGCTGCGCAAATACGAGCGCGTCTGCTTTGAAAAGGGCCATACCCGCCTGCCGGGCAAGCCCATGGCTGACCTGATCCATCCGGCGCACCCGCTGATGCACGCCACCACCGACCTGATACTGCAGAGCAACCGCCCACGGTTGAAGCAGGGCGCAGTGCTGATTGATCCGGCGGATGACAGCCTGGAGCCCAAGGTGCTGTTTATGATCGAGCACAACGTGCGCGAGAGCACCACGGACAGTCGCGGCAACCAGCCAGTGGTATCCCGCCGCCTGCAATTTGTGCAGATCGACCAGCAAGGTAACGCAGTCAATGCGGGCTGGGCACCGCATCTGGATTTGCAGCCCATCGATGACTACGACCGAAAACTGGTCAGCGACATCCTGCAAGCGCCCTGGCTGAATCAGAATCTGGAGGTGCTGGCCCTGCAACAGGCATCCCAGCACCTGGTGCCGGAGCACTACAGCGAGGTGAAAGCCCGCCGTGAGCGCCAGGCCGACAAGATCCTCGCCGCTGTGCATGAGCGACTGGTAAAGGAGATCAGCTACTGGTCAGACCGCTATATGAAGCTGACCGATGATGTTGCCGCTGGCAAGCAGCCACGGCTTCAGCCGCATAATGCCAAACGTACCGTGGATGAGCTGACGGCCCGGCTGCAACAGCGTACTGCCGAGCTAAGCGCGATGAAAAACGTGGTGTCCAGTACCCCGGTGGTGATGGGTGGCGCCTTGGTCATCCCCCAGGGCTTGCTGTCTGCGCGCAAGGGTGAAACCCAGTTCAGTGTGGATGCCGCGGCGCGTGCCCGCGTTGAGCGTGTAGCCATGCAAGCGGTGATCAGTGCCGAACAGGCACTAGGGCATGAGATCAAGGATGTCAGCGCCGAGAAGTGCGGCTGGGATGTTACAGCTCGTCCGCCCGTCAGACCTGACGGCTCATTACCGACTGACCGGCACATCGAAGTCAAAGGCCGCGCCAAGGGGCAGAGCACGATCACTGTCACCCGTAACGAGATTATCTATGGGCTGAACCAGGCGGACAAATTCATTCTGGCCATTGTGGTTGTCGATGGCGATGCCTTTGAAGGGCCTTACTACATTCGCAACCCATTCAGCAACGAACCGGATTTTGGCGTGGCCAGCATCAACTACAGCCTTGATGAGTTGCTATCTAAGGCCGTTATGCCCGAGGCATTGCCATGATGCCCTATTCAGTCAACAGACTTTCTAACTCTTTCGTTTTGCTTTGCGCCAGCTTTTGGCCCGAGAACTAATAATGCATCCGATCAAATCCCCAAAAAAACTCATCGAAGTCGCGCTGCCTCTGGACGACATCAACGTCGCCGCAGCCCGTGAAAAGACTATCCGTCAAGGCCATCCTAGTTCGCTGCATTTGTGGTGGGCGCGGCGACCTTTGGCCGCGGCGAGGGCGGTGATCTTTGCCCAGATGGTTAACGACCCGGGCTACCAGCGTGAGCTGGGCTATGGGGTGAACAAGAAGGAAGCGGAACTCAAGCGCGAGAAGCTGTTCGACATTATTCGCGAGCTGGTCAAGTGGGAGAACACCAATAACGAGGAGGTGCTCCAACGTGCCCGTGATGCGATCTGGGAGAGCTGGCGCGAGACTTGTCACCTTAACCGCAATCACCCGCAGGCGGCTGAGCTGTTCAATCCCGAAAAGCTGCCGGCCTTCCATGACCCCTTTGCTGGCGGTGGCGCTATTCCGCTGGAGGCTCAACGCCTCGGGCTCGAAAGCTATGCCTCGGACCTGAACCCGGTGGCGGTGATGATCAACAAGGCGATGATCGAGATCCCGCCCAAGTTTGCTGGTAAGAATCCTGTTGGTCCGCTGTCAAATGAAAAAAAACAGAAAAACCTCATGGAAGTCTGGAGTGGAGCCCAGGGCCTGGCTGAGGATGTAAGGCGCTATGGTAACTGGATGCGGCAAGAGGCATTTAAGCGTATTGGGCATCATTATCCTACTATAAAAATTACCCCTGAGATTATTAGCGATAGGCCTGATCTTAAGCCTTACAAAGGTGAAGAGCTGACAGTAATTTGCTACCTCTGGTCAAGAACTGTTAAAAGTCCGAGCCCTGCATTTAGTGATTGCGCGGTTCCGTTAGTATCAAGCTTTGTGTTGTCAAAGAAAAAGGGTAAAGAGACTTATGTCGATTTAGTCATGACTAATGGCTCTTATGAGTTTAAAGTTGTACGGGGTTTGGCTCCGGATAGCTTGAAAACTGGTACTGTGGACCGCAAAGGTGGTACCTGTGTATTAAGTGGTTCGCCGATGTCTCTTAGTTATATTCGTAATGAAGGAAAAGCTAAACGTCTCGGTGAGCGACTTTTTGCTGTGGTCTTAGAGGGTAAAAGGGAGCGTGTATATTTATCGCCTAGTGCTGTGGAAGGCGATTTCTTAAAAACAGAAAGCCCCTGGAAACCTGATAACGAAATCGAGCATGTTTCTGGTTGTACTAATGCAGTAGTGTATGGGTTTAAAAAATTTGGTGAGCTTTTTACAAAGCGTCAGTTGATTACGCTTAGTACTTTTTCTGATCTGATCGAAGAAATGCGCGCCAAAGCAGTCGAAGATGCCGTTGCAGGAGGTTTTGCGAACGATGGTAAAACTCTAGTTCAAGGCGGGAGTGGCGCCATTGCATACGCAGATGCTCTTGCTGTTTTGCTTACGTTTTCGCTAAGTAAGCTTGCGGACCTAGGGAATGCCTTCTGTGGCTGGGAGCCTATCGCAGAGTGCCCAAGACATTTATTTGGGAAACAGGCTATACCAATGGTTTGGGATTTTGCAGAATCAAATCCTTTTTCTAGTAGTTCGGGGTCATGGTTTACGTGTGTGGAAGGGTTAAGTAAAGCATACTCTAAAACTTTTTTTGCTACGAGCCCCAAGTCCCTTGGTGTTGCAGTACAGGACGACGCTGCGACTCAATCGGTATCAGCAGGCAAGCTGATATCAACTGACCCACCATATTACGACAATATCCCATATGCAGTCCTGTCTGATTTTTTTTATGTATGGATGCGTAAGTCGCTAAGAAAAATTTTGCCAGATATTTTTTCAACCCTTGCTGTGCCCAAAGCTGAAGAGCTTGTAGCTGCACCTTACAGAACGGGGACAAAAGATAAGGCTGAAGATTTTTTCATGAGTGGTATGACAAATGCGATCCATAATTTGGCTTTACATGCTCACCCATCATTTCCAGTTACCATCTACTATGCTTTTAAACAGTCCGAAACGAAAGAGGGCTCAACGACAAGCGCAGGGTGGGTTGCTTTTCTAGAAGCAGTTATCCGAGCGGGTTTTACGATTGATGGAACTTGGCCACTGAGTACTGAAAATGCAAGCAGAATGCGTGGTCAAGGTAGTAATGCTCTTGCTTCTTCTGTAGTGCTCGTATGTCGTCGGCGGGATGACAAGATTGAATCTCTTTCGAGACGAGACTTCCAGCGATTGTTACGAGAGGACATGCCAGATGCCCTGGAGGCGATGATCGGTGGCGAAACCGGCCAGACGCCCATCGCTCCGGTGGATCTGGCCCAGTCTGCCATCGGCCCCGGTATGGCGATTTATTCCAAGTACGCTGCCGTGCTCAATCAGGACGGTTCACGTATGAGCGTGCATGACGCGCTGATCCTGATCAACCGTGCCATTAGCGACTACCTCAACCCCGACAGCGGCAGCTTTGATGCCGATACTCTGTTCTGCGACGACTGGTTCGCTCAGTACGGCTGGAGTGCCGGTGCCTTCGGTGATGCGAATACATTGGCACAGGCCAAGGGCACCTCGGTGGATGGTGTGCATTCTGCCGGGGTGATCGAATCTGGTGGTGGCAAGGTGCGCCTGCTCAAGTGGAGTGAATACCCCAGCGACTGGGACCCACGCAATGACACCCGCACCCCGGTCTGGGAGGCCTGCCACCAGATGATCCGCGCTCTAAATCAGCAGGGTGAAGCTGCCGCTGGCGCCTTGCTGGCGCGTATGCCTGAACAGGGCGAACCCATCCGCCAACTGGCCTACCACCTTTACACCCTGTGCGAGCGCAAGAAATGGGCTGAAGAAGCTCGCGCCTACAACGAACTGATCGGCTCCTGGCATGCCATTGTCGCTGCCTCGCACGACACCGGTCACCGTGACGAACAAATCGGACTGGAACTCTGAAAGGATACTGATAATGAGCTTGAAGCCCTGGCGTGAGATTGCGCAACCGCACAAAGATGTCCTCGAAGGCACCTTCAAACAATCCGAGTTCGCCGCGGATATTTCCCAGGTCGCGGCCGGCACCGCACCGGCTGAATACCAGGATGCGGAGAAGTTTTTCGCCCGTACATTTATCACCGAAGGTATGCGCCTGCTGCTATTGTCGGTAGCCCAGCGTTTGGTCGGGCAGGGCGGTGATCCGGTCATTCAGCTGCAAACCGCCTTTGGTGGCGGTAAAACCCACACCATGCTGGCGGTGTATCACCTGGCCTCGCGCAAGGTTGGCACCAGCGTACTGGAGGGCATACCGCCTATTCTGGATGATGCGGGTATCACGGATTTGCCCCATGCCAAGGTGGCGGTGATTGACGGCATTGCGCTGGCGCCCAGCCAGGAGCTGGTAAAAAAGAATGGCCAGAAGGTCACTACGCTGTGGGGCGAACTCGCCTGGCAGCTGCTGGGTGAAGAAGGCCTTGCCATGGTGCGTGAGTCGGACGAGCAAGGTACCTCGCCGGGCAAGCGTTTGCTGGTTGAGCTGCTGCAAAAGGCAGCGCCTTGCGTGGTGCTGATCGACGAGCTGGTGGCCTTCCTGCGTCAGTTTGAACCAGGCAAAAGCTACCGTGCCGGTACCTTTGATTCCAACCTGACCTTTATCCAGGCGCTGACTGAAGCGATGAAAGCGGTGCCCAATGCGATATTACTGGCGTCGTTGCCGGAGTCGGAAGTTGAAGTGGGCGGCACCACTGGCCAGCGGGCGCTGAACTCACTGGAGAAGTATTTTGCCCGGGTCGAATCAGTCTGGAAGCCAGTGGCCTCGGAAGAAGCCTTTGAAATCGTGCGGCGTCGGCTGTTCGAGACCGCTGGCGAGCAGGCTCACGTTGAAGGTATTTGCCGTCAGTTTGCTGATTTCTATCGCAATAACAGCAGCAAGTTCCCGCTGGAAACCCAGTCCAATGTTTATTTTGAGCGGCTGTGTAAATCCTATCCGATCCATCCTGAAATCTTTGACCGCCTCTATGAGGACTGGTCGACCCTGGACAAGTTTCAGCGCACGCGTGGCGTCTTGCAGTACATGGCTATAGTTATCCATCGGCTGTGGAACTCGGATAACCGCGACGCCCTGATCATGCCGGGTTCGATTGCCCTGGATGACAGCAACGTGCGCGACAAGAGCATTCATTACCTGCCCCAGGGCTGGGAGCCGGTGATCGAGCGTGAAGTGGATGGCCCGCGCTCGGAGCCCTACGAGATTGATAGCCGGGATACCCGTTTTGGTAGCGTACAGGCGGCACGCCGCTCCATGCGCACCATCTTTCTGGGTAGCGCTCCCTCGGGGACTGGCCAGATGGTCAAGGGTATTCAGGTTGAGCGTATTCTGCTGGGCTCGGTGCAGCCGGAGCAGACCATCGGCGTGTTTGAGGATGTGCTGAAGCGTCTGCGTGATCGACTGCATTACCTGTATGCCGAGCAGGACCGCTTCTGGTTGGATACCAAGCCGAACCTGCGCCGCGAGATGGAAAGCCGTATCCAGAATATCAGCACCCGTGAGCAGCTGATCCCGCTACTGCGCGACAAGGTGCGAGGCGTCTTTGCCAGCAACCACAGCTTTGCCGGTATTCACGTCTTCCCCCCGTCAACGGATGTGCCCGATGAGTACGGTAATGGCCCACGCTTGGTAGTGTTGCAGCCAGATGCTGGTTACAGCCGCGTCGATGGCAAGGCCGCACAGACCGCCGCTGAGGAAATCCTGACCAAACGTGGCGATCAGCCGCGGCAAAAGCGCAACCGTCTGATCTTCCTGGCGCCAGACTATGACGTGGTCAGCCGCCTGAAAGAGGCCGGGCGGATCTTTATCGCCTGGCAAGAAATAGTCTCGGACATTGACGAGGGTAATCTCAACCTCGACCTGTTCCAGGCCAAGCAGGCAAAGAAAAACCGCGACGGTGCCGAGCAGACGCTCAAACAGGTTGTGCGCGATTGCTATAAGTGGCTGCTATGCCCATCCGAGGACTTTGTCGGTGGTAAGCCGCAACTGCGTTGGGAAGGCGTAATCGTCTCCAGCGCGGCCACCAGCCTGATTGCCGAGATTGAGAACAAGCTCAAGGAAGAAGAGTGGCTGGTCACTGACTGGAGCCCAGTACACCTGAAGAACCTGTTGGAAAAATGGTACTTCCGCGATGGCGGTAAAGATGTCAGTGCCCTGAAGGTGTATCAGGACTGCTGCCATTATCTCTACATGCCGCGCCTGCTCAACGACAACGTGTTCAAGGCCACCCTGGCCAAAGGCCTGTCCACGGCAGACTATTTCGGCTTTGCTGCGGGGCGTGATGGCGATAAATACCTGGGCTTCATCTTCGAGCGCGACACCATGGTCACCCTCGATACCGATGCTCTGCTGATCCAGCAGGATGCGGCTATTGCCTACCGTGAAGGGACCAAGCCGGTACCCCAGCCCCAGGCCCCAACGGCCAGCGAAGGCGCCCAAGGCGGCTATGCCGGCGCATCACCCACAATCGCTGCACCAACAGCCCCGGCTTTGTCTGGCGCAACTGTGGCGCCAACCGCGGCAGTCAAGAAGCAGTTCTATGGCAGCATCAATATCGACCCGGTCAAAGCCAAAATGGATTTTGCCCAGATTTACGACGAGATCGTTGAGCAATTCACCTCCCGCCTCGGCGTGGAGGTGCGCATCTCCATCGAGATCCAGGCCAACAGCACCACCGGCTTTGACGAGTCATTGCAGCGCACGATCAAGGAAAACTGCAATGTGCTGCGGTTTGGCGAGGCGGAGTTTGAGGGGGAGTAGCAATTTGGTCAGTATCTGAGCGTTATGACAATTCTCTGCCGAAAGCCAGGATGTGGGAGCAAATTTGCTTGAGGCTACGAGGCCTGCCAATTGATGGGGCTGGGTTAAAACTTTGCCTGTGGGGATCATCTTGCAGTCGAGCGCGAGCACCGGGAGCGGGCCAAGAAGTTTCACCTCGCCATACTGAAAAAAGAAATATGTCCTTAGCCATGGGCAGCCTCTCGGCTGCCCATTTTGGATTTAGTTCATTGTTACGATTCGGCGTTTAGCTTCCGGTAGATCCAGCACGCCAACACCACGGCAATCAGCAATGGTGGAAAGCGCACCATCAGAATCACCAGCAGCAGTACCGCTAAGCAGCCTGCCAAGATCCCGGCAAACATGAACGCAGCTGCGAACGTGCGTAGCAATTGCTTCATATCGCCTCCTTAGAGGTATCCCCGTTCGGCCAGTGACACGCAGCCTTCGTTCCCCACCACAACGTGATCGAGCGTTCTAACTCCGACCAGATTCAGCGCGTCCTGCAGTTTTGTGGTGAGATTGCGATCCGCCATGCTGGGCTCAGGGTCTCCCGAAGGGTGGTTGTGCACCAGGATCAGGGCAGCGGCGTTGTGCTCCAGGGCGAGCTTCACGACCTCCCGTGGGTAGACGCTGGCGCTATCCAGCGTGCCGCGAAACACTTCCTCAAATGCGATCACTCGGTGCCGGCTGTCGAGTGC
>AJXE01000046.1 GCA_000263395.1 Stutzerimonas stutzeri TS44
TTTCGTGGAGGCCTCAGCTCTTGAGAAGATGAGGCCATGAGAAGACTACTACCTACTCCCCTGAAGTCCGTGAGCGTGCTGTGCGCATGGTTCTGGAACACCTGAACGACTATCCGTCCGAGTGGGCAGCCATTGAGGCCATCGCTCCGAAGATTGGCTGTGCCGCGCAAACCCTGCATGGCTGGATTCGTCGCCAGCAGACCGATGCGGGGCAGCGCCCCGGTCAGACCAGTGAAGAGCGCGAGCGCATCAGAGCCCTAGAGCGCGAAAACCGCGAACTGCGTAAGGCAAACGAGATATTGCGCCTGGCCAGTGCGTATTTTGCCCAGGCGGAGCTCGACCGCCGCACCAAGTCCTGAGGGCGTTTGTCGATCAGCATCGTGACCGTCTCGGGGTCGAGTCGATCTGCCGCGTGTTGCAGATCGCCCCGTCCGGTTACCGCAGGCACGTGGCTCAACAGCGCAACCCGGCACTGCGCTGTTGTCGTGCTCAGCGCGATGACGCATTGACCCTGGAAATCCAGCGAGTGTGGGATGCCAATATGCAGTGCTATGGCGCGATGAAGGTCTGGAAGCAGCTGCGGCGAGAAGGCATCGAGGTCGCCAGATGCACGGTGGAGCGGTTAATGCGTCGGGCCGGATTGCAGGGCATTAGACGTGGCCAGATCGTGCAGACAACGGTGGCCGGCGACAAGGCCCTTTGCCCGCTGGATCGTGTCCAACGCCAGTTCCATGCCGACCGCCCGAACCAGTTGTGGGTGTCGGACTTCACCTATGTATCGACCTGGCAGGGCTGGCTGTACGTGGCGTTCGTGATCGACGTCTTTGCACGGCGGATCGTCGGCTGGCGAGTCAGTACCAGCATGAAGACAAACTTCGTACTGGATGCCCTAGAGCAAGCCTTGTATGCCCGTCAGCCGCATTGCTCGGGTGGTCTGATCCATCACAGCGACCGTGGAAGCCAGGATGTCTCGATCCGCTATACCGAACGGCTGGCAGAGGCCGGCATTGAGCCTTCGGTTGGCAGCAAGGGAGACAGCTACGACAACGCCTTGGCCGAAACCATCAACGGGTTGTACAAGGCCGAGCTGATTTACCGTCAGTCATGGAAGAGCCGCGAAGCCGTCGAAATGGCGACTTTGAAATGGGTGCACTGGTACAACCACCAACGCCTGCTGAGCTCAATCGGATATATCCCGCCTGCGGAGGCTGAGGCAAACTTCCACCAGCAACAAGCAGGTCAGGCCATGGCGGCCTGACTTAAACGAAACGGCCTCCACAAAACCCGGGGCGATTCAGTTTGCGAATGCTTGAATCTTAGCGGTCTCCATTGGGCATCTCGATTTGTCTGCAAAAACGGAAAGTTTAGTCCAGTGCCGAGCAACGGCGACGTGCGCTTCAATAGAGGAAAATGGTCGTTTTAGAGCTGTTGCATCAGCCTCGAACGCGGTACCGCCCGTCAGGCTTTGACCAGTTTTCCTGAACAACGAGCGTTGCATGGGAGACGAACCAAGGTAGGAGCGAAAGCGCAATCGGCGCTCCTTTGAACTGACTTGGAGAACCCAGATGAAAGCAATCGTCTACAACGGCCCGCGTGACGTCAGCGTCCAGAACGTCCCAGATGCGAAGATCGAGAGACCAACGGATGCTCTCGTTCGAGTCACATCCACGAATCTTTGTGGTTCCGATCTGCACATGTACGAAGGCAGAACCACCTTCGAGACGGGTCGAGTCTTCGGTCACGAGAACCTCGGTGAGGTGGTCGAGGTAGGTGCAGGAGTTGAGCGCGTTAAGGTTGGAGACATGGTCTGCTTGCCCTTCAACATCGGCTGTGGTTTTTGTGAAAACTGCGAGAAAGGACTTACCGGCTATTGCTTGACCGCCAATCCAGGCAGCGCTGGTGCCGCCTACGGCTTTGCAGAGATGGGCACTTATGACGGTGGCCAGGCCGAGCTGCTGCGAGTTCCCTTCGCGGACTTCAACTGTCTCGTGCTGCCTGAGGATGCGAAGGAGCGCGAGGACGACTACGTCATGCTCTCCGACATTTTCCCCACGGGATGGCACGCAACAAGGCTGGCGGGGCTGCAACCAGGCGAGTCCATTGCCATCTACGGCGCAGGCCCGGTCGGCTTGATGGCGGCGCACTCCGCGCTTATCCAAGGCGCTTCGCAGGTCTTCGTAATAGACGATCAACCAGACCGCTTGAAACTGGCTGCCCAGATGGGGGCCACGCCAATCAATTCCGTCGAGCAGAAGGCTGTCGATGAAATCCTGAATTACACCGATGGTAAAGGCACGGATCGTGGGTGCGAATGCGTGGGCTACCAGTGCTGCGACAAACATGGCCACGAGGTGAATCACCTGACCATGAACAACCTCGTCGCCTCGACCAAGGCAACCGGTGGTATCGGAGTAGTCGGGGTATTCGTTCCCCAAGATCCGGGTGCCAAGAACGAGTTAGCCAAAGAAGGGAAGATGGCTTTCGACTTCGGTTCCTTCTGGTTCAAAGGGCAGAAAATCGGCACCGGGCAAGCCAACGTCAAGGCGTACAACCGCCAGTTGGCTGAGCTAATTCATCACGGGCGTGCCGCACCCTCGCAGATCGTTTCCCATCGATTGAAGCTGGATGATGGCCCAAGTGCTTATAAGCACTTCGATGCACGAGACAAGGGGTGGACGAAGGTTGTGATGAAGCCTGCGGCTTAGTGTTTTGAGTAGCCGTCTCCTGCTCGGGGCGGCTACTCGGATGCTGTATCGTTCGAATCCATGCGAGCATCAATGATGCTCAGGCAGGATCCAAGTTTCGCCGGTCATGAAACGTCGTTCTGAGCGACTCATGGCGACTTTGGAAATCTGCCAATCGCCATGCTGTTCCTAAGCTTGAGTACCGACGGCTTGTGATCCTGATGAGAGAACGAATCGAATCTGCCAACCAGCAGCATCTTGTATTAGTCAGTTAGCAATGGATCTAAGGATTATTGCTGCGTGAGCTCCAGTCGCTGCCTTATGGTGAATCATCTCTATGGTATCGCGACTGACCGCTATTGGCCCAGAGTGTGTAAAAACGCTTCGTCAAAATTGAAGTACTCGCGTCTACGTGAAATCTGGAGTTTATCGGCACGTCAGCAAATGTGGATTTCTCCCAGATGCACGATTTCTAGCTTGTGTTTGAGTACCTGCCGCACTTGAAAACGTTTTTACACAGTCTCGGCCGGTACCTGCCTAACGCGACAGGCAGATACCGGCCGGGAGTCGCCAGTAGCATCGGGCTGGAGTTGGCCACTTTCACCTGCTGATACCGTCAGCTTCTGCGCCAGTTGATCCTCGGCACCGCAACACGGACAATCCTGTACAAGAATACAGTGATCGCTACCATGTCCGTCTCGTTAGCCCCTGAGCTTTACTACCTCAGCAATTTCCGTACGGCACTCGCCTGGGTGGCTGAGCGCTATGCAGATCTACTGGCGGATGAAGAACGTGCCTTTCTCGACACCTTCAATACCCTGCCCTGGCCATCCCAGGCCTTGCTGGTGCGCATGATTAGCGCAAGGGCTGTCATTTTCGCCTGAGCAAGCTCGTTTACCCGGAAATCGGCGACTGCCTGGCTGCTGCCGATCCACTGCTTGAACAGGGATGGATCACCGAGCAGGCGCTGCTCACAGCCGATGAGATTGCCGAGCTGCTGCGCAAGGATGAGGTGCTGACTCATATGCCGCTCACAGACCGCCGCGCGGCGCAGAAAAAGGCCGAGCTCGAACAACTGCGCGCAATGGACCTACCTGCCCAGACCTTCACGGACTGGTGCCCTATGTTGGATGATCAGTTACTCAGCCTGATGGTGGGCGAGTTGTGTGATCGTTTGCGCCTGATGTTCTTTGGCAATCTGGCTCAGGACTGGTCCGAGTTCGTGCTGACGGATCTGGGCATCTACCGTTACGAATCGGTGGACATAGGCCCGGAGTCACGTGGTTTTCAGTGCCGCCAGGATCTTGAGGATTACCTGCACCTGCGCCAGTTACGCGTCAGCGTTGAGCAAGGCGCAGACCTGGCGGACATTGTGCCGCCGTTGCTGGCGTTCAGTTCAAGCAACCCATACCTTTGCAGCCGCCAATCGTGCCTGCTGTTTCAGATCGCCCAGCAACTGGAGAGGAGCGGTGAGCTGGAGCAGGCCCTGCTGCTTTATCAGCAAAGCGCGCATGGCGAAGCCCGCTGGCGACAGATTCGCGTACTGGAACAACTGGGGCGCGATGCCGAGGCCTATGATCAGGCCCTGGCCTTTAGCCAAACCCCAGGCAGCGATGAAGAAAGCCAGCGCCTGGAACGAGCCCTCACCCGCCTGCAGCGCAAGCTCGGCCTGCAGATGGTGAAAAAGCCCAAGGCTGCGAGCGAAACCCGCATCAACTTGGTATTGCCGGCGCCGACACATGGCAGTGTGGAGATAGCTGTGCGTGATCACCTGCAGCAGGATGATGCTCCGGTGCACTATGTGGAAAATACCCTGCTCTGCAGCCTGTTCGGCTTGCTGTGCTGGGAGGCGATCTTCGCACCGCTGCCGGGGTCATTTTTTCACCCGTTCCACAGTGGCCCGGTGGACCTGCACAGCCCGGACTTTTATGCGCGCCGCCAACACCTGTTCAAACGCTGTCTACTGCAACTTGAACAACCCGACTACAGGCAATTGATCAAGGCTCGGTATCAGGAAAAGTTCGGCCTGCAATCACCCTTCGTCTTTTGGGGCATGCTCGATGAGGCGCGCCTGGAACTAGCCCTGCAGTGCATTCCCGCTGCACACCTGCACGCCTGTTTTACCCGCCTGCTGCGAGATCTGAAAGCCAACCGCGCCGGCATGCCCGATCTGATCCAGTTTTATCCGCAGGAACATCGCTACCGGATGATTGAGGTCAAAGGCCCCGGCGACCGCCTGCAGGACAACCAGAAACGCTGGCTCAGTTTCGCGGCTGAGCACGGTATCGCCGTTGTAGTTTGCTACGTGCGCTGGGCTGAGGCATGAGCTATCGGGTAGCGGTGCGGGCACTGTGCGAGTTCACCGCCAAGGAAGGTGACCTGGATCTGCGCTTCACCCCTTCCCCCACCGCTCAGGAAGGCATGGCTGGGCACCAGACAGTGGTTGATCGGCGGGGAGACGGCTATATCGCCGAGTTACCTCTAAGTGGCAGCTACCCCGGCCTGCTGGTCGGCGGCAGGGCCGACGGGTACGATCCGCAAGAGCGGCGCCTAGAAGAGATCAAAACCCACCGTGGCGATATCAGCCGCATTCCGGCCAACCACCGGCTGCTGCATTGGGCGCAGGTCAAGGTCTACGGCTGGCTGCTCTGCCAGCAGCTTGAGCTGGAAGAGTTGGAATTGGCTGTGGTGTATTTCGACGTGATGAGTCACGCCGAGCATGCCTTCAGCGACCACTTCACAGCCGCTGAACTGGAAGACTTCTTCAATCAGCAGTGCCAATTGTTTCTGAGCGGGGCTGAACAGGAAGAAGCACCGCATCAAGCGTGACGAGCATCTGCAGAGCATCAGTTTTCCCTACCACTCAGGAAGTCCCGTCCTGAGCGGGGCGAACTACAGGATAAGAACATGCCAAGCAATTCTTTCGGTGAATCCTCTTGTACCGCTGCGGCCAGCGGCCTCGTGCAGGTGCGTGGCGCGCGTGAGAACAACCTCAAAGAGGTGGACGTCTCTATCCCGCGGAATGCGCTGGTGGTGTTCTCGGGTGTCTCCGGCTCCGGGAAGTCCTCGCTGGCCTTCGGCACCATCTATGCCGAGGCGCAGCGACGCTACTTTGAGTCGGTGGCCCCCTATGCACGGCGCCTGATCGACCAGGCGGGCGTGCCGGACGTAGATGCGATCGACGGCCTGCCACCAGCGGTGGCGCTGCAGCAGCAGCGGGGGGCCAGCAATGCGCGTTCCTCCGTGGGCAGTGTGACCACCCTGTCCAGCCTGGTGCGGATGATGTATTCGCGCGCCGGCGCCTATCCCGCCAACCAGCCGATGCTGTACGCCGAGGATTTTTCGCCGAACACGCCGCAGGGGGCGTGCTCGACCTGCCACGGCTTGGGTCATGTGTACGAAGTGACCGAGGCGATCATGGTGCCCGACCCCTCCCTGAGCATCCGTGAGCGGGCGATTGCTTCCTGGCCACCCGCCTGGCAGGGCCAGAACCTGCGCGACATCCTGGTCAGCATGGGCTACGACGTTGACCGGCCGTGGAAGGACCTGCCGAAAAAGGATCGCGACTGGATTCTGTTCACCGAGGAAACACCAACGGTGCCGGTGTACGCCGGTTTCACGCCTGCCGAAACCCGCACCGCGCTCAAACGCAAGATGGAGCCGAGCTACATGGGCACCTTCACCGGCGCCCGGCGGTATGTGTTGCACACCTTCGCCAATACCCAGAGCGCGCTGATGAGAAAGCGCGTATCCCGGTTCATGGAGGGCAAGCCGTGCCCCACCTGCCACGGCAAGAGGCTCAAGCCCGAAGCGCTGTCGGTCACCTTCGCTGGGGTGGACATCGGCGCGTTTATGCAGATGCCGCTGGACCACTTGGCGGCATTGCTCGAACCCATCGCACAGGGCGATTTCCGCGCCCATGCAGCGGGTGCGGCTACGGACAAGGAAGCGACCCGGCGCGAGCGTGCCGAACGCGCTGCCACCGGCCGTGCGGTCCATGCGGTATCGCCCGACGTGCGCCGTACCTCCGCGCTGTCGGAAGAAAAGCGCCTCGCCGCACAGCGCCTGGCTGGAGGCGTGATGGCGCGCCTGCGCCAACTGCGCGAGCTAGGCCTGGGCTACCTGACGCTGGACCGGGCCACGCCGACGCTTTCGGCCGGCGAGTTGCAACGCTTGCGGTTGGCCACGCAATTAAGTTCCCTGCTGTTCGGCGTCGTGTACGTACTTGACGAACCCTCGGCGGGCCTGCATCCCTCCGACAGCCAGGCCCTGTACGATGCACTCGACCGGCTGCGCGACGCGGGCAACTCGGTGTTTGTGGTGGAGCACGACCTGGACCTGATGCGCCGCGCGCAATGGCTCGTGGATGTCGGGCCGGAGGCCGGGGAGCGTGGCGGCCGCGTGCTCTACAGCGGCGAGCCGGATGGCCTGCGCAAGATTGCCGAATCGCGTACTGCACGTTACCTGTTTGACGAAATTCCCGCACCCGGAAGCCGAGCACGCGAAGCGACCGGCTGGTTGGAGCTGCAGGGCATCCACCGCCATAACCTGCATGGCGTGGATGCGCGCATTCCGCTGGGCGTGCTGACAGCCGTTACCGGCATCTCTGGCTCCGGCAAATCCAGCCTCATCGCGCAGGCCCTGCCGGAATTGGTGCTGCTGCACCTGGGCCACGAGCCTGAAGACGATGCCGCCGAAAGCGCCACCAGCGAAGGGCCGGCAGTGGTCGAAGCGACCGGCGGCCATCTGGCGGGCGACGTGGACGCCATACAGCGCCTGGTGCAGGTGGACCAGAAGCCGATCGGGCGCACGCCGCGGTCGAACCTGGCTACCTACACGGGTCTGTTCGACCATGTGCGCAAGCTGTTCGCCGCCACGCCCGATGCTCGACGCCGCCGCTATGATGCCGGACGGTTCTCGTTCAACGTCGCCAAGGGGCGCTGCGAGACTTGCGAGGGCGAAGGTTTCGTTAGCGTGGAACTGCTGTTCATGCCTAGCGTGTACGCGCCGTGCCCGACCTGCCATGGCGCGCGCTACAACGAGGCCACGCTGAAGGTGCAGTGGAACGGGCGCAACATCGCCGAGGTGCTGCAGATGACCGTGGACGAGGCCAGCGAATTCTTCGCGGGTGAAGACGCGGTGGCAAGGCCCCTGCAACTGCTGCGCGACATCGGACTGGGCTATCTGCGCCTGGGGCAACCGGCCACTGAGCTTTCCGGTGGCGAGGCGCAGCGCATCAAGCTGGCGACCGAGCTTCAGCGCAGCCAGCGCGGCCGAAGCCTGTACGTGCTCGACGAGCCGACCACCGGGCTGCACGCGTCGGATGTCGACCGGCTGCTGGTGCAGTTGCAGCGCTTGGTCGATGCCGGTAATACCGTAGTGATGATCGAGCACGACATGCGTGCGGTGGCCCAAGCCGACTGGGTGATCGACGTAGGGCCAGGCGCGGGCGCTGCCGGCGGCAGCATCGTGGTGGCGGGTTCCCCTCAGCAGGTGGCCCGAAAGTCTGGCAGCCGAACCGCTCCGTTCCTTGCACGGGAGTTGGCGCGTGCCGAGTAGCTTAGTTCGCCAAATGTTGCCAGCTTCGCGGGGCATTGATCGTCGCCACACGGTGGTGACGGTCGCTGCCCGAGTCGCCTCATCCTTCCTGAGTCAGAGCAAGATAGGGATTGTTGGGCGGTATTTCGGCGAATACCAAGGACCCATTTTCGAGGAGGTAGCCATGCAGTCGGCGGGACTTCCTCGGGCCCGTGACTTCACAGGTCCAAATGTTCAGGCCATTTGGGTGCTTGCGGTATAGCTGCAGTTTCTAAAAGCGCTTTTGCACCCACTGCCAATCCGGTTGCTTGTCCTGCCTGACCAGCGCATCCACCTGGGGATGTTCCTACGCATAGCGCTGGAACACGCTGGGACTGACCAGGTAGGCGGTGTCGCTCACCGTATGCACGAGCGCCTTGGCGTCGTTGATGATGAGTCGCCGCGCGGCGACTCCCTGTTGCAGCCACGTCATGAAATGCTCCCCGGATGGTATCGCGACTGTTGGAGTTGATGCAGGTCCAGGCGCAGGGGTAAGTGGCAAGGGAGACGCTGCGGCTGTGGTTGGGGCAGGGACTTTCTCCACTGGATCTTCACCCTTCCCCATGTCGGCCGTGCGATCCAATCCAACCATCGCCAGCATGTCCTCCATGACGTCAGGCACGGGCGGGGCCGCAGTCGGCAAGGCGGTATCGCTGCGAGGGCATTCCCAAGGGGGAGTCTCCAGACCTTCGGGGGTTGGCTGCCCCACGACCGCGGGCGGTGTGCCTGGTGCACTGCCGTTGGTTTCCGCTGGCGTCGTGTCGATCGCCACCGTGCCTGCGAAAAGCGCTGGCCGCTCGCCGGATTCCCAGATCAGCGCGGGCGCGAGGCGCAACAGGGTGAACGAGTAGGACCAGCCGGTCGCACTGGTCACGGTCGCGCGCCAGACCGCCTTGCCGTCTGAGGTGGGCTGGAGCATGCCGTGGTTCTGCAGCACGTTGAAGACGGCGGTGTTGTTCACAGGAATGCCGTCGATCCCCTGAGACAGCAGGTGCGCGCGCAGCTTGTCCGAGACAGTCTTGCTCACCAGCCACAGCCCATCCTCAGTGAGCCAGCCATCGGAGGCTTCCGGCTGATTCAGCTTCAACGGTTCCTTGAGCAGGAAGCGCAGCCCGTCCAGCAGCTTGCGTTGCAGCGCGTGCCTGGGCGCGGCCATGGCGCGCGCGGGATCGCCGCCCAGTTCCTGTGCCACAGAAGCGCGATCAGCCTGCACGACCAGTTCACTCAGCACGCCGGCGTGCTCGTACTGCCCGGCCAAGACGTAGAGCAATGGTGCCCACAGAGACGGATAGCCGCTGAGCCAGTCTAGGAGCGGACCATCGAGCAATTGGCGGTAGAGCAGCCCTGTGCGGCGCTTTGCAACCTGTACTCGCGGTCTTCGCGGTAGCGGAAGCGGTACGACTGGTGCAGCGGGCCGTGCCAGGGATGCCACAGCGAGCCGTCTGCCAGCTCGACCAGCAGATCGACGGCCACCTTGCCGATGTCGTGCAGCAGCGCGGCGTAAGCAACGGCGGCGGTCCAGGCTTCCGACTGCGCCGCCTGGTCTTCGGGGCTGGCGCCGATGGGCAACAGATGGGACTGCCGCAGCTTGAGCGCATAGGCGACGATCTCCAACCCGTGATCCAGCATGCCGCCGGGGTAAGCGTGATGATGGCTCTCGGAAGCGGGGAATTGCTGGACCAGCTCGGCGTAGCGCTCCAGCGGCGTGCGGTACAGCGTGGCGAACTGCCGGCGCGACAGCGACGTGCGCTGCCAGATGTGTTCCAGCAGCTTCTGTCGGCGCGGTGTCGCCAGCAGCGATGCGGCCGATTCGGGCCGTAGCAGCCCTTTGGGGAGGTCGGTGGCGGGCGCTGGTGATGGGGCAGTGACCGG
>AJXE01000047.1 GCA_000263395.1 Stutzerimonas stutzeri TS44
CTCAAGCACTGAAACTAGTCTGCCGGAATCCAAATGGGGCCAAACCATGTAGCTGCCCACCCGTATCAGGCCAAGGCCTTCCAGCCCGCATGTCACATAGCCGTCTGTGTCATTTACGGTTAGCTTTTCAGGAACTCGAACGAAGACAGGATCGTCGTTGATCAAATAGTGCCATTCGATGGAGCGCCCAGTCCTACTAGACAGGTAACCCACTGACTGATGCTTCTGCAAATCGTCCAAGGATCTGGGTACGCCATACGCTTCAAGGTACTGTGGAGAAGCGCACGTTACCCAGTCGAAACTGCCAATTTGCCGAGCTACCAGGCTTGCAGAGTCGAGCGGCACTCCGGTTCGGATCACGCAATCAATGCCTTCCTGCACCAGGTCTACGGTCCTGTCACTCAGGCCGATAACCAATTCGACCTCAGGAAATCGCTGCTGATACTCGCGCACTGCAGGTAGAACGAAAAGACGACCTAAAGAATTCGAGATATCCACACGCAATCTGCCTCGCGGCGTGGCGTTCCCGCCCGGAAAGGTGGATTCCGCACGATCAATGTCCGCCAGCACCTGGCGACAGTGACGGTAGTAATGCTCACCATCCGCCGTCAGGCTCAGCTGCCGTGTCGTTCGATTGAGCAAGCGGACCCCCAGGTAATCCTCAAGATTCTTGATCATGCGGGTGGCCGATGACGGCATGATCCCCAAGGCTTCAGCTGCTCTATTGAAGCTGTTGGTCTCCACTACTCGGGCAAAAACCTGCATTGCTTGCAAACGATCCATCCCAACCCCTTCTTCTGTGCGAAGCACGACTGGCAGCTATAGCCTGCCATAGCTGGGCCCAGGCAGGTACCTGGCCAGAAAATCCTACCCAGTGCCCCGTGATTCGATACACGAGATCACAAATGAAGTACCTCAGGGCATATTTATCAGTTTGCTCTGAATTCTTAAAGTTTCTCCATCAACTGCTCATCACCCAAATGCACACTTGATAGAGGATCTTCCCATGCCATTCATCAGCGTCCGCATCACTCGTGATGGTGTTACCCGAGAGCAAAAGGCTCAGGTAGTAAAAGAAATTACTGAAACTATGGAGCGCGTGCTCCATAAAGACCCTAAGTTGACCCACATCGTGATCGAAGAAGTCGACACTGATAACTGGGGCTACTCCGGTATTACGACTACCGAATACAGGAAGCAATTGTCGGAGTCAAAGCCATGAAGCACACGGTAAAAATCGACTTCGTTTCTGATGTCGTCTGCCCCTGGTGCGCACTGGGCTCGACTGCCCTGGACCAAGCCATCGCCAACGTAGCCGACGAAATCGACGTCAGGTTGACGTTTAAACCGTTTGAGCTCAATCCCGATATGCCTGCCGAAGGTGAGGACGCCATCCCAATGTCATCAACCTAAGCTGCAGCCCTGCCCAAGGTAAGCCCCCCGAAGCAGCCAGCTGCCATGGCCGTCGGGCGATGACCAGGCCTCTGCCGCTCAATCAGGCGGTCTAGCTGGGTTGGCGGTGATGTGATTATCGTCTGTTCCGGCTGTCTAGGCGAGATTTCTCGTTCTCCGGACGAGCCTATGCCGACCGCTTGTGGCCAGCTTTTTTTGCACGGAGGTTGGGCGGTGGTGTTTCTTCAGCGCGCCGGTTTGTAGCCCTCACAACCTCGGCTGGCTGCGCGTTTGCGTTGGCGCGCAAAGCTACGGCCTGAGCGTACGGCACTGAGGCTTTTAGCCATCAAGGCCAGCACATTGCTCAGCCCCTGAGCACAGTGCCGCACCAGCAGCTCGACCAGGGTATTTTTGAGCCGTGACACGCCTTGGGTGAAGTTGACTTTCCATCGCAGCTTGCGACCTTTGTGGCGCTGTTCGATGACCGGCTGTAGCAGGTGCTGCATCAACAGCGCCAGGTTCTTCAACAGTTGAGCGGC
Source organism: Stutzerimonas stutzeri TS44 (assembly GCA_000263395.1). Classification (GTDB taxonomy): domain Bacteria; phylum Pseudomonadota; class Gammaproteobacteria; order Pseudomonadales; family Pseudomonadaceae; genus Stutzerimonas; species Stutzerimonas stutzeri_C. Next base: position 1,932 of record AJXE01000047.1, read on the forward strand.
ATGAAAGTCCTGCTTTACAGCGGTCACGCTGCGGCCGCTGAAGTTGTCCAGCGTCAGGGTTTGTTTGAGGCGACGGAAATCGGTTTCGATGCCCCAGCGGCGGTGGTAAAGCTCGGCAAACACCTCAGCGGGAAAGGCTTCTCGATCCAGCAGCGAGGTCAGCAATACTTCGCTTTCGCCGTTGGCCAACTCGACCCGGATCAGTCTCAGCTCGATCTGGCTGGCAGGATCAACGCCAGCCTCGGAGCAGAACAGACGTGCTTCAGGATGGTTGGCCACGAAAAGCTGTGTGTCTTCAACTTGGCCAGAGTGTAGAAACGCTTTGACCTGGGCGTTATAGCCACAGGGCAGGCGCATCAGAAAGTGCCGCTGTTGCTGCGCGAACAGCGCGAATAACCAGTGCCCAGGGTAACCACGGTCAAACAGCGTCAGGCTGTCAGCCGGCAGGTGCTCAAGGTGCAGATGGGCACAGTCGCGCTCGCCGACGGTCAGGGGCACGATCAGGCTATGCAAGGTTTGACCGTCAGCGACTTCGTAGAGTGTGGACAAGCGAGCCATGGGAAAGCCAGAGTGACTGCCAAAGAAGGTCGCCATGGTCGACTCCAGGGGTAAATGCACGGTCGAGCCATCCACCGCGAGCACCCTCAGCCCACGCCACTTCTGACGCAGCCCGAAGCAGTCAATTTGTTGCTGCAGGAGGCGATTGAGACTTTCAAATACCTCGGGGTTGAGCTTTTTGCGCGCTTTGCAGAAGGCCTGCGCAGTGACCATTTGCGTCTCAGTCGACGCCTGATTGAGTACGCGATAGAACTGATCGAGTTCGGTTTGCAGGGCCGTGCGCGGCTGATTGAGCAGGAACAGGACGAGGTTCTTGAAGGTGAGCTGGCGTCGGCGGGTAAAGTCTTGAGGATTCTGGCGGTGGGCGGCGATGAAGGCGGGACAATCGAGCGGGCTGGTTATTTTTTGTACAATTTTCAAGCCAGGGTTTGGCTGGCGGTGTCAAGCGATGCGGTATAGGTAGTCAAAAGGGCTTCTCCCATGCACTGATTTGGGCGCTAATTATATGATATTTATGGATAATTTCCAAAGTTGATGACATTGGACGCCATCCAGCACATGATTCGCAAGTACGGAAGAACTGCGGAGCAGGTGGCGGCACGTAATCAGATGATTGTTGAAAGAGGACGGGAGCTCGGCTTTGAGTTCAATCTCCAAAGGCGAACTCACTTTTTCAATACCCATGATGCACATCGCCTGCTGTTCTGGGCAGCGAACGAAGGGCTCCAAAGCGAGCTTCACCGAGCGCTGATTGAGGCTTACTTCGTAAACGGGCAAAACCCTAGCAGTCACCAGACGTTGGTGGCGTTGGCTCAGAAAGTCGGTTTGAACGCCCAGCAAGCGCAGGTAGTACTTGAAAGCGGGCAATTCACCGATGAAATCCGAGCGCTCGAAAATTTTTACTTGGACCGCGGCATCAACTCTGTACCCGCAATGGTACTGAACAATCGGCAAGTCGTCGCAGGCTCACAGTCTGTTGAGTATTACGAGCAAGTGTTAAGGCAGGCGGCACAAGCCGCTTCGTCTAACTGAAAACTTAATCCATCGTAGAGGAAATATCATGAGCAATTCTCAAAAAGTCATCATCGTAACTGGCGCATCTCAAGGCATTGGTGCAGGTGTAGTGGAAGGGTTCCGAGCCCTCGGCCACAAAGTGGTAGCGACCTCGCGCTCCATTCAACCATCGACCGATCCAGATATCCTGACTGTTGCCGGTGATATCGCGGATCCGGCCACAGCCGAACGCGTGGTGCGCGAAGCCGTGGCCCGCTTCGGGCGCATCGATACGCTCGTCAACAACGCCGGTATTTTCGTCGCCAAACCATTCACGAGCTACACCAAAGAAGACTATGCGCAGGTCGTTGCGACCAATATGAGCGGCTTCTTCTACATCTCCCAGCTCGCCATCGCGGAAATGGAAAAGAATGGTAGCGGGCATGTGGTCAGCGTCACCACCAGCCTCGTTGACCACGCAATCGACGGCGTTCCGTCGGTAATGGCATCCCTCACCAAAGGTGGCATCAACGCTGCCACCAAATCGATCGCGATTGAGTATGCCAAGCGAGGCATCCGCGCTAACGCCGTGTCGCCTGGCATCATCAAGACCCCAATGCATGGCGCCGAAACTCACGATGCCCTGGGCAAGCTGCATCCCGTCGGTCACATGGGCGAGATCAACGACATCGTTCAAGCGATTCTCTACTTGGACAGCGCTTCGTTTGTCACTGGCGAGATCCTGCACGTCGACGGCGGTCAGAGCGCAGGCCATTGATTGACAGAATGCTCATCACCGGCACATTCCGGTGATGAGCAGATTCTCTGTGAAGACTGGTTTCTTAGAAATCGAATGCGCTCCGATAGGCATAAACGCCTGGTCCGCCGCCTGTGAACAGGAACAGTAGGTTAGCCCCCTCGACGAAATCTCCCGCAGCTATGTCATGAAGCATGCCGGCAAATGCTTTTGCAGAGTAAACCGGATCAAGCAAGATACCCTCGGCCTTAGCTAGGGATGCAATTGCCTCAAGAGCTTCAGCTGTCGGAATCCCATAACCCATCCCCCGGTGATTCCCATCTACATCTATCTGATTGGGCGCGATCTCTGAAGACCCAACCAATGCCAGCGCGTCGTTAGCGAGCTTCAAGGTTTGCTGCACCGCCTGTTCTTGCTCTCCCAACACTGAATAGGATCGAATGATCGTCGGGGAGCGTCCACGAGTGGCGAAACCTGCAGCTAGACCCGCATGAGTACCCGAGCTGCCGTTAGGCAGAAGAACCTTTTCGAAGCGGATGTCGTTATCCCGTTCATACTGCATTATCTCATCACTGCATTTGGCGTAACCCAGCGCGCCAAGAGGAGACGATCCCCCCATAGGGATCAGATAGGGTCTCTTGCCCTCTTCGATCAGCAGCTGGATTCGATTAGCTGCGAATTCGGCTGCCTTTTCCCCTTGCGGCAGTACATGGAGCTTGGCCCCATAGATCTGATCAAGCAGAACGTTGCCGTTGTTTTCGTACTCGGCATCATGCCGCGGCACTACCCTGCCGAGGACCAGTTCGCAGTCCAAGCCGAGTCGCGCAGCTGCAGCGGCAGTAAGTCGTGCGTGGTTAGATTGGAGTCCGCCAGTCGTGATGATTGTGTCGCATCCTTGTGCGATCGCTTCACCTAACAGGAACTCAAGCTTGCGAAGCTTGTTGCCACCCCCGGCGAATGCCATGTGATCGTCACGCTTGATGTACAGATTGACTCGCTTGATACCCAGTCGCAGTTCAAGCTTTTGTAACCGCTGAATCGGCGTTGCCGCCTCGATGAGCGTCACTTTATCGAAAGCTTCCAGTACATCCTTTTGAGCATCCCTCATTGGCATGTGCTCCGGTTGGTATTTCACATTGACAGTGATCCAGCCCCCAGCGCGGAGGGCTGGCCTCTTTGAAAGCATCGAGCGTGCTTGGGCTATGGATTAAACGCTGGTATCAACAACGAGGCGTCCGCGAATCTTTCCAGCCAAAAGATCATCTGCAACAGGGATGACTTCTGAAAGCGGTACTTCCCGTGTTAACTGCCCCAGAACCGACAGATCCAACTCCGCGTTCAGTCGAGCCCATGCCTCGACTCGTTCGGCGTATGGACGTGTCACGCTGTTGATCCCCAAAAGGCTCACCCCCCTCAGAATGAAGGGCGCTACCGTTGCCGGGAAATCCATGCCTTGTGCCAGGCCACAAGCGGCAACCCATCCGTCGGCTTTGGTCTGAGCACATACGTTCGCAAGGGTGTGACTTCCTACCGAGTCAATCGCCGCTGTCCAGCGCTCTTTGCCCAACGGCTTACCTGGTGTGGTTAACGTGTTTCGGTCAATCACTTCCGTCGCGCCCAGCTGGATCAAGTGATCTGCTTCATCTAGCCGGCCAGTCGAGGCAATGACCTCATACCCGCGGGCGGCCAGTAGCGCGACTGCAATGCTACCGACGCCACCATTCGCCCCGGTTACCAAAACTGGTCCAGCATCGGGCCTGAGCCCGGCTCGCTCTAGAGCGATCAGACTAAGCATGGATGTATAACCGGCGGTGCCTATCGCCATGGCGTTATGGGGTGTCATCCCCTGCGGAAGTGGAATCAGCCAATCTGCGCTCACCCGGGCCTTCTGGGATAGTCCGCCCCAATGACTTTCCCCAACACCCCAGCCGTTGAGTAAAACAGAATCGCCTTCGCGATAGCGGCTGTCTTCGCTGCGCTCCACCACCCCTACAAAATCAATCCCCGGAATCATGGGAAAGTGCCGGGCGATCGGGCTCCGGCTTGTGATGCAAAGGGCATCTTTGTAGTTCAGCGTACTGTGAGATACCGCAACGGTGACATTGCCGGCTGGCAATTGGTCATCGGATAGCTCTCTGTAATGGGCCTGCTTAGCGCCTTCCTGGTTCTCCACAACGACTGCATTGAACATAGCGACTCCTTTTAGACCGGTTGTCTAGTAATCGACGATAAAAACTCACCGGGCAATGCCGGCGAGAAATCCCCTGACGAAGATCGACAGTGGGTGACCACTTTCGCAGAGACGTGCCCGCGTGATTGCGCCCTCCCAGCCAATCCAGAAAAAAGCCGCCAGTTGTTCACACTCCACAGACTGGGCTATCGATTGGTTGGCCTGCGCTTCCTGGAGGCATTGGCTGAGTAGTGCCTCCCAAACTCGAAAAATCTTCTCTATCTGTTCGCGAAAATCATCGGGCAGCAAAGTCACTTCCTGGCCGAGATTGCCTACCAGGCAGCCGCGACGCCAGTTGTACTTTTCCATGCCGATGAGCGACTCCTGCAGCAGATCTTGAATGCGATCCAACGGCTCCCGATGGGAGTTGAGCAGGATCCTGCGCAGGCGGCGCTCAAAGAACTTTCCGTATTCAGCGAGTACCTCACGCCCGAAGGCATCCTTGCTGTCGAAATAGTGGTAGAAGGAGCCTTTCGGTACTGAGACCCGCTTGAGAACCTGCTCAATACCGGTAGTGTTAAATCCTTGCTCGGTCAGCAACTCCACGCCACAACGGATCAATGCACGCCGGGTATCGGGATCGCTACGCGAGATTTTAGGGGGGCGCCCGCGCCTGGGGGCTTTCATTGGAATGTCCATCCAAGGATAATTAGACCGAGTAGTCTAAATGTCAAGCAGCGCTCTCAAGTCGGTGTATCTGTCTACTGCAGAGTCCGGCACCCAGACTCCTACCAGCCCCTGTACGGATAAATCCTATGAAGCGGCATTTTGACGATCTGCAGTTGGGAAGTATTGAGTTGTTTTGCCTATCGGCGGAAGCGGGCAGCTTTACTGCTGCAGCTCAGCTCGCTGGCGTTACTCCGGCTGCAGTGAGCAGGTCGATCCTTCGCTTGGAGAAAAGACTGGGCTCTCGGCTGTTCGCAAGGACAACCCGAAGCATTCGATTGACCGATGCGGGAAAAGATTTTTTCGAGCAGTGCAGCCAGGCGCTCACGCAACTGGTGGAGGCCCAGCAGGCAGTTATGGGCGCTCAAGCAACACCTTCAGGCCGCCTTCGTATCAGCCTGCCCACGACTTATGGGCACCACCGCATCCTGCCGTTGCTGCCAAAATTTCGAGAGCTTTATCCTGAGGTAACCGTTGATATCCACCTCGGTAATCGAAATATCGACTTCGTTGCAGAAGGGTACGATCTGGCGATTCGAGTACGAGCTCAGCCTGACTCCACGATGATTGCGAGGTTGCTGGAGGATGCCAAGTTGGTTGTCGTAGCGTCTCCGGCCTACCTGGAGAAAGTTGGGACACCGCATACCTTGCAGGACCTGGACCAGCATGAATGCGTCCAATTTGAGCTTCCGAGTAGCGGCAGGCGTATCTCGTGGCTCTTCCAAGAGGACGGTCGAGAGCGTGAGGTGTTCACCGCTGGAAGCTATTCCTGTTCCGACGATGTGTTGGGCGGAGTGACACTCGCCAAGAACGGTGCCGGATTATTCCAAACCTACAAATTCATCGTGGAACAAGAGCTGGCTGACGGGCGACTCATCGAAGTCTTGAAACCGTTTAGTGGGCGATCGAGGCCGTATACCTTGTTGTACCCTCACGGTCGTCATGTCCCGCAGAGGGTGCGCGCTTTTGTGGATTTCCTGGTTCAGTATCGTGAAGGGTGGGCTGCGCTCTGACGCAGAAAAGATACTCCCCTTCTTACTCATGCCTAAAGGTTAAGCGTTCTGAACCTGAGCGGTGCCAGCTGGCTCTTTCTCCTCTTTTAGCAGGATGATCAAAGCTGCTGCCAGGCCGGCAAGCATGATGGAGACGTACCACAAGGTAACGTACTCACCCGTGTGGTCGAATACCCACCCTCCGAAAAATGCGCCGGATGCACCGCCGACTGCGTGCCCGGCAGAGAGTAAACCAAGCGATAGACCTAAATTCCGTAGACCCAATCGGCTACCCAGCAGGCTCGCAGTGACCGGAACCGTGGAGTAGTCAAAAATGCCGAACAATATGGCGAATGCCAGCAGCAGTTCATAACTGTCACCAATAACCAGCAAAAGCCCGAAGCAGAGGGCCCTGGCTACGTATATGGTGAAAAGAAGGAGTGGTCGATTTACTCTGTCTGTAAGCCAGCCGGCTAATATCATCCCGCCGAGGTTTACCGCCGACAGCACTCCGTATGCCGTTGCGCTGGGTACGGGTGCGAAACCACACATTGCTGCGTAGGGTAGTAAGTGGGTCTCGATAACCCCACTGGTGGTGAAACCGCAAATCAGGTAGCTCCAGAAGAGTACCTGGAAGCCTTTATCCTTCAGCATACTGCTGACTTTGATTTTTCCAGCGCTGCCTGCTTCGGGGGATGACTTCCCAGCATGCCCTCTCGATGGTTTGAGTGAAAACCATACGACAGGGATCAGGATGATTGCGCTTGCCCCCAATAGCCAGAAGCTGTTTTGCCACGCTCCTGCCGAAAAAAGCATGGCAAAAATGGGCAATAGGACAAGCTGCCCACCGCTTGAGCCGGAAACACCTAACCCGGTGGCCAACCCCCTTCGAGTTGTAAATCGCGTTGCGATAGCAGTGGCGACGACATGCTGCGCTAGCACGCCGAAACCTATCCCACCCAGCAGACTGAATCCAACCAGTAACTTCCACTCTTGAGATTCGACCGAGATCGAAGCCACCAGGAACATCCCAGCCGCTAGGAATGCCAAGCCGCATGACATGATGGATCTCGGTCCATAGCGATCGACCAGGCCACCAGCAAAAGGCGCAATTACCGCCATCACGATCATGGAGCAAGCCGCAGCGCTCGAAACAACAGATCTGCTCCAGCCCAGCTCGCTCTGCCAAACAGGCATCGCGATGGACATGACAGCCCTGGCCGAGAACGAAAGTGCCAAGGCGAGAAACCCTAGGCCGACTACCATCCATGCCATCAGGGAAATGGATCTATCTGGGCGGTGCATGAGGGCGTCTCCGAATGTTGCCTCATGAATGCCTAATCGGGCACTCATGAGGAATAGGCCTAAGCGTGGTCAGTCAATCTCAGGCCGAGCTTGAGCAGTCCATTGGACGACCGATGGCCGTTGCCACTGATTTTTCGCATAGGCGGCCAGCTTCGGTGGTACATCGTCACCGTTCATGACCATCCGATTCAGAAGAAGGGCAAGGTCAACATCGACGATGCTCCACTCCCCAAAGAGATTGGCCTCTGGATTTTCTATCAGCGGATCGATCGCTTCGAATAGCCGATGCGCGGCCTGTTGGGCGTTTTCAGACAGCGGATTGTTGGTTGGCCGGTAGAAGATCACAGCTGTGGAGCGCTCTTCACGAATGGGCATGAAATCACTACGTATCCATGCCTGAAGTTGCCGAGCACGTGCTTTAGCACGGGGCGCACGAGGATATAGAGGCCCGTCGGGGTAAACGTAATCCAGATACTCGGTAATGGCTGAGGATTCAGTCAACGCAAAACCGTCATCAATGATCATGGGCACACGGCGCGTGATCGATAGCTCGGCGTACTCAG
>AJXE01000048.1 GCA_000263395.1 Stutzerimonas stutzeri TS44
GATTTCTGCCTTTAGATATAGTCTGTAGATTCAGCCTACCAAACGACAGCTGCGGGTCGGCTGTTACCGATCCCTACTGGTGGGAAGACCTCTCCTCAAAATCGATTCACGTAACGCTCTCTAATCGATTCCCGAGACGCTGAACGCCAGACGACTTCAGCTACGCCTGCTTGGCCAAGTTTATCTATGCAACGATACCAGCCCCATCACCAGCTATTGCGGCGACTGACCAATGCGGTCGCGCGCGATTACCGATTCCCCCTGGCCGAGAGATTCGCGTAGCGCCAGGCTCACCCCATGTTCCGCTGACGTTGTCAGCGACATGCCAGGCAGCTTCGGTCTTCAAGGCTGCTCATGGTTTCCCCGTGTGACCGACCCCGTTCGCACCGCATCCCTCGCGCGAACGCCTACTGGCTTGCCGGTAGCGGATGCATATGTTCCTCAACCCACCGCGGGGTTACGCACCTCCCCGCATTGGGCCGGTGTGTCTTCGCTTTCTTGTTCCCAAGTCAATGGAGATCCGCCATGACCAGCACTACTTCCAATCCAAAGTCGTACTTCGACATCCACACCTCGGGCATCGGCTACATCCAGCGTGTCCGCGAAGTACAGGTGAAGGGTGGCCGCAAGGCTATGCCATTTCTCGCGTGCACTGTAGCGGCGCTCTTCGGGCCTGCAAATAACCCGGTCCGACGCTACTTCGACGTGCGGGTTTCAGGTGCCGAAGCCAAGAAACTCCTCCAACCCTACATCGGTACCGATGATCCCCAGCAACGGCCACTGGTCCGCTTTCGTCTCGGTGATCTGTGGATCGATCCGTTCCGTCGGCTCTCGGGCGATCCAGCTGCCAGCATGAAGGCCCGGCTACTCAAGGCCGAGGTACTGGAGCGCAGCGCCTTGGACGAAATCGAGCATCACGAGCTGCATACCCGCGGTATCGGCTACTTGAACAATCCCAGGATGATCCCGAACGGCGGTGATCCGTTCCTCTCGTGCTCAATTGCAGCCTTGGCCGGCCCGGTTGGCGATCCCGAGTATCGCTATATCGAGGCCACCGTAGCTGACGACGGCGCCCAACACCTGGTGCAGCGCTGCATTCAGGCCGTTGAAGCGAAGAAGAAGGTGCTGCTTGCCTTCACGCTCAACGACATGAAGGCGGATGCCTACGTCCGTACCAAAGGCGAGCATGCTGGTGAAGTGAGCGGAAGCCTGAAGTCGAAGCTGGTTCGCGTCAGCCTGATCAAAGTCGACGGCGAAAAGGTCTATCCGCTAGAGCCCGAAGCCCCCGCTCCCGAAGACGTTCACGCGTCCGACAAGACGGTTCTCGCCGAGGACGACAACGGTGGCCCACAACCCACTGCCCTCATTTTGGCCCCTGTCGAGGAGCCCGCGCGGGTGGCTTCGTTCTGACCCACTGGGCCTAACCTAGGGCACGCGTCCCGCACCTTCCATGCCCCGGCACCTCGGTGTCGGCGGCATGCGCAGCTTACCTCCCGTTATCGCCCATCTTGGGGCTTTCTTTATCCCATGCAATCAGACGTGCCGGCCTTCCAACCCGCATGTGATTGCCGCATTTCTCAAGGAGAACGGCCATGCAACTCGCCTCTCGTTTCGCTTCGCGCTCGCCAATACTGCGCTCTGACCATCCACTTTCCGATGATCAGATTCGCGCAGTGGTACCGTCGATCTTCGCGGAAAACCCGCATGAAAGCCGATCCGAGCGATACAGCTACATTCCCACCGCCTCGGTGCTCACCGAACTGCGCGGAGAGGGTTTCCAACCTTTCATGGTGTGCCAAACCCGCGTGCGCCACGAGGACCGCCGCGAATTCACTAAGCACATGGTTCGCCTTCGCCACGCCAGCCAGATCAACGGCAACGAAGCGAATGAAATCATCCTCCTAAACTCGCACGACGGCACCAGCAGTTACCAGATGCTGGCCGGTATGTTCAGGTTCGTCTGCCACAACGGCTTGGTCTGCGGTAACACCCTCGCCGATGTCCGCGTACATCACAAAGGCAATGTCGCCGAGCACGTAATCGAAGGTGCCTATGAGGTCTTACACAGCTTCGAACAAGTGCAGGAGTCTCGCGACGCGATGCGCCTCATCACCCTGGACGAAGGCGAGCAGGAACTACTGGCCCGCTCTGCATTGGCGCTCAAGTACGACGCGCCGAACAAGGCGACGCCAGTCACCGAGGCTCAGATACTGATGCCTCGCCGCTTCGGCGACGGTGGCAGTGACCTGTGGTCCACGTTCAATCGTATTCAGGAAAACCTCCTCAAAGGCGGTTTGAACGGGCGCAGCGCCCATGGCCGCCGCCAGAGCACCCGGCCAGTCCAAGGCATCGATCAGAACCTGCGGCTCAACCGAGCACTGTGGATGCTGGCCGAAGGCATGCAACAACTGAAGGCCTAAGTGCCACGCGGACCTCGCCCTCAGGCGTGGTCCGCCATTCTCTATTCAATGCGTGCTCAGCACCCCGGGGACCGAGGAATCTCACACCCATCGCAAGGAGAGCAGCCATGCAGCCGCACGCCCTAAAACACAGATGCTGGAACATCGGTTTGCATTGGCCATGGCGTGCGGCATGTGATTGCTGGTCGCCTCACTCTCCACACTGCTGACCGGTCTGGATGCGCGCAGCGGGGATTTTCAATAGACCGCTTCGCCCGACGGATCGTTGGCTAGCGGGTCTCCAGTTCGGCCCGTACCGACTTCGTTCTCGATGCGCTGGAGCAGGCCTTGTATGCCCGTCGCCCAGTCGATCAAGGTGGCCTCATCCATCACAGCGGACGCGGCGCCCAGTATGTTTCCCGCTACACCGAGCGCCTGGCTGAAGCGGGCGTTGAGCCGTCAGTGGGCAGCGTCGGCGACTCCTATGACAATGCCTTGACTGAGACCGTCAGCGGGCTGTACAAGGCCGAAGTGATCCACCGGCGGTCATGGCAGAGCCGCGAGACGGTGGAACTGGCAACGCTGGAATGGGTGGACTGGTTCAACCATCGACGATTGCTGGCGCCCATCGGGAACATACCGCCCGCGGGAGCCGAAGCGATCTACTATCGGCAATTTATCGAGTCTGCCCAAGCGGTATGACTCACACCAAAGAGCCTCCGGAGAATGCGGGGCGGTTCAGGTCGGTAGTGGCGGCAGTCTGTTGTTTCACGCCGGTGCTGGTGGTTCTGTTTGGAGCAATCGGCCTATCCGCCTGGGTAGGCTACCTGGACTACGTACTGTTTCCGGCGCTCGGCGCCTTCATTGCGCTGACCCTTTATGCCCTGCACAAGAAGCGTAAAGCCGAGGCCTGCTGCACAGTCGATTCGAATACGGGAGAAAAGTGATGATCGAACTCCAGGTGGAGGGCATGACCTGCGGATCGTGCACGGAGCACGTCAAACAGGCATTGGAGCAGGTGGCGGGTGTGCGCTCGGCGAGTGTTTCCTATCCGCAGGGGCTGGCAGCGATCGCGACCGATGGCCATGTGGGCTTGGAGCCGCTTATCGCGGTGGTCACCGCACTCGGTTATCGCGCGCGGGGCGCCGACGGCTCTGCCGGTCCATTCGACCAGGCGTCGGGCTGGTCGGGTCGGGAAACTACACAGGCGGGCGATGAGCAATCGCTGCACGTTGCCGTCATTGGCAGCGGCGGCGCCGCCATGGCGGCCGCGCTCAAGGCGGCGGAAGGTGGTGCCCGCGTCACGCTGATCGAGCGCGGCATCATCGGCGGCACCTGCGTCAACGTGGGGTGCGTGCCCTCCAAGATCATGATTCGCGCCGCCCATGTAGCCCAGCTGAGGCGCGAGAGTCCGTTCGACGCCGGGCTGTCGGCCACCACGCCGGTCGTCCTGCGCGAACGGCTGCTCGCCCAGCAACAAGGTCGCGTCGACGAGCTGCGCCATGCCAAATACGAAAGCATCCTGGAGTGTACCCCGGCCATCACCGTGCTGCGCGGCACCGCCCGCTTCAGGGATGGCCGCACGCTCAGCGTGGAACTGGCCGAGGGCGGCGAGCGCATCCTTGCCTTCGACCGCTGCCTGATTGCCACCGGCGCGAGCCCGGCGATTCCGCCGATTCCAGGCCTTAAGAACACGCCCTACTGGACCTCGGACGAGGCGCTGGTGAGCGACAGCACTCCCAAACGTTTGGCCGTGATCGGTTCCTCGGTGGTGGCGCTGGAACTGGCGCAGGCATTCGCCCGCCTGAGCAGCAAGGTCAGCATCTTGGCGCGCCACACGCTGTTCTTCCGCGAAGACCCAGCCATCGGCGCAGCGCTGACGGCGGCCTTCCGTATGGAGGGCATCGAAGTGCTGGAGCACACGCAAGCCAGCCAGGTGGTCTACGCCGACGGCGAGTTCGTATTGAGCACCAACCACGGCGAACTGCGCGCCGACCAACTGCTCGTCGCCACCGGCCGCACGCCCAATACCCAAGGCATGAATCTGCAAGGCGCCGGCGTGAACCTGGATCAGCGCGGTGGCATCCAGATCGACACGGGCATGCGCAGCAGCGCCCCCGATATCTATGCGGCAGGTGACTGCACCAACCAGCCGCAGTTCGTCTATGTCGCGGCGGCGGCCGGCACTCGGGCGGCGATCAACATGCTTGGCGGCGAGGCGACACTCAATCTTGGTACGATGCCGGCCGTGGTATTCACCGATCCGCAGGTGGCCACCGTCGGTTACAGCGAGGTGGAAGCGCACCACGCGGGCCTCGAAACCGACAGTCGCACGCTGAGCCTGGACAACGTGCCACGCGCGCTGGCCAACTTCGACACCCGTGGTTTCATCAAGCTGGTCGCCGAAGCGGGCTCCGGCCGGCTGCTGGGCGTGCAAGCGGTGACTCCAGAAGCAGGCGAGATCATCCAGACCGCTGCCATCGCCATCCGGGCGCGGATGACGGTGCAGGAACTGGCCGACCAACTATTCCCCTACCTGACCATGGTCGAGGGATTGAAGCTGGCGGCGCAGACCTTCACCAAGGACGTGAAGCAACTGTCCTGCTGCGCGGGTTAAGGGAAGACCGGACCGTGCCAGGAGACGAGAGCCAAGGCTGTTGCATCAGTGAGATCGCAACAGCCGAGGAGGTGGAGAGTGGACACCCGCATCACCACAGCTTGCGGCGCCGGGACGCAGACCGAAGGGGCCAGCGCGGAGCGATTGCGTAGTGGCGACCGAGAGGCATTCACGGCCCTGGTGCGTGAGCATCATCAAGCACTACGGACGCTGGCTGCCTGCATCGTCGGCGAAGCCTGGGCCGACGATGCGTTGCAAGAGGCCTGGCTCGCCGCCTATCGGACGCTGCCCTGGTCCGAAGGGCGGGCCAACCTCAAGACATGGCTCTGGGCAATAGTGCGTAACCAGGCACTGGCCCGGCTGCGGCGGGAGCGGCGCTACGTGCCCTGGGCGGCGATGTTCCCGGAAGCAGACAGCGGCAAGAGCCTGCGCTTCGACGCGGCCGATCCCTGGCCGACGACTCCGGGCCCCTGGCATCAGGAGCGGCCGGAAGCGCTGTTGTGCTCCGCCGAGTCGGCCCAGTGTCTGGGCCGCGCCATCGCCGCGCTGCCGGGTGCGCAACAGCGCGCCTATCGGCTGCGCGAGATGGAGGGCCTGGAACTCGACAATATCGCCGAGGGCATGGCGACCTCCAGCGGCAACGTGCGCGTGCTGCTGCACCGGGCCCGCTCCGCGTTGAGGCGTGTGCAGTTCGATGCTGCATAGTGGAAACCTCATTCATGGCGCGATGGATTCGTTTAGGCTAGGTTTTACCCGTGACCCATTCGCCGCTTTCTCATCTTTCAAGAAAGAATTTCTAAGCGTCTTCGTAGCTGCGGCTGCTCGCCCATTCCAAGTCATACTGCACTTCAAGGTGAAAGGCCTCATAGAGTCGCCAGGCCTTCTGGCTGGCTTGCTCCAAGGCCTTCTCCACCCCGGCTTCTGTGAGGGGTTTACTGACATCAGGCTGGGCTGGGAGCTGTTCACGAAGCGACGCGAGCTTCACATAGACGGCATAAGCAGCATCGCGACTCTGGGCGGCATGCCCTTCGGCAATTTTGCCGTCCAATCTAGACATCAACTGTTCTATCTCTGTTGTCTCAACGTCAGTCACAAGCTACGCGTCTCCGTTTGGGAAATGAGGGGCGTTGTCGATTCGGCTGGTCAGGCTTTCAATGCCAGAATTCGGCGCGCACCGTTCAGCACGATGAGACCAACGACCGTACCAATCACCAAATCTGGATAGGGAGAACCGGTCCACGCAACCAAAGCACCTGCGGCAATAACGCCAATATTCGCGATCACATCGTTGGCCGAAAAAATCCAACTCGCTTTCATGTGTGCACCGCCTTCGCGATGGCCATAGATCATCAACAGACAGCTGACGTTCGCGACGAGTGCAAATAAGCCAATCCCCATCATCAGCATCGACTCAGGTTCGCTGCCATACATGAAGCGTCTAACCACCTCCACGAGTACCCCCAGAGCCAATACGATCTGGACGATACCCGCCAGGTGCGCAGCGCGAACCTGCAGCTGCGCAGCTCGACCGACCGCAAAGAGAGCCAGGCCATAGACGGCTGCATCAGCAAACATGTCCAGCGAGTCGGCGATCAGGCCCGTCGACTGAGCGATCAAGCCCGCGCCCAACTCGATGACAAACATCGCGGCATTGATACCGAGCAGGATTTTGAGCGTGCCGGCCTCCTTGGAAGCAGTCAGCTCTTCACTGGCGCTATTGGTCGAAGCTGCTTCCTGGCTGGCCGGTTGAGTGCCGAGAAGCGTTGCCCCTAAACCAAGCGACTCCAGCTTGGTCGCGATTTGGTCAACCGGACCGTCATGGAAAGCGCGTACCTGTCTGCTGCTCAGATCAAAGGACAACGAATTGAGCTCAGGCAAGCCATTGAGCGCGAGCCGAATCATTCGCTCTTCTGAAGGGCAATCCATCTTGGGCACAGAAAAACTGCTGACCCAGGTTCCTTCCTTCGAAGGCGCGGTTGCCGCTTCAGTGGTTGCCGCCTCAGGGCCACAGCCACGGGATGTATCACAAGAACTCATGATTCGCCTCTCCTATAGGACTTAATGCTACCGATTAAAAACCATGTAGTAGCTATAGGGTCAAGCCTGGATATACTGGCCCTTTTACCAAGGGACAGACCATGCGCATCGGCCAACTTGCACAGCAGGCTGGGGTGGACATTCAGACGATTCGTTTTTATGAACGTCAGGGGCTGCTTCCACCGCCTAATCGTGAGGACAATGGCTATCGAACCTATAAAGCAGACCATGCGGACAAACTGCTGTTCATTCGTCGATGCCGCTCTTTTGGCATGTCACTGGAAGAAATTGGTGTTTTGCAGAGCTACCAAGAACAGCCGCAGCAACCCTGCGTTGCGGTCAATGAGCTCCTTGATAGACATATCACCCAGGTCAGGAACCAGATTGCGTCCTTGCAGGTCTTGGAAAGCCAACTGGTGACGTTGCGGGGCTGCTGCGATAACGGACGACAAAGCCTGGACTGCGGGATACTTTCGGGCCTGCTGGGGGGCGACAAACCTCTTTTATGATTTCGGCTTCAAGTCATTTTTCGCGTCGCCTCAATCCATAGCGCTTGACCCTATAGCGGCTATAGGGTGTTCACTTAGGCCATCTGCTGCGTAAGTGAGATCCAGATGAATACCGCTCTCCGCATTGCCATCGATGAGGCCTTCTACCAAGCGAGGAAAGCACTCAAAGAACAGACGCCAACCGAGGCTTTCTCCTGGCTGGAGCGAGCCCACATATTGAACCAGCGAATGCCTATTCTTCATGCTCAGAGCCATTGGCTGATGCTAAGGGCTGGCTGGCAGTTGCGCGACTTTCGGGAGGTGCTCAGCCAAGTACCGCGAATCATAGCGGCCCTGCTGTTCTCGAAGATCTGGGTGCCGCTCGGAAACAGCGGACGCGCCAGGGTCAGTGCTTTTGCGCCGATGCCCATCTCACCGGAGCTGCAGAGACTTCTTCAAGGAGAAACGCGATGAGCTCGTCTCCTAGAAGGTTACTTTTTGTTGCTCCCTGGTTCTGGTGGATGCTATCGCTGACCATTGCCTCGGCCGACCAAGCGTTGAAGAGCGCAATCACGGGTTCGCTCCCGGTCGGCACCGTGACTCCTCTCACCCCGTTTTTCAATCTGGTTCATTTCTGGAATACCGGTGCAGCGTTCAGCTTCCTGGCTGACGCGGGCGGTTGGCAGCGTTACTTCTTCATCGTTATAGCTCTGGTCGTTTCGATGGTGCTGGCTCTGGTATTGCGTAAAACCAGAGCCAACAGCGAAGCCTTAGGCTATAGCCTTATCTTGGGCGGGGCAGTTGGGAATCTGATTGATCGCGCATTTCGAGGCCATGTAATCGACTACTTGGATTTTTACTGGCAGTCCTGGCATTGGCCTGCGTTTAACCTGGCAGATACTAGTATCGTCGGTGGTGCCGCCATGTTGATCCTGAGCAGTTTGCTGAGCCCAAATGCGGAAGCTGGCCGAGTCAAAGAATGAAAGGCTCGCCCTCAACGGATACGGTGCGCTGGACAGGCAAGGCCTGGGTAGGGCCCGGCATCGGCATCTTTCATGGCCGTGCCGGCCCCCAGGAGTGGCACCACCATCAGGCGCATCAGATTTCAGTGGGCCTCGACTCACCTGTATCGGTTGAAACCCCGTTGGGCATTCAAACAGGGGCAGCCATCTTCATAGCCGCGGGCCTGAAACACCGACTTAGTGCTGGACGAGTTCTGTCGATCTATCTGGATGCACTATCCGATGAAGCCCCAACTATGCGTATGCGGGGTACCGAAGAAGCGAGAGTGATTGTGATCGCCCCGACGGACGTATTGGCGATTATCGACGTGCTGCGCGAGACAGGACACACCGCACTCCAGGTTAGGGCGGGGGTGCGTCAGGCACTGCGGCTACCCGATCCACCGATTCCAGATCCTCGCTTGACCAAGGTGATAGAGGCGCTGCGTAGAGGTCAAATGGGACGCGACGGAATGGCCGAGTTGGTGCATTTGTCTCCTACACGATTTTCCCATTGGTTCGTGGAACAGACAGGCTTGCCGCTGCGCAGCTATGCGAAATGGTTACGTCTCACACAAGCCCTACAGCATCTAGCCAAAGGGGGGCTGCTCATCGAAGCGGCCCATGAGGCGGGCTTTTCTGACTCGTCGCATTTCTCCCGGACATTTAAGGCGCTACTGGGCATCGATCCTTCCTCCGCCCTGGCTGAAGTGC
>AJXE01000049.1 GCA_000263395.1 Stutzerimonas stutzeri TS44
AACCCGACGCGCCTTGCCATCCTCAATTGGCTCAAGGATCCCAGGACAGTCTTTCCCGAGCAGGAAGTCGACCCAGAAACGGTAGGCGTGTGCGTCAGTATCATCCAAGAGCGCACGGGCCTCTCTCAGTCAACGACATCGCTTTATCTCGCAGCTCTACAGCGCGCGCAATTGGTGACATCGCAGCGGATCGGTCCCTGGACCTACTACAAACGTCACGATGAGAATATCGATGCCTTCTTCAAGGCGCTGCAAGAAAGAATCTAGGGCTGCACACCCTTGTATTTCTGACTGATTTCAGTCTTTGCCGATGCCAAAAACAGCAATCTGACCAAATAACGATCAGATCATCCGAAGCTTCGAGTGATCGAACAGCATTACCAGTGATGCGGTGCGCGGAAAAAACGCTCCTATAGCAAAACTGCCACTTGACAACGCTGAAACCAGGGGCCTTATCCGTCTCTGTGGGCACCATTGCTCTACGTCTTTGCCGGGCAGTACGAGCACGCCGGCGTGCTGTGTGAACTGGTCGTGCAGGCTGATCGCGCTTCTGTGGCACAGGAACTTCAGGAAGGATGACGCGACTCGGGCAGCGACCGTCACCACCGTGTGGCGACGATCAATGCCCCGCGAAGCTGGCAACATTTGGCGAACTAAGCTACTCGACCCGCGCTAACTCCCGTGCAAGGAACGGAGCGGTTCGGCTGCCAGACTTTCGGGCCACCTGCTGAGGGGAACCCGCCACCACGATGCTGCCGCCGGCAGCGCCCGCGCCTGGCCCTACGTCGATCACCCAGTCGGCTTGGGCCACCGCACGCATGTCGTGCTCGATCATCACTACGGTATTGCCGGCATCGACCAGGCGCTGCAACTGCACCAGCAGCCGGTCGGCATCCGACGCGTGCAGCCCGGTGGTCGGCTCGTCGAGCACGTACAGGCTTCGGCCGCGCTGGCAGCGCTGAAGCTCGGTCGCCAGCTTGATGCGCTGCGCCTCGCCACCGGAAAGCTCAGTGGCCGGTTGCCCCAGGCGCAGATAGCCCAGTCCGATGTCGCGCAGCAGTTGCAGGGGCCTTGCCACCGCGTCTTCACCCGCGAAGAATTCGCTGGCCTCGTCCACGGTCATCTGCAGCACCTCGGCGATGTTGCGCCCGTTCCACTGCACCTTCAGCGTGGCCTCGTTGTAGCGCGCGCCATGGCAGGTCGGGCACGGCGCGTACACGCTGGGCATGAACAGCAGTTCCACGCTAACGAAACCTTCGCCCTCGCAAGTCTCGCAGCGCCCCTTGGCGACGTTGAACGAGAACCGTCCGGCATCATAGCGGCGGCGTCGGGCATCGGGCGTGGCGGCGAACAGCTTGCGCACATGGTCGAACAGACCCGTGTAGGTAGCCAGGTTCGACCGCGGCGTGCGCCCGATCGGCTTCTGGTCCACCTGCACCAGGCGCTGTATGGCGTCCACGTCGCCCGCCAGATGGCCGCCGGTCGCTTCGACCACTGCCGGCCCTTCGCTGGTGGCGCTTTCGGCGGCATCGTCTTCAGGCTCGTGGCCCAGGTGCAGCAGCACCAATTCCGGCAGGGCCTGCGCGATGAGGCTGGATTTGCCGGAGCCAGAGATGCCGGTAACGGCTGTCAGCACGCCCAGCGGAATGCGCGCATCTACGCCATGCAGGTTATGGCGGTGGATGCCCTGCAGCTCCAACCAGCCGGTCGCTTCGCGTGCTCGGCTTCCGGGTGCGGGAATTTCGTCGAACAGGTAACGTGCAGTATGCGATTCGGCAATCTTGCGCAGGCCATCCGGCTCGCCGCTGTAGAGCACGCGGCCGCCACGCTCCCCGGCATCCGGCCCGACATCCACGAGCCATTGCGCGCGGCGCATCAGGTCCAGGTCGTGCTCCACCACAAACACCGAGTTGCCCGCGTCGCGCAGCCGGTCGAGTGCATCGTACAGGGCCTGGCTGTCGGAGGGATGCAGGCCCGCCGAGGGTTCGTCGAGTACGTACACGACGCCGAACAGCAGGGAACTTAATTGCGTGGCCAACCGCAAGCGTTGCAACTCGCCGGCCGAAAGCGTCGGCGTGGCCCGGTCCAGCGTCAGGTAGCCCAGGCCTAGCTCGCGCAGTTGGTGCAGGCGCGCCATCACGCCTCCAGCCAGGCGCTGTGCGGCGAGGCGCTTTTCTTCCGACAGCGCGGAGGTATGGCGCACGTCGGGCGATACCGCATGGCCGGTGGCAGCGCGTTCGGCACGCTCGCGCCGGGTCGCTTCCTTGTCTGTAGCCGCACCCGCTGCATGGGCGCGGAAATCGCCCTGTGCGATGGGTTCGAGCAATGCCGCCAAGTGGTCCAGCGGCATCTGCATAAACGCGCCGATATCCACCCCAGCGAAGGTGACCGACAGCGCTTCGGGCTTGAGCCTCTTGCCGTGGCAGGTAGGGCACGGTTTGCCCTCCATGAACCGGGATACGCGCTTTCTCATCAGCGCGCTCTGGGTATTGGCGAAGGTGTGCAACACATACCGCCGGGCGCCGGTGAAGGTGCCCATGTAGCTCGGCTCCATCTTGCGTTTGAGCGCGGTGCGGGTTTCGGCAGGCGTGAAACCGGCGTACACCGGCACCGTTGGTGTTTCCTCGGTGAACAGAATCCAGTCGCGATCCTTCTTCGGCAGGTCCTTCCACGGCCGGTCAACGTCGTAGCCCATGCTGACCAGGATGTCGCGCAGGTTCTGGCCCTGCCAGGCGGGTGGCCAGGAAGCAATCGCCCGCTCACGGATGCTCAGGGAGGGGTCGGGCACCATGAGCGCCTCGGTCACCTCGTACACATGACCCAAGCCGTGGCAGGCCGGGCACGCCCCCTGCGGCGTGTTCGGCGAAAAATCCTCGGCGTACAGCATCGGCTGGTTGGCGGGATAGGCGCCGGCGCGCGAATACATCATCCGCACCAGGCTGGACAGGGTGGTCACACTGCCCACGGAGGAACGCACATTGCTGGCCCCCCGCTGCTGCTGCAGCGCCACCGCTGGTGGCAGGCCGTCGATCGCATCTACGTCCGGCACGCCCGCCTGGTCGATCAGGCGCCGTGCATAGGGGGCCACCGACTCAAAGTAGCGTCGCTGCGCCTCGGCATAGATGGTGCCGAAGGCCAGCGAGGACTTCCCGGAGCCGGAGACACCCGAGAACACCACCAGCGCATTCCGCGGGATAGAGACGTCCACCTCTTTGAGGTTGTTCTCACGCGCGCCACGCACCTGCACGAGGCCGCTGGCCGCAGCGGTACAAGAGGATTCACCGAAAGAATTGCTTGGGATGTTCTTATCCTGTAGCTCGCCCCGCTCAGGACGGGACTTCCTGAGTTCGGGTGCCGCGGCGGCTGGCTTCGAGCGCTGCGGTGACAGTGCGGGCGTCGTAGCTGCCGCGCAGACGACGACCCTCGACGAAGAACGTCGGCGTGGCGTGCGCACCGCTGGCGACCGCACTGGCGAGGTCGCGCTCGACACGCTCGATCACCGCGGTGCTGTCGAGATCCGCGATGAACCGTTCGACGTCGAGCCCAAGCTCGGCGGCGTAGCCGATCAGATGCTCGCGCTCCAGCGCATGCTGACGGCTGAACACGAAGTCCAGCCACTGCCAGAACATCCCCTGGTTCGCCGCTGCCTCGGACGCCCTCGCGGCAATCGGCCCGTGCGGGTGGTGCGGCAGATGGCGCACCACATACCGCAGGTCGTCACCGAAGTGGGCGCGAAGATCGTCCCACGAACCGGTGGCGTGCGCACAGTACTCGCACTCGAAGTCCACGTACTCGACGAGTGTGAGCTGGGCGTCCTCCGGCCCGCGGATGTGATCGATCTCCGGATCGACCGGCGGCTCAAGCACCATCGGCAGGTCAGCGGTCTTCTCACCCCACCGCTGGGCGGCGACCTTGAAGATCAGCCACCCGAGCAACGTGGCGAACACCATCGACACGAGCACGCCGACCGTCGCCTGGCGGCCCAGGTCGGAGGTCGTGCCGAACGCGAGCCCGATGATCAGCAGCGACACGGTGAAGCCGATCCCGGACAGCGCCGCCCCACCGAACACGCTCCCCACCCCGACGCCCTCGGGCAGCCGGCCCAGGCCGAGACGGACGGCGACGAGCGTGGTGAGCCCGATGCCCAAGAGCTTACCGAGCACGAGCCCTGCGATGACGCCCCACGTGACTGGCGAGCCAAAGGCCTCGGCGAGCAGCCCGCCACGCACGTCCACCCCGGCGTTCGCCAAGGCGAAGATCGGCACGATCAGCAGCGCCGTCGGCAGCCGCAGGAACTCGTGCAATCGCTCGTTCACCGAGATACCTCGGGACAGCCCGCAGTCCACCGCGCGGGCCGATGCGGCACTCGGCGACTGCCAGAAGTCGCGGAACAGTTGTCTTGCCGCAACGACCCCGTGACGTTGCGTCGCATAGGCGGGGATCAGCAGCCCCGCGGCCATCCCGGCGAGAGAGGCATGGATGCCGGAATACAGGGTTGCGAGCCACAGCACGATCACGATCAGCACATACGGCATTGCCCGCCACTGACGGGTGCGCCCTAGCCACCACAGCGCAACGAGACTGGCGAGGGCGATCAACAACGGGACGATCCGGATCTCCTCGCTATAGACGATGCCGATGATGGACACTGCGAGGAAGTCATCGACCACGGTCAGGGTGAGCAGGAACACGCGCAACTGACCCGATAGCCGCGGGCCGACGATCGCCAAGGTGCCCAGCATGAACGCCGTATCGGTGCCGACCACCGCACCCCACCCGTGCAGGCCCTCACTTCCGGCTAGTTTCACGATCAGGACATACACCAGCGCGGGAAGCACGACTCCCGTGACCCCCGCGATCAGGGCTAGGCGGGCACGGCTGCGGTCCCGGAGCGATCCGTGGGCGAACTCCTGACGCACCTCCAGGCCGATCAGGAAGAAGAAGACGACCATCAGGCCGTCGTTGACCCAGTGATGCAGATCCATGTGTAGGCGCAGTGGCCCGAAGTTGAACCCGACGTCTAGGTGCCACAACTCGAAATAGGCGTTGGATAGCGGCGAGTTCGCCCACACGAGCGCCACAACCGTGACGATCACCAGCAGCACCGCAGCGCCAGACTCCGTGCGCAGATAGTGGGCAACGCGTCTGCGTCCGATATGCGCCGAGGATTCACCGAAAGAAGAGGCTGGCATGTGCTTATCCTGTAGTTTGTGAGATCACGATGGGCCGGTTTCGGATGGACCGATCAGGCGTCTCATCATCGAGCGAGCGCAGCCAAGCGAGTCTTTCTCCCAGCCTGCGCTCAACACCTCTGTCCGTTGGCTGATACCAACCCGGCCGCGCCACGCCCTCGGGAAAATAGGTTTGCCCAGCGGCTTAAAAAGCTAGAAATGGTGTCCACTTAAATCAGGTGGACACCATCGCCTTTGGCGTCGGGGCCAGGAAGGTGTGTTGGCCGGACGGATACACAGAATCGGCCAAAAGCGGTCATCAGGGCTGGCTTGAATCGGGGCCGAAGGATTACGCTCTCAGCCCCATAATTGCTGGTCAGACAGTTACCACGATCTTGCCGATCTGCTGATTGGCTTCAAGGAAACGATGGGCATCCTGGATGTCGCTAAGCGCGAATGTCTTGGCGATGATCGGGCGCAACGCACCGGACTTCAACCCTTGCAGAATAAAAGCCTTCGCTCTCTCCAGGGCTTCAGGGTCGGCCACAATCTCTGCGTAGAGATAACCCTTCAAAGTCAGGCTTTTGCCCAGCACAGTAAACAGTGGGAATGGTGTCGGCTCAGAGCTAAGTGCGCCGTACACCAGCAAAATTCCGCCCCGCGCCATGCTCTGCGTGAGAGGTTCGAAGGACGGCCCGCCTACAGGATCAAATACAACGCGAGCGCCTTGACCGGCAGTTATCGTCATAACACGCTCGACGATATCCTCTTCATCGCTGACGATGACATGCGCAGCGCCTGCATCAAGCAGGGCTTGCTTCTTCGCGTGAGTTCGAGTGATCGCAATCGATGTGGCGCCGACCATTCGAGCTATTTGGAAGGCGGCCAAGCCAACACTGCTTGACGCGGCGGTAACGATGACAAAATCGCCCTGCCGTAGCTTCGCCTGTTCAATCAATGCTCCCCAGGCGGTGACGTACTGCATCCAAGACGCCGCAGCCTCTTCAAAGGACAAGTTCTCAGGGCTCTTTACCACCAGGTGGGCTGGTACATTGGCCAACTCGCCGTAGGTGCCCCAGCGAGCAATATCCAAAGGTGGGATCAGAGCGACCGAGTCACCAATCGTGATCTCGGTTACGTCGCTCCCAACTGCCGTTACGATGCCTGCGGCCTCGTAGCCTAAGCGGCTGGGGAACTCCGCTTCTTGTAGGTATGCGTGATTGCGGAACATCACTTCGGCTCGGTTCAAGCCAATGGCTTTAACACTAATCTGCACCTCGTTTGCTGCTGGTGCCGATACTTCCAGATCTTCCAGCTTCAGAACGCTGGCGTCACCGTATTCATGAATTCTGACAATGCGTGCCATATAGATACCTCGTTTATCAATGGGCCTCGACGTACATCCGGAAGGTATCCGGGCACTCGAAAGGTGAAAAAAAATTAGTCATTGGTTGGCGCTAGATAAAGGCCTATGATGGCGTATTACTAGAAACAGAGTGTTTATAATGGATCGCCTGACCCAGATGGCCACGTTCGTCAAAGCCGTTGAGCTGGGTTCATTCAGCGCCGCTGCGGAGGACCTGAATCTGTCCCCTCAATTGGTAGGGAAACAGGTGAAAATGCTCGAACAACATCTGGGTGTTTCCCTGCTGCACCGGACTACGCGCAGGCAAAGCCTCACCGACTTCGGCAGGGCGTTCTACCCGCGAGCAAAACTGATCCTTGCAGACATGCAGTCTGCCGAGAACCTGGCCGCCCTCACTCGGGGCACACCAAGCGGCCGCCTTCGCATCAACGCGCCGGTCACGTTCGGAATTCGCACGCTTTCGCCACGCCTGCTGGAATACATGGTTCGGTATCCTCAGGTGTCTGTTGACCTAACGTTATCGAACGAACTGGTCGATATCGTTGATGATGGTTACGACGCGGTATTTCGCATCGGCGAGCTGGCGAGCAGTGGGTTGAAGGCATTGCCACTGGAGCCCTATCAGATGGTTTTATGCGCTGCGCCGTCCTATCTTGCACGTCGCCCTCCCATCATCAATCCGTGGGATCTACAGCAGCAGGAATGTCTGGGGTTTACCTATTCTGATGGCCGCTCACACTGGAGCTTCGACAGCCCGGAGGGGCGTATAGATGTTCCTATTACAAGCAAATTAACGATCAATCAAGGTGATCCACTGCTGGCAGCGGCTGTAGCTGGTCTAGGCGTGGTTCTACAGCCGATAGAGTTGGTTAGCGATGCACTGCGCGATGGGACACTGGTGCGTCTGTTGCCGCAGTACCCGGTGCCGAATACCGCAATGCACATCCTCTATGCCCCTGACCGAAGAATGACTCCAAAGCTGCGCAGCTTCTTGGAGTTTGCGCGTGAGGCTTTTGGGCAGCGAGGCCCTCTCTAACGCACGAAAATCAATGTCTGCGCTATCCGGTATTCGTAAAGGACGACGATTACCGTGGCTCACCGGATATGACCAAGCACCCCTTGCTGAGGAAGTACCTGCTGTAGCGCTTCGCGGCGGAAGTCGAAGAACTGAAGGATGCCGTGTTCGTTGGCCTGGGGCCGCAGGTCCATAAGGTGCTGGACCGCCTGATCCAGGAGCGGGTGAATCGTCCATCCATTTTCGCACCTCGCGATTGAAACCTGGAATCACACCAGGCAATCCTGCTCCATGAACCTCGAACCGCAGTCAAAATAAGACCGTAAATTGAGTTGAGGTGATTATGATCGGGTGCCAACGGGAACACCTTAGAAACCCAAGACGCCTCCCTAGATCATTGGTAACTTCAAACTCAGGAGCGTTTGGCTTCAACGCAGCCTAAACCCAACCGACTGCGGGCAGCTCTACTCGCCAACGCACGCAAAGCCACTCTCACAGATAGGTGACTGCGATGCTTGACAAGGCTCGAAAGGTTCATATACTCGCGCTCACTGTGAGCAATCCAACAAATCAAAATTTCTTGCACAATGCGCTGAAGCCTTGATTTGGCCGGGATATTGAAGTTTGGGATTCAAATCCCCCCGGCTCCACCATTTAGTCTTCCCAGGAAGAC
The DNA here is from genome assembly GCA_000263395.1 of Stutzerimonas stutzeri TS44. Taxonomy (GTDB): domain Bacteria; phylum Pseudomonadota; class Gammaproteobacteria; order Pseudomonadales; family Pseudomonadaceae; genus Stutzerimonas; species Stutzerimonas stutzeri_C. The sequence goes on from AJXE01000049.1 coordinate 8,226, forward strand.
CCAGAAAAGCCGTAAAGCCTAGAGAAATCAAAGCTTTACGGCTTTTTTATTGCCCGCGATTTCCCACCTAATCCCAGGGCATCCCACGGTTGACGGGGGCATATATGGGGGCATAAAACGCTCATCAGCTCGCTCGGAGAGGATGTGCCCCCAATGCCACTGAAAGACACCAACTGCCGCAACGCCAAGCCCCAGGACAAGCCATACCGCCTGTACGACGAACAAGGCCTGTACCTGGAAGTGCAGCCCAACGGAGGCCGTTACTGGCGCTTGAAGTACCGCTTTCTGGGAAAGGAAAAGCGCCTGGCGCTTGGTGTTTATCCTGAGGTCGGCCTGCAGGAGGCCCGGCGCAAACGTGATGACGCTCGTGTTCAGCTTGCTGGCGGCCAAGACCCTTCGCTGCAACGGCGTATGGCCAAGGTGGTCAGCCAGCTCGATCACCAACACACCTTTGAATCGGTCGCTAAGCAATGGCTCACCATTCGCGAATCATCCTGGGATCCGGAGTACACCCGCACGGTGCGGCAGCGCCTTGAGCTCAATGCCTTCCCCTGGCTGGGAAAACTCCCGATCAGCAGCATTAGCACGCCCATGCTGGTCGAAAACCTGCAGCGCATCATCAAGCGCGGTGCTCGCGAGACGGCACGTCGTGTTGCCCAGATCTACAAACAGATTTTCGAGTTCGCCGAAGCTGCCGGCATCACCCCACCCAACCAGATCGGGAATCTCTCACGTACGCTCCCAGCCAAGCGGGTGAAACACTTTGCTGCCGTGACCAACCCGGAAAAGCTCGGCGCTCTGCTTAAAGCACTGGATAGCTACAGCGGAACGATGCCTGTTTGTTGTGCGTTAAAACTGGCTCCGTTGCTGTTCTGCCGACCCGGAGACCTTCGACACATGGAGTGGTCGGAGGTTAATCTGGATGCTGGCGAATGGCTGATTCCCGGCCACAAGATGAAAGGGCTCACTGTCACCAAGCTGC
>AJXE01000050.1 GCA_000263395.1 Stutzerimonas stutzeri TS44
AATAGCAGCCGCTGGCAAGCACCTACTAGCTAGCAAAAAAGAGCCGCCATAACGGCGGCTGAATGGGCTGGTTCGGGGTTTCTTGCCAAGCAGAGGGGATGGCCTCTCCTCTGACGTGAATGGGCACGTCGATATGCGAGTCGATGGTCAGCGCAGCACCATCAAGTACGCACCGCAGGCAAGCGCTACTAACCCAGCCGGTATTGCTAACAGAGAGATACGATCAATCAGCTTCGATTGATGGATAACGTCGGCAAGATTCTCTTGCTCAGCAGAAGCTCGTCGCTTTAGAACTGGTATCAGGCAGAGCACATTGCCGATTACCGCAGCTACTCCTGCAACGACCTTCAGTGCATAGATGCCATCGAAACGGCCTGGCTCAAAAAGCAGGATGCCGGTCACCAGCACCACAGAGAACGCAGGCATTTCAAAGAACAGATCGATTTTGCGGTGCAGCCTGGCGACCGTGAATCCCTGCCCGCGGCTGACAGCGCGACTCTGCTCAAGCAGGTACTCCACAGCGACCACGCCAAGCCAGAAAGCGACTGCAAAAAGGTGCAACTGAAGTAGGAGTTCATAACGCATGGTTTTCCCCTCAGTCCCTTACCAGCCCAGGTGTCTTGGTCAGCTCATTAGCTTGGCGATCGGGATGATCGCGCTGCAGGAATCTACGCAGGCCTTCGCGGGTTTCTTCACGGTGGATGGAGCGGTTGAAGCACTCCGCTTCGATGCGTAGCCCCTCCGCGAGTGGTTGCCCATAGCCCCGAACTGCTGCCTCTTTGTCCGAGCGCATTGCGGGTTGAGGAAGGGTGCAGAGGAACGCTGCCAACTCCAGGGCGCGCTCTAGCGACTTACCCTTGGGCACGATCTCGTTCGCCGAACCGATGCCAAGGGCCTCGCTGGCAGAGATGACTTTTCCGGTGAGTATGAGCTCCATGGCTCTTCCCATGCCGACGATCCGTGGCAGACGCTGACTACCACCATCAGCAAGGCCGATGTTCCAGCGGCGACAGGTCACACCGAACGAGGCATGCTCTTCAACGATCCGCATGTCGGCGAAACAGGCCCACTCCAAGCCGCCGGCATAAGCGGCACCGTTGACGGCAGCAATCACCGGTTTGTAGATATCAGTCCAACGGCTTGGCCCCAAAATGCCAGGGCGCTCCCCCCGGTCATGAGCCGCGATCTCTTCTGCCGTTGAAGGCACCAGATCAAATCCCGCCTCAAGATCACCCCCTGCACAGAATGCCTTGTCGCCGGCGCCGGTGATGATGGCCACCAATGCATCTTCATCGTCGCGAAAACGTGACCAAGCCTCGATCAGTTCCAGGTGAGTGGTTGGGCCAATGCAGTTGCGCTTCTCGGGACGATTCAGTCGGATGACTCGAATCGGTCCATGGACTTCGTACTCGATCTCGGTAAAGGCCATCTCGGCAATCCTTTTGTTGTTTTTGTGGATCGTTGCTTAGTGCCAGGTCACGCACTGCCCGATTGGGAAGCGCAGCCTGGGGTTGTACACCGCGCGCTCACCAGGCACCCCAACCGCCAGTAGCATGATCGGAATGGCCTCCTTGGGAATGGGCAAGACCTTCCTCAGGCGCTTCTCGTCAAAGCCCTCCATCGGACAGGTGCCATACCCATGACTCTGGAAAGCGAGCATCAAGCTCTGAGCGGCCAATGAGCTCGACTTAACAGCCCACAGCTGCATTTCTGCCAGACTGTTTGGCCCACGCATAACGGGTCGCTTGATCCCGGTCCACCCGATCAGAAGTCGCTTGAATAGACCTAACGCCCCCAGAAAACCCTGGTTGTACTGAAAGGGCGCAATGCTCATGTAGAAGCTCACAATGCTTCTAGGCACGTCTTTTTCAGGCCAGTACTTCAGCACATTGGTGCAGGCGGCCTTCCAGGTGTCAGGTCGTGCCAGCACTGCAATGATCAATGGAGCCTTGGCTGCGTTCTGGTTCAGGCAAACAGTCTGTAGTTGCAGCAGAAGCTCAGGGGAACGAACGACGTGGAACGACCATGGCTGAAGATTGCAGGAGCTAGGAGCCAAGACGGCCGTCTCTAGACACTCCTGAATCACCTGCTCAGGAACTGGTTCGCTGGTGAGACGGCGTATCGCGCGGCGCCCTTCCATCAGCGCCCGAAAGGCTTGCGCCGAATCAGTTGCGCAGTGCTTGGTGGCCTCCTGGCTCATATCGCCCCCGCCGTTCCAGAGCGAAGTCGGGAAGCCGTATCTGGATTAACCACACGGAACCACTGCAGCATCTCATCCCATGTCGGCGTAGCTGATGCACGGAAGTAACCCATGTGGCCAATGGGATCACTCGCTGACTTGGGATGAAGATCGCGAGTCAGCAGCGCCGCATTGCGATAGCCCTTGATGAAGGCGTCACGCGATGCAGGCGGAGCCCAGGGATCATCAGTCGCATTGGAGAACACACAGGGAATACGCACGTTGGCGTACAGCTGTGTTGTCGACGCCATGGATGGATCATCAAAGAAGTAGTGCGGGTGGGCGCACCAACGCTTCCAATCCTTGTAAACCCCCAGAGGAAGGTCATCACCCATTCCCAAGAGACTCCAAGCCATGTAGCCCTTCCACGAAACGATCAAGGGAAGCAGGGACGCCCACAGCAGACGCACTTTCAGGGCCTCGAGTCGAGGCATCCACCCAGCCCAGCCAGCACCAGTGCCGTAGCAGTAAGCCGCGGTAATCTTGTGATGGTTAGGCAGTAGGCCTAGGGCATGACCGCCAAATGAGTGGCCAACCCAGTAGAGAGGCAGATCATCTGCCATGAACTCAACGGCCGCGGCGAGATCCTCAAAGGCCCAGTCCAGATAGGACATCTCGAAGCCTTTGAGCGTTTCGGGCTTGGACTGCCCGACGCCACGGTAGTCGATGGTCAGAACATTGAACCCCTGCGCGCTGGCATGCTCTGCAAAGCGTTTGTAGAAGCGCTGCTGCACCCCCGTCGCACCGGCCACAATTAGGTTTCCCTTCAAGCTACCCAGACCGCTGTAGCGTGTGGCGGCCAGGCGATAGCCATCACTCGCGTAAAGAATGATCTGCTCAGCACAGCCAAGGCTCGCAGGTTTGCGACTCATCAAGTTTGCTCCTGTACTTCGCGCTCAATCAGGGCTTTGCGCAGAATTTTTCCAACGTTGCTTTTGGGTAGTTCGTCGCGAAAGACAATCCGCCTCGGCCGCTTGTAGCTAACGAGATGCTTCTCGCAGTGGGACATGACGTGCTGTTCGTCCAGGTAGGCTTGCCGGCGGACTACGTAGGCGATGGGGACTTCACCTGCTTTATCGTCACGAGCTGGCACGACCGCTGACTCGCTGATGCCCGGGTGCGCATTGAGGATGCGCTCGATCTCGGATGGGAAAACCTTGAAGCCCGAGGAGATGATCATCTCCTTCTTCCTATCGACTATGCGCAGGTAGCCATCAGCGTCGAAGAGACCGATGTCTCCAGTACGGAAGAAGCCGTCACCAGTGAATGCCACGGCATTCTCATCCTCACGTTGCCAGTAGCTAGCCATGATCGCCGGGCTACGAACGCATATCTCGCCATCGCCAATGGTGACTTCTGCACCGTTGTCGTCGCGCAGCGATATTTCGATTCCTGCCACAGGCAAGCCGACCGAGCCGGGACGCGAACGCCCCGCCGGATTGCAGGAAATCAGTCCTGTTTCGGTCATGCCGTACGCTTCGGTGATATGGCACCCGGTAACCTCATGCCAGCGATTGGCCGTGGGCTCGCTAACCGGCATACCAGCTCCGAGACATATGTCCAAAGACCCGAAATCCAGGCTCCTGAACGTGTCGTTCTCAAGCAGCGCGTTGTAGAGCGTGTTGACCCCTGGGAAGCTGCTGACCGAGTGACGAGCCCACTCTTTAACGAAGGCAGCGGTGTCACGGGGGTTCATGACGAGTACCGCTTTGCCGCCTCTAGCCAGGGTGAAGAGGAGATTCCCCAGGCCCAGAATGTGATAGAGCGGCACGGCCAGAACCAACACATACTCATGCTCAGCCTTGCCGGCCAGGTGCATGCGCAAGGCGGAATACTGCTGCGCCACGTTATACAGCAGAGCACAGTGGGTGATCGGCACCCCCTTGGGCTGCCCCGTTGTCCCCCCGCTATAAATCATGAATGCAGCGTGGTCAGTCTGAGGCTGCGGCCTCTTGAGCGGGTTGGCTTTGGTCGCAATGACCTTCTGCCAGTCCACCGCATTAGAAACAGCGGCCACCTGGCCACCAAGGCGCCGCTTAGCTATCCAGTTCACCAGTGGGCGTTTCCAGCCCAGCATGTCTCCAGGAGTAACGCGAACAGCAATGCCTACACCTGCCTCTTGTGCTGCCTGCTTAACGACGTGGCTCATGGGGTCAAAGAAGAAGACCGCGCGGACATCGCTGTCCTTGAAGATCTGAACCAGCTCTTCCGCGGTGTATAGCGGGTTGACGCAAACCGCTGTCAGTCCTGCTCGAATGATCCCCAGGCAGGCAACTGGGTGAGCCAGCATGTTCGGTAAAGCCACAGCGACTCGTGCGCCAGTCTGCAACCCTTGATCGATCAACCAGGTGGCAATCGCAGCGCTGAAATTCTGTAGAGCCTCATAACTCACATCCACGCCCAGCGCAGATATGGCTGGAGCCCCTGGACTCCTGGCAGCACTACGATGCAGCAACTCATCAATAGTCGCCACGCCGAAGTCGGGCAGCTCGTCGTTATCGTGCGTACTCACAATCCTCAGCCTTACCTTTTCTTTCTTGTTCTGGTGATTCATGGCGGGTTGCTCTGGCTGACCTGATGCGTAGATGAAGCTCGCTCAGAACGAGAGAGCCGGGATCACCGGCACCCTCACCTAACGAGGCAGTCAGCGACCTTTGAAGGCAGGTTCGCGCTTCTGCATCATGGCCATCACGCCTTCACGGACGTCGTCGCTTTTGATGAGCGAGAACAGCAGCTCATTAAGCTTCGACAGAGCAGCATCGTCGCCCTCATCGCGCGCTTGGAAAGCTGATTGCAGGGTGGCTTTGATGGCCAGCGGGGCTGCCTTGGCAATGCGCTCCGCATACTCGATGGCGCGCGCCAGCTCCTGACCCGGCTCAACCACCTCGGTCAGCAGACGCATGTTCAGCGCCTCGGCCGCGCCGAATTCCTCACCGGTCAGCATGTAGCGCATGGCATTGGTCCAGCCGGCGGCCTGGGTGAAGCGCACGGTCGAGCCGCCAGATGGCGGGATACCGCGCAGCACTTCCAGGTGGGCAAAACGGGTGTTGCTGGCAGCGATGGCGATATCCGCGTTGAGCACGAGTTCGATACCGGCAGTCCAGCAGGTGCCTTGCACGACAATGACAACCGGCTTGGTCCGGCGGGGCTTGGATACGCCCCAAGGGTCGATGCCATCTTCCGGGTACTTGAAGCCGCCAGAGGCCAGCTTGGGAGTCAGCTCCATCAGGTCGAGGCCAGCGGTGAAGTGCTCGCCATGAGCGAAGACCACTGCACAGCGCAGCTCTTCATTGCGTTCGAACTCACCCAGCGCCAACGCCAGGTCAGTCAGCATTGCGCTGTCGAACGCGTTACGTTTCCCGGCCCGGTCCAGGCCAACAAGGAACAGATGGCCGCGCTGCTCGCGGGTAACTCGACCTGGGCCGCTATTCGCTTCGCTCATGAACTCAATCTCCTGGCAGTGAGGGTATGCACCTGGTCAGACCGGGCACAGATAACTTACCGAATGTTCGGTTTGCAAACCGTAACCAAACAAATGGTAGGCGTCAAATTGAGCAACCACGGCTTATTGAGTATGATCAGCGTGAATTATCGAGAGCAGGATTGATCCGTGCGCCCATCAAAGATTTCCCGAGAGGAGCTGCTGCAGCGTTGCGCTAATACCTTCAAGCGCCTCGGATATCACGGCACCACGATGGATGAGCTGTCCCTGGCTTGCGGGCTTACCAAGGCCTCGTTCTATCACCACTACCCCAACAAAGACGCGCTGCTGAAAGACGTATTGGGGTGGACGCATCAGCGCCTGAAAGAAACCCTGTTTGCAGTCGCCTACAACGAAGCGATTCCGCCAGAGACTCGGCTTAGCAGCATGGGACAGAAGGCCAAGAAGCTCTTCCAGGACGATTCCATCGGCTGTCTGATGGGCGTGGTGGCGGTCGACGCGACTTATGGGCGGAAAGAGCTGATGGAGCCCATCCGGGCATTTCTGGACGACTGGATTGCCGCATTTGCCCGGCTGTTTGAAGCCTGCAACTTTGTCGACGCTGAGCAACAGGCTAAGCAGCTTGTAGCTGACTTCGAGGGGGCAATTTTGCTGGCCCGAATCTACAACGAGCCAGCCTACATCGACGCGGTAACCCAGCGAGCAATGAAGAGTCTCAGCGCAGCGAGTTAGGAAATCTCTCTTTCCAGAGATCGCCTCAATTCACACCAGATCATATCCAGCGGATCAGCAGTACGTGCTGCACGACACAAGGCTACGGAGCCCTCGATAGAGGCGATCACCATTAGGGCCAGACTACGGGCGCGCTCCTCAGCGACACCTGCACCCCGAAGGGACTGACTAACGATGTTCTGCCATTCGCCGAAGACATCGTGGGCCTGATCCAGTAGCTGCTGCTGGATTCTGTTATCCAGCTCCACATCAACAGCTCCTCTCTGCTCAGAGGAGTACTGCTCGACTGCAACCGCCAGTACTGCACAGCCTGCCTGGTACTCGGTTTCCACCAGCATCTGCCGCCAGCGCCCGACAAAGCTTTCGAGCCCAATGACAGGCCCCTTGCTGTCGAGAAGCTCCCGTAGCGGTGTGCTGACCTCAAAACCAGCATGAGTCACTGCCGCTTCGAGCAACTGGGCCTTCCCGCCAGGGAAATGGTGAGCGATAGAGCCTCGAGGCGTTCCGGAGTGACGAACGACCTCTCGAACACTGGTCGCATGGACGCCGCGCCGACGCAGCAGATCTGCCGCTCCAAGGATCATTCGGTCACGAGTGCATTTGCTCATATCTGGATTATGCCATCCGTCATAATTTGGTGTAGCCTCAGCCTCGAACTATGCCATCTGTCATAGCGCTCTTCCACTCATCAGTCCGAGGCAATAACAAGATGAACACTCGACCCGTGCTGCCCAACCCAATCAACTCGGTCTCCCGCGCGTCGTTGGATACCCCCGAGGGTTGGCTTGCATACCCCCTGGGTGAGGATGTGATTGCAGGTCAGCCAGATACCAAGATGAAGCTACTCCGCCCTGTCGGGGTGAAAACACCGCACAAGTCCGTGGCGTTCTTCACCTCGCAACCAGCGAAATTCCATTGGCGCTTCGACAACGATGAAGCCTTCGTCCTGATCGAAGGGAAAATTGCCATCACCATGGACTGGTCTGTCCCGGGCTGAGTGGACACTGACTTAAGGTGGATAATGTCCGCCGCAAGGAGTGTTCATGAGCCAGACCAGACGACGTTTTCCTGAATCCTTCAAACGCGAGGCGGTAGGCCAGGTGCTTTCCGGCACGCCGCTTCGGCATGTAGCCGAGACGCTGGGCATTGCTGAAAGCCTGCTGGGCAAATGGAAGCGCCAGTACGAACAGCAAGGTGACGATGCCTTTCCAGGCAATGGCAAGCAGCGTGGCGAGAACGCGGAACTGCGTCGGCTACGCCAGCAACTGGCCCAGGTCACCATGGAGCGCGATGTTTTAAAAAAGGCGCTCGCCATCTTCTCGCGGCCCACGAAGTGAGGTTCCGCGCCATCGAGGCGTTGGCCGGTCGCTACCCCGTAGCGCCAATGTGCCGGCTGCTGCGGGTATCGCGCAGCGGTTTCTATGCCTGGCAGCAGCGGCCTCCTTCGGCGAGAGAGATGGCGAACCGACGCTTGAGCAAGGAGATCCGCACCATCCACCATGAGGTGAATGGGATCTATGGCCATCGCCGAATCAAGGCCGAACTGGCGGCCATGGGGCATGCGTGTGGTCGGCACCGGGTTGCCCGACTGATGCGCGAAGCTGGTTTGCGCGTTCGCTCGCGCAAGCGCTGGCGGCTGGTTTCCAGCAGTCGTCACGCTCTGCCGATTGCGCCGAATCACCTGGATCGCCAGTTCGCCTCGGATCGCGCCAACCGGCACTGGGTCTCGGACATGACCTACGTGCGGACGGCCCAAGGCTGGCTGTATCTGGCCGTGGTGCTCGATCTCTATTCACGCGCCGTCGTCGGTTGGGCGATGCACCATCGCATGCAGCAAGCCCTAGTGCATGCTGCGCTGGAGATGGCTGTGGCACGCCGCCAACCACAGGCAGAGGTACTGCTGCACTCGGATCGTGGCAGCCAATACTGCGCCTACGACTACCAGGCCTTGCTGCGGCGCCATCGGGTTGTGCCCAGCCATTCACGTCCGGGGAACTGCTGGGACAACGCTGCGATGGAGAGCTTCTTCCGTTCGCTGAAGACCGAGCGGGTGTACCTGACGCATTACGCCAGCTACCAAGAGGCGAAAACCGACCTGTTCGCCTACATCCGCTTTTACAATCACCGCCGTCGCCACTCGACGTTGGGCTATCTCAGTCCGATGGAGTTTGAGCGGCGAAACGCGAGCAGTAGCTCTTAACTACCTGTCCACCAGTTCCGGGACAGACCAAGTGTCGACAGCATCGCCCAGGACGCGGGGATCAGCGGCGGCGGTATCTA
>AJXE01000051.1 GCA_000263395.1 Stutzerimonas stutzeri TS44
ACGAAACCCGGGGTGATTCACGAAAGCTGAACGGGGTGAGTGCAGAAATGAGCTTGAATGTGCTTGCCTATAATTTGAAGCGGGTGATGAAAATCATGGGTACCGAAGGCTTATTGAAGGCGATGACGGCGTAAAAGCCCCGGTTTTTACTGTCCCAAGAGGTACCACAGTGCTTTATAAGCGCTCTGACGCGCCACCGGCGCTGATCGTGGCAAATGCTCGGGAAATCACTACGCCCAGGCGCAGTGGGCTGGGGCATACAAGATGTGAAAGTGTTTTTACACACTCTGGGCCAAAAGCGGACGATTGCTGGCAGGTATTCAAGCTATGTCCCCAGGCCCTGGGGAAATAGCTTGGGGTTTGAGAAAGCCTGCTTAAGGTGGTCGTACACCAATCGCACCCGCTTCGATACAGGACCCTGCTGCGGGCGGTATATGAACAGATCCCATGGCGCTGGAGCGAGATCAGCCAAAACAGCAACCAGCTTTCCTGACCGCAGATGAGGCTCAGCCAGATAGGCAGGAATTTGGCCAAAACACATGCCTGCCAGGGTGGCTTCCAATTCCGTATCTGGATCATCACAGATAAGAGCTGGCTGCCTGGGCGTGAACGTTTGCCCGTCGGCAAATAGCCAAGGCCAAGGGCGGCCATTTTTCCGGTCGATCAGGACTGAAAGTGGCAGCTTAGCTAAGGCATCCAAAGATTTAGGTGGTGTCTTTTGGCCTATGAGAGACGGGCACGCGACAACGTAAAACGGCACGGGAGCTAAGGCACGTGCAACGTAGCGCCGGTCGCGAATAACCCCCACCCTGATACCAATATCGATATGCGCCTCAACAGCATCAGTCATCTGATCTTCCAAGCGGAGATCGAATTGCAGGTCAGGATGTGCAGCGGCCAGGGGCTGAAGAAACGGTATCAGGAAGCGCCTGCCAATAGCATGTGGAGCCGTAATCCCCACCCTACCTGACAGCTCAGGCTCCGTCCTGTGCGACCGGAATAGCGTATCGAAATGATCCAGAGCTGACCTGGCATCTTTGGCGTAATCCTGACCGAAAGCAGTGATGCTCACCTGGCGGGTATTGCGGTGGAACAGTGATTCGCCAAGCTCAGTTTCCAGGGCTTGAATGGCTCGAGTCACCCCTTGTGGGGAGATGCCTAATCGAGTTGCCGCTTGGCGGAAGCTACCTGCCTCTGCTGCTGTGCAAAAAATCCTAACCATCTCCATGCGGTTAAGCATGTTGCCCCTCTCATTTATTCCATTTTCAGGAATAGCATAATCTAATCATTTCCATTTATTGAGATCAATCGTGGGTCTAAAGTTTGCGCACTGCCAGGTTAACCAGCCATGGCGAAGTACAAACCCGCCGATGAGGTTCTCAGCATGAGCAATAACATTTCTGGAAAAGTTGTCGTTATCACCGGTGCCAGTAGCGGCCTGGGTGAGGTTACTGCGCGCCACCTTGCTGCGCTTGGCGCTCGCGTAGTGCTGGCTGCACGTCGCAAAGATAAACTCGACGCATTGGTGGCTGAGCTGACCAATGCAGGTGGTCAGGCAATCGCGTATCAGACCGATGTTACCTCTCAGGAAGAGGTCAAAACGCTCATTCAAGGTGCCGTGGACACCTACGGTCGCATTGATGTACTGATCAACAATGCCGGACTGATGGCGATTGCACCGCTCAGCGATACTCGCACTGACGAGTGGGATCGCATGATCGATATCAACATCAAGGGTCTGCTGTACGGAGTCGCGGCTGCATTGCCAGTCTTCCAGAAACAAAACAGTGGTCACTTCATCAACATCGCATCGGTTGCAGGCCTGAAGGTGTTCAGCCCAGGTGGCACCGTGTACAGCGGCACCAAGTTTGCTGTGCGGGCTATCTCCGAAGGACTGCGTCACGAAGTCGGTGGCAGCATCCGCACCACGACTATCGAACCGGGCGCCGTGGACTCCGAACTGAAATTCGGCAGCACCCACCAACAGAGCCGCGATTTCGTGGTGGACTTCTACAAGCATGCAATTCCCGCCGAATCGGTCGCTCGAGCTATCGCCTTCGCAATTGAGCAGCCTGCTGACGTGGATATTAACGAGATCGTTCTGCGCCCAACCGTGCAGGAATTCTAATGAGTTGAGGGCCTGTCTCTTCGGCGTCAGGCCCCGCTTATCTGGAGTGAAAAGCGGTGAGTGCCACATGGCCCGGAAGAAAAGAAGCAAGCGCTCGATGCAGGTGCTGAATGCCCTGCTATTGTTCAGCAGCTTGCAGCTGTTAGTGGGGCTGACAACGGATTGATGGCAACGGTTATGGAGAGCTATCTACGGGAAGAGTTTCCCAGTAGCGAAATCAGGAGCGATTCGCAGAACAAGTCCATTGACGAGACCATCTCCATCGTCCGCTCCTACCTGCGGTAGAGGCACCAGGGTGCCCTCGGTGAGGGAAAATTTAGTTAGCTAGTAAAGGAAGCGACATCATGAAATCACGTGCAGCAGTTGCCTTCGGGCCTGGAAAGCCACTGGAAATCGTCGAGATCGACGTCGAGCCGCCGCGCAAGGGCGAGGTGCTTGTCAGGATCACGAATACCGGCGTTTGCCATACCGACGCCTTCACCCTGTCGGGCGAGGACCCGGAAGGCGTGTTCCCGGCGGTGCTGGGCCATGAGGGCGCCGGCATCGTGGTCGAGGTCGGCGAGGGCGTGACCTCGGTCAAGCCGGGTGACCACGTGATCCCGCTGTACACCGCCGAGTGCGGTGAGTGCCTGTTCTGCAAGAGCGGCAAGACCAACCTGTGCGTGGCGGTGCGCGCCACCCAGGGCAAGGGCGTGATGCCCGATGGCACCACCCGCTTCAGCTACAACGGCCAGCCGATCTACCACTACATGGGCTGCTCGACCTTCAGCGAATACACGGTGGTGGCCGAAGTCTCGCTGGCCAAGATCAACCCGGACGCCAATCCCGAGCATGTCTGCCTGCTGGGTTGCGGTGTGACCACCGGCATCGGCGCTGTTCACAACACGGCCAAGGTTCAGCCGGGTGACTCTGTGGCCATCTTCGGCCTCGGCGGCATCGGGCTCGCTGCGATTCAGGGGGCACGCCAGGCCAAGGCGGGTCGCATCATCGCCATCGACACCAATCCAGCGAAGTTCGAGCTGGCTCGTACCTTCGGCGCGACCGAATGCCTCAACCCGAAGGACTTCGACAAGCCGATTCACGAGGTTCTCATCGAGATGACCGGTTGGGGTGTCGATCACACCTTCGAGTGCATCGGCAACGTCAACGTGATGCGCTCGGCACTGGAAGCAGCACATCGTGGCTGGGGCCAGTCGATCGTCATCGGCGTGGCTGGTGCAGGCAAGGAAATTTCGACGCGCCCGTTCCAGTTGATCACCGGTCGCACCTGGAAGGGCTCGGCTTTCGGCGGGGTCAAGGGCCGCACTCAACTTCCCGGCATGGTGGAGGACGCAATGAAAGGCGAGATCGATCTCGCCCCGTTCGTCACCCACACCATGGGCCTCGACGACATCAACAAGGCCTTCGACCTGATGCATGAAGGCAAGTCGATTCGCACGGTGATCCACTACTGATCGCCCACTACCCATTCAACGCCAACCACCAAGGAAATTAATCATGTCCACTCCTGTCATTTCTGGCGATGGCATCTTTTCGCACATCTTTATCGGCGCTGCCGACCTTCAGAAGTCGGTCGCGTTCTACGCCGCCGCTCTGGGTGCTCTTGGCATCAAGAACCTCGGTCCTTTCAACAACGGATGGGTACTTTTCGGTCGCGAAAAGCCGGCTTTCATCATCGCCCGCCCGGGCAATGGTGAAGCGCCTTCCAGCAACGGCGTGACGATCGGCTTTGCGGCCGCCACTCCCGCTGAAGTGGATGCCTTCCACGCCGCCGGCCTTGCCGCAGGCGGCACTGACGAGGGCCAACCTGGCGCACGTGGTCACCTGCCGGGTGCCTATGCGGCCTACCTGCGTGATCCGGCGGGCAACAAGGTCTGCTCGTACACCTTCGTCTGAAAGCAAGGAAGCTGAGAGCGTTCTGACAGGGTCAGCACAAGCCTCTATTATACGGCGGGCCTGTTAGACGGACTGTGTAACGCGGTGCATGCTCATGAAGATCGGCCCGCAGCCATGTGTGAAACGCATGGCTGCGGGCATTTGTTTTGAAGCGTGCTTTTCAACCAATGAGAAATGAGGTCGTTATGAAAGAGCCGGCCAATATCAATACGACGACCGTACAACCCACCCCGACCGCCACCGTGTACGGCATGCCGGCCTATGCCGATCGTGCTGCAGCCGTGGGTGAAGTGCATGCGCGCCCGCATCTGTTGCTTCAGGCCCCCCGCGGTATATTGCAGCTCTCTTTCATGACCGAAGGCGACCAGGCCAGGGATCAGATGGCGATGAGCGAGTTATCTCATCGCTTCGGCGTTGCCGAGCCCGACCACGCTACGCCGCTACACGGCGTGACATGGGATGAGGGAGACCTTCACTGTGAAAAGCACACCGAGTTCTCTACGTATCTCTGGTGCGCTTCGCTGGATTCCAAGACGGGAGAGCCTTGCGGAGAAAATCCCTTCAAACATGGATTTGTTCCTCCGGGCCCGGTCATATCCGGCATCCGCTTGAGACTTCTTCCGTGGATACCAGAAACGGAGAAGGAGGCTGATCGCTTCGATCCTGCCAGCCTGTGCTACTCGTTGGTAGAGAACGGCTCTGCCGCCATCTTGACCGACTTCCGACAGGATGAGGATGGCCTGACGCAGATCCTCATCCTTGCTCGTGATTTGACCCCGGCGCGGGCAGGTGCGCTGGCTCAACTTCTATTGGAGATCGAGACGTACCGTACCTTGGCGTTGCTGTCTCTGCCGTTGACGCGATCGATGACGTCGGAGCTGCGACACATGGAGTCGCGCCTTGCTGCGATCACTGACGAGATGTGTACGAATTTGGTAGAACGCCGCGATAGCGACGTGCTGCTTTCCGAATTGACAGGTCTGGCCGCCGAACTGGAAGCTGGCGTCGCGGCAAATCTCTATCGCTTCGGCGCCAGCCGTGCCTACTACGAGATCGTCGAGGAAAGGCTGGCTGCGCTTTCAGAAGTGGCCGTATCCGGATACAGCACCTGGGCGGATTTCCTGCAGCGGCGCATCGCTCCAGCCATGCGGGAGTGCCAATCCGTAAAGGAGCGCCAGGCCAAGCTCTCCGACAAACTGACCCGAGCCATCGCGTTGCTGCGTTCGTGGATCGACGTCGAACTTGAACGCCAGAACCGCGATCTGCTGGCTTCGATGAACAACCGGGCCAAGTTGCAATTGCGCCTTCAGCAAACCGTCGAAGGCCTGTCGGTCGCGGCAATTTCTTATTACGTCGTGAGTCTTCTCGGCTACCTGCTCAAGGGCATTCCGCTCGTTCACGACAGCGTGGCGCAGGTGATGGCGGTTCTGGTACCTGCGGTGATGCTGACGATCTGGTGGATCGTCCGCAGGATAAGACACGCCCACAGCGACACGGCGGCGGAAGAGAAATCTTCCTGACGAGCTGCCGTCCTGGCGCGCGATAGCTGCGCCGTCCGTTTGAACAGAGGAGAACAACATGCCAAGCAATTCTTTCGGTGAATCCTCTTGTACCGCTGCGGCCTGCATTGAAGCGTTTGTAGACCTTATTCCAGTAGCCAAACGCCTTGGGCAGGTCTCTCCAGGGACATCCCGTGCGCATGCGGTACAGCATGCCCTCCACGGTCATTCGTAGATCACGCTTGTTGTAGATGGCCTTGTGCAGCAGAATTTCCCGCAGCTTCGACCAATGCTCATCGCTGAGCAGTAATCGGGGCATTGCAAGCTCGTATCGATGTTGGGTCAGAGCTTCAACGATACGGGCTTGCTCTTATAGATCAATGGGTTAGCGCGAAATGGCAACAGACCCTAGCAAACCAGTTCAAATAACGTGGCGCAGTAGTTTTATCAGGTCCAAATGCGCCGTTTGGCCTGCGTCAGTTTCCCGGCGGTCTCCAGCTGTACATACACCAAACGCCTCTGGTCATCCACCGCGTCGCAACTCCCTGGCACCCCGGCCCAGCTTGCGGCGCAACAGGGCCCGCAGGGTCACCCCATCCGAGTACCCGACCTGTGCGGCGACTTGGTCGACGCTCGCGTTTCCGGTGCGCAAGAGATGGACGGCATGCTCCACGCGCAGGTCCTGAAAATACGACAACGGTGTCTTGCCCAAAACGCTTTGCAGCCGCCGCGCCAAGGTGCGCTCGCTTGTGCCCGCGGCGCTGGCCGCCTCGGCCAGCGAGAACCCCTTCGCGAGCTGACTTCTGGCCCAGCACTCGAAGCGCTCCACCATCGGGTCGGCATGCGCAAGGTGGTCGGGAATCACGAACTCGGCTTGCGAACTGCGTGCCTCGACCAGCAGATAGCGTGCTACTAGGGCCGCCAGCGCCGGACTGCGCCCCCGGATGATGCGCAAGGCCAGGTCGACGTGGGCCAAAGCGGCACCCGCGGTAGTGAAGCGTGTCGAGTTCACGATCATGCGTGACTCGTCCAGCGTGACGTTCGGATAGCGCTGCCGAAACATCGGCCCCAGCCACCATGACGTCGTCGCACGATGCCCATCAAGCAGGCCACTCTCTGCAAGCAAGAAACTACCGGAGCAGGCGGCACCAAGGTGCGCGCCAGCGGTGGACCACTGCTGTAGCGCGGCGACCGCATCGGGCACGTCGGGGCGTGTGAGCCGAGCCGAGAGCGTGTCGGGCATCTTGTCACCAAACGCGGGCACGAGCACGACGTCTGGTTCCGGCACACCACGCGCAGGGACCACGGGGACCGTCAAGCCTTGCGCAGTCCGGATGCGACGCCGCACGGCCACCAGCGTGATCTCGATGGGCGCGGAAGCCTGTGGCAGCGAGCCCGCCATTGCGTTGGCCAAGCCAAGGGTGTCAGTCAGGGCCGCAAGCCCCAGATCAAACACGCCATCACAAACAAGGATGTGGATTTTCATGGCAACAATGATATCAATGTTGTCATTATTGCCTATAGAGATGTCTATCATGAAGACTTAGGCTGCTGTCTCGTCGATCCCTTCACCCACTTTTCCATTTACCCCAAGGATTACAGCATGACCAAGCTCGCCCTGTTTGTTCGCCTCGAAGCCAAACCCGGCCAGGAGGCTGCGCTTGCCGACTTCCTGGCCAGCGCACTGCCACTCGCCAACGCAGAGTCCGGCACCACTGCCTGGTTCGCATTGAAGTTTGGCCCTTCGACGTTCGGTGTGTTCGATGCCTTTGCCGATGAGGCAGGTCGCCAAGCACATCTGAACGGCCAGATCGCCGCGGCCTTGATCGCCAACGCCGCGACCTTGCTCAGTTCTCCGCCCAATATCGAGAAGGTCGAACTGCTTGCAGCCAAACTGCCTGCATGACAACCCGGCCTTGACCCAATCAGGTCACGCTGCAGGATGGGGGTCACAAGCTCTACGCAGCGATCCCCCCCTCGATTGCACTTGCCCAGGGAGCTACTTTCCACAGCGATGGGGGGCAATATTGCAGCCAGAACTTCCAAGCTGCGTCAGCAGGCAGGGGCAACATCAGGGCTAGCTGAGATGTTCCTATGCGTCGGGTAGTTATCGAGAAGTACCGATTGTTTGCAACGTATCGGTACCGAGAGCCGTCTGCAACCAGCCTCCTTGATGAAAAAATCAAGGGAGCTGGCTGCATAGGCAACCCTGACGCGAAGCACTGCGCGCTCCCAGCTGATCCAGAAGTGAGCTGCAAGGGCGTGGAACCATGCGTACGTGCCGGAAGCAATATCAGTATATTGACATATATGAATATCGGGAATAGTCTACCCACAACCGCGCTAGAAACCCCAGGAGGTAGTCCCATGAAAGATTCCAGCGATACCCATCCGAATCACCTTCCCGACAGCAGCTACGGCCTGTTTATTGACAACCAGTGAGTTTCGGACGAATACGGTGAAGCCCTCGACATTATCAACGCCACAGCTGCCGACGTCGCCCGCGCGGTGCAGGGCGCACAGCGCGCCTTCGTGACCTGGACCGCTCGGACTCTTCCGACCTCGTTGATCCATATTTCTTGACCCATTACATCGACGATTTTAGATATGCAGGTAAATAAAATGGCACAATCAGAACTTTTC
>AJXE01000052.1 GCA_000263395.1 Stutzerimonas stutzeri TS44
GGTGCATTTCCGGGTCGCGCTTGCCGTCTCGGTTCTTGGTCGAACTCGGCGCATGGATCAGCATGGCATCGACGATGGTGCCCTGGCGCAGCGACAGACCCCGGTCACCGAGATAGCCATTGATCACCGCCAGGATCCCAGCCGCTAACTCGTGGCTCTCCAGCAGCCGACGGAAGTTTAGGATGGTGGTTTGGTCGGGGATGCGTTTCAGGCTCAGCCCGCCGAACTGGCGCAATATAGTCGTCTCATAGAGTGCTTCCTCCATCGCCGGATCGCTTAGCCGAACCAGTTCTGCATCAGATGCACGCGCAGCATCGCCATCAACGGGTACGCCTTTCACCCTTGGGGTATTGAGGCTCGATCAGGGCAACCAAACCCTTCCACGGCACCACCTGACCCATCTCGATCAGGAACAACTCCTTGCGGGTCTGCTTGCGCTTGCCGGCGTACTCGGCGTCAGCAAAAGTCATCTGCTTCACCGAAAAACTCAGGCAACGGGACCGGCGTACTTCACCAGACTTGGGAAGTCTTCTTCAGAGTTTCCCTAGTGCTGTGATCGACCAGCAGCGCTCAAGCCTCTCGCTGCGTAATGGCTACCTTGCCGAGCGCGGTATGATTTGGATGAATTCGACGAAAAAATCTGTGCTGTATACTGCACATACCGGCCGCAGCAAACTGCAGCATAAACGCGACGATGCGGATTCATTTCCGGTACATCCAACGAACGGCCGGGTACATAGACACCGCGGGCTACACGCTTCAGACAACCTGACTGCACCAGCCTGAAAAGCGCTTCATCGACCGCTGCACGCGAACCTACTTCAGCGAAGGCCTTGCGTACGAAAAGCGTGCCCTTCTTCATTCGCTTGACTCGGTTTGAGGTGGCTTGTGCGACAGACATGGGAGCCTTCTAGGACCTGACGGTTACTGAGAAGAAATGCAATGCGGATTTCTCCTCTAAATATCCGGCCGAGATTTAATATGAAGTCAGTAACCGCTAAACTCCCGGAATTTTTGGGAGTCGTGATGAGCGATCCATTCAGCCACATCATAAGGAACGTACAGTTTAAACTTGGCGCGAGATATCGCAATGTACACAGCACAGATTCGTTGGTCGAACTCATTCACATCTCTGAACTTATTGACAGTGAGTAGCTGCGGCGTCAACAAAACTACGTCGAACTCCATCCCTCCAGCCTGTTCAGCCATCATAACCATACAACTATTGCCGGATTGACCAAGCATCCCTTTCAGCTGATTCATATCGGCAACATTGAAGCCTTTCTCTAGCTCTGCCTCCACCCATAAAAATGACTCATCGTACCGGTTGGCATCACAAACCTGCTGCCAGCTTGAAAACTCACTAAAGTCCAAATGCGGTCCATCCGGTATCTGCTCAACACTGTAGAAATCTGGCTTGAACAATGCGATGGCAGTGGCCATGAACCTTTTGAGGTCTTTCTGCGCTTCAGTACTGGGGATTAACGCGCGCCCTGCAGCATCCATCTGGATAATCCACTTCATCATGTCCCAGCGGGATGCAGCCAATACCACACAACCCTCAGGCGGCAAAAATCCTTGGGGATAATACTTAACAGCGATATCAGTATTGCTAGCACCCTCAAAGGGAATTTTGCCCTTACTAGAGTGACGGTAGATTAGAGGATTCACCAAACTTTCGACGTTACGGCCAGATCGAACAGAGTAGGCGATCTCGCTTCGCCGGACCCCGCGCCCTCTGCTTACAAAAGCGCCCCCAGCTTGTTGATATTCATCCCCGAGCGTTATCAATACCTGGCGACCTCGCTCAATGATCTGCATAAGGGAAGCAGGAAGGTCCTGACTTTCGTCAATGAGTACGTGCGAGTACCGAGCCGGAACCACACAGCCTGATAAGCTTGCACGCTTTATCATTAACAATGCGTCGAGTTCAACCAGACCGTACCAGGCAGGGTTTGACTCAAGGTAGCCCCATAGCTGGCTCGAATACTCAAGAACCACCCTAGCGTCCATGCTAGACAAAGGCTGGTTAAAATAAGGCAAGTGCTTTGCCGACAGGGTATAGTCTCTAGACCGACAATAGTTCTTGAGCACTTTAAGGCAAATGTTTAGCGTCGATTGTGTGTCATAGTCACGGACGCCAATGATGTTCAGTTCTTGTGACAATGCCCGCTTACTAAGAAACTTAGGAAGTTCGTTCACGGGCTTGGGCTTGGGATCATTCAGCAAGAGCTGTGCGAATTCGATGAAGGTCAATCCGGCTTTACTGCCGTGAACGTCTCCAATACGCTTACGAAGGGCCTCCAACTTTCCGGATGTGTGCGCCAACAATAACGCCCCGCCTGGACGCAAGCACTCCATCAAGGTGCCTAATAGGTGGCTCTTACCGATACCCGCGTAACCTTGAACATGGAGGTCCTCATCCAGATTGGCACGGAAAGTCCTTACCAACTTATCCTGCGCAGGGCTTAACCAACGCTCGCGATGCCGTGGCGTAATCATCTGTTCACTGAATGGATTGATACGTTTATAGTGACGCCCCCTAAATTCGAAATCCCATCTTCCATTGGGTAGCAAATAATCCCGCGCTGCGACCTCATCAGAGCTTAGAAAGCGTAAGTTTAAACTCTTGGCAACCTGACCACCGGAGCGTAACCTTCTTGGATCAAACAGCCGCTGCGCCTCTGAAAGCAACCCTCTAGCATCTGAATGCTGAGTACCAACCGCCCAAGCGATAAGCTTGCTCAAGTTCCTTTCAATCGAACTCGGCGTCAGCTCTTTTTTCTCTGCAACCGACAAGTGCTGAACAACCAAAATCGCGGCCAATTCAGCATCCGACAAAGTAGCTAGCCCGCTTGCATCTTTAGAGCCTAATAAACTTGCGCAAGTCTCACTTGCAACAGGCAAGAAAAGGGGGCTGGATAAATTAAAGTGCTCAGGATGCATACTATCTCACAGTTAAGAAAGGGCTCATCATTTGATCAATCCTTTTCATATTCCTCATCAGTTACTCCCGATTCGTCGTCTATTTCGAACCAATCGACCTCTGAAATTTCTGTTGCAGGAGGGCATAGATTGACTGCTACACGTAGAAAATCGTCTCGGGCAGAGCCATAGCGGGTATCGTTGAGCCACCCCAAATCGATCAACCTAGAGCGAATCAGTGACCTTGGCACACCAAGACGTTTACTCAGTTCAACAAGAAGAATATTGACGGTCGTAATATTTACTGGCTGGTGATCTACATATATGAGCCCATACCTGCGCCACTTGACCTCATATTTATCGAGCAGATCCATTACATGCTCAGCCAGACTTTCGACTTCCTTCCACCTCTCATGTGAGTCACTCATTACTACCCTTACCCTTGACATCAAGCACGAACTCATAGCTACCCAAAGTTCCTGACATCCCTCCTAGATAGTTATTATGCTCACTCGCTAGCTCTGTGCCCTTCATCTCGATGCAATACTGCAATTCGCAGACTGCCATTTCAAGGAGCCTGCCCAGATCGGCAGCACTTTTTGCAGCTAGATGCAGCTGCAGATCAAACTTTTCTGAGGTAGAGGGCGATAAAGATGCGGCCGCTGCTGCTCGAAAATAAATTTCTTCTCGCTGATTTGCACCTTCAACCTGACTGTTCTTCGACCCACTAAGTAGTTCGGCATGTTCTTCGTCCATGAGATCCAGCACCCTCGAAAGCTCCAGAGTTTTCGAGGGATTCAAATGCATCTGCTCCTTGATATCCAAACGACGAATCTGCCATTCCCGAATTTTGTCTCGGGTCAGACTATCAATTTCATCCATGCCAGAGCCCTCTTGATGCCCGAATTTGAAGTATGCCAACCTTCAACTTCATGAATTTAATGGTGTTCTGCAAAAAATCCGACGCATTGCAATACGGGTGGGACTTGAGCTGCTCATACCCCGGAATTCAGGACATGTGTGTTTGAGAACACTTAACCTGGAAATATCCCTAGCCCCCTCACTCAAAGCAATACTCTCCCAATAACAAAGTCGGACTATTTCTTGCTAAAAAAGACTGCCTTTAGTAATAAAAGCTACAGCAAAATTCTTCCCACCCCGCCTCACTGGGCGGCCTCGGCTAACCCCGGCACCGGGGCAATGGTCACTGCAGCTCCGGACTACAGCCCAAACTGCACGTTACCTTGACCTTCATTCCATTTGAACTGTAATGGCCTACTGATCCCGGACACCGATTTAGGGGAAAATCCTTGCCTAGTTGCACCGCACCACCCACAACTGATCCAGCCTAGTCGTGAAACTCTGGCTCATCATCTCCCGTCGCATGCCCCAGTCTGGCGCGGTGGTTACGCGGCCGGGCCGGAGGGTGTTGCGACCCCACTTGGCGTTGATTGCATCGAGCACGCCCATAACGCGCTCCGACGCAGCGGGCTGGGTTTGGGCGAATAGATCGTCGGTGTACTCGCCACGCTGGCACAGGTCCATCAGCAGGACCTCGGCCTTGCTGAACGAAAATCCCTCGCGATAGATGTGCTCCAAACCGGCGATCGCCGCTCGGGTGATGTATCGAGTGTCGTCGGTTGGATACGGCAGCTCACACACCACGCCTTTCGCAAACTTAGGCTCGTCGGGATTGAACATGCCGGTCCGGATGCTGATTCGGACACGCTTGCACAGTGACTGCTGGGCCCTCAGCTTCTCGCTGGCCCTGGAAGCGTATGCCGCCACTGCCTCCTTAATTGGCTCCAGCTCGCGCAAGCGCTTGCCGAACATCCGCGAGCAGCAGATTTCCTGTTTGGGTGGCGCGACGTCCTCCAGATCGAGGCACGGCGTCCCGCGCAGTTCGCGTGCGGTTTTCTCGATGACCACGCTGAATTTTTTGCGCAGGCTCCAGGCATCCGCGCTGGCTAGATCCCACGCAGTACGTATGCCCAACCTGTTCAGCTGCTCGGTCATACGGCGGCCGACACCCCATACATCGCCGACGTCAGTCACGCGCAGCACCTTGTCGCGCCGCACCGGGTCGAGAAGGTCCACTACCCCACCCGTCTGCTTCTGCCAGCGCTTCGCTGAATGGTTCGCTAGCTTGGCGAGCGTCTTGGTCCCCCCAATGCCCACCCCAACCGGAATACCCGTGCTGCGGAGCACCTCAGCGCGGATCCGCCTGCCGAGCACTTCGACGTCCGGCACACCGGTCAGGTCGGCAAACGACTCGTCGATCGAATACACCTCAACTGCAGGCACCAGGCTCTCGATGACCGTCATGACGCGTTCGCTCATATCGCCATACAGCGCGTAGTTGCTGGAAAACACCACAACGCCCCAACGCTCCAGGTCGCGCCGGATCTGAAAATACGGCACGCCCATCTTGATGTCGAGCTGCTTTGCCTCGGCCGAGCGCGCGATCACGCAGCCGTCATTGTTCGAAAGCACGACGATAGGCGTCCGGCGCAAGTCTGGTCGGAAGACACGCTCGCAGCTGGCGTAGAACGAGTTGCAATCGATTAGGGCGATGGCCCGCTCAGTACTTGCCATGGATTCGAATGCTGTATGACACGACGCCCCATACGTAGAGTTCTTCGCTTTCAAGGAGGTACCGTGGCGGGAACTTCGGATTGGCCGAGCGCAGAATGACCTGGCTGCCGGCTCGGTCGAAAATCTTGACTAGAGGCTCATTATTCAGCGCTGCGATTATCACCTCCCCCTTCTCGGGCTCTCGTCCCCGGTCGATGATCAGAATGTCTCGGTCGAAAATGCCGACCTGGATCATGCTCTCCCCGTCTGCGCGCGCCAGGTAGGTATGCGGAGCTCGGATGTTCATCAGCTCGTCGAGCGAGATGCTCCCCTCCATGTGGTCCTGCGCTGGGCTCGGGAATCCCGCGGGCACGCAGAAACTGAAAAACGGCAGTGCAATTGTGGTGGGAGCAGCAGGTCCCAAGATATGGACGGGCATGGTACAGACCTCATAACTGTATGCACATACAGTATTCTGAGACTTGAGCCCGGTCAATTGAACCAGATGTGCGGGGGCACCCATGTGTGGACGTTTCGCTCAGTACCGAATCGCCTATGAGTACCTGGACAAGATCGCGGTGCAACTGCCCTTGCCATTGCATGGCGGCGTGAATCCTGAGCCGATCGGACGCTACAACGTGTGTCCGCAATCAATGGTTCAGCTCCTGCACCAGGAGCATGATGGGCTACGCATGGAGCCGGTCAAGTGGGGTTACGCCCCATCGTGGACACAGGGGAAGAAACCACCAGCGATAAATGCCAGAGTGGAAACGGCCGCGACTAGCAGGTTCTTTCGCGATATCTGGCAAACCGGCCGCGCAATAGTGCCCGCTGATGGTTGGTACGAGTGGAAGAAGGACGCGGAGAATCCTAAGATCAAGCAGCCCTACTACATCACGCTCCGTAGCGGCGAGCCGATGTTTTTCGCTGCGCTCGTGCGGTTTCAGCGAGGCGGCTCGCTGGAACCGCGAGACGGCGACGGCTTTGTTGTCATTACGTCATCCAGCGCTGCCGGCATGCTCGACATTCACGATCGGCGTCCTTTGGTTTTATCGCCGCAGTACGCCGCGCGATGGATAGACCCGCATTTGCCGCCACGCGAAGCAGAAAAGCTCGCGCTAGAGCATGGTTTGTGCGTGGAGGAGTTCGAGTGGCATCCGGTGGGCAAGGCTGTCGGGAATGTGCGGAATGAGGGGCCCGAACTTATCGATCAGATTGCACATCCGTTGTTATGAATAAACGGAACGACCCTAAGGATATAAAGACCTCACACTTCGATGGTCGTTGGTAACCACCAGATCAAGTGCGGGCTTTTCTATAGTGTGGCCTCCTACCCAGCCGCTACGACATGGGCCCGCGCGACGGCGAGGCGTCTCCCAGTTTAGAAAATTGAGGAGGAATTTAGCTGAAGCTCAAACGGCGAACCTTGAACGCACCTCTCGAAGGGCAGATAGCCCATTTCCGCTTTCGGCCAAATGCTGCCTCCGGCAGCTACCGACCAAAGCCTCCACAGAATTCCATCCAAATACTCATTGGCGCCTAGCCCACGGGGCAAACAGGGCGCGCAGCAGGCGGGATAAGAACTTGGGTACATCAATCTCGGCGATCAGCAGAGCTGAAAAGATGAGAGCTGCACCGGCCAGGGTTCTTCCATCCAAGGTTTCGCCAAGGAGCATCGCTCCCGCGAATGCTGCGAAGATGGGCTCGAACAGGTAGGTCAGGGCTACTTTTTCTTCTTCGAGATACTTCTGCGCAGCACTCTGAACCGCGTACATGAAGGCTGTGGCGAGCAACGCGCAGAACAGAACTCCTTCCCAGAAGGAGGAATCCATTGGGGCCCATTCGGCCCTAGCGTCGAAAAGTGCAGCAAAAAGGCATCCAGTAGCGCAGGTAGCCAGCGCAGTGATGACCGTAAGCATCGAGTCGTACTTATGCGAGAAGAAGCCAACCGTGAGCACATATGCGGCAAAAAAGACTGCACAGCACATGATCCAGATGTCACCTGGATTCAGAGTAAGCCCGGCCCTCGTAACGATCAGATAGAGCCCTGTCAGCGCGACGGCGCAGCAGAGCCAGATTCGAGGCTCGACGCGCTTCCGAAAGAGAGCCCACTTGAAGACCGGGATGAGCAATACATCCAGGCCAGTGATGAAGGCGGTGTTGGTGATGCTGGTGTGCTGAAGCCCGACAGTCTGGAAAATGTTACCCAAACACAAGGGTAGACCTATGGCCACGCCGGCCAGGAGCGTTTCTTTGTTGATCAGTTTCAGCCGTCTGAAAAAGATCACGCAAAGCACTAGCGTAGCGAGTGCGAACTTGTACCCCAGGAATACGAAGGGTGACCCGTCCGCAACACCCACTTTGGTGAAGGCAAACGAAATCCCCCAGAACGCGGTTCCGAGGATTAACAGGCATAGATATGTCTGACGAACAGGCATGCGAAAACCATCCATTCAAATTGGAGTGGTTAGAGCATGCGGAGAGGCCGCAAGAAAGCCCGAGTTTGCCTTCAATCTCTTCTCTAACGTTAAGGCAAGTCGGTAAAGCGCTTTCATCTGCCGCTATTAATCAATCTTGC
>AJXE01000053.1 GCA_000263395.1 Stutzerimonas stutzeri TS44
GTAGACCGTACTTGGATCGCCCAGCAGGCCGTTCAGATAGGCGACTGCTACCTTTTTACCATCGTCCTAAAAGCCATTACAGCGAAGCGCCGGGGCAACCAACCATGCCGAAGGACCAACATGGTCGACACCTATCACATGTCTAATTGCTGGCGGTAGCGACACTCGCCCCGGCAAGTTCCAGGGCACCCGCATCCCGTATGACTTCGGCCGATCTCTTCCTCCATTTCTTTCGCGGCTTTAGGATCGTCCGCGAAAGGGAGCATCGCTGCTTGCTCTAGATCAGCGGGGTCCCTCTTATGGAGGTTGTAATGTACTCCGATGAAAAATACCGCCATCAGAGCCAGCACCCAGTAGTCACCACTCATAGCCAGTTCCCTCAAGCCAGACGCGTTTCAGCAATATCGCTCAGAGCGACGGTAGCTGTGCTGCGTACGGTTCTAAACGTGTTGTAGGCCATCAACAACATTCCGCTAAGGAAAAACACGCCGCCGATCCACCGGACGATAAAGCCCGGATGGCTTGCTTCCAGTGCCTCAACGAAGGAGTACGTTAGCGTGCCGTCTTGGTTGACCGCGCGCCACATGAGGCCTTGCGTGATCCCGTTTACCCACATCGACGCGATGTAAAGCACAGTGCCGATAGTCGCGAGCCAGAAGTGCACATTGATCAACGCAATGCTGTGCATCTGCACCCGGCCGAATACCTTCGGGATGAGGTGGTACAGCGCGCCGAAGCTGATCATGGCCACCCAGCCAAGGGCACCGGCGTGCACGTGGCCGATGGTCCAGTCGGTGTAGTGGGACAGGGCATTGACCGTCTTGATCGCCATCATCGGGCCTTCAAATGTCGACATGCCGTAGAAGGCGAGCGAGACAACTAGAAAACGCAGAATCGGGTCGGTACGCAACTTATGCCAGGCACCCGACAGCGTCATCATGCCGTTAATCATGCCGCCCCAGCTTGGAGCCAGGAGGATGATGGACATCACCATGCCTAAAGTCTGAGCCCAATCTGGCAATGCAGTGTAATGCAGATGGTGGGGGCCGGCCCAGATATACAAGGTAATCAGCGCCCAGAAATGCACGATGGACAGGCGATAGGAGTAGACCGGACGCTCTGCCTGTTTTGGCACGAAGTAATACATCATGCCGAGGAACCCGGTAGTCAAGAAAAACCCTACAGCATTGTGGCCATACCACCATTGCACCATGGCATCCGTCGCGCCCGCATATACCGGGTAGGATTTAAACCAACTGACCGGGATTGCTATGTGGTTGACGATGTGGAGCATGGTAATAACAACAATGAATGCGGCAAAAAACCAATTGCCGACATACAGGTGGCTGACCTTGCGCTTGATCAGCGTGCCGAAAAAGACAACCGCGTAGGCCACCCATACGATCGCCATCCAGATGGCACCTGCGAACTCAATCTCGGCGTATTCTTTGGTCGTCGTGAGGCCCATCGGAAGCGTCACAAGCAGAATGCCCATGACAATTTGCCAGCCCCAGAACGTAAACGCCGCCAAAGAATCGGAGAACAGCCGTACTTGGCAGGTGCGCTGCACCGTATAGTAACTCGCTGCAAATTGGGCACAGCCAGCGAAACCGAAGATTACAAGGCTGGTATGTAGCGGACGAAGGCGACCGAAGCTTAGCCAGGGCGTGTCAAAGTTTAGCTCTGGCCACAC
Organism: Stutzerimonas stutzeri TS44; assembly: GCA_000263395.1. GTDB lineage: Bacteria > Pseudomonadota > Gammaproteobacteria > Pseudomonadales > Pseudomonadaceae > Stutzerimonas > Stutzerimonas stutzeri_C. Next base: position 1,694 of record AJXE01000053.1, read on the forward strand.
GAGCTGCGCGGCAATTAGAACGCCAAGCGACATGCCAATCACACCCCAGACCACAGTCATGATGGCGAACTGACGGACTACTTTGTAGTTATACGGTTGAGCAGATGCTGTTGTGATTGCCATGCAACGGACCTTTCTGAATCGCCGTAAGGCTTTGAAGAAGGGTCCACTTTAAGAACAGAGCAGAGATCAAAACAGACTCAGTTTTATCGATCTGTTGCATATCAGAACGATCTCAGGATTTGTCCAAGGACTTCTATCGCTTTCTCACTGCGGCTGTCCCACGGATAGCCATGGTTGAGACGCGCGCAATTTTTGAAGTGCTGAGTAGCGGAAAAGATCGGGCCTGGCGCTAAGCTGATGCCCTGCGCCAATGCCAGTTGCAGAAGTTGGAGAGAGTCCACCTCTTCTGGAAACTCGAACCATAGAAAATACCCACCGCATGGCCGTGTTACCCGTGTGCGAGCTGGAAAGTGTCTCGCGGCTGAGGCCAGCATTGCACCCTGTTGCATCTCTAAGGTATGGCGCAGCTTGCGCAGGTGACGATCGTATCCGCCGTTCTGAAGGTAATCAGCAATTGCCGCTTGAACAGGCACGGCCGGAGAGATCGTCGTCATCAGCTGCAGCCGTCTAATTTCTTCCGAAAAGCGTCCTCCAGCCACCCACCCGACTCTATAGCCTGGCGCCAAGCTTTTTGAAAACGATCCGCAATGCATGACCAAACCGTCACGGTCGTGACTCTTCACTGGGCGGGGCGGCTGCTTGCCAAAATAAAGCTCGGCATAGACGTCGTCTTCAATCAGCGGAACTTGATACCGCTGAATCAGCGCGTACAAGTCGCGCTTTTTGGTATCACTCATTGTCGCCCCGAGCGGATTTTGCAGGCTACTCATGAACCAGCAGGCCTTGATGGGCAGGTTGGCTAAACGATTAGCAAGCACGTCAAGCTCGATCCCTTCGCGAGGGTGAACGGGGATCTCAACAGCCTTGAGTTGCAATCTTTCCAGCACTTGCAGGGTGGCGTAGAAAGCGGGCGACTCGATAGCAACCAGATCGCCGGGCTGAGTTACGGTCTGAAGGCAGAGGTTTAGCGCCTCCATCGCACCGTTCGTTATCACGAGCTCTTCAACGGGCAGCATCACGCCGCTGACCATGTAACGTAGGGCGATTTGCCGGCGCAACGCCGGATTACCTGCAGTCATGTCGGCGATAATTGCGTGGCCCGGCATGTCTTTAGCGCTCTGGGCCAACGAGCGAGCGAGTCGGGCTAAAGGGTAGAGATCAGGGTGCGGGAAAGCAGAGCCAAATGGGACAGTACTGGCGTTTTGCAACGAGGCGAGCACTGAAAACACCAACTCGCTAACACCGACGTCGGTTACATCAATCGCAAGTTGGGTGGTATCAGGCTCATGGAGAGGCTTTTTCGCGTGCTCACGTACAAAGTACCCAGAACGCGCCCGTGCCTGAATCAGTCCTCTGCTTTCCAGCAGATAATAAGCCTGGAAAACCGTTGAAACACTTACACCGTATGTTCGACTCGCGTGGCGGACGGAGGGTACTTTCTGCCCTGGGGCTAAAACGCCGGTGCGAATGAGCTCAGCTACTTCATCTGCGAATTTTTCGTAGCGCTTCATTTTTCCACCGACTGGGATAGCTGTCCGCCAGTCCATCTTAGCGAGTTCGTTCATCTCATCTTCCAGCCCGCCAACTGCTAGCGCAATAGGAGGGTAGTGAGGTTCATAGCCGACGGGCTTAACCTAGCGAGTAACTGGCGCAATGAAGGTGCTCGTGACGCTGTCGTGCGCAGAGCTGTCTTCGGAGCTGCGAATGCTGAATTCAACGTCTGACTTCGTTGCTGTGCCGCGTTCGTTGACCAGCGTTACACTGAAAGGAACGTCGACAATCTCACCAGGAGCGAGCTTCAACACCTTTGGTCCGTGTAGGGCAAAGTCCTCACTGTTCAACTCGACTTCGTACTGCTGCTTCTGCTGAGCTTTGTTGATGACTTTGAGGCTGTACATGTTCTCGATCTGACCCTCGGAATTTTCCCGATAAAGAGTTCGATCCCGGGTCACGTCCAGAGATACCAGCGATCTCTCGCTTAACGACCAGATAAAAGCGCCCGTCATCGCAATCAGTACGAACCCGTAACCAACAAGGCGGGGGCGGAACAAATGCGTCTTCTTGCCTTCAAGTGACTGCTCGGACGCGTATCGGACCAACCCCCGCTCATACCCCATCTTGTCCATCACTTCATTGCAGGCGTCGACGCAGGCTCCGCAGCTGACGCAGTCCAGCTGCAGCCCGTCGCGTATGTCGATCCCAGTGGGACATACCTGTACGCACATTGTGCAGTCGATGCAGTCCCCTAGCCCTGCAGCGCGGTGGTCAACGTCCTTTTTGCGGGGGCCACGCGATTCACCGCGAGCGGCGTCGTACGACACGTTCAGCGTATTCGTATCGAACATTACGCTCTGAAACCGTGAGTAGGGGCACATATGCAAGCACACCTGCTCCCGCAGCCAGCCAGCGTTCAGATATGTCGCTAAAGTAAACATCGCTACCCAGATTGCAGGCTCGACGTCCAAACTGAACGTAAGCAGCCCTGTCGCGAGATCGCGCACCGGAGTGAAGTAGCCCACGAACGCGACGGCCGTTAATAGACTGACCGCCAACCAAATCGCGTGCTTGGCTCCTCGCCGCAAGACCTTGTTTACCGACCAGCCTGCCGCATCCAACTTGATACGCTGGTTTCGATCACCCTCAGTTACCTTTTCAGCCCACATGAATACCCACGTCCAGGTGCTTTGAGGGCAGGCATAGCCGCACCAGACTCGACCAGCCAGCACCGTGATAAAAAACAGGCCAAAGGCGGCGATGATTAGCAAAGCCGACAGCAGAATGAAGTCTTGTGGCCAGAACGTCGTGCCGAACACGTGAAATTGACGAGCGCCAAGATCCCAGAGAACGGCTTGACGGCCGTTCCAGTTCAGCCACGCGGTCCCAAAGAACAGCGCGAACAACAACCCGCCGACCACTAGCCGTACATTTCGGAAATAGCCCGTAAAGCTACGGGTATGGATCGGTCCGCCAGCTTTGGCGGGGGTTAGCCGCACAGGCTTGCTCACATCTACGGTCTCGATGATCCGAGTTGGGATTCGCTCTGTCATGACGTCAATCTCATCTGGCTGTTCAGGCGAGGCGATCATCCGCTACCGCCTGGTTCGAAAACAGCGGCAGATCAGAGAGAAAAAAACAGATCAGATCGATGGCGGCGGCAGCTTCATAAAGACCTTCGTCACGAATTGACTCGTGTCAATTCAGGCGCATTTTGGGTAGCGCTGAGCTCTTTTTTTTCGCCACAACTGAAGCTGTTTGCGCAGCCGGGTGGCGGGCATAGTCGCTTCTCTCGATGGCAGGCATTGCTGCCACCACTCAATGGCGAGCAGTGAGGAAGTTCTATATGTACCGCTATGACGATTACGACCGGGCGCTAGTGCATGAGCGCGTGGCCCAATTTCGAGATCAGGTACAGCGAAGATTGTCGGGCGAGCTGAGCGAGGAAGAGTTCCTTCCCCTGCGCCTGCAGAACGGCCTGTATCTACAAAAGCATGCTTATATGCTGCGGGTGGCCATCCCCTACGGCACGTTGTCCGCAATACAGATGCGCACCCTTGCGCATATTGCTCGCCAGTACGATCGCGGCTATGGCCATTTTACAACTCGGCAGAATATCCAATTCAATTGGATCGAGCTGGAGCAGGTCCCCGATATCCTCGAACTGCTTGCCGATGTTGATATGCACGCAATCCAGACATCGGGAAACTGCGTGCGAAACATCACCACCGAGGCGTTTGCCGGCGTGGCCGCCGACGAACTGATCGACCCGCGCCCGCTGGCTGAAATTTTGCGCCAGTGGTCAACGGTAAACCCCGAATTTCTGTTCCTCCCGCGTAAGTTCAAGATTGCCCTTTGCTCCGCGGAAGAAGATCGCGCAGCCATCATGATGCACGACATCGGGCTCTATCTATATCGTGATGAGCTGGGTGAAATGATGCTGCGTGTGATGGTTGGGGGCGGGTTGGGGCGTACTCCGATTCTCAGCCAGCAAATACGCGATGCGCTGCCCTGGCGGCACTTGCTTTCCTATGTCGAGGCGATCCTGCGCGTATACAACCGCTGGGGTCGGCGCGACAACAAGTACAAGGCGCGTATCAAGATACTGGTCAAGGCACTCGGCATTGAAGCTTTTGCCGAGGAGGTTGAGCGCGAATGGCAGCACATTAAGGAGGGCCCGGCTGAGCTGACCGAAGCGGAGTATGAGCGTGTCGCTCGCTCTTTTGAGCCTCCGCAGTACGAATCCTTGCCAGATATCGATCTGGCGTTCGGTACCTGGCTGGCGCAAGACCCATCGTTTGCACGTTGGGTCGAGCGAAACGTCATGGCCCATAAAGTGCCAGGTTATGCATCTGTGGTGATCTCTACGAAACCCGGCATGGCAGCACCGCCGGGCGATGTCACCAGCGAGCAGATGTACATGCTTGCCTATTGGGCAGAGCGTTTCGGTTTCGGGGAGCTGCGCATCGCCCACGAGCAAAACGTCGTGCTTCCGGATGTGCGCAAACGGGATCTCTATGCGCTTTGGTGTGCAGCCTGCAAGGCGGGATTGGCAACGCCGAATATCGGGCTGCTCACTGACATCATCGCTTGCCCTGGGGGCGATTTCTGTTCATTGGCGAACGCCAAGTCGATCCCCATCGCCCAAGCAATCCAGGAGCGCTTTCTGGACCTGGACTACCTCCACGACCTCGGAGATATCAGTCTCAACATATCCGGCTGTATGAACGCCTGTGGCCACCATCATATCGGCAACATCGGCATTCTCGGCGTCGATAAAAATGGCAGTGAGTGGTACCAGATCACCTTGGGCGGCTCACAAGGAAAGGCCAGTGCGCTCGGCAAGGTGATCGGCCCTTCATTCGCAGCGGATGAAGTGCCTGAAGTCATCGAACGCGTGGTCGAGACCTTCGTCGCCTACCGCGAAAGCGATGAGAGTTTCGTGGAGACATTTGGCCGTATCGGAATCGAGCCATTCAAGGAGCGGGTCTACACGACAGCGGAGACGGCGGCATGAAAAACTTGATCAAGTTGTTGGAAGGTAAGGCGCAAATCGTCAGCGATGACCCTTGGCAACTTGCTCGGGATAACGAGCCAGAGCAAACGGGATCGCTCATCGTTCCGATGAGACGTTGGCAGGAGTTGCAGGACAGAGACGTACTTAGCGGGCATCGCATAAGCGGGCAAGGAGTGCTGCTGCAACCCGACGATGACCCCGAAGAGCTGCTAGCGTGGCTCGGCGTACTTCCATTGATCGCAGTCGAGTTCCCAAGTTTTCGGGACGGGCGTGGTTACAGTCAGGCATATCTGCTGCGCGTCCGATTCGGCTGGCAAGGTGAGCTTCGTGCGGTAGGGGATGTTCTGCGCGATCAGCTGGCACATATGCGCCAGTGCGGCTTCGATGCCTTTGCGGTACGCGATGACAAATCAGTTCAGGACGCTCTCAAAGGCTTGGCAGGCATGAGCGTGCTCTATGGGCGCTCGGCTATCGAACCGCGTCCTCTGTTTCGTCGAAGGGAATGAAGGGGGAGCTTGGATGACACTCAAGGGTTGACCACACTCGTGCTGCTGCAGTTGCTGGGCACTGCGCTAAATCTGTCGTTTTTGCCGATGCTTCCCGGGCCAATCATTGGCATGCTGCTGTTCGGCTGGCTATTGATGCGGGGCGCGATCAGCGAGCCCATTGAGCAGGCGGCCAGCGGGCTGCTGCAGTATCTGCCGCTACTGCTAGTGGTTCCGGCGGCGGGCATTATGACCAGCAGCGAGGTCCTGCTAAACGGGCTGCCCGCTGTCGCGACAGCGCTTGTGCTCTCCCTCATGGTCTCAGTGCCGCTGTGTGGCTGGCTGATGAAGTACATGATCAAGCGCGCGGAAAGCCGGAGGGATTGTTCGTGACGCTTCTTTTCTGGACGGACCTCTGGGCGAGGCTCACCGTACACCCACAGTTTTCCGTCTCCTTGCTCGACTTGAGCTGACATTGGCTGATGGATTACGCACAGGAAGGTTTAGCAGTAACCCAGTAGAGCTCTTCAACTTGCGTATC
>AJXE01000054.1 GCA_000263395.1 Stutzerimonas stutzeri TS44
GTTTTCTGCCGGTCGTAACTACGACGTGCGCTGGTCAAGTCGAATGCAAACGCGAGGTCAGCTGGAATGCAAATGGCTGGTCAGTGGTTGTGCTAATGAGTGGCCAACTCAGTGCAATTCCCCACAAAGCTGCCAGGCCCTTTCAGCCGTGACAGACAAGCGATACAGTTCAATATCCAGCCCAATGTCTTTTACAAAGGCCATTTAATGTCCAAACTCGCCGAATTCAAAGCGCTTGAAGCTCAACTTGCTGTCCAACTGAAGCAGCTCGACGAGATGAAGAATGATGACGGGCTCAAGCGCGAAATCGAGTTTGAGGAGAAGCTTCGCAAATTAATGGCTGAGTATGGCGTTGGCCTGAAAGGTGTAATTGCGCTGCTAGACCCTCAAAGCGCCACCCCTGCTTTCGCCGTTCGCGGCCAACGCCGAGAACGCCAGACCAAGGTTTATAAGAACCCAGAAACCGGAGAGGTTGTCGAAACGAAAGGTGGTAACCACAAAGTTCTGAAGATCTGGAAGCAGAAGTACGGTGCTGAAAAGGTTGAAAGCTGGCTGCAGTAATCAACGGCGTTCGATTGAGAGAGCCAGGTTCAGCCTGGCTTTTTGTTGGCTGTTGGCAGGCTCTGGTCGCCGATCCGCCACCTGGGCACGTTCGAACCCTAGCTTGTACCGCTCACTGACCGCGGCACGGTTGCCTCCTCAATGGCTCCCACCCAGATAAGATCAGGTTTCGACCTCGTCCATTAATGTTAGCCCAGCTGACATTACCCTCCGGGGATTCGGCCCTCACGCAGGTGAGGCCCTTTTCATGGGGGTATCAGCGTCTCTGCCACTCACCGCCACGCACCATATTCGATCTGCCCCCTTGTCCCATGGATGGCAGAGAAGAGTTCATACGCAACGCGTTGTCAGTTCTACACTTTTTTGGTGAGCGGCTCATCATGGGTCATTCCAGTCACCACGAAATGATCGATTATGGCCCCGTTCCTTTCGTCGGATTTTTTAACGGGAACCTGTTGAAGTCCTAGTTTCTACTTATCGATGAAATGCTTGAAAAGCTGCGCTTTTAGTGGTCACGGCCACTTGCGTAAGAAACTGCAAGCACTAGAATCGAGGCTAAGGAGGCCGTTGCTTTCGCCGTCCAGGACTGTAGAATGCGCCGGTTTGCCAGTCAGGAGCGGCTGGTAATGCGAGGGGATCGGGTTCTACCCCATTTCCACGGACGGTTTGAAAAGGGCTGAAAACTTCAGATCTTGCCTGGCGACTCTACGACGCATTCGTGGGTTATGAAACCGCTCGATGTAGTCGAAGAGATCCGCTCGTGCTTCATCACGAGTTCGATATGACTGATGGACAACGCGCTCCCGTTTGAGCTGACCGAAGAAGCCTTCACAGGCAGCGTTGTCGCCGCAATGCCCGACGGCGCTCATGCTGCAAACCAGCGTGTTGCGATTCAGAAAACGCTGGTAATCAGCGCTGGTGAATTGGCTGCCGCGATCCGAATGCAGGATCACTGACCAGTCACCCTGGCGCTGCCAGATTGCCATCTCCACTGCTCGGATCACCATTTGCCGATCCTGGCGGTGATGCATCGACCAACCGATCACCAGCTTGCTGTACAGGTCGAGCACTACGCACAGGAAGAGTTTGCCTTCCAGTGTGGCTATTTCCGTGATGTCCGTGACCCACTTGCGCTCCGGTTCCTGTGCAGTGAAGTCGCGCTCCAGAAGGTTTTTCACACCTGCTGGGCGGCCACTGACGGCTCTTCCAAAGCCACGTCGTTTCCGGCGTGGCCAGCCTTGAATTCGCTCAGCCGCCATCAGGCGAGCAACTCGGTTCAGGCTGACGACTTCGCCCTCGTCGAGCAAATCCTCGTGCATTCGTGGCGCTCCAATCACGCCCCGGCTGTCCTCGTGAATCTCCCGAATGCGCTTCACCAAGCGCGCATTCTCCTGAGCTCGCGCACTTGGTTCACGATCCTGCCAGGCGTAATAGCCGCTGGCAGAAACCTTCAGGCAACGGCACATCAATCGTACCGGGTACTCGTTGCGGCAGCGCTGGATCACCGTGTACCGCTCGATGAGTCCACTGCAGTACCAGAAGTGGTTACGTCTGAACGAGGCGAAACGCCTGATGCTCAACGAGCACATGGACGTATCCAGCGCGGCATTTAAGGTCGGCTACGAAAGCCCATCGCAGTTCAGCCGCGAGTACAGCCGCCTGTTTGGCGTGCCGCCCAAGCGAAATATTGAGGCTCTGAGAGGGAAGCAGGCCAGCAAGTGAAGACAAGTTCGCTGCCTGTTATCACTTCTAGCCAAGGTCAGACGTCCGGCGTGACCTGACAGAAAAGCGTGGCTTGAGTTGAGTGGATGTTGCTGTTGGCCACTAACCGCCTCTCCCGACGCCTGGCTCGATCAGTGAGTTCGCTGCAGCCACGCAGTCGCTGTCCTGTCGTTAGTATTTTGAGGGCCCCTAAGGGGGTGGCCGTCTGCATGACGGGGTATTTACTTGGCGAATGACAGGCGCGGTCAGCATTGACTGTTTTTGTCGGGGCCACTACAGTCAGCTCTGACTGTTTTGAGTGATCAACCAGGATCGCTCTATCTGGAATCCAGAATGCCGACCTTCACCGCCGTCACCATTGAGCAGGACGCCCAATTGCCTCGAGACATTCGCGCGGCAATGCAGTGGGCTGAGGCCAACGATGAAGTTCACGTGATCATCGTGGAGGGTTCGGGGAAAAAGCTCTGCGGCGGATGTGACTCAGCGGATTCAGCTGGGCAAATGCATGAGTATCCATGCCAGCAGGAGAGTTTCCCTGACTACGCCTACATGAAGCGCAACCCCGGGGAGGTCATGAGCGTCTGGGTGAGCTCGCAAGTGTTCTGGCATCCCTCACCGTACCCCCACCGGCTCGTCCTAAACACATCTTCGTGCTCAATGAGCTACTGCTGACACTCCTTGCCAAGGTTGCACGCTTGAACTCTGCAACGACCTTGCGGCAAAGCGCCTGGCAATTGGCTCTGCGAAATGGCTGACGACCGGCTAGCTAAGGGAAGTTGAGAGCATCGTGCGCCGCTTCGATTTACTGCTAGAGACTCAGGAAAATTAAATGAGAGATGTCTATATATTTGACTCGGTCAGGACTCCACGCGGTCGTGGCAAGCCCGGCGGTAGCCTCAATGAGATCAGCCCGGTATTTCTAGCCGCGCAGACACTAGCCGCACTATCAGACCGCTATCAGCTTGATACAAAGGCTATAGACGATGTCATCTTGGGGTGTGTGACACCGGTTGGTGAACAAGGCGCAAATATCACCAGAAGCGCCATTCTCATGGCTGGCTGGCATGAGAGTGTTGCTGGACTGCAAGTTAACCGGTGGTGTGCGTCCGGTCTTGAGGCCGTGAATTTGGCCGCCGCCAAAGTAGCTTTTGGGGAAACCGATTTAGTTATCGGTGGTGGTGTCGAATCAATGTCACGCGTACCCATGGGGTCCGATGGCGGATCGCTGTGTGCCGATCCCTCTGTTGCTATCCCTCTGCATTTTGTGCCGCAAGGCATCTCGGCTGACCTGATTGCCACCTTGTATGGCATCGATCGTGTGCAGGCGGATCAGTACGCCGCTGAGAGCCACAGGCGAGCAGCGCTGGCGCAAGCCGAGGGGAGATTCAGCCAATCGATCATTCCGATACGGGACGTCCTCGGCCAGGTCATCTTGGCACATGACGAAAACATCCGTGCCAGCACCACATTCGAGGCTCTGGGTAATCTGACTGCCTCTTTCTCGAAGCTGGGTGAGGACATGCCTGGCTTCGATGCGGTGGCCATCCGCAAGTATCCTCAGGTCGAGGCAATCCACCATATCCATACCGCCGGCAACTCTTCTGCACTGGCAGATGGAGCTGCTGCCGTGCTGTTGGGGACCGCGGAGGCAGGGCGAGCTCATGGATTGACGCCCCGTGCCCGAATCCGCGGGACCGCCTCCATCGGGTCAGAGCCAACCATCATGCTGACCGGCCCCGAGTTCGTAACCCGCAAAGCATTGGAACGAAGCCGAATGATGGCCAGCGACATCGACCTATGGGAGCTGAACGAGGCCTTTGCTTCGATCGTCCTGCGGTTCATGCAAGCCATCGATGCGCCCCACGACAGATTGAACGTGAATGGCGGTGCGATTGCGCTGGGACATCCGCTGGGCGCAACTGGCGCCATGATTCTCGGAACGCTGCTTGATGAAATGGAACGGCGCGACCTGGAAACCGGGCTGGCGACGCTGTGCGTGGGTGGCGGCCTTGGGACGGCAACAATTCTGGAGCGGGTCTGATGGAGCAAGAAATGACTTACACCACCCTGCGTGTGGAAATTGACGGTGGTGTCATGGTTGCCACCATTGACCAGCCTGGCCGCGCACTCAATGTCATCAATCGCGAGTTCCTCACCGATCTTGGGCTGCTGATCGACCGTTTTGCCCAGGATGACGTCCTAGGATTGGTGCTGACATCGGGCAAGAAAGGGAGCTTCATCGCCGGTGCCGACCTCGATATGCTGGCCAACTATCCCGCTGAACCTGCCGAGATATTTCCTCTAATCATGGAGGCGCACCAGTTGTTCCGGCGACTGGAGACAGTGGCATCCAAGGCGGGGAAGCAGGCTGACGGGAACTTCGCCAAACCGGTAGCCGCAGTGGTCCGTGGTGATTTACTCGGCGGAGGATTTGAGCTGGCGCTTTCTTGCCATGCCCGATTTGCGCCGAGTGATGCCCGGTTCTCCTGTGGTTTTCCCGAGGTTCAACTCGGACTGATTCCCGGTGGCGGCGGTACACAACGAACCAGCCGGCTTGCCGGCATGGCGGCAGCCATCGAGCTGATTATCAGTGGCCGCAAGTACGATGCGGAAGCTGCTCTGAAGAGAGGGCTCGTCACCGATGTGGCACCTGATTCGGAACTTGAGGTGCGGGCTATTCGTTGGGTACGCGAGGCCGGTCCCAGCTCCCAGCCCTGGGATCGCCCCGGCTACAGCCTACCGGGTGGGGATGGGATTTCGCACAAGGGGTTCTCAACCAGCGTCGGGGCCTGCGCAAAGTTGAGCGGGATGAGCCAGGGCAACAGCCCTGCTGCTGAGCATGCACTGGCTGTGATCTGGGAGGGCTCCCTTCTGCAGATCGATGTCGCCCTTCGACTCGAAGCCAAGCGCTTTGCTCTTTGTCTCGGATCTACACAATCCAGAATGATGATTCGGGCACTGTTCCATGACAGAACTGCGCTGGAAAAGGGCACCGCTCGCCCTGTCGGAATCCCTCAGAGCACTATCCGGAAGATGGGCGTTCTGGGCGGTGGACTGATGGGGGCTGGCATCGCCTACATTGCCGCCAAGGCTGGGATCAAGGTAGTCATCATCGATCGCGACGAGACGTCGGCACGAAAAGCGGTCGACTACGCGAGTCGCGTCCTTGAGCGGCTCAGCAGTCGAGGCCAACTGGCGACGAAGGCGGCCGAGGAGATTCTGTCGCGGCTGGTGCCGAGCACGAATTATGCGGACCTTGCAGGCTCAGATCTGGTTATCGAGGCGGTTTTCGAGGATCTGGGCCTCAAGCGAGAGCTGCTGAGAAAGGTGGAGCAAGTGGTCGGCCCGGATGCGATCCTGGCCTCTAACACGTCCACGTTGCCGATATCCCATATCGCCACCGCGCTTGATCGGCCCGAGCGGTTCATCGGCATGCACTTCTTCTCGCCGGTAGAGTCCATGCCTCTCTTGGAGCTGATTCCCGGCGAACGCACGGGTGAGCGGGCGCTTGCTGCCGGGTTCGATTTCAATCGGCTAGTGCGTAAGACACCCATCGTCGTTCGTGATGTTCGAGGGTTCTATACGAACCGGATCGTACCGGCGTATATGAACGAGGCGATGCTGATGGTCATGGAAGGCGTGTCGCCGGCATTGGTCGAAAACGCCGCGCTCGCACTGGGAATGCCTATCGGGCCCCTGGCAATGATCGATGAAGTCACGCCAGAGCTGATCTTCAACATCTTCGAAACCAACCGCAAGGAGCAGGGCGAAGACTACGTGCCGAATGGCACGGAGGAGTGGCTGGGCAACTTGGTGAATCAACTGGGCCGCCGTGGTAAGCGCTTTGGCGGAGGTTTCTACGACTACCCCGCGGGTGCGAAGCGTCGGCTCTGGCCAGGGCTGGCATCTGCATCCGCAACGCTGGAGTCCCAGCCGAGTCGTGCTGAAGTCGTCGAGCGCTTGCTCTACGCCCAGCTGATTCCTGCTGTACGCGGGATCACCGACGACATCGTCCAGAGCCGAGCGGAGGCAGATGTGGGTGCCATCTTCGGTTGGGGTTTCCCTGCCTGGACAGGTGGGCCAATCAGTTACATCGAATCCATAGGCGCCAAGCGCTTCATGGCTACCGCCGAAGCTTTGGCGCAAAAGTATGGCCAGCGTTTCATTCCGCCTGCGAATACAGCAGCACGAATTATATCCCCTTCGATGTGAAGTCTCGGGCTGCAGGTACCGTGCATTGTTTGGCGGTTCCTGCAGGTTCAATAACAACAAGAACCCCTTTTCCTCGGAGTCGGTTATGACCAGCCTTTTTCACGCCATTCGCAGTGTTGCCAACAAGTTTCCCGAGCAGGACGCCATTGTCTTCTACCCGGATCCAGCGTTACCGGCAGAAGTTATTACCTACCAACAACTGGATGCAGCAATAGACGCAGCGATCTCGGCATTCATAAATGATGGGGTAGCCCCGGGGGATACCATTGGTGTTATTCCTGCGCTTAACCCTGAAAGCCTCATAGCTATTATCGCTGCAGCCAGCCTGGGAGTCGCGCATCCGGTCAACCTGCTGCTTTCGCCGGAAGCAATGAAAGCCCAGTTCGACGCACTTTCGGTGAAGAGAATCGTGGCGCTGGGGAAAAGCCCAGTGTTGGATCCCGCAGGTCAACTGGTATCAGCGGGGGTGGCGGCTTCGAAGATTGTCGAGATACCGGTTGTTCCTGGGGCATCAATTTTCAGAACTTGGTCCGAGCTTGTGGCGGGTGCAAAGAGCTCTATTAATCTCGAACGCAGCGAAGATGAGGTTGCCCTGATATTCGGTACTGGGGGAACCACCGGGGCACCCAAATTGGCCCGGCTCTCAACTGCCAATATCATTTTTGCCAGTCAGACATACTGTCGCGGGGCGGGTATACGAGAGGGGGATCGATTCCTTTCAGGCCTACCACTCTTCCATGTTGGCGGACTGATCAACGCCGCATTGGGTGCATTGCTAAGCGGTGCAACCATAGTGTTCCCCTCGGCCTTTGGCATGCGTCATCCGAAAGTTCTGGATGCCAC
>AJXE01000055.1 GCA_000263395.1 Stutzerimonas stutzeri TS44
TTAGACGTTGAGTCATAAAGCAATCGCCTACAACCAGGGAATAGAAACTGTTGCCATGAGTACGCTGCTGCTCAATTTGCTGGCGTAATTGGCCCGGCAAGCTGGCCATGATGAAGTCTGAAACCATCAGAAGGTCAGCGCGCTCATAGGTCTCGCTCTGCATCACACCCAATGCATGATCCAGCGCAGGAATAGCATCCGTACCACCGTGAAAGGACATGCCCAGAAACTTGATTAACGCCTCCATGCCAAAGTCGTCGCCAAGATCCAGAGTCTCGATGCCGGTGGAAAAACTAATCAAATAGCACGCTCGTTTCTGCTGCCTGGCCTTGCCTGCAATAAAGAGCGCCACGGCTTTGGCAACCGTCTCAGGCGTACCACTCATAGAACCGCTGGTGTCGACACAGATCACCATTGGCCCTTGTTTGGCCGCCTCTTCAACGCTGCGCAGCTCTTCCTTATTGTGGTGGTGTTGCACGCGCTGAATGCCCTGCATGTCAAAACACATCAGGCGTGACTCGACGTACTTGAGGTCGAAAAGAATGGACGTTTCGGGGTCAGCCAGTAGTGCCAACTCACTGGGCAGCACATGCTCAATATCACGTCCCAAACGAATGCCGATGATCTCTTCCCGCGAATTGATATCCGGTAACTCGATGTCTTGCGTATAGCGCACCTGGGCTCGCTCGATACGCTCGGATAACTCCAGCTGGCGTAGCTTGCCTAGCAAATCACATAGCGATCGAACACCTGGATCATTGGCCAAGTATTTGGCCCAACGCTTAAAGCTCTCGATCTCTTGTGCAGACAAATTTCCCTTTGACAGGTCGAGGAACATTCCAGGATCCAACCCCAGCATTTCCAGCTGCTGGTGAAGCTGTTGCAGTAACTGCAGAAATGCTTCGAGCTCCTCCAGGAACTGCAGGCGCAGCATGGATATACGTTTGAGTTCCCACGCTGACCGCGCTCTATCCAGTGCTTTTTGCCATTCATCTTGCAAAAGACGAGCACTCACCGTGCTATTGGCTTGACGTTTTTTTCCAGCCGTTCCGGGGGCCATCGCCGCTGTCAGCTCACGCTGCCAAAAAGATTGATTGTCCGGCAGTTTGGCTGCACGGCACAGCGCAACATATTCCTCAACAGCTGCCGCCAGTTCTGCACTCGAAACAGGGGGAGACTGGTGCCGGGCTTGCCAGTTCGATAGCTGCTGTTCATATAGCGTAAAGGGAAACTCAGCTTTCAGTTCCGCAGCCGAGGACAACTGCCACAGACGAATCCTCTCTGCTACGTGCCCTGCAATCGAATCAGAGCCCCTTAGTAATGGCGCAAATATGTGCTGAACGTTATCGCCAATATGTTTTGCAGCATTAGCCAGTGGATCTAGCGGCATAGCTCTTCCAACCGCTCGCAGTCCTTGATGCGAAGCTGCAAATCCTCGATTTGTTTGGCTATACCAAAGACTGCTAGATTGACTTTATCAGCCGGCACAAATGGAGAAGAAAGTCTTGACTTGTAACCTTTAAATTTAGCCTCAACCTGCTTGAGCGTACCTTGCAATGTCTCCCTCATCTCCATCACTGAGTGCGATAGCGAAGAAACCAGACGCGAATTTATATCTTTCTTTTTGTCACCCTTATGGAACAAAACAGAAGGCGTAATATTGATTTTCTTATACTTGATGCCACCACTTTTATATTCAAGTTGACAAGTCCCCTGCCCATCAAATTTGCAGTATATTTCCTCCTCTTCATTTCCATTTACGTCTACCGGATGAAAGACATCAGTGGACTTCAACTTGTCGCTATAAATGTATACCTCAAATTCTTCCGGGTGCCGATAATATCGATCCTCAGGGAGGAAGCTGACTTTTTGCTGGAAGAATTCATTGCCACTGATAGTAACTGTCTTGTAGATATTTTCCGAATGATAAAGCTCAGTATGAATTTCCTTATCGAGTTTATCCTTTCGCCTATCCGCTTCAGCGAGATCGATCCCACTATCAATCCCCGAGGCCTTCACTGCATCCGCAACAATATCCCAGACGGCCTGACGATTCTCTTCATGCGTCCATAGGCAGTGCTGCAGCAGCAAGGCGTCACTGTGGTTGGTTTCCTTGCGGTCATTAAAGAAGGCTGCTGCCTTCATGAGCATCGCGGCACGCTGCCAGCGTCGGTCGGAGACATAAACCTTGAGCGTCTCGTATTGCTGCTCCAGCTGTTCGCGAATCAAATGAATGATGGTTAGCGTCTCAGCAGACAGCTTGACCCGATGCGATTGTGCCATCCATTCAGCCCATTCGCTGGACTTCACCTGTAGAGCCGAGGAGATGTCGATTTTGGCTTCGGTCGGTTTGCTATTGAGTAGCTGATCGAAGTGCTGGGCTTCACGAATGGGGCCCACCATTAGCCGAACAATAAAACGGTCGTACAAAGCTTCTAGGCCTTGATTGGCATCTGGCGTTTCGTTGGATGCAGCAATTAGAGCCTTGAGTGGGGCTTTCTCAATGGCTTCACCATTACGGAACACATGCTCGTTGATCAACGTCAGAAGGGTATTCAAAATAGCGGGGCTGGATTTCCAGATCTCATCGAGGAAGGCGAAATCGGCCTTGGGCAGGTAATTATCTGTTTTTCGAATGTAGCGATCTTCTTTCAGCGCCTTGATGGACACAGGGCCAAACACCTCCTCAGGTGTGCTGAAGCGGTTCATCAGGTATTCGAAATAGGTTGGCTGCTCAAAGGCGCAGGCTATGCGGCGAGAAATCAGACTCTTTGCCGTGCCGGGTGGCCCGTACAAAAATGTATTCTGCCCGCAGAGTGCTCCCAGCAGAGACACCGCGATGATCTCTTCACGTTCAAACATGCCAGCGCTTACGCTAGCGACCAAATCCCCGATACGCTTTTGCAAACCCACACCCAACTCCTTTCATTTACTTGGCAGCCTTCTTGGCGGCCACGTGGCCGTAAGCCTCAAGCGCTCTGGCAGTGGAATCTTGGCCCAATATGCCCGTTCATCGTAGTTGCAGCTCGCTTTATTAGCGTAATTGACTCAAGAATTACTAGCCTATATTGCTGCATGGCAAATGGCCATGGCTACGTCATGGTGAGCGAAATTCGTGAGTGGACACGGACCTTGACCTGCATCAAATCGAACACTGGTATTGTTCGGCTTAGCGGAAGAGCGAGTCGCCGGGCGCGTCTGGAACGTCTTGAAGTAATAGCGTGGTAAATCGCCGGCTAGATGCTGTTTGTGTTGGTGTGGAACGCAGTGTCCCTGCCTTCGGTGGATTCACGAATGACTGATGGGATTGTCTGCAAATACGCCACTTCGGCATTTTCGTTTGTCAAAAGCTCTCAGTCCTTTGCGTTAAGGCGATCCCGGAGTCGTTAAGGGGGGCAGCGATGCGTAGAACGCTTCACCGGTTCGTCTGCTGTAGATGAACCATAATCCATGCGCTTTTGTTGGTGCAATCTTTAAGCGTGCGTCGGTTGTCGGGCATTAGTAAATGAAAGGCTACCGAGACAGTAAAGATTTGAAGTGAGCAGCCTTCAAGTTAATCAGGCGATCTACAATAAAGCCAACGTCTAACCGAGTCGCATTGAAGCCAATTTAGTCAATAAACGTCTTTATCTATAGCGCGCCTCGGTTGCATGCGGCTTTTGATTAGGAATGCAATGGCGGGACATTAGCGCTTGCACGCTTACCGTGGCGCATTGAAATCCAAAATATCCAGTTGCTCGGTCAGCCAGCGATATGCCTGATATGTGCTATTAAATTTACGAACTAGGGTGCGTACACCTTTATCTATGTTACAGTCGCGGAGCGTGAGGCCAAGACCTTCTTCGTCGATTTCGTAGGTCTTTGCTTTCATATCGCCGAGCTGCATCGCAAGCAGCCTAACGTCATCGAGTGAGTGAATGGGGGCGATGCTGTGCTTGCGCACGTAGGAGCGTACCTTCTCTGAAAGCTCATTGAAGTCATCTGCATTAATGCGGTGGACTATATCATCTGAATCTGGGATTTGCTCCGGATAGTCATCATCAAGTGATACGCAGTGTTCCACACCGTGAATGCTTGCTACTAGGTATTGACCGCCGACTTCGTCGCGCTCGCGGTTAAGAATTAGGATAGACATGTTTTTTCCTCAGGTTGTTGTTCTGTTCATTATTCTAAGTTGCTCCGCTTTAAAAAGGCAATAGGCTATACTGTATTTTTATACAGCTTATGGTTAACGCCTCGGAGGCCGTTCGGCTGGCTATCTAATGAGTGTCCGATCCAAAACCCATAATTTAAAAGTGGCATAAGCAGTATGTCGTGGGCAGTGGTGTCTCGGTAAGCGATTGCGCCAGTCCGTCGCCGACCCAGGCTGTGAGCGCAATTTAAAATTACTCTACTTGGTTCTCGCATTTTAAAATGTGAATCGGCTGAAAGAGTGGAAGCACCTGCTCATACCCAGCGCTGTTCAGCCGGTCTATGTGCTGCTCCCGGCGGGTCGTCTTGTGGGGTCAGGTAACATGGTTCGTCCTTGGCCAACGAACCAAAGTCCGGAATGCGATATAGAAAGGATAGAATTTTTGCACCTTTGCAATGTTTGGCTTTTGGGGTTATATAAAAAATAATGCTCTGGTTGTTGTTTTTTGTTTTCGTATTTGCAATAATTGATTGTGCGGCATGTGTCACGCAAGTAATAATAAGAAGAATAATATGAATGCAGAGACTCAAAGCGCCTATATTAGTTTGGCCAGTAATTTTTATGCGACTCGGATGCAGGGCGTTGAGCTTGATGAGCTCAATATTATTGGTGCTTTACTACGGGCGGCCCCTGATTACCGCCCGGATTATTACCGGCGCCTACGTAACGCTTTGGCGTTTGATCAAAAGCATCGAGGAAATTTCTGGGCTGCCCAAGAAATCAATCGTACGCTCAATCCGGTCACTGTGTTAAATCTGCCGCGAAAGAAAAAGCAGCGACGTCCGCAGAAGCTTTCTACCGCTGATTTCGAAGCGTGGCTACGGTGTCTGGCTGAACGAGATATGCCTGTCGAAGCGGGAGCTTTAATGGTGATATCTCTTACCGGAGCGCGACCATGCGAGCTTAACGGAATTTCTATCGATGGCCGGCGCATCCATATATCCGGTGCAAAGCTTAGCCACAACGGTTTACGCGGCGCTAGCCGAACGCTTGAGGCTGATGGAGACGTCTGCAATATCTTGAGAAACGCTCTCGCTGCTTTTAAATGTCAGCCGCGCAGTATGGATTCAATACGCGTTGCGCTTCACCAAGTCGCTACTGAGCTATTCGGTAGGAGGAAGGTGCCGAGTATGTACACACTTCGTCACCAGTTCGGCTCAAATCTGAAAGCCTCAGGCATGTCCGCAATAGAAATGGCATACGTCATGGGGCACCAGGCTACCGATTCGATTAGCCGCTATGGCGATAAAAGATTTGGACGTGCAGAAGCGGTTAAGGTTAAGCCTGCAAGCGATGCTGACTTTTCAAAGGTGAGAGATACAGTGCCTGCTCGAATGCGTGCGGACGCCGTGGCTCTTAATGATCAGCGAGACTTGGATCGTAGGACTGAGGTCGCTGACGGCTGAGGTGATGTGGTCATTTCAGCGGACAATCATGAATTCCTTAGGCTATAGAGCGTTTGTATCTAGCTCTGGTTTTGATAGCGGTTTCCACCTTTACGTCGTCAACGCTCAGGTATCTGTTACGTAATCTTGGACACATGGGTGTCGCTCACCGGCAGCTTGCGGCCAAAAGCTGTCATTCGTGGCAGGCTATTCTCGACCTAAGCGCGTCGCGCAGCAGGCCAGTCCGTTTGTTGTGACCGCGATGGCTCAAGATGCTGGACGATTCAGGTGCCGCGGGTGAAGGCAAGTCGGAACGCACCAAGACCATCGCCTACACGGCAGACTGCGTATGTACCAGACTGATTTTCCCCCTATGGTCAGCATCCGAGATCTCTTAGTCATGGACAGTGACTAGGTGCTTGGGTGCAAGGAGGCCTGCCACGATGTCACCGAACCCTTCTGCATTGCCATAGAAACGCTCGTGTGGCAGCACTTCGAGATGCGCCCCAGCCTGCGCGACGAATGTCGGGAAGCCGTATGCGTCGATTTTGCGCATCAGTTCGTGCGTACTCTCCAAGTGTCCGGCCAGCTCTCTTTTGCTCACCGTTTCGAACGCTCCGGCAAACTGATCCGCGTTCAAACCGATGGACTGGGCTACTTCCATGATCGTGGGCGTTTCCACAATGCGAAGACCGTTGCGATAGTGCGCTCGCTGGAGTGCCTTGAGCATGGGCAGGGCGCTCCCCGGCTTGACCCTACCAGCGGCCAAGATGCCGCGTGTCGGCGGCGCCGAATCGTAGAC
>AJXE01000056.1 GCA_000263395.1 Stutzerimonas stutzeri TS44
ATAGCGGACATCCATCAGGGGCGGCTACCGCTCAAAAGAAAACCAGTGTGCATCGAGGAAAGCAGGGCGATTCACTGCCCTGGCGTTTGAGGTTGTCCAGCCCACAAGACTTTGCGGTAGTCTCGTGATTCTGCTGGCTCCGGCGAGGCTTCCAACCTAAAGAGCAAGCAACCATCCTCTCAGCCAAAATTAGAAAATCAATGATAAAAATTATGATTAATACGCCGAAAGGCGGCGTTGGAAAAACGACAACTGCTACGAATATTGCGTTATTTTTGGCCAAGCGCGGCCAAAGAGTTCTCGCCGTGGATCTTGCAGGTGGACTCTTGATGAGCTACGCGCTGGCACAGACTCCAGAGTTTGCCGCAGGAACAGGTAATAAGATCGACTCGAGGGAAGCTGAAAGGGTTCCGACTCGATTCCCCGGCTCGTCGAATTTTGATTATGCGGTGATCGACACTGATGACAGCTACACAGTATTTGAGGATCTGCTGAGGGGGGATCAAAGCGGTTGGAGAGTTATCTCACCGATCAATCCTCTTGACCAAGTTGGCTTGATAAGAATCCCACACGAGCTTAGGGCTGTCTCCGTGGGTACGTATCTTTCCCCCAATGGACCAAAAATTAAGGTATTCGCAAACATGGCATATTCAGGTGATGCTGCGGAAGGGGCTGCAAGCCTGCGTAACGCGCTCTCCAAGGAAGGCATAGAGGTATTAATGCTCACTACCACTGTACCTTACGCTCCTACAACTAGTGCTCCAATTCGGCTAGGCGACACAGCATATAATAATGCATTGAGTAATCTTCTTGCGGAAATAGGCATATGAATAATTCTACAAGAGCCCGAAAAATCGGATTTGAAGCATTAAAAGCTGACGCTCGACGAAAGGTCTCTATTAATCTTAGTGAGCACTCTTTAAATAAGTCGCAGGTAGAAAAACTTCGGGTTTTTTACGGTGCTAGGACAACGACTGCTGTAATCGAACGCGCTATTTCCAATACTGCGGCAAGATTGGCTCTTAGTGATTGCGACATTCTTGAAAACGCTGTCCTCGACAAGCTTGCGCTTGTAAAGCAGCTTCAGTCTGCGGATTCAAACGAGAAACCACCACCTAAGAAGGATGTGGTAAAAATCAAGGCAATGAATTGGGAGATTATAATTATTTCCAGCCAAGCACCAATTTCGTTTAACAGTTCTGAGGCATTAGTTAATTTTTGCCTAAAATACTCGTCGGAACAAATGAAAGCTCTTTTTGGTGATGCCTAGTGGGTGTTTTAGAAGAAGCGCTTGTCAAACAGTTGCTGCTCACCACGCCTAGCTTTAAACGCGACATTATGGAAGCTCGAATCCGAACTCTGCTAGGCGCTGACCCTTTCACCGATGTAACAGGGCTCCCCACAAGGCGGGGGGCTGCGGATGGTGGAATCGACGGGGTAGTACGTTATTCAAAAAATGAAAATGGTTTATTTACACCTGAGGTCAATGCGGCATTAAATATAAAGATACGTCAAACTGACTTCACTCGGGAGCAACTTGGTGGATTCATCCTAGATATGGACCGGGAAAAAATAAATGTGGGTATAATTTTGACCGCTGCGAATCTTGCGCCGGATGCAAAAGCAGAGTTAACACGCAAGAATTTAGAAGGAGCGATAGAGTTATTACATATCCGTTTGTCCGACTTGCTAGGAGGAGGCCGACGCTTGCTCAATACCTACATCAATGGTCATCCTCTAAATACGCTACTGGCAGATAATTTAAGAAATATTATAGATGAAATGCTCTCTAGCACATAGTGTCTGACTTGCGGAGCCTACTGGAGTTAGTCTGGACGAGTAATGATCTAAATTGCCCCTGATTTCGCCTACCCAAACCCAGATGTCTAGGCTCGAACGGTCGTTCATGTGAACGGCTGCTTCTGGCCCAGAGTGTGTAAAAACGCAGCGGAGAAGTGTTGACCGGTAGAGCGGCCACCGAGATACGCTAGAAAGCTGGTCACTGGCCTTCTACGCCATACGTGGGATTCTGAAGCTTCCTGGTCGCATAACTACAAGAAACGGGCTGTACGGGCGCCAGGCGAGCCGAAAAGGCATTTTGCCTTAGGCAGCTATTGCCTCCATCAGCGCTGCGCTACCCATTATCTTGATCACCCGCTTCATGTTGTAGGCGAGCACATGCAAGCTCATTTCAGTGCTGACCCTAGGCAAGGTTCTGGTCAGAAAATGGGTAGCGCCCATCCAGGCTTTGAGCGTTCCAAAGGGGTGCTCAACGGTCTGTTTACGGATACGCATCATCTCGGGGGCCTGATCCAGGCGATGCTGCATACTTTCCAGCACGCTTTCATGCTCCCACCGCCTTACGCGTCGCTGCGTGCTGGGCGTGCATTGCGCTTTCAGCTCGCAGCTCTGGCAATGTGAACTCCAATAAGTGTGGAGTTTCAGCCCCTTTTCAATACTGGCGTACCGCCAAATCAAGCGCTGCCCTGCTGGGCATTTGTACTCGTCGGTTTCGGTGTCGTAAATAAAAGTAGCTTTGTCATATCGCCCATCTGCCTTGGCCCCTGAGGTCATAGGCCTTGGCACGTGTACGGTTATATTCGACTGCTGACAGGCCAATATTTCTTCGCTTTTGAAGTAGCCACGATCGGCCACCACCGATAGTTTTTCTGCCCCCATGGCCTGTTTCGCCAGCTTGGCCATTGGACTTAGTTGGCTTCGGTCACTGCCGTCGTTGGTCACTTCATGAGCCACGATTAAATGGTGCTTTGTATCTACCGCTGTTTGCACGTTATAGCCCACGATGCCCGTGCCTCGGGTCTTCATCGAGCGAGCATCAGGATCGGTCAGCGATATCTGTTTATCCGGCGTCTCATTAAGTCGTACCTCGATTTCCTTGAGCTCTTGCATCTTCATTTTCAACGCAGCTATCTTGCCGTGCAGTCGCTCGGCCTTCAGTTGCGAAACGACAGGCTCCTGACGATCTGCGGTATCGAGTGCGCTCAGGTACTTATTGATACTCGATTCAATTTCTTCCATGCGCCGCTGGAGCTTGGCGCTAGTGAAGTTGCGATCCCGGTTATTGACCGCCTTAAATTTGCTTCCGTCGATTGCAACGAGAGCTTCAGAGAACAAGCCAACCTGCTGGCACAGCACCACAAATTGACGACAAACAGCGCGGATAGCTTTGCCGTTGTCTTTTCGAAAATTGGCGATGGTTTTGAAGTCCGGCATCAAGCGTCCAGTCAGCCACATGAGCTCGACGTTCCGTTGAGCTTCTCGCTCAAGGCGACGGCTGGATTGGATGCGGTTGAGGTAACCGTAGATATAAATTTTGAGCAGGTCAGCAGGATGGTAGGCGGGCCGACCTGTTTCCGCCGGTACGACACCGTCAAAACCCAGCTTGCCTAGGTCGAGCTCAGAGACGAATACATCGACTACCCGCACCGGATTAGTGTCCGACACGTAGTCGTCCAAACTCTCTGGGAGCAAGGTAACTTGAGTCCGATTTTCACCTTGAATGAATCGCCGCACAGGCATCTCCTGCTGAGATGAAGTCTGGTCAAATCATATCAAGATTGGTGCCTGCGTTTTTACACAGTCTGGGCCGGAAGCGGGCAGCGTAAATCAGGCGCCCAGAACGGATTCTATAATCACTCTATAATTGACTATAAAAGCCTATAATGCCCACTCTAGAGCGTTCTAGCCCCTTCATTGCGAAGCTGGAAAATTCCTTGCTCTAATGGTGCACCTACGGGGGCTGGCAGGCCTATTCAACCTCACCGGTGTGCGGCGGCCGAATACCAGCCATTCGATAGTGTGCCGAGCGGGTGGGTAATAGAGCAGGTCACTTTGAACCGAAACAGGGGCAGCGCCACAGGCCCCTCACTCACCGCTGCTTTTTTCCAGTTGCCCAGCTACAGCCTTATTCCGATAGTATGCAGTACCTCCCAGAACCCGGTTGAAGCCAGGAGGTCCCTGCCAATCCCTTGGTACACCAGTGGACTTAAGCAGGTTTTCTGAGTCCACGCCGTTTCTTAAAAACTCCTCCAAGTCCCACTCAAAAAAACTGACGAGGGTTTGAAAAATAGTGTTCGACACGCTGGAAACCAGACCCAGGCTTCCAGTGTTCATCGGAAGTTTTAGCCTCTTCATATCGACAAGAGCACAAATTAGCCTTCTCAATCGAAAGTGCCAAACAGACTCCATGAGGAGTTCAGCCTGCTGAGAAGCCAAGGGGAATCTACGTTTACGTAATTTTGGGCAGGGAGGTAAACGCACGGGTAGGAGTTTCTGCAGATTACTGAGATTAACCCGCTTCTGTCCTTTGGAAATTCGATAAAGATCCTCAGCACCCGCTAGAAGAACGGCAGCAAACGCGCTGTCTCGGGGATCGCTAACCTCCTCGACTACTTCAGGTACGTGCTTTGGCGTACTGAGCTTCTCCATCAACCATGCGTTGTCGTGCTCCGTAAGCCAGCGGGTGGCTTGGTAAGCGTTATCCCAGAGATACCCCAAATCGACATTCGCTCGTACAGCCAAGATCGTGTCTATTTTCTGACGATGCTGCGCCTTCCTACCAAGCTGAGGCTTTTCCAACTTTAAACGTGATTTTGCACCTGCCGCGTGCTGAATAATGAGTTCTTTCTGCAAGGCGGCCTCAAAGTCATCCGCGCTCCCAAATAAATGCTGCGCAATGATCATATGCCGGGCGAGGGGCATATCCATCTGGCCATTGTAAAAGCTAAACCGTATCCATTGCTCGTGTTTACCTGCCTCATAAGCTTTGTCCATTCGAGACAGAGCTTCATCTCCATATTTCGTGCGGATACTGTCAAATAATTTCGCAGTACCGATGAGGTTTCCGTGTACGAAACCTCGCTTTCTGCATTGTCGTACATAACTTGCGCCTAACGTTTCACAACTCATTAGCGGAAACTTACGCTGCAGTACTTCGTAGGCGAACTGCGCAAAATTCTTTTCTAGCACAGAGCCCTTCTTAACTGTCGCAGGATCGAGAGCGCTCCAGCCGCATACACACGGATCAGTCGGATTTGGAAGTAGCCGAAGCTTACGGAAGAACGGGTGAGAGCATTTGGGGCACGCGTGCATCAGCGGCTCACCATGACGCCAGCAGACTGACACACCAGGCAAATGGTGTGAGCGATGCCAGTATGCGTACCCCGTTTCAAGCAGATCCTGCTGCACACAGGTGGAGCAGAGCTTAGCCTTCCCGTGGACCGCACCCTCTCGGCGGGGAATACGAGCCACCCCAAATAAACTGGAGCCTGCTGGGGCATTCTCCACCCCTTGGCTGACCCCTAGAAAGGGCCTGTAAGCTGGAAACATCGTATTGGTACAGATCAGCTCGTCGAGATTGCTTTCTGGATCACCAGGTAGTCTGGCAGCAAGCACTTCAATCTGCTTTGGCAGGAGCCCTACGCTGAAGGGTGCCGAGCCAAACAGGTCTTGGAAGGTTTCAGCTGCAGTCCTGTTACCTGAAAGGAAGTGGTAGCGCGTGATACGAGAATGCAACATCTCGTCCGGCATGGACATGGGGAAAAATAGCAGATCAGACATCGATAATTAACTAACGAGATAATGTTTGGAAGTACACGCATTCTGCGACGCGGCGTATTTTTAACACATAACATAAGGTTTTACAGAGTAAGTATATTAAAAGCACACGAAAATATGGCGAACAGGAGCCACACCAATTTTGCACTCTCACACTTTTTTGCGAAAAGCAGTTAACTCAGGTTTGCACCAGCAATATCACGAGCCACACCCTAATGAGGGTCTTACGAAGGCTCACACTTTCTTAAAAATATGTACGAAGAAAAGTGAAACAGTGCCGCGCAGTGGTGCACGTGACTACGGTCTGATGCAAGCAGTCCGATACAATGCTGACCGGGTTACGCTTCGCTGCTCGTCTGCCAGCTTCTCCTTGGCCCATTGCAGGCGACGAACGTGAAACTCCTCAATAGACTCGCACGTCTGCTCCAGTGCTCTGGCGCAAAGGGGTAGCTTGGAGAGTTGTTTCTCAAGGCGTGAAAGGACATGCAGCTCTCGCCCTATCCTAGCGCGAGAGATCAAAATAGGCTTTCCCGATCCTGCTCGAAGGCGCTGCGCACAGCACCTGATCTGTTCAGCAAGATTCGCGTCGAGAGTAGCGAATGTATCGGTGTTATCAGCGCGGCTTGTATGAGCACCTGCATGTTTGGCGATGCAGCCTGAGAGCCAGTTTCGATCATGGCGATACAGCCACATGTAATCTTTGCATTGGTGAGCTTGCAGGCCCCGATATTCAACCTCGAAAGTTGCTCGGCGCCTGAGGCGCTTGCTTTGAAATCTTGCGTCTTTC
>AJXE01000057.1 GCA_000263395.1 Stutzerimonas stutzeri TS44
CCACTAACATTCGCATCATCCCATCTCCTGAACCAGTCGCTCCATATCTTCAGCGAATTGAGGCTGGCATATGTGAAAACCCTGCACCACTGCGCAGTCTGCTTCTTCCAACCACTCAAGCTGCTCACCAGTCTCAACGCCCTCGGCGGTAACCGTGAGCTCCAAGGCCTCGGCGAGCCCAACGATTGCCTTGATGATCAAACGGTCATTAGCAGAACTTAGCGCGTTGCCAATGAAGCTGCGATCTATCTTCAACCCGTCGAACGGATAACTTCGTAGGTAATTGAGCGAAGAATAGCCCGTACCGAAGTGGTCCATGGTCAGGCGTACGCCTAATTCCTTGAGCGCATTGAGGGTTGCTAACGCACCTGCGGACTCATCCAGCAGAATGCTCTCGGTAACCTCCAGCTCAAGCCGCGAGGCAGCCAGACCGGCTTCCGTCAGTGCCCGCTGAACATCCAGTCGGAGGTCGCTCTGACGGAACTGGACAACGGACAGGTTGACTGACACGCAGATATGCTCGGGCCAGCGTGCTGCTTCGTTGCAGGCCTCATTTAGCACCCATCGTCCGAGCGGAACGATGAGCCCGGTTTCCTCCGCTAGGTCAATGAAGTGCGCCGGGCCGAGCAACCCCTTCAGTGGGTGCTGCCAGCGCACCAGTGCTTCAGCTCCGATGATGTGCATACCATTTATTCGATAGCGCGGCTGATACTGAAGCGCCAGTTCCCCCATAGCCATGGCTTGCCGCAGGTCCATCTCAAGCTGTCGTCTTTGTAATAACCGCTGGTTCATTTCGCTGGCGTAGAACCGCCACGTGGCACGTCCATCTTCCTTGGCCTGATAGAGCGCAATGTCCGCACAGCGCAACAGCTCGTTCGCCTCGGTCGCGTCCTGCGGCGCAAGCGCAATACCGATGCTTCCGCCGACGAAGATGTTCTGGCCTTCGTATACGATCGGTTGTTTGATCTGATCGATAAGGCGTGCACAAAGCGCCTCAATGCTTTCCTGGGAGCTTATGCCATCAAGTACCATGATGAATTCGTCGCCGCCAAGCCGAGCGACGAGGTCTTCGTTGCGCGTACAGTTAAGCAAACGGAGCGACATTTCCTGGAGTACCAGATCGCCAGCAGCATGCCCAAGGGTGTCGTTGACCGGTTTGAAGCGATCCAGATCCAGACTGATCATTGCCAACGGCCTATTGGCTCCCAGCTTGCCGGCCAGAAAACCGTGCAAGTTGTTGCGGTTGGGCAGGCCAGTCAAAGCGTCGTGCATGGATAGATGCTCCACCTGCGTCTGCGCTTTGACCTCCTCGGTGATGTCGCTGGCGGTACCTCTGTAACCGACACATTTCCCGTCCGCCATGATCGGCCGCGACGCCACCCGACAGATCCGAACGTCGCCGTTCCGGTCCGAGTACTTGCAACGCAGGGGTTTGCCGCTCTGTTTCTGTAACCACAGCCCTATGCCCTGCGTATCGGCCTGAAGCAGCTCATCTAGCGGACGTCCCAGCCATTGGCTGGCTTTAAATTCGGTGACGCGTTCAAATCGTTCGGAGAGATATATCAACTTCAAGCACTCATCGGTTTCCCACAACCAGTCCGATGCAGCCTCGGCGATATCACGAAAGCGCTTCTCACTACTAGCAAGGCTTGCCTGGCTGAGCGTAAGCGCCGAGTGACTGTCTTCAAGGCGTCGCGACGCCTTCACCGCATCGAGGGCAATCAACCCTATGAGAACAAGCATTAATATCGCGGAGAAGCCGACAATCGGTAGCAACCCTTCAAGCATCTCATGACCGAACTCTGGAGCCGACCAGCCGAAGACTACCGAGGAGCCAGCCAAGTCGGTGAGCGCTAGGCTGCCATCTTCTGATACCGCACCACCCTCACCTTCGCCAATTAAATGTAAATCGATCAGTCCGTATTGGAAGCCGAGCCGCAGCAGTTCGTCCGGATCCAGTAAATCAATCAGAACCAAGGTGGTGCCGGATGCCCGCCTCAGGGTGACCTGACCGTCAGGCATGGCAGTTGCCGCAGCAGCGAGAACCAGCGTGTCATCGAGCCGCAGAATTCCACTACTGAACACCTCGGGGCCGCCCCGCCGGACCTGCTCTAACAGCCCCTCCAACCCAACGCCGAGCCGCTGACGCAGATCGCTGTCCCGCATGGCCTCGGAAGTGAGCGCCCGAGTTGTTTCATCGCCGGGGCTAAACACCAGAAGGGCATCGAAATCGAGGCTGTAGAAGAGCGCGTCCGGAGACGCCATCTCCGCTCGCGATTGCGGATCGGTTGACGTGCTATTGAGCGCGAGGAGCGCGGCCACTCCCTGCTGAAGCATGACCTGTCTGTGACTCAACGCTTTTTTGACCAAGAACTGGCTGTGTTCGATCACGTTACGGTCAAGCGTATCGGTCATTCGCTTAACGGAATAAGAGATAACAGACGATACAACCAGGAGCACGGCGAGCAACAAAGGAAGCGAGCGGCGAAGGATTATCTGGCTAACACCCATGAAATACCTGTTGTTTGTAAGCGTCCAGCCAACTCACCTTCCGAACTCCAGCATTAAGGGCGATGGTGTCCGCGTTTTTTAAGCGGACGCGATAGCCCTTATCGCCGGGATTTCCATGCGCCAACGAAGCTCTTACCCCAAACCGTTCAAGGCCCAGGTTGTTCAGGAGTGCCTGCAATCCGGTGCTAGCGTTTCCAGCGTGGCCATACGCCATGGCATCAACGCCAACGTCATTCGCAAGTGGCTACCGCTTTACCGAGATCAGCCACCAGCGGCGTTGCCGGCTTTCGTTCCATTGAGGGCTACGCCTAAACGACCGGCTGAAGCATCGGTGATTATCGAGCTACCGCTTGGCGAGCAATCGGTCACGGTGAAATGGCCAGCCTCCGATCCTGAAGGATGCGCCCGCTTTGTCCGTGGGCTCGCCCAGTGATCCGCATCGATACTATCTGGCTCGCCACCGAGCCTATGGACATGCGTGCTGGCACTGAAACCGCGTTGGCTCGTGTGATCGCAGTGTTCGGTACGGCGAAGCCGCACTGCGCCTATCTCTTCGCCAATCGTCGCGCCAACCGCATGAAAGTTCTGGTGCATGACGGCGTGGGTATCTGGCTGGCCGCGCGGCGATTGAACCAGGGCAAGTTTCACTGGCCAGGCATCCGGCACGGCTCGGAAGTCGAACTCGACACCGAGCAACTCCAGGCTTTGGTACTGGGGTTGCCCTGGCAGCGAGTCGGCGCAGCCGGCGCGATCACAGTGCTGTAGCACCTGCCATTAGCCCATCGGTTTATCTCCGCTGACCGCCTGCTCTGGCACAATCAGCGGCATGAACTCCTCGCCCAATCTCGACCAACTGACACCTGACCAGCTGCGCGCACTGGCCGCGCAGTTGCTCACGCAAGTCGATGCGATGGGCAAAAAGATCCACCGCGATCAAACAGTCATCGAGCAGCTCACCCACGAAATCGCATGGTTCAAACGGCACAAGTTCGCCAAGCGCAGCGAGCAGCTAGGCCCTGATCAGGGCAGCCTGCTTGATGACCTGCTCGACACCGACATCGCCGCCATCGAGGCCGAGCTGAAAGCCGTCAACTCCCCGGTTACCCCAGCCGAACCACGCCAACAACCCAAGCGCACACCGCTGCCACCGCAATTTCCGCGCACCGTGATCCATCACGAACCGGAGAACACCCAGTGCGCCTGCGGCTGCCAGCTGCTACGCGTCGGCGAAGACGTCAGCGAAAAGCTCGACTACACGCCGGGCGTGTTCACCGTCGAACAGCACGTGCGTGGGAAATGGGCCTGCCGCCAGTGCGAAACGCTGATCCAGGCGCCGGTGCCGGCGCAGGTGATCGACAAGGGGATCCCCACCGCCGGCCTGTTGGCGCACGTGATGGTGGCCAAGTTCGCCGACCACCTACCGCTGTACCGGCAGGAGAAGATCTTCGGCCGCGCCGGCCTGGCTATCGCTCGTTCGACGCTGGCGCAGTGGGTCGGGCAAACCGGCGTGCAGCTCCAGCCGCTGGTCGATGCGCTGCACGAAGCCGTGCTGGGCCAACGCGTGATTCACGCTGACGAAACCCCGGTGCAAATGCTCGCGCCGGGCGAGAAGAAGACCCACCGTGCCTACGTCTGGGCCTACAGCACCACGTCCTTCGCCGATCTGAAGGCCGTGGTCTACGACTTCAGCCCCAGCCGTGCCGGCGAGCATGCGCGCAATTTCCTTGGCCAGTGGAATGGTAAGCTGGTCTGCGACGACTTCGCTGGCTACAAGGCCGGTTTCGAGCGAGGCATCACCGAAATCGGCTGCATGGCCCACGCCCGCCGCAAGTTCTTCGATCTGCATGCGGCGAACAAAAGCCAGTTGGCCGAACAGGCGCTGCACTCTATCGCTGGGCTGTACGAAGTCGAACGCCAAGTGCGCGACATGAGCAATGAAGAACGCTGGCGAATACGACAGGAACAGGCTTCACCGATCCTCGACGCGCTGCATGCCTGGATGCTGGCCCAGCGTGATCGGGTGCCCAACGGCTCAGCCACGGCGAAAGCCTTGGATTACAGCCTCAAACGCTGGGTAGCGCTGACGCGCTACCTGGACGATGGCGCTGTGCCCATCGACAACAACCAGGTCGAGAACCAGATCCGGCCATGGGCCCTTGGACGCTCGAACTGGTTGTTTGCCGGATCACTGCGCAGCGGCAAACGCGCGGCAGCAATCATGAGTCTGATCCAGTCGGCGCGGATGAATGGGCATGATCCGTATGCCTATCTTAAGGACGTACTCACACGGCTGCCGACGCAGCGGGCGAGTGAGATCGGCCAACTGCTGCCGCATCAGTGGGCGCCGGCCTGAGTCGCGCAAGGTGAGTTCGGCGTACGCTTACTGTTGTTTTTGTTACGTGCTGGCGGAGCGGAGCGCCCCGGATTACCACAGCGAAACGGCAGAGGGGGTATTCGGTACACCGATGCATTGAGGATTCGACCTCAGGCAAGCATGACTAGTTTGGTGCAGAGATCATCGAGAAGGTTTGTGATAAGCAGCCTTTTAATTCTACAATTTTCTATTTTCTGTTCAAGTTAAGCCAGCTTAAGTCGATACGTATGACGGCGGTCGATGATCAACGGTCGCGCCCAACATCATCTAGCCATCACTCAGTGTGCAATCCGATGCGTTCTGCCTAGAGCCAAAATTATGCTTAAAAATCTACCGCTGACTCTAAAACTGTCCCTCGCCCCTGCCGTTGCGATACTTGGCCTTGTCTTGTACGTGGGCTACACGTCGTTTCAGCTCTCGGC
>AJXE01000058.1 GCA_000263395.1 Stutzerimonas stutzeri TS44
CAGCGGCGGACGGGTGAGTAATGCCTAGGAATCTGCCTGGTAGTGGGGGACAACGTTTCGAAAGGAACGCTAATACCGCATACGTCCTACGGGAGAAAGCAGGGGACCTTCGGGCCTTGCGCTATCAGATGAGCCTAGGTCGGATTAGCTAGTTGGTGAGGTAAAGGCTCACCAAGGCGACGATCCGTAACTGGTCTGAGAGGATGATCAGTCACACTGGAACTGAGACACGGTCCAGACTCCTACGGGAGGCAGCAGTGGGGAATATTGGACAATGGGCGAAAGCCTGATCCAGCCATGCCGCGTGTGTGAAGAAGGTCTTCGGATTGTAAAGCACTTTAAGTTGGGAGGAAGGGCAGTAAGTTAATACCTTGCTGTTTTGACGTTACCGACAGAATAAGCACCGGCTAACTTCGTGCCAGCAGCCGCGGTAATACGAAGGGTGCAAGCGTTAATCGGAATTACTGGGCGTAAAGCGCGCGTAGGTGGTTCGTTAAGTTGGATGTGAAAGCCCCGGGCTCAACCTGGGAACTGCATCCAAAACTGGCGAGCTAGAGTATGGCAGAGGGTGGTGGAATTTCCTGTGTAGCGGTGAAATGCGTAGATATAGGAAGGAACACCAGTGGCGAAGGCGACCACCTGGGCTAATACTGACACTGAGGTGCGAAAGCGTGGGGAGCAAACAGGATTAGATACCCTGGTAGTCCACGCCGTAAACGATGTCGACTAGCCGTTGGGATCCTTGAGATCTTAGTGGCGCAGCTAACGCATTAAGTCGACCGCCTGGGGAGTACGGCCGCAAGGTTAAAACTCAAATGAATTGACGGGGGCCCGCACAAGCGGTGGAGCATGTGGTTTAATTCGAAGCAACGCGAAGAACCTTACCTGGCCTTGACATGCTGAGAACTTTCCAGAGATGGATTGGTGCCTTCGGGAACTCAGACACAGGTGCTGCATGGCTGTCGTCAGCTCGTGTCGTGAGATGTTGGGTTAAGTCCCGTAACGAGCGCAACCCTTGTCCTTAGTTACCAGCACGTTATGGTGGGCACTCTAAGGAGACTGCCGGTGACAAACCGGAGGAAGGTGGGGATGACGTCAAGTCATCATGGCCCTTACGGCCAGGGCTACACACGTGCTACAATGGTCGGTACAAAGGGTTGCCAAACCGCGAGGTGGAGCTAATCCCATAAAACCGATCGTAGTCCGGATCGCAGTCTGCAACTCGACTGCGTGAAGTCGGAATCGCTAGTAATCGTGAATCAGAATGTCACGGTGAATACGTTCCCGGGCCTTGTACACACCGCCCGTCACACCATGGGAGTGGGTTGCTCCAGAAGTAGCTAGTCTAACCTTCGGGGGGACGGTTACCACGGAGTGATTCATGACTGGGGTGAAGTCGTAACAAGGTAGCCGTAGGGGAACCTGCGGCTGGATCACCTCCTTAATCGAAGACACCGGCTTCTTCATAAGCTCCCACACGAATTGCTTGATTCATTGCGAAGACGATTGGGTCTGTAGCTCAGTTGGTTAGAGCGCACCCCTGATAAGGGTGAGGTCGGCAGTTCGAATCTGCCCAGACCCACCAATGTTATGGGGCGCAGGCTTCAAGACATTGGGGCCATAGCTCAGCTGGGAGAGCGCCTGCTTTGCACGCAGGAGGTCAGGAGTTCGATCCTCCTTGGCTCCACCACTATGCGTTAGAGTTCAGAAATGAACATTTGCAGGGTTTCTGTGAAATGTTGATTTCTGGTCTTTACCAGAATCGTTCTTTAAAAATTTGGGTATGTGATAGAAGTGACTGTTCGATCATTTTCACTGATGATCGGATAGCTCAAGGTAAAATTTGCGAGTTCAAGCGCGAATTTTCGGCGAATGTCGTCTTCACGTTATAGACAGTAACCAGATTGCTTGGGGTTATATGGTCAAGTGAAGAAGCGCATACGGTGGATGCCTTGGCAGTCAGAGGCGATGAAAGACGTGGTAGCCTGCGAAAAGCTTCGGGGAGTCGGCAAACAGACTGTGATCCGGAGATATCTGAATGGGGGAACCCAGCCATCATAAGATGGTTATCACACACTGAATACATAGGTGTGTGAGGCGAACCAGGGGAACTGAAACATCTAAGTACCCTGAGGAAAAGAAATCAACCGAGATTCCCTTAGTAGTGGCGAGCGAACGGGGATTAGCCCTTAAGTTGATTTGAGATTAGCGGAACGCTCTGGAAAGTGCGGCCATAGTGGGTGATAGCCCTGTACGCGAAAATCTCTTTTCAATGAAATCGAGTAGGACGGAGCACGAGAAACTTTGTCTGAATATGGGGGGACCATCCTCCAAGGCTAAATACTACTGACTGACCGATAGTGAACCAGTACCGTGAGGGAAAGGCGAAAAGAACCCCGGAGAGGGGAGTGAAATAGAACCTGAAACCGTATGCGTACAAGCAGTGGGAGCCTACTTTGTTAGGTGACTGCGTACCTTTTGTATAATGGGTCAGCGACTTATATTCAGTGGCGAGCTTAACCGAATAGGGGAGGCGTAGCGAAAGCGAGTCTTAATAGGGCGTTTAGTCGCTGGGTATAGACCCGAAACCGGGCGATCTATCCATGGGCAGGTTGAAGGTTAGGTAACACTGACTGGAGGACCGAACCGACTACCGTTGAAAAGTTAGCGGATGACCTGTGGATCGGAGTGAAAGGCTAATCAAGCTCGGAGATAGCTGGTTCTCCTCGAAAGCTATTTAGGTAGCGCCTCGTGTATCACTGCTGGGGGTAGAGCACTGTTTCGGCTAGGGGGTCATCCCGACTTACCAAACCGATGCAAACTCCGAATACCGGCAAGTGTCAGCACGGGAGACACACGGCGGGTGCTAACGTCCGTCGTGAAAAGGGAAACAACCCAGACCGTCAGCTAAGGTCCCAAAATCCTGGTTAAGTGGGAAACGATGTGGGAAGGCTTAGACAGCTAGGAGGTTGGCTTAGAAGCAGCCATCCTTTAAAGAAAGCGTAATAGCTCACTAGTCGAGTCGGCCTGCGCGGAAGATGTAACGGGGCTCAAACCAGGTACCGAAGCTACGGGTTCATCGCAAGATGAGCGGTAGAGGAGCGTTGTGTAAGCCTGTGAAGGTGAGTTGAGAAGCTTGCTGGAGGTATCACAAGTGCGAATGCTGACATGAGTAACGACAATGCGAGTGAAAAACTCGCACGCCGAAAGACCAAGGGTTCCTGCGCAACGTTAATCGACGCAGGGTGAGTCGGTCCCTAAGGCGAGGCTGAAGAGCGTAGTCGATGGGAAACGGGTTAATATTCCCGTACTTCTAGTTACTGCGATGGGGGGACGGAGAAGGCTAGGCCAGCAAGGCGTTGGTTGTCCTTGTTTAAGGTGGTAGGCAGAGATCTTAGGTAAATCCGGGGTCTTAATGCCGAGAGCTGATGACGAGCTTTCTTTTAGAAAGCGAAGTGGTTGATGCCATGCTTCCAGGAAAAGCCTCTAAGCTTCAGGTAACTAGGAACCGTACCCCAAACCGACACAGGTGGTTGGGTAGAGAATACCAAGGCGCTTGAGAGAACTCGGGTGAAGGAACTAGGCAAAATGGCACCGTAACTTCGGGAGAAGGTGCGCCGGTGAGGGTGAATGATTTACTCAGTAAGCCCATGCCGGTCGAAGATACCAGGCCGCTGCGACTGTTTATTAAAAACACAGCACTCTGCAAACACGAAAGTGGACGTATAGGGTGTGACGCCTGCCCGGTGCCGGAAGGTTAATTGATGGGGTTAGCGCAAGCGAAGCTCTTGATCGAAGCCCCGGTAAACGGCGGCCGTAACTATAACGGTCCTAAGGTAGCGAAATTCCTTGTCGGGTAAGTTCCGACCTGCACGAATGGCGTAACGATGGCGGCGCTGTCTCCACCCGAGACTCAGTGAAATTGAAATCGCTGTGAAGATGCAGTGTATCCGCGGCTAGACGGAAAGACCCCGTGAACCTTTACTATAGCTTTGCACTGGACTTTGAATTTGCTTGTGTAGGATAGGTGGGAGGCTTTGAAGCGTGGACGCCAGTTCGCGTGGAGCCAACCTTGAAATACCACCCTGGCAACTTTGAGGTTCTAACTCTGGTCCGTTATCCGGATCGAGGACAGTGTATGGTGGGTAGTTTGACTGGGGCGGTCTCCTCCTAAAGAGTAACGGAGGAGTACGAAGGTGCGCTCAGACCGGTCGGAAATCGGTCGCAGAGTATAAAGGCAAAAGCGCGCTTGACTGCGAGACAGACACGTCGAGCAGGTACGAAAGTAGGTCTTAGTGATCCGGTGGTTCTGTATGGAAGGGCCATCGCTCAACGGATAAAAGGTACTCCGGGGATAACAGGCTGATACCGCCCAAGAGTTCATATCGACGGCGGTGTTTGGCACCTCGATGTCGGCTCATCACATCCTGGGGCTGAAGCCGGTCCCAAGGGTATGGCTGTTCGCCATTTAAAGTGGTACGCGAGCTGGGTTTAGAACGTCGTGAGACAGTTCGGTCCCTATCTGCCGTGGACGTTTGAGATTTGAGAGGGGCTGCTCCTAGTACGAGAGGACCGGAGTGGACGAACCTCTGGTGTTCCGGTTGTCACGCCAGTGGCATTGCCGGGTAGCTATGTTCGGGAGAGATAACCGCTGAAAGCATCTAAGCGGGAAACTTGCCTCAAGATGAGATCTCACTGGAGCCTTGAGCTCCCTGAAGGGCCGTCGAAGACTACGACGTTGATAGGCTGGGTGTGTAAGCGTTGTGAGGCGTTGAGCTAACCAGTACTAATTGCCCGTGAGGCTTGACCATATAACACCCAAACAATTTGGCTGTTAGACGGTAAGTCGACAAACAAACCGAAAATTTGCAAGAATTCGCGTT
>AJXE01000059.1 GCA_000263395.1 Stutzerimonas stutzeri TS44
GCCGGCCGCCAGGATCGGCCGCGGCGCGCAGGTGCGCACGCGGTCGCCGCGCCACTGCCGCAACTGCTGCAGGCGGCGCAGCTGTTCGTCGTTGTACAACGCCGGTCCACGGCGAATTCCGGCGTCGTAGCGTTCCAGCGTAGCGCCCAGCAGGTCAGGGTCGAGACGACCGTCGGCGGTCAGCGCGGCCATCTTTTCGGCCAGTTGCGGCAGCGTGTCGGCCGCCAACACATCCGGGCAACGCTCGATCATCCAGCGCACCAGCTGGCGGTTGCCGGTGGCGAGCTGCCAGAGCAGCGGCAACAGCTTGCGGTCGCGAAAATGCGGATTGCTGTCGGTGCCGGAAATCGCCAGCTCCTTGATCGCGATGCGCCAGTTGAGCAGCTGCCAGCCGTACTGACCGGGCAGGTGGCCGATGCGTTTGCACTGGTCATGGGTGTCGAAACCACCTATCAGCGGCTGCGGGCCGATACGTTGGCCGCTGGCATCGAGCCAGAGCGCCGAGCGCGAGGGAATCAGGCTCAGGCCATGCTGCGGATACTGCGGTT
Source organism: Stutzerimonas stutzeri TS44 (assembly GCA_000263395.1). Classification (GTDB taxonomy): domain Bacteria; phylum Pseudomonadota; class Gammaproteobacteria; order Pseudomonadales; family Pseudomonadaceae; genus Stutzerimonas; species Stutzerimonas stutzeri_C. Next base: position 549 of record AJXE01000059.1, read on the forward strand.
CGGGATGGGCGATGCCGGCGGCGTAGTTCCACATACGCCCGAGCTTGACCACCTGCCCGCCGGCGGCCTGCACCTGCGTGTGCAGGGCACCGTCGGCGCGCGGGTCGGTGCCGTTGAGGATGTTCTCGGGATAGGGGCCGTACAGCGGGTCCCAGTGCGCGCGCACCCTGGCCAGATCGCCATTGATGCCGCCGCTGCATACCACCACGTGCTCGGCCTCGACGCGAAACTCGCCCGCGCCGCTGCGGCCGTGGCAGCCCACCACGGCGCCGTTGCGCGTTTCCAGCCCCAGCACGCGATGCTCGAACAGGCAGCTCAGGCCAGCATGCTCGAACATCCGCCACGCCAGCGTCTGCGCCACGCCACGGCCGCAGCCCCAGGCCACGTGGTAGCGCGGCAGCGCGTTGCCGTCGCCGAAGTTGCCGCGTTCCACCCACTGCACCGCCGGGAAGAAACTCACGCCGCGCTGGCGCAGCCAGTCGTAGATGTCCGCCTTGTTGCGCTCGGCATAGTGCTCGGCCCAGCGCCGGCCCCAGTGGTCATCGGCGTCGAAGGCGGCAACCCGCAGCCAGTCCTCGAGCAGCAGCTCGGGCGAGTCCTGCACCTTGTTGCGCCGCTGCTCCGGCGTGCCGCAGAGCAGCATGCCGCCGAACGCATCGTTGGCCTGGCCGCCACACTGGCTGCGCGGCGCGGCGTCCAGCAGCAGCACCTGGCGACCGCGTTCAAGCAGCTCCAGTGCCGTGCTGATGCCGGCCAGCCCCGCGCCGATCACCAGGGTTTCACAACGATGATGCGTAGGCTGCATGTCCGGCCTCCTGGCAGAAGTGCGATTCAATGCCCCCAGCCTAGGCAAGCGCCGCGTTGGCAGCCTGACTTTTCACGAATGCCTGGTTGACATATTGCGAATAAGCCGCCGCAATGCACGTCCCGCCCCCGGACGCACCACGCATGACGCAGATCGCCCGCAGCGCCGTGTTCATCGGTTTCGACAGCCTGTGCCGGCGCTACGACCTGAACCCGCACGAGCTGCTGCGCCGCTGCGATCTCGACCCGCTGGTGCTGCGCCGGCCGGACCTGTACGTGCCGTATGCCAGCTTCGCCCGCGCGCTCAACCTGGCCGCCGTCGAGGGGCCGGCGCCCAGTTTCGGCCTGCAGTTGAGCGAGTATCACGACTACCTGGTGTTCGGCCCATTCGGCCTGCTGCTGGCGCAGGCCGAGAGCTTCGCCGAGGTGCTCAAACTCACCCAGCAGTATGTGCACCTGCATGCCCAGGGCATCGCCCTGCATCTGCACAGCGAGGGTGAACGACTGCACGTGGAATACCGCCTGCAACTGCAGGATGCCGTGGACCTGCGCCAGCTGCGTGAGCTGGGCCTGGGGGTGATGCAACGGACCATGACCGGCCTGTTCGGCGCCGGCTGGCAGCCACGCGAGCTGCTGGTCGGCCATGCGGCGCTGGGCGAGCCAGCCGACTACGCGCGGGTATTTCCCTGCCCGGTGCGGTTCGAGCAGCGCAGCAGCGGCTTCGTCACCGACAGCAGCATCTTCGACCTGCGCCCGCTGGAGCAGCGCCATCAGCTCAAGTCGCACCTGATCGAGCAGTACCACCACAGCCAGCATCTGCCGACGGACCTCGCCGAACAGATCCGCTATGTCCTGCAGTCGATCCTGTCTACCGGCGAGGCGCGGCTGGAGGTCGTTGCCAGACTGCTCGGTCAGCATCCGCGCAGCCTGCAGATTGCCTTGCAGCGTCAGGGCCACAGCTTTCGCGATCTGCTCGATCAGGTGCGCTACACCGAAGCCAGGCAGCAGCTGCGCCTGTCCGCCCAGTCGATCACCGATCTCGCGCTGCACCTGGGCTACGCTGACGAAACCGCGTTCTCGCGCGCGTTCAAACGCTGGAGCGGGATGGCACCGCAGCTCTGGCGCAAGGGTAACTTCGGCGTCAACTGAACGCGCTCGGAGCACTACGGCGGCTGTTAAGCTCGCCGCCAATCATTCGGAGGAACCACCCCATGCTTCGCATCACCACCCTCGCCGCCGGTCTGCTGCTGTCTGCCGGCGCCTTCGCCCTGTCGCTTTCCGACCTGACCCAGAGCGACGCCAGCGCCGGTCTCAAGGATGCCTTGAGCCAGGGCGCCAAGGTCGCGGTGCAGCAGCTCGGCCGCCCCGGCGGCTTCAGCAGCGACCCGGACGTGCGCATCGAACTGCCGGGCAACCTCGGCAAGGCCTCGCGCATGCTGAAGATGGCCGGCATGGGTAGCCAGGTCGAACAGCTGGAAAACAGCATGAACCTCGCCGCCGAGAAGGCCGTGCCGGAAGCCCAGCAACTGCTGCTGGACGCTGTGCGCAACATGACCGTGGAAGACGCCAAGGGCATCCTCGCCGGCGGTGACGACTCGGCGACGCAGTATCTGAACAAGTCCAGCCGCGAGCAGATTCGCGCCAAGTTCCTGCCCATCGTCAAGCAGGCCACCGATCAGGTCGGCCTGGCGCAGCAATACAACGCGGTGGCGGCGAAGGTGCCGGCGGGGCTTTCCGGCGGCTACGCCAACATCGAGAGCTACGTCACCGAGCAGGCGCTCGACGGTCTGTTCACGGTGATCGCCGAGCAGGAAGCGAGCATCCGCAAGGACCCGGCCGCCGCGGCCACCAGCCTGGCGAAGAAGGTCTTCGGCGTACTCTGAGACATGAGAGCCGGGCGTTCCCGTCTGTATATCTGGCGGTGGGCTGAAGCCCACCCTACCAGGCAGCGCCGTGAACCGTAGGGTGGGCTTCAGCCCACCAACTCCGCAGCCGCAGGTCCTGCCCAGCGTCAACCAATCAGGTTAGCCTGGCGAAGAAGGTCTTCGACGTGCTCTGAGACATGAGAC
>AJXE01000060.1 GCA_000263395.1 Stutzerimonas stutzeri TS44
GTAAGCGTCCGCTCTCTACCGTCTTGACCCTCAGACTTTAATCCGCTTCAGACGCTGATTGATGTCGTCGCGGTCAAATGCCGTGGGATCGAAGGTATCGCCGTACCAGTCGAGCATGTCCAAGTATTCGGGATGTTCGGGGTCGGCAAGCGCATCCAGAAAATCCGCGTAACCCGGTGCACCGCCGACATCCTCCGGCGGGCTGGCATTGGCGCCGTCGATGCAATACAGCACATGCGGGCACGCAATGGCCGGCAACAGCCGCTCGATCTTGATCCGGTGCTCCCAGTTGTCGCCAAAGTCATAGACGTAACGAAACGCCTTCGACCCATACAGCACCTTTGTCAGCGTCTTGCGCTGTTCCGAAACGACCGGAGGGCCCCAGTCGGGATCGGGAATACCGTAGCTTTCGCCAGCGATTTCAAACTCATGAAGATGGGTGTCACTCCAGCCCATCACCGCCTGAATAACCTGGTGCAGTTTGCTCAGGGTGATGCGCTCGGGCACGGCGACCCGGCGCCAGATGGCGGGTTTTATCCACGTCAGTTCGATGTGCAGTTGCAGGAGACGGTCGTTCGCCGGCTTGGGCAAACGGGTGACGTTGGGCATGGGTCAAGCGGCCTCATGTTCTAGGGTAGGCAGAGCAATATTCCAGGGCAGCAGGTCGTCGAGCTGATTGATTGGGTAGTCGGCGATGCGCTCCAGCACGTGCGTCAAATAAGCCTGTGGGTTCAATGCGTTGAGCTTGGCTGAACCGACCAGGCTGTAGATCGCCGCCGCTCTTTCTCCGCCTGCGTCGGAACCGGCGAACAGAAAATTCTTGCGACCCAGGGCGACTGCACGCAGGGCCCGTTCGGCGGCATTGTTGTCGATTTCAATGCGGCCATCCGCGCAGTAGCGCGTCAGCGCCTGCCAACGTGCGAGGGCATAGTGGATCGCACCGCTCAATGCCGATTTGGGCGGCAATTGCGTCAGCGTGTGATTAAGCCAGATGTGCATGTGCGCCAGCAGCGGGCTGGCTCGCCGCTGCCGCACTGCGCGTCGTTGATCGGGCGGCTGTCCGCGAATTTCCGCCTCGATGGCGTATAGCGCGCCAATCCGTTGCAGGGCCTCAGCCGCAATCGGCGAGGCCAGTGCCTTGTGCAGGTCGAAAAACTTGCGTCGAGCATGTGCCCAGCATGCCGCCTCGTGAATCGTGCCCGAGGCATAGAGTTGCGCGAAACCGGCATAGCCATCGGCTTGCAACGTCCCGGCGAAGCCCCGGAGATGGGCTCGGGGGTGCTCGCCTTTGCGATCCGGCGAGTAGGCAAACCAGACCGCCGGCGGCGTGCTACTACCTGCGGGGCGCTCGTCGCGCACATACGTCCACAAGCGTCCGGTCTTGGTTTTACCCTGGCCGGGGGCGAGCACGGCGATCGGCGTGTCGTCGGCGTGGACTTTGTTGGCGGCCATGATGTGCTGTCGCAACCGGCTGACCAATGGCTGCAAGAGCCGGCTCGCTTCGCCGATCCAGTCGGCCATGGTCGAGCGCTCCAGGGACACGCCCTCACGCGCATAGATTTCGGACTGCCGATACAGCGGCAGATGATCCACGTATTTGGACACCAGCACATGGGCCAACAATCCCGGCCCGGCAAGACCCCGGGAAATCGGTCGGCTCGGGGCCGGCACCTGCACGATCCCGTCACAGCAGCGGCAGGCCAACTTGGGCCGCACGTGGCGAATCACCTTGAAGCGCGCCGGCACGTACTCCAGAACTTCGGCCACGTCATCGCCCAGATGACGAAGTTCGCCGCCACAGCCTGGGCACTGCGCATCGGGTCGATGGACGTGGATTTCACGGGGCAAATGCTCGGGCAATGGCTTGCGGCGTACGGGTGTACGTGGGCACGATTGGGCTGGTGGTGGCGAGGCCAATGCGGCCTGGCTGACCTGCAACTCTTCGAGCGTCAGTTGCAGTTGGTCGAGCATGCCATCGAGTTGCTCGGAACGCCGACCGAACTGCATGCGCCGCAGCTTGGCGATCATCAGTTTCAGGTGCTCGATTTCCCCGCGCTGGGCGGTAACCAAGGCTTTCAAGGCCTGGATGTCGTCAGGAAGGAAGTCGGTCGCGCAAGTCATGGCGCGATGTTACTGGTGTTCTCAAGCGTTGAACATCAGACTGCTCGTACCGGTGCGGTGCGCAGCGGTCGGCGCCAATCGATGCCCTCCAACAGCATCGCGAGTTGTGCCGTCGTCAAGGAGACGCTGCCGCTGGTGGCTTGCGGCCAGACGAAGCGCCCCTGCTCAAGCCGCTTGCAGAACAGGCACAAGCCATCGCCATCCCACCACAGCAATTTGATCCGGTCACCGCGCCGTCCCCGAAACACGAAGATCTGGCCGGAGAACGGATCCGCCTCAAGTTGGGTTTGCACCAGGGCCGCCAGGCCATCGAACCCCCGCCGCATGTCGGTGGCTCCAGCCACGATCCAGATGCGAGTCCCGATGGGCGGGGCAATCATCGCAACACCTGCTGCAAGACCAGTTGCAAGGTTTGCGGGTCGGGCACGCCCTCAATGCGCAAGGTGACCCGACCGCACTCCACAACCAGTCCGCCCGGACTCGACGGCAGTGGCATTGCCTCTTCCGCTGAGGGCGTCGGCGCCTTGCTCAGGTTGACCGGCAACAAAGTAACCTGGTGGGCAACTGGCCCCAGCTGCCCCTCCCGATAGTGACGGCGCCATTTGAAGACGAGGTTGGCGTTGACCTCATGCTCTCGGGCGATCAACGCGACGGATGCGCCGGGCAATAGCGTGGCCTCGACGACACGACGCTTGAACTCCACCGAAAAGTTGGGGCGGCGACTGCGGCGAGGAGTAGAGGGGGGCGTATCCACAATGGTGTCCACTAAAAAATGGTGGGCACCATTGTGGCTATTCGAGGCTAGGGCAGGCAGTGGGTGCAGGGCGGACGCTTAC
>AJXE01000061.1 GCA_000263395.1 Stutzerimonas stutzeri TS44
TTTCTCTTTAGCCATCGAGACCGTCTCCCATCGTTGAATTGAGCTAGTCACGCCACCATTAAAACAAAGGCAGATATTCTCATATCTGCCTTTGTCGATTTGGAGCTCATGAGCGGATTTGAACCGCTGACCTCACCCTTACCAAGGGTGTGCTCTACCAGCTGAGCTACATGAGCAAAACACTGCGTAAACATCAAACCTGGAGCGGGTAGCGGGAATCGAACCCGCATCATCAGCTTGGAAGGCTGAGGTTCTACCACTAAACTATACCCGCTTAAGCCGAGGCCTACGCTTGAATCTGGTGGAGGGGGAAGGATTCGAACCTTCGAAGTCTATGACGTCAGATTTACAGTCTGATCCCTTTGGCCGCTCGGGAACCCCTCCAAAGTGAGGCGGCATTCTCATTGTCTGCCACCCGGCTGTCAAGCATTTTCTCATATAAATCTTGAGGTTAGCCCTACGACAGCATGCTCGCGAAGGCTTGAAAAGCCCGCCCTCCCGAAGCGGGCGCTATTCTATTCAAACTGCCCGGAGGTTGCAACGCCCGCACAAGGCATTTGTCGATGTTTCATGGCAGGCATCTGAGCCACCAGACTCTGCAGCAGCGCCTCGCTCAACAGCTCACCGCTTTCGGGCTCGACACGAAGCCATCGGGTTCGGTGCGCTCTCAGCAACTCGCGCACAAGCGCCACATAGCCAACACCCCCGAGGCGAGCCACCACTCCTTCTGCCGAATCCTGCCGAGAAAAGATGCCTAACGATATGCCATTGGTAAGATCGCCGACGCTAATGATGTAGGCATCGATATTGCGCGACTGCAGCTCTCGCAACTGCCGAAGCGACGCCTGCCGAGAGGCCAGGGGTGGCAGATAAACCCAATAATCAACGCCAACCGTCGATTCCAACACCTGGAAACTTGTCCGGATGTCCAGACTCAACAGGCGCTGCTCGAGTGCCTCGATCGTACCTTCATCATCAAAGCCCCCAAGAAAAAGACAGGCGGCATCTGCATCCGGGCGAGCCCGCACCTGCCCACTAGGAATGCTATCTGACTCACTCAAAAGCGCGATCTTGGTGCCAACCTCGCTACCGTACGACATCAACGGAGCAACCTGCTTGGCCTGCAGCGGCGACTGCTGAAGCTGAAAAGCGTAGTAGAGAACATTCAAAGTCAGCAGGAAGAAAAACAGCCAGCGCATCCGCACCTCGCGACGATCATGGGCAAGCAACGGCTAAGCCACGGAAGACCAGATCCTGGACATGCAGCACGGCTGGAGTATCCGCGATGAGCACCGCATCTCCGCCGGTTGCCAACAGAATAACGTCATCACCCAAAGTAGCTCTGGCACAGTCGATTTGAGTCTTCACAAAAGACCGCAGCATCATCAGACAGCCCCTCTCGACTGCCTCAGCAGTGGAACGCCCTGGTGCAAATTCTCGCGCGGCGCTCTCGGCTTCCAGACTGTCGTACCGTACACGCCGAGTATGCGTCTGTAACTGATGGCGCAATAGCGGCATACCTGGCGCAATATATCCCCCGAGATGGACGCCGGCATCGTTTACCAGATCTGCCGTCACCGCCGTACCCAGATCAAGCACTAAAGCGGCGCGCCGCTTCATATTGTAGGCAGCGACAACCGCCAACCAGCGATCCAAGCCCAGACACGCATAGTCATCATATCCATTGATCACTCCCGCCAGCTCTCGGGATGGATGCGCGCAGGAAATCGAAATATTCAACGAGCGCTCAAGACTGCTACACAACCGCTTCGTTTCCACCTCACCTCGCACACTCACCAGGCGCCCCCTCACGAGGTGCTTTGAATATGACGAAACGCCATCTAGCAATTCAGAAAGTGACGCAACCACGCCGCTCTCCAAAGGAGTGTCGCTCCCCGCCTGAAGGGCTCGCCACTTGATAAGGCTGTTGCCACAGTCGAGCTCGAGAATCATGGGGCGAGCCTCAGACTCAACTCACCACTGCTGAAGCTTTTTTCAACGCCATCAACTTCCAACCTCAAGCCCCCCACCTCATTGATCCCAAGGACTCGACCATGCACTTGTTGAGACGCCGTACTCAAAATACAGTCGCGCCCCTGCCAGATATGCTCCCGCTCCCACTCCGCCCGAATCGAGGCAAAGCCGCAATCAGCATGGCGATGCAAATAAGTATGTAAAGTTTCGCTGAGATGGGCCGCAACGGTATTACGATCAACCAGACGGCCAAGCTCCGCGCGAAGCGATGTCCACGGCTGATCGATCTGCTCGCTGCTAGATATCATATTCACATTTATGCCGATGCCAATGACGACATGACATATATCAGCAGGATCTCCAGATAACTCGAGCAACACGCCTGCAAGCTTCTTCCCTCTGATATAAATATCATTCGGCCACTTGAGCCCAACCCCTTCGACACCCAGATCGCGTAACGCAACCATGACCGCCAGCCCCGCAACAAGACTCAATCCCGACAGTTGCTGAAATCCTCCAGTAATTCTGCAGGCCAAGCTGTAATAAAGATTCTGAGCAACCGGACTAACCCACTTTCGACCACGCCGACCACGCCCGGCTTCCTGAGCTTCCGCCAGAACGACAAACGGCGACGGAACCTCTGCAGAGAGCAGGCGCATTGCCTCGGCATTTGTCGAGTCCACGCTGGGATATAGAAATAACGACCACCCCAGTGACCGAAGATTACTCTTCAGCAACAGACCATCGAGCAAAGACGGCGGACCGACCAGACGATAGCCACGCCCGCGGACACGGTGCAAATTTATTCCGTACTCTTCCTCGATCCGCCCTAGGCATTTCCACACGGAGCCTCGGCTCACACCTAGTGCGTCGCCCAGCTCTTGCCCCGAATGGAAGCGACCATCCAGCAGCAACTGCAGCAACTTATTCATTTCCACCCCCAGACGCAGAGCGGCATGATATCCAGCTGATCCCCAGCT
>AJXE01000062.1 GCA_000263395.1 Stutzerimonas stutzeri TS44
TGCGGATTTCGGTGAACGTGACCGAGCGTTTCGCTAATACGTGACCGGTGCTTCCGTCCCGGTTGCGCGGTTTTGAGATTGTAATCGCATCGGTCACGATGCGGTGTCTTCCTCGGCTTTTTTCCGGCGCAGTGACTCGCCCTTCATCGTCAGTCGGTAAGCGTTGTGCACCAGGCGATCAAGGATGGCATCGGCCAAGGTCGGGTCGTTGATCCAGCCGTGCCAGTGTTCGATGGGCAGTTGACTGGTCAGGATGGTGGAGCGGTTGCCGGCGCGGTCGTCGATCACCTCCAGCAGGTCATGCCGGGCCCCTTCCTCCAGCGGGGCTAGCGCCCAGTCGTCCAGAACCAGGACGTCGACTTTTGCCAGCTGTTGCAGGGTGCGGCCGAAGCTGCCGTCGCCGTGGGCGATGCGCAGTTGCTCCAGCAGGCGCGGGGTGCGCAGATACAGGGTGCTGTAGCCCTGGCGGCAGGCTTGGTTGCCCAAGGCACAGGCCAGCCAGGTCTTGCCGGCACCGGTCGGGCCGGTCAACAGCAGGTTGTGCTGCTGGCGGATCCAGTCACCGTTGGCCAGGGCGGCGATCAGGCGCTCGTCCAGGGCGCGGCCGGGACGCCGATCGAGATCCTCTAGGCAGGCATTGCTGTACTTGAGCTTGGCTTTCTTGCGCAGCCGCACCAGGCGCTGGTTGTCACGCCAGGCCAGTTCACGGTCAAGCAACAGGCCGAGGCGTTCATCGAAGCTCAGGCTGTGGCTGGCCGGCAGCGTCCATTGCTCCTCCAGTGCGCGGGCCATGCCGTCCAGGCGTAGCTGGTGCAGTTGATTCAGGGTGTGTTGCGGCATCATCGAACAGCTCCTGTTGCGGGGGTTGGTAGTAGTCGGCGCCACGGACGTTTTCGTGGTGCTCGGGGAGGCTCGCTTCGGCCGCACGCTTGGGCAGCGGCTGTCGATCCAGGCCTTGCTGAAGCAGGTTGCGTACACTACGCCCGGTGAAGGCGCGCAGCTGGACGGCCCGTTCGGCGGCGGCTTCCAGGCGCGCATTGCCATAGCGGCGAGCCAGCGAGAGCAACCCGAGGCAGGCGCGGTAGCCCATTTCCGGGTGCGGCTTGTGGGTCAGCTGGTGATCGATCAGTTGGCGCGTGTAGGGGCCGATCCGCTCGCCCCAGTCGAGCAGTCGTTGCGGCGTCCATTCGCGATGGGCCTGGTGTGCGGCGGGCATGTGCTCGCGCTGGGTGCTGTAGGCACCGCGGCGACCCAGCAGCAGGTGGCTGGCCACCCGCCGGTTGCCATGCAGCACCTCCAAGGTGTGCGCTGTCAGCCGCACATCGACGCTCTGCCGGGCCAGAGCCGAGGGCACGCTGTAGAAGCTGCCATTTACCTCGATGTGGTAATCAATGTTGACCTTGCAGCGCTTAAAGCTGGCCACCTCGTAGGGATGTGCCGGCAGCACGCGCAGAGCCGGCCGATCCAGGCGCTCGAACCAGTCGCGCCGGCAGCCATCGAGCCGCTTGAACGGGCGTTGATTCAAATCCTCCAGCAACTCCGCGATGGCCTGATTGAGCGCATGCAGGCTGAAGAACTGCTGATGGCGCAGCCGCGCCATGATCCAGCGCTCGACAACCTGCACCGCCACCTCTGCCTTGGCTTTGTCCTGTGGTTTGCGTGGCCGTGCCGGCAGAATCACCGTCTGGTAATGGCGCGCGCATTCCAATGTCGCGCGGTTCAGGCCCGGCTCGTAACGATCCGGCTGAGCAACCAGGGCACGTGGATTATCCGGCACGACCATCTCCGGCACGCCACCAAAGTAGGCAAGCGCCTGCCCCAGCGAAGTCAGCCAGTCCACCTGGGTTTCGCCCGGCGTCGCGCAGGCATAGGTGTAATTCGAGGCGCCCAGGGCGGCGACGAAGATGTGCGCCCGGCGGACTTCGCCGGTGCCTGGATCGACCACCGGCAGCGTCGGGCCGGCATAGTCGATAAACAGCTTCTCGCCCGCGCGGTGCAGCTGGCGCATCGAACGCTTGAGCGTCTGTGCGTAACGCCGGTAGTGCTCGACGAACTGGGTGTAGCGGTAGGTCGGCTGCCCCGCATGCGCGGCGAGATACTCCTCCCACAGCAGCTGCAAGGTCACGCCCTTGCGCCGCAGCTCGCGATGGATACTCAGCACATCGGGCAGTACCCGCTCACCGCGCGGCTTGCCCGGTGGCATCGGCGCAAACAAGGCGGCTGCCAACGCGGCCTCATCCATCGCCACCAGCGCCGGCCAGTCCAGCCCGGCCACGCGCGCCGCCGTGACGTACTTGCTGACCACGCCCTTGGACAGCTGCAAGGCGCGGGCAATCTTCTCGTGGGACAAACCGGCCTCAAGCTTGAGGCGCAGACATTCTTTGATGTTTCGCATGGCTACTCGCGGCGCCGCCATCCCTCGTCTCCCGAAATCGGGCGAGGGTGACGGTCGCGTCAGGTCATGCGCAACGCAGGGGGAAGGTTTTCGCTAAGCCGTGACCGACGATTTCGGTAAGCCGTGACCGCCTGTTTCGGAACAGGTGGAAAATCGGTCACGTTGTTAGCGAAATCAGCGGTCACGCGTTAGCGAAATGACCGGTCACGATCAACCGAAACGGCCGGTCACGATGCTCCGAAATCC
>AJXE01000063.1 GCA_000263395.1 Stutzerimonas stutzeri TS44
AAAACCACTCAGCTGGGCCCATACACCCTCAAGAACCGTATCGTTCTGCCGCCACTGACGCGTTCGCGCAGCTCCCAACCCGGCAATATTGCGAACGACCTGATGGCCACATATTACCGTCAGCGCAGCGGTGCTGGCTTCATGGTGACCGAGGGCACACAGATCGAACCCCGAGGACAGGGTTATGCCTGGACACCTGGCATTCATAGCCCGGAACAGATACAAGGCTGGCGTAAGGTCACCGACGCTGTTCACGCCGAAGGGGGGGTGATCTTTGCTCAACTTTGGCATGTGGGCCGCGTGTCGCACACATCGCTGCAACCCGGTGGTGAAGCGCCCGTCGCGCCATCAGCCATCCGCGCGGACAACGTCAAGGTGTTCATCGAAACTGGCCCCGGCACGGGTACACTGGCCGACCCTTCGACCCCACGAGCCCTGTCCACCAAGGAGGTAAAGGAACTGGTTGAGCTCTACGCCCAAGCAGCCCGAAATGCTTTGGACGCAGGTTTTGACGGGGTGGAGCTTCACTGCGCGAACGGGTACCTGGTAAACCAGTTCATTTCGGCCCATACCAACCAGCGTGATGATGAATATGGCGGTTCGCTGCAGAACCGTCTTCGCTTCCTGCGCGAAATCACCCTCGCTGTTGCTGGTGTGGTCGGCAAGGAGCGCGTTGGCGTTCGCTTCGCCCCGCTGTTCGCGACCACAGACGAAGACCGCGTCTACCTTGGTCTGGTCGAAGAAGATCCTCATCAAACCTACATCGAGGCAGTGAAGATCCTCGAGGAAGTGGGCATTGCCTACCTGTCGCTCGCCGAAGCCGATTGGGAAAACGCACCCGAGCTGCCTGAGACGTTCCGGGAAGCTGTTCGTAAGACATTCAGCGGCAAGATTATCTATGCCGGCAAGTACACCGCTGAACGAGGAAATCGCGTGATAAAAGCTGGCTGGGGCGATCTGATCGCTTTTGGCCGCCCCTTCATTGCGAACCCCGACCTGCCCGCTCGTATCGCCAACAACTGGCCGCTTAACCCAGTTGATCCAAGCACCATGTACGGCGGTACCGATAAGGGCTACACCGACTACCCGACTTACAAATCCTAAACGCTCAATGCCACGCCCCATAACTCAGGGGCGTGGCTCAGCGATTGTTGACCGAGGAAGTTAAGCATGTACCAACCGAGCACGATCCCCTACCAAGAGCATAGGGGATTCAAACGAACCTTCAGGCAGGGTCATCTAAGCCTTGGGCTGTTCTTTCCCCTGGAGGCTTTCGAAGGTGATACACCGAGCATGCTAGATCAGGTCGCGCTGGCCAAACGTGCAGAGGCACTTGGTTTTTCGGCGCTCTGGTTTCGCGACGTCCCACTCAGGGACCCAAGCTTCGGCGATGTCGGCCAGGTTTTCGACCCTTGGGTGTATCTGGGCTACATGGCAGCCCATACAACAAAAATCGCACTAGGCACCGCCTCCATCGCCCTTACTCTGCGTAATCCCTTGCACACGGCAAAGGCCGCAGCGAGCATTGATCAGTTGAGCGGAGGTCGCTTGCTCCTGGGAGTAGCCTCTGGCGATCGTCCCGTGGAGTTTCCCGCATTCAGCATTGATCCAGAACAGCGTGGCGAGACCTTTCAAGAAAACCTCAATGTGATACGCCAAGCCCATCGAACACACTTCGAGCCCATTCGCTGGAGTCACGGCGAGTTACTGGGGGCCGATCTCGTTCCCAAACCTACGACTCGGGAAATACCGCTATTCGTAACCGGACACAGCCGCCAGCCGCTCGATTGGATCGCGCGTGAAAGCCATGGATGGATCAACTATCCACGTCCGCCAAAAATGCAGCGACTCATCGTGGAAGATTGGCGACAGGAAACGGCTAAACAATGTGGCACTATCTACAAGCCGTTCTTGCAATCGCTGTATATCGACCTGGACGAACACCCATCCACGCCACCCTCGCCTATCCATCTAGGATTCCGACTGGGACGTAACCACCTGCGGGCCTTGCTGGATACACTTCAGGAAATCGGTGTAGATCACGTCATCCTGAACCTCAAGTATGGTAAACGCCCGGCAGCAGAGGTTATCGAGGAACTTGGCAAACATATCGTCCCGCAATTCGGCGCACAGGTGCCCGATAGTCCTACCTGACAGGGCAATAGGATTCCAGTCCAAACCAGCCCGTCATTGCGACGGGCAGGCGCGCAGAGATCATGGCGAAGCCTTCCAATTTGATGCGCGAATCAGGAAGATATCTAGATATCGAAAAAAACAGGTCTCAAAAAATTCATGACTATTGACGTCAACGAAGCCCTGAAAGCATTGGCG
>AJXE01000064.1 GCA_000263395.1 Stutzerimonas stutzeri TS44
AGCGTGGCCTTGACCACGCCCTCGGTGAAGCGCGTGCGCTTGCTGTAGTCGACGCGCACATCCACCAGCACCGGCCTGCCCTCGCGGGCCAGCGTCATCGCCCGGGTGATGCCGTCGGCACACTGCGCGTTGTTCTCGATGGCAACGAACGCCGCGCCGGTGGTTTCGGCCAGCGCGGCCAGGTTGAGCGGCCGCAGCACGGTGCAGGTCTTGCGGTTGTAGGGAATCTCCTGCGCCTGGGCGATCTGCGACAGCTCGCCGTCGTTGAACACAAACAGCACCAGATCGAGCCCCAGGCTGCTGGCGGTGACCAGCTCGAGGCCAGTCATGCGCAGCGCGCCGTCGCCGACCACGCCCACCACCTGGCGCTGCGGGTTGGCCAGCTTGGCGCCGATCGCGCCCGGCACGCAGTAGCCCATTGCATTGAAGTCGCTGGGCGAGATGAAGCCGCGCGCCGCGTGGATCGGCATCAGCTCGGCCAGCAGGAAGGTGTGGTTGCCATCGTCGGCCACCACGATCGCCTGATCGCTGAGCTGCGCGCGCAGTGCCTGGCAGAACACCGCCGGATTCACCCGCCCGTGACTGTCGTGCTGCAGCCACTCCTTGACGTACGCGGCCTTGTCGGCGGCGATCCGTTGCGCCAGCTCGCTGTGCGGCGGCGCGCTGCGCATGGCGCGGACCTCGGCCAGCAGCGCCGGAATCAGCTGCTCGGCCGCGCCGGCCAGGGCGATGCGCGCCGGGTAGTTGGCGTCGAACACCTGTGGGTTGATGTCCAGGTGAATCAGCTTCGCCGGCACCGGCATGCTGTAGCTGCCGGTGGGGATTTCCGCGAAACGCGTGCCCACCGCCAGCAGACAGTCGCAGCCGGCGAAGGCGTTCGCCGCGGCCGGCACCGCGTATTCGCCGAAGCCCATGCCGACATGCAGCGGATGCGTGGCCGGGAAGGCACTGAGACCCTGCAGGGTGGTGCACACCGGTGCGGCGAGCAGTTCGGCCAGCTGGATCAGTTCGGCCTGCGCGCCCATCGCGCCCCAGCCGAGAAACAGCCCGGGCTGGCGCGCGTCGACCAGCAACCGCGCGGCCTGGCGCAGCAGCGCCGGATCGAGCTGCGGCGCCGGCGGCTCGGCGACGTAGGCCGGCATCTCTTCCACCTCGCCGAGGAAGTTGCCGATGTTGTACGGCAGCTCGACGAACACCGGCCCCGGCTCGCCGCCGGTGGCGATGCGGTAGGCCTCATACAGCGTGGGAATCACCTCGGCGTGGCTGAGAATGCGAAAGCTCGCCTTGGTGATCGGCGCCAGCAGCGCGTGCTGGTCGATGTCGTGCAACTGGAACTGCCGGCCGCTTTCGCTGTGGATGCCGCCGGAGAGGATCAGCATGGGAATGCCATCCAGCCCCGCCTCGCCGATGCCGCTGGCGGCGTGGGTGACGCCGGCGGCGGGCACGATCACCAGCGTGCCGATGCTCGAGCCGGTGCGGCTGAAGGCATCGGCCATGAAGGCCGCGCCGCACTCGTGCGTCACCAGCACCGGCTGGATGCTGGGCGAGGCGTTCAGCTCGTCGTACAGCTCGGTGTTGTGCACGCCGGGAATGCCGAAGGTGTGGCTGACGCCCAGCTGTTCCAGGGCAAAGCGTGCGAGTGCGGCGCCGGTCTTCTTCATGGTGGTTCTCCTTGTTCTTATGCTTGTTCTTGAGGGTCAGGCGTCGCCGGCGATGGTCTGCGCGGCGCGGCGACCGTTGAGGATGCAGTTGGAGAGAAAGGTGCCTTCCAGCGAGCGAATACCGCTGATGCCGCCGCCGCCGAAGCCGGCCGCCTCGCCGGCCGCATACAGGCCCGGCAGCGGCTCGCCGCGGGCATCGAGCACCCGCGAGTGCAGGTCGGTGAGCATGCCACCCATGCTCTTGCGGCTGATCAGCCGGGTACGGATGGCGATCAGCGGGCCGCT
>AJXE01000065.1 GCA_000263395.1 Stutzerimonas stutzeri TS44
GGTGAGTCGGCCGCGGGAACTGCCCCCGCAGCCGCTCGCAGAACCGTACGTGACACTCTCGCGTCATACGGCTCCCGTTATCCAACCTTGCTGCCCGGTCACTCGCCAGTGATGAAACAGCCGGGGTACCACAGTCCGCATCTTGTCCAGCCATTGGCTAATGCGCCGCTTGCGCCTATGAAGGGCCTTGTATTTTCGTCGGGCCCAGCGTTCAAGCGCGCGGTCAATGTGCTGGAAGATGCCAAGCATGGCTGTCCGATAGAACGAGCCATAGTATTGCCACCACCCCTGTATCACTGGATTGTAGAGCCGAGCCACGTCGACCAGCGTCACGTGGGTTTGGCGATTGAGTCGCCACCTGCGTACCGCTTGCCGCATCCGCTTTAAGGCATCCGCACTCGCTCCCGGAAGGAAGCTCGTGAAGAGCTGGTCTTGTTTGCTGAGCGCCTTCCTCGGCCTAAAGGTGAAGCCGAGGAAGGTAAAGCTCACATGCGGATAACCTGCGCGACGGTTACTGTCCTTGCAGTACACGACCTTCGATTTCTCCGGGTGCATCGTCAAGCCACAGGCAGCCAGCCGTGAAGCAATGGAGCGCATCACGTACTCCGCTTGCTTTCGACTGCGGCAGTGCACCACCGCATCATCGGCGTAGCGGGCAAACGGGCAGTTGGGGCTGGTACGTTGCATCCAGGTGTCGAAGGCATAGTGCATGAACAGATTCATCAGGAGGGGACTGATCACTCCACCTTGCGGGGTGCCGCGTTCGCGTGGGACGCGCATGCCGTCATCCGTTTCGAACGGCGCAACCAGCCACCGCTCGATGTACAGAAGTATCCAGTCCTCCTTGATGTGCAGGCGCACCGCCTTCATCAGCAATCCATGATTGATCTGATCGAAGGCTGCCTTGATATCAAACTCCACCACCCAGTCGTATCGCCAGCAGCGCTCACGCGTGATCGCCACCGCCTGCTTCGCTGATCGTCCCGGCCGGTACCCATAGGAGTCCGAGTGGAAGATCGAGTCCAGCTCCGGCTCGATGAGAAGCTTGACCACGGTTTGCGCGACACGATCACCAACCGTGGGCACTCCCAGCTTGCGCGTGCCTCCCGATGCCTTGGGAATTTCTACTTGCTTGACCGGAGGCGGGAAGTACGACCCCGACGACATCCGATTCCACAGCTTGTAGAGATTCTTAGACAGATCCCGCTCGAAATCGGCGATGGTTTCATCGTCGATGCCGGCAGCACCGCGATTGGCCCTGACCTGCTGGTAGGCGTCCCATACCGTGCGTTTCGCTATGTCATAAGGTTTCGCCGAGCTCACGTCACTCATCCCCGGAGGTTGGCAACGCTCGTCGGCCGGATAACGCCGCCCCTTCGCTCCACCTCCATTACAGAGGCTTCATCGCTACTACGGGAGGCTCCGCCCCTCGTTCCAGCATCGGTATTCTTCCTCATGGTGTTGGCCATTTGTCATTTTCCTTCGCATCTGGAACAAGGTTCTCACGTTCCGTACCAAAGCCTGTATGAAGATCATGCCGCCTATACACCGGCTGCCATCGGGTCCGTAAGCAGGTAACGCCCCGACTTGTCCTGAAGCCAGTACTCCACCTCAGTTTCGGCAGCACCTTGGGCATAACGATGCGTCATCGGACGGTTTGCTTTCGCTCATCTTCTCCATACTCACCTGCCATCCTCAGGGATGACTTTTCCTCGGTCGCTCACCACCACACCTTTTGGATGCAGCAGCACCGGGTGGTTTGAAGTCCGCTCCTGCAAGCCGACTTCGGAAGGCCTACTTCCATCTTCGGCACAGCAGCACAGGTCATCTGACCTGTGTTCGTGACACAC
>AJXE01000066.1 GCA_000263395.1 Stutzerimonas stutzeri TS44
AAAATCAGCAATCCGCCCTGGGTCAAATTTCAATCGGCAGGGTGGGTCAATTTTCCATCAGCGCCAACACCTGGCAGAGTTTCTGATCGGTGGGTTGCAGGTAAGCGATCTGCCTTTCGATCCGAGCGGTTTGTTCGGCAACCACCTCGGGCCTTATGGCTTTGTGCTGCCGCCGTTGCCAAACTTCCTGTTTACCCGCGACAACAGTGCCTGGATCTACGGTGGCGTCACCCTTAACCCCATGTATTGGGCCGCACGCAAGCCGGAAACGCTGCTGACGGCGGCAATCTACCGGTTTCACCCAAAGTTTTCCGGCAAGGTCGAAGTGCTTTGGGGCGATCCGCTCAAGGATCACGCGCTGGCGACCCTGGAAGGCGGGGACATCATGCCAGTCGGTAATGACACCGTGCTGGTCGGCATGGGCGAGCGCTCATCCCCCCAGGCGATCGGGCAGATGGCCAACGCCCTGTTCGAACGCGGGACAGTGAGTCGCGTGGTGGCCTGTCAGATTCCCAAAAGCCGAGCGGCCATGCACCTGGATACGGTGTTCACCTTCTGCGGCGGTAATGTCGTTACCGCCTTCAAGGAAGTAGCCGATCAAATGATCTGTTACGACCTGCGGCCCGGCACGGGCGGCAAACACCTGACGTTCAGCCAGGACCCACGCCCCATGTTCGACGTGGTCGCGGAGGTGCTCGGCTATGAATCCCTAACCGTGATTCCCACCGGTGGTGATACACCCGCCGAACGTGAACGCGAGCAGTGGAATGATGGCAACAACGTGTTGGCCCTGAGTCCGGGGGTGGTCATTGCCTATGACCGTAATGACGACACCAACGCCGCTCTGGAAATGGCCGGAATCGAAGTACTAAAAGTCCCCGGCGCAGAGCTGGGCCGGGGTCGGGGCGGTGGACGCTGCATGAGCTGCCCGACCATACGCGACGCAATCTGACCCCCAAGGAGCATGGCGATGGCCTTCAATCTGAAAAGCCGACACTTCCTTACGTTGCGAGATTTCAGCCCGCGCGAAATTGGTTTTCTGCTCAAGCTGGCAGCCGACCTGAAAGCGGCCAAGTATGCCGGCACCGAAGTGCCGAAACTGTGTGGCAAGGAAATCGCCCTGATATTCGAAAAGGACTCCACCCGCACCCGGGTGGGCTTCGAGGTCGCGGCCTTTGATCAAGGTGCCAAAGTCACCTATCTCGGGCCGACCGGCACCCATATTGGTCATAAGGAATCGGTCAAGGACACCGCCCGGGTGCTGGGGCGAGTTTATGATGCCATTGAATACCGTGGCTTCGGCCAGGCCGTGGTCGAGGAGCTGGCCGAGCATGCTGGCGTGCCGGTCTACAACGGCTTGACGAATGAGTTCCACCCCACGCAGATCCTGGCCGACTTTCTAACCATGCAGGAACACGTGGAAAAGCCATTGCGTGAGGTGTCCTATGTCTTCATCGGCGATGCCGCCAACAACATGGGCGACAGCCTGCTGATTGGTGGCGCCAAAATGGGCATGGATGTACGTCTGTGTGCACCAGAGGTCTGCTGGCCGCACGATGATATCCAGCAGGAAGCCCAGCGGATCGCCAGCACCACTGGTGCCCGAATTACCATCACCGACGATATCGACAAGGCGGTCGCCGGTGTCGATTTCGTTTATACCGATGTCTGGGTGTCGATGGGCGAGCCCGACGAAAAATGGGCGGAGCGCATCAAGCTGCTGCTGCCCTATCAGGTCAATACCGCACTGATGGAAAAAACCGGCAACCCGCAGGTGCGTTTCATGCATTGCCTCCCGGCCTTCCACAACACCGAGACCACCATCGGCAAGGAGATACTGC
>AJXE01000067.1 GCA_000263395.1 Stutzerimonas stutzeri TS44
GGCCCAGAGTGTGTAAAAACATCCCGGTAAACCCTTGCTATGATTTCCGAGAATCTCATCGCAAGGGACGCCCATGAAACGGTTTATCCAGGGTGAACATCGAGGTCAAAGCACCTTACTTCCCGAAAGCCTCGACGACTACGTCAGCGATACCAATCCGGTTCGGGTGGTTGACGTTTTCGTCGATGAACTCGATTTGGCCAATCTAGGTTTTGATGGCGTCATTCCAGCCGAAACCGGCAGACCTGCCTACCACCCGGCGATCCTGCTGAAGATCTACATCTACGGTTACCTAAACCGAATTCAATCGAGCCGACGTCTGGAGCGAGAAGCCCAGCGCAACGTCGAACTCATGTGGCTAACCGGGCGTTTGATGCCCGATTTCAAGACCATCGCCAACTTCCGAAAAGACAACAGCAAGGCCATTCGCGGCGTCTGCCGCCAGTTCGTTTTGCTCTGCCAGCAGTTGGGGTTGTTTGACGAAAACCTGGTTGCCATCGACGGCAGCAAATTCAAGGCAGTGAACAACCGTGACCGCAATTTCACCAGCGCCAAACTGAAGCGGCGCATGGAAGAAATCGAGGCGAGCATCGGCCGTTATTTGGCTGCGCTCGATGCGGCTGATCGACAGATTCCTAGCGCCTCCGCGCCAGACATTGCCAGCCTGGAAGATAAAATCGCCAAGCTCAAATCGCAGATGAAAGAGCTTCAAGGGATCGAAACTCAGCTCAACGATTCCCCTGACAAACAGGTTTCGCTGACCGACCCGGATGCCCGTTCGATGATGACGCGCGGCAGCGGTATCGTCGGCTACAACGTGCAGACGGCGGTCGATACGCAGCACCATTTGATTGTTGCTCATGAGGTCACCAACAGAGGTTCTGACCGCGACCAACTCAGCTCGATGGCCAAGCAAGCTAGGGAAGCCATTGGCGCAGAAACATTGTCGGTAGTCGCCGACCGAGGCTACTTCAAGGGTGAAGAAATCCTCGCCTGTCACGATGCAAACATCACCGCTTATGTGCCAAAGCCGATGACTTCAAGCGCCAAGGCTGATGGCCGGTTCAACAAAGATGCCTTCGTTTATGACGCGACGAAAAACGAATATACATGCCCGGCTGGAGAGGCACTGATTTGGCGATTCTCCAGCGTTGAGAAAGGCATGAATATGCACTGTTACTGGAGTTCAAAGTGCCAGAGTTGCGCGCTGAAAACCCAGTGCACGCCAAGCACAAATCGTCGAGTAAGGCGCTGGGAACATGAAGCGGTGCTGGAGGAAATGCAACGCCGGCTGAACCAAGCACCGGAGATGATGCGGGTTCGAAAACGGACTGTTGAGCATCCCTTCGGGACGCTCAAACAATGGATGGGAGCAACGCACTTCCTGACTCGAAAACTGAATGGGGTGAGCGCAGAAATGAGCTTGAATGTGCTCGCCTACAACTTGAAGCGGGTGATGAAAATCATCGGCACCGAAGGCTTGTTGAAGGCGATGGCGGCGTAAAAGCCCAGCTTTTACTGCCCCAAGAGGTGCCAAAGCGCTTCATACGCGCTCTGAAGCGTTACCGGCGCTGATCGTGGTAAATAATCGGGAAATCGCCACGCCCAGGAGCAATGGGCTGAAGCACGCAAGATAAGAAAGTGTTTTTACACACTCTGGGCC
>AJXE01000068.1 GCA_000263395.1 Stutzerimonas stutzeri TS44
CCTCCTCGGCCTGGCCACGCAGGCGGTCGTAGCGCGCCGTGTTAGCGACGGGGGCTTCCTTGAGCGACAAGTGGGTTTCGACGCTGGGTGGTGGTTCGGTCGCGGCCAGGCGCGCCACGACATTGAGGATGTGTTCGGCGCTCAGGCTGCCGCTTTCCAGTACCAGCTCAACAGCCACCAGCACCGCATCGAGCCCGGCGACCGGTACGGCAGCCAGAACTTGCGCCATGATCCGGTCACCGCCGGCATGACGCCCCAGACCGTGCTTAAGCTGACGCAGCGGCGCCGGCAGATCAGCAAAGGGCGCGCCGTTGCGCAGCGCACCGGGCTTGCGTTCGATCAGCGGGAGGTAGTGCTGCCAGTCATAGCTGACCTGGTCGCGATCCAGCAAGCGGACATGGCTGGCGATCAGCGCGTCGTCAGCCACCACCTCGATTCGCGTCGGATACAAACGGCTGCTGACCCACTTACCCGCGTACTCACACGGCACCGAGTAGCGGTTGCGCCCGACACTAACCAGGCAGGTGCTGGAGACCCGCGCAGGCCGCTCGACGTAACCGTCGAAGGCCGCGGGCATAGGCATCAGTTCGGCGCGCTCCAACTCCAGTACCTCGGCCACACTCAGCCCGCTGTATTGAGGGTGCGTCAGCTCGTTCCAAAGCGCGCGGCAGCGCTGGCCCAGCCAGGCATTGAGTTCCTCGAAGGAGTGAAACTGGCAGTCCTGGGCGTCTAGCCAGATACGCCTGCGGCTGTCTTGCACGTTCTTTTCAACGATGCCCTTTTCCCAACCAGCGGCGACGTTGCAGAAGTCCGGATCGAACAGGTAATGCGCGCACATCACCGCAAAGCGTGCATTCACCGCCCGGCCTTTGCCCTTATTGACCTTGTCGACGGCGGTCTTCATGTTGTCGTAGATGCCCCGGCGCGGCACGCCGCCCAAGGAGCCGAACGAGCGTGTATGGGCGTCAAATAACATCTCATGGCCCTGGCTCGGATACGCCACAAGCCAGAACGCACGGCTGGCACACAGCTTCAGATGTGCCACCTGCATACGCCGGTAAATGCCGCCGACCAGCAAGCCTTCCTCGCTCCAGTCAAACTGAAACGCCTCGCCAAGAGCAAAGGTCAGCGGCACAAAGGCCTGCGACGCCTTGCCCTGTCCCCCTCGCCAGGCACGGATAAACGCGGTGAGCTGGCTGTAGCCACCGTCATAACCTTCGGCTTTGATTTGCGCCAACAGCGCCTTGGCACTGCGCCGCTGTTGCTTGGGCCGCAGCGAATCGGCTTTTAGCGCCTGCTCCAGCGTGGCGTGAAAAAGGCTGAGTTTGTTGAAGATCGCGCGGCGTTGGTAGACCGGCGGCTTGGCCTCAGGTGCTCTGACCCACTTGCGAATCGTGTTGCGCGCCAACCCGGTGCGCTTGGCTATCTCATGCAGCGACAGCTTGTCGCGGAAATACATCCGGCGAATTTTGCCCATCATTTCCATACTGATCACCCTGTGTTCTCCTGCTCAAAAATTGAGCAGAAGCAGTTGAACACCTGGGTCAGTTTTCAGTCGGCAGAACAGCCTCTACTGGGTCAGTTTTCGGTCAGCGGCAACAC
>AJXE01000069.1 GCA_000263395.1 Stutzerimonas stutzeri TS44
CCCCCTCGGCCTGGCCACGCAGGCGGTCGTAGCGCGCCGTGTTAGCGACGGGGGCTTCCTTGAGCGACAAGTGGGTTTCGACGCTGGGTGGTGGTTCGGATGCTGTCAGCCGTGCCACGACATTGAGGATGTGTTCGGCGCTCAGGCTGCCGCTCTCCAGTACCAGCTCAACGGCTACCAGCACGGCATCGAGTCCGGCGACCGGTACGGCAGCCAGGACTTGCGCCATGATCCGGTCACCGCCGGCATGACGCCCCAGACCGTGCTTAAGCTGACGCAGCGGCGCCGGCAGATCAGCAAAGGGCGCGCCGTTGCGCAGCGCACCGGGCTTGCGTTCGATCAGCGGGAGGTAGTGCTGCCAGTCATAGCTGACCTGGTCGCGATCCAGCAAGCGGACATGGCTGGCGATCAGCGCGTCGTCAGCCACCACCTCGATTCGCGTCGGATACAAACGGCTGCTGACCCACTTACCCGCGTACTCACACGGCACCGAGTAGCGGTTGCGCCCGACGCTGACCAGGCAGGTGCTGGAGACCCGCGCAGGCCGCTCGACGTAACCGTCGAATGGCGCTGGCACAGGCATCAGTTCAGCGCGCTCCAACTCCAGCACTTCGGCCACACTCAGACCGCTGTATTGAGGGTGCGTCAGCTCGTTCCAAAGCGCGCGGCAGCGCTGGCCCAGCCAGGCATTGAGTTCCTCGAAGGAGTGAAAATGACAGTCCTGGGCGTCTAGCCAGATGCGCCTACGGCTGTCTTGCACGTTCTTTTCAACGATGCCCTTTTCCCAACCAGCGGCGACGTTGCAGAAGTCCGGATCGAACAGGTAATGCGCGCACATCACCGCAAAGCGTGCATTCACCGCCCGGCCTTTGCCCTTATTGACCTTGTCGACGGCGGTCTTCATGTTGTCGTAGATGCCCCGGCGCGGCACGCCGCCCAAGGCGCCGAACGAGCGTGTATGGGCGTCAAATAACATCTCATGGCCCTGGCTCGGATACGCCACAAGCCAGAACGCACGGCTGGCACACAGCTTCAGATGTGCCACCTGCATACGCCGGTAAATGCCGCCGACCAGCAAGCCTTCCTCGCTCCAGTCAAACTGAAACGCCTCGCCAAGAGCAAAGGTCAGCGGCACAAAGGCCTGCGACGCCTTGCCCTGTCCCCCTCGCCAGGCACGGATAAACGCGGTGAGCTGGCTGTAGCCACCGTCATAACCATCGGCTTTGATTTGCGCCAACAGCGCCTTGGCACTGCGCCGCTGTTGCTTGGGGCGCAGCGAATCGGCTTTTAGCGCCTGCTCTAGCGTGGCGTGAAAAGGGCTGAGTTTGTTAAAGATCGCGCGGCGTTGGTACACCGGCTGCTTGGCCTCAGGTGCTCTGACCCACTTGCGAATCGTGTTGCGCGCCAGCCCGGTGCGCTTGGCTATCTCATGCAGCGACAGCTTGTCGCGGAAATACATCCGGCGGATTTTGCCCATCATTTCCATACTGATCACCCTGTGTTCTCCTGCTCAAAAATTGAGCAGAAGCAGTTGAACACCTGGGTCAGTTTTCAGTCGGCAGAACAGCCTCTACTGGGTCAGTTTTCGGTCAGCGGCAACA
>AJXE01000070.1 GCA_000263395.1 Stutzerimonas stutzeri TS44
GCAACCGGAGGCCGTTTTCGCTGGAACAGGGAGAGCATGTGGGTGTCCTCTGGGGGGGCCGGCCGGGATGCCTTTTCGCCTTTTCGAGGTAGGGCCTTTCCCCTTGCACTCCCATTCCCTTGCCTTTTCGGCCCTTTGGCCTTTAACCGCTTCGGTATAGCGGGAAATGGGATGCGGCTCCAGCGTCAATGGGGAACCCGCTGGAGTGGAATGGTCAGCGTCCTTCAGGTCACGCTCGATGCCGTAGAGCTTGTTGATCAGGCTCAGCGCCACGTCGGCACGCCCAGTCTTGCCCTTGGGCTGCACCTTTTGGGCTTCGACGAACTTGCGTCGCGCATGCGCCCAGCAGCCCAGGCGTTCGATGCCGTCGCGTGCAGCCACGGCGTTGTAACCGGCGTAGTCGTCGGTCATCAGGTAGCCGCGGTAGCCATCGAGCAGGCGTAGCGGCACCTCCTGCGCGCGGCTGGCTGGGTAGTCGAAAAGGATCACCGGCTTGTCCGGCGGCCCACCGCTTTGCACCCACATCCAGGATTGTGCCGAGGGGTCGCGTCCCGGTTCATGCAGCACCTGCAAGCGCGTTTCGTCGCAGTGCAACACGGGGTAGTCCAGCAGCTTGTCGCGCATCAGGTTGAGCAACGGTTGCAGTTGCTCACCACTTTGGATCACCCAACGCGCCAGGGGCTGGCGTGGGATGTCGACGCCGTGGCGGCTGCCCCCTAAAGAAGGTTGGCCGTAGAAGAGCACTTGAAGGGCTTCGCGTCCTCTCTGGAGTGTGCTGTCTTTTGCGTGTACAGCCCCTGGTTTCAGCGTTATCAAGTGGCAGTTTTGCTATAGGAGCGTTTTTTCCGCGCACCGCATCACTGGTAATGCTGTTCGATCACTCGAAGCTTCGGATGATCTGATCGTTATTTGGTCAGATTGCTGTTTTTGACATCGGCAAAGACTGAAATCAGTCAGAAATACAAGGGTGTGCAGCCCTAGATTCTTTCTTGCAGCGCCTTGAAGAAGGCATCGATATTCTCATCGTGGCGTTTGTAGTAGGTCCAGGGGCCGATCCGCTGCGATGTCACCAATTGCGCGCGCTGTAGAGCTGCGAGATAAAGCGATGTCGTTGACTGCGAGAGGCCCGTGCGCTCTTGGATGATACTGACGCACACGCCTACCGTTTCTGGGTCGACTTCCTGCTCGGGAAAGACTGTCCTGGGATCCTTGAGCCAATTGAGGATGGCAAGGCGCGTCGGGT
>AJXE01000071.1 GCA_000263395.1 Stutzerimonas stutzeri TS44
TTCGAACGTAACAAACCGCACGTCAACGTCGGCACCATTGGTCACGTCGACCATGGCAAGACCACCCTGACCGCTGCGCTGACCCGTGTGTGCTCCGAGGTGTTCGGTTCCGCTCGTGTCGACTTCGACAAGATCGACAGCGCGCCGGAAGAGAAGGCTCGCGGCATCACCATCAACACCTCCCATGTGGAGTACGACTCCAACATTCGCCACTACGCGCACGTTGACTGCCCGGGTCACGCTGACTATGTGAAGAACATGATCACCGGTGCTGCCCAGATGGACGGTGCGATCCTGGTCTGCTCGGCTGCCGACGGCCCCATGCCGCAGACTCGCGAGCACATCCTGCTGTCCCGCCAAGTTGGTGTTCCGTACATCGTCGTGTTCCTGAACAAGGCCGACATGGTTGACGATGCCGAGCTGCTGGAGCTGGTGGAAATGGAAGTGCGCGATCTGCTCAGCACTTACGATTTCCCGGGCGACGACACGCCGATCATCATCGGTTCCGCGCTGATGGCTCTGAACGGCCAGGACGACAACGAGATGGGCACCACTGCCGTCAAGAAGCTCGTCGAGACTCTGGATACCTATATCCCCGAGCCGGTTCGTGCCATCGACAAGCCGTTCCTGATGCCGATCGAAGACGTATTCTCGATCTCTGGCCGCGGCACCGTTGTGACTGGCCGTGTCGAGCGCGGTATCGTCAAGATCCAGGAAGAAATCGAGATCGTCGGCCTGCGTCCGACCACCAAGACTACCTGTACTGGTGTTGAGATGTTCCGCAAGCTGCTCGACGAAGGTCGTGCTGGTGAGAACTGCGGCGTGCTGCTGCGTGGCACCAAGCGTGATGATGTCGAGCGTGGTCAGGTTCTGGCCAAGCCGGGCACCATCAAGCCGCACACCAAGTTCGAAGCTGAAGTGTACGTGCTGTCCAAGGAAGAGGGTGGTCGTCATACCCCGTTCTTCAAGGGCTACCGTCCGCAGTTCTACTTCCGCACCACTGACGTGACCGGTTCGTGCGAACTGCCGGAAGGCGTCGAGATGGTGATGCCGGGCGACAACGTGAAAATGGTTGTTACCCTGATCAAGCCGATCGCCATGGAAGACGGCCTGCGCTTCGCGATTCGCGAAGGTGGTCGTACCGTCGGCGCCGGCGTGGTTGCCAAGATCGTCGAA
>AJXE01000072.1 GCA_000263395.1 Stutzerimonas stutzeri TS44
CGGATGCGCACCGGCAGGCCGGCTTCGGCGCGCAGCTGGCCCAGGCTGCCGACCGCCTGCAGGCGGCCCTTGGCGAGAATCGCCGCCCGGTTGATGTGCGATTCCACACCCGGCAGCACGTGCGAGCAGAGGATGACGCTGGTACCGCCCTGACGCAGGCGGTCGATCAGCAGGTACAGCTCCTGCGTGGCGATCGGGTCGAGACCGACCGTGGGCTCGTCGAGCAGCAGCAGGCGCGGCTGGCCGAGCACCGCCTGGGCCAGGCCGAGACGCTGGCGCATGCCCTTGGAATAGGTTTTCACCCGGCGGTCGGCGGCATGGGCGAGGCCGACCTGCTCGAGCAGATCGTCGACCTGACCCAGCGGCGTGCTCTTCAGCCGGGCGAAATGGCGCAGCGTTTCGCGGCCGGTCAACTGCGGGTAGAAGGTCACGTTCTCCGGCAGATAACCCATCTGCCGGCGCACGTCGGTGGTGCGCGGGTCGCGGCCGAGCACCCGCACCTGCCCCTCGCTGGCCTGCAGCAGGCCGAGGATCAGCTTCATGCTGGTGGTCTTGCCGGCGCCGTTGTGGCCGAACAGGCCGAGCACCTCGCCCTCGCCGAGGGTCAGGTTCAAGTCGTGCAGCACCGTCATGCTGCCGTAACGCTGGCTGACGCCCTGGATCTCTACTGCATTCATGAGGCGGGCTCCTGCGTCGTGCTCATCAATTCCTCGGTCGGTAGTTGCATCAGCGGATGGCTGTCCTGTACCCCCGGCGACTTGATCACCGGGAAGGCGCGCTGCACCCAGCGCAGCACCTCGATGCTGGGGCTGTTCATCAGCAGGCGCACCTGCGGGTACATCCACAGCAGGCGGTCGACGTTGTCGTTGGGTTCGTAGGGCACGTCGCCCAGGCCATCCTCGTTGCGGTCCCAGCCCAGGTAGTCGCTCCAGTAGTTGCCGCGCCCGTCCACCGACCATTCCTGGGTGCGCACGGCGACGTACTTGACCTGCTGCTGGTTGCCGACGAAGGCGTTGCCGACGATGCGGTTGTCCTCCGAGCCGGCCGTGAGGTGGATACCCAGGTCGCTGCGCTCGAAATGGTTGTTCTCGAT
>AJXE01000073.1 GCA_000263395.1 Stutzerimonas stutzeri TS44
TTGAATCGCCCCTGGTTTCGTAGACACCTCTAAGCCTCATAATGAGGCCCATCAGGAGGTGCCATGAGCAACCAGCGTTACCCCGAAGAATTCAAGATCGAAGCGGTCAAGCAAGTCACCGAGCGCGGTTTGCGCGTTGCCGATGTGGCGGAGCGTCTAGGCGTGTCCGCGCACAGCCTGTACGCCTGGGTAAAGCGCTACAGTAAGCCCCAAGCACAGCGGCAGCAGGTAGATGATCAACAGGCCGAGCTGCGTCGCTTGCGCGCGGAACTCAAGCGGGTGACCGAAGAGCGAGATATCCTAAAAAAGGCCGCCGCGTACTTTGCCAAGGAGTCCGGCTGAAGTACGCCGTCATCAGCAAGCTGTCGGTGGAGTACCCGGTACGGCGTCTCTGCCAGACCCTCCAGGTACATCCCAGCGGTTACTACGCCTGGCTGGCCAAGCCGAAATCCGCACGCGAGAAGGAAGATCAGCGCCTGCTCGGATTGATCAAGCATGCCTGGCTGGAAAGCGGCGGAGTCTACGGCTACCGCAAGATCCACGACGACCTGCGTGAGCTGGGCGAGTCCTGTGGCCGGCACCGCGTGGCTCGCCTGATGCGGGTGGAGGGGCTGCGTTCGCAGACCGGTTATCGTCGGCGCCCCGGCTATTACGGCGGTAAGCCGACGGTGGCTTCGCCCAACCGCCTGGAGCGGCAGTTCAAGGTCAGCGAGCCGAACAAGGTCTGGGTCACCGACATCACCTACATCCGCACCTATGAGGGCTGGTTGTACTTGGCGGTGGTGCTGGATCTGTTTTCGCGCCAGGTGATCGGCTGGTCGATGAAACCACGGATGTGCAGCGACCTGGCCATCGATGCGTTGCTGATGGCGGTCTGGCGGCGCAAGCCCAGGCAGGAGGTGATGATCCACTCCGACCAGGGCAGCCAGTTCAGCAGCTCGGACTGGCAGAGCTTCCTGAAGGCCAACAACCTAATCAGCAGCATGAGTCGACGCGGTAACTGTCACGACAACGCGGTCGCGGAAAGCTTTTTCCAGTTGCTGAAGCGGG
>AJXE01000074.1 GCA_000263395.1 Stutzerimonas stutzeri TS44
GCACCGCGATCTGGCCAGCTTCGATTTCAACGCCTCTAGCGCCGACGCACGCTTGATCAGCGAGCTGGCCAGCCTGGCCTTTACCGACACCGCGCAGAACGTGGTGCTGATCGGTGGGCCAGGCACCGGTAAAACCCACCTAGCCACCGCGCTGGCCGTGTCCGGCATCACCCGGCACGGTAAGCGCGTGCGCTTCTACTCCACGGTCGATCTGGTCAATCTGCTGGAGCGCGAAAAACACGACGGCAAAGCCGGGCGGATCGCCCAGGCACTGCTGCGCATGGATCTGGTCATCCTCGACGAACTGGGTTATCTGCCGTTCAGCCAGGCTGGCGGTGCGTTGCTGTTTCACCTGCTGTCCAAGCTGTACGAACACACCAGCGTGGTGATCACCACCAACCTGAGCTTCGCCGAATGGTCGAGCGTGTTCGGCGACGCCAAGATGACCACCGCCCTGCTGGATCGGCTGACCCACCACTGCCACATCGTCGAAACCGGTAACGAGTCCTATCGCCTGCAACACAGTAGCTTGGCGGCCCAGGCCAAGATCAAATCACGGGAGCGAAAGCGTAAGGGCGGCCAGGAACCGGAGGACGATGAGCCGTTCTGATTTCATGGCGACGACGGCCTGCTGCATGGCTGCATGTGGCAGGTCTTCAACAGCTGAACTGGGACAGCGAGGGAGTGGGTTCAAAAGCAGCTGCGCTGGTAGACTTATCC
>AJXE01000075.1 GCA_000263395.1 Stutzerimonas stutzeri TS44
GTTGATGGTCACGCTCTGCAGGTCGTCCAGGCCATCGATGTCGGCCAGGGTGAAGCTGCCGGAGGCGAACTCGCCAGCGCCGGCGGCGGCCGAGCCGCTGCTCAGACCGGCTTCATCGACGATGCTGTCGGTGGCGGCGAGGATCAGGCTCGGGCTGTCGTTGCTGCCGGTGATGGTGATGGTCAGCGTCGCGCTGGACGGATCACCGTCGGCGTCCTGCATGGTGTAGGTGAAGGTTTCGGTGAGGGTCTGGCCATCGTCCAGGCCTTGCACCGCGGCATCGGTCGGGTCCACCAGGTAGCTGTAGTTGCCGCCACCCAGGTCGGTGAAGGTGCCGTGCGCCGCCGTGGTGCTGGTCCAGTTGACGAAGCTGGTCGGGGTGTCGGCGCCCGGTTGGCCGTTGGTGTGCAGGTCGTTGGTCAGCACGTTGCCGGTGATGGCGGTGACGCTGTCCTCACCGACGCTGTTGCTGTCGTTCACCGCACGCGGCACGTCGTCGAGGATGTTGATGACCAGGCTGACCGGGGTCGAGCTGCCGGTGCCGTCGGTCACGCTCAGGCTGAAGCTGTCGGTCTCGGTGCCGTCGCCATCGGTGGTCGCTTCGGTCAGTTCGTAGGAGTAGCTCGCCACGCCGGTGGCGGCGTTGTAGGCGGTTACCGTCAGGGTGCCGTGGTCACCGGTGAAGGTCGC
>AJXE01000076.1 GCA_000263395.1 Stutzerimonas stutzeri TS44
CTTGACGCACACTTTCAGCCCCCTATAATGCGCACCACTTCTGGCGCAGTCCTCGGCTAAAAGTTCTTGTAAATCAACAAGTTGCTTTGAGATTGAGAGTTGCGCTGGTGGCGGATTCGAGTAGAATACGCCGGGCTGGCAGGGTGGTGGTTGAGTCCTGTTGGTGGCTTCGGTCGAGTGATCGGAAGCGGTTGAAAGAGGTGGTTGACAGCGGTTTTGAACGCTGTATGATTCGCCTCCCGCTGACGAGAGATGCAGATTGATCGAGGCGGCAAGCGATTGAGTAGAAAAGAAATTTTCGAAAAACAGCTTGACAGAAAGAAAGGCTGCTGTAGAATGCGCGGCCGTCGGTTGAGACGAAAGACTTGATCGAAACGCTCTTTAACAACTGAATCAAGCAATTCGTGTGGGTGCTTGTGAATGTAAGACTGGTAGTCGCAAGATTATCAGCATCACAAAGCAACACTCGTTAATTCGAGAGTTACCCTTTCATTGGAAGGGATTTGCGATTGCTGAGCCAAGTTTAGGGTTTTCTCAAAACCCAAGCAGTATTGAACTGAAGAGTTTGATCATGGCTCAGATTGAACGCTGGCGGCAGGCCTAACACATGCAAGTCGAGCGGATGAGTGGAGCTTGCTCCATGATT
>AJXE01000077.1 GCA_000263395.1 Stutzerimonas stutzeri TS44
GGATGGTCTGAAGTAGTCGAGTTTTTCTGACTGACTTCAGGCACTGCTGATTTTAAAGCGGGATAATGATCAAAAAACGATCAAGTCGCCGGCTCAATTCGATGCTTGAGCCGCTGCGAGCACCTCGCAGCGGCTATGCCTCGCATTACAGGCGCACCTCTCCTGCAGAGGTCAGTAAATGTCGGCGAGCCATCCACAGATTCGATAGCGCAAACAGCGTAACCATCTGCGACGTATTCTTCGCCAGGCCTCGGAAGCGCACCTTGGTGTAGCCAAACTGACGCTTGATCACCCGGAACGGGTGCTCGACCTTGGCGCGCACCTGGGCTTTGGCCTTCTCGATCTTGCGCTTGGCTTTGTACAGCGCGCTGCGCTTATCCAGCTTCTTGTAAGTGCTGCGGCGGGCCGCGATCTGCCAGATGACTTCGCGGCCTTCATGTTCGGGACGCTTCTCGACGCCGGTGTAACCGGCGTCTGCGCCGACCATGTTCTCCTCGCCGTGCAGCAGCTTATCGACCTGGGTGACATCCGCGACATTGGCTGCCGTGACCACCACGCTGTGCACCAAACCCGATTCATCGTCGACACCTATGTGTGCCTTGGCCCCGAAGT
>AJXE01000078.1 GCA_000263395.1 Stutzerimonas stutzeri TS44
ACACTCTGAAGAAGACTTCCTGATTTGGCAAAATACCCCGATCCTACCCGCCGAGTAGCCCGATGAAGCAGATGACTTTCTCCGACGCCGAGTACGCCGGCAAGCGCAAGCAGACCCGCAAAGAGTTGTTCTTGATCGAAATGGATCGGGTAGTGCCATGGAAGGGTTTGGTTGCCTTGATCGAGCCCCACTACCCCAAGGGTGAAGGCGGACGTCCGGCCTATCCGCTGATGGCGATGCTGCGGGTTCATTTGATGCAGAACTGGTTTGGCTACAGCGATCCGGCGATGGAAGAGGCACTGTACGAGACCACCATCCTGCGGCAGTTCGCGGGGCTGAGCCTGGAGCGTATCCCCGACGAAACCACCATCCTCAACTTCCGTCGCCTGCTGGAGAAACACGAACTGGCTGCTGGCATCCTGGCAGTTATCAATGGCTACCTGGGTGACCGTGGCCTGTCGCTGCGCCAAGGCACCATTGTCGATGCCACATTGATCAATGCACCGAGCTCGACCAAGAACAAGGACGGCAAACGCGACCCAGAGATGCATC